>JAZLKN010000040.1:0-79126 GCA_045597605.1 Candidatus Cryptobacteroides sp. | reverse complement strand
ACATGGACGACGTTGCCGTCATCGAAGCAGCGGAGGACATGGAGTATGGCATCGCACTCGCGTATGTTCGCGAGAAACTGGTTGCCGAGACCCTCGCCGCGGCTGGCTCCCTTGACGAGACCTGCGATGTCGACGATGTCGACCGTTGCAGGTATGGTCCTTTGGGGCTTGCAGATGTCCGAAAGGACCTCAAGCCTCTTGTCGGGGACATTGGTGGATCCGAGATTGGGTTCTATGGTACAGAAAGGAAAATTGGCACTCTGGGCCTTCCCTGAACTTACACAGTTGAAAAGAGTGGACTTGCCTACATTGGGCAATCCTACTATTCCGCATTTTAATGACATATTCCTATAGGTTAAATGGCATCCAGGATATCCCTCCAGATTGCCTTCTTTGCTGCATCGGTATTGTTGAGATTCTCCGTCACGACTATTACGGCGTTCTTGTCGGGGCAGATCATGACATACTGCCCGTGCGCTCCGTCGAAGCGGGCGCCGCCGCCTTCGCTGTTCACCCACATCTGGAAGCCGTAACCGCAGGCCCTGTCGTCACCTGCAACATACTCTCCCTTCTGGTAGATCTGGGCCTTCATAGCCTCCTCGAACCATTCGGGGTTGAGCAGCTGCCTGCCGTTCCACATTCCCTTCTGGAGATAGAACTGACCCATCTTCGCAAGTCCTTCGGTCGTGATGTAAAGGCCCCAGCCTCCCATCTCATAACCTTCCTCGCTGATATCCCAATGGTAGTTGCGTATACCCATCTCATCGAATATCTTCTCCTTGAGATACTCGGAGACGAGTTTGCCGGTAACCTTGGTTACAATGACGGAAAGGAAATAGGTGTTATGGCTGTTATATGCATATTTCTCGCCCGGCGCGAACTTGAAACCGGCCTCGAGGACAGTCTTGCTCGGAGTCTTGAGCCTTCCGGATCCGGTTGCACCGATAGGGTCTATCTTGAATCCTGAAGACATGCGGAGCAGGTCATATACCGTAAGACCGGCGAGGGTGTCGCTGACCGTCTCGGGAAGGACTTCGGGATCTAGGAAATCCACGAGCTTGCTGTCGAGACTGACTAGACCGTCCTGGATTGCGAATCCGATTGCGGTGGAGGTGAAGGTCTTGCTCGCAGACCAGCATATGTTGCGGAAATCCGGACCATAGCAGTTGTCATAACGCTCGGCAAGGATCTCTCCATCCTTGAGGACCATCATGGAATTGAGTTCTCCTGTTCCATGAATGTCCCTGAGGTCTTCGAAATAAGCCTGGACACCGTCATCGATGCGGCCGAAATCGGATGCATAGGGGAGGTGCTTGATGTCCTTGTCCTGTTTTCCGCAGCAGGAAACGAGGACAATGGCCGATGCAAGATAAAGTGGAAATCTTTTCATTTTAATAGGATGTTGAAATAACAGATACAAATATAATAAAAAAGATAGCGCTTTCTCGGACAATCTTGGTAGCTTTGTAAAAACCTGACTGCTATGATACTGCTTCTTCTATTGCTTGCACTGCCCCCTCGCGTCGAGCCTGACAGCCTTCTTGTCATGTCCTGGAATGTCGAGAATCTCTTCGACTGGAAAGATGGAGGAACGGGGGATTCCGACCGTGAATTCACCCCGGCCGGGGCTAAACACTGGACATCAAAGAAATTCTATTCCAAATGCAACGGGATAGCGAAGACCATACTGATGGCTGGCGAACTCCATGGCCGGCTGCCGGATGCCGTTGCCCTGATGGAGGTGGAGAACCTTTATGTCCTCAAGCAGCTGGTATACGGTACTGTCCTGCGCAAACTCGACTACAGGATAATCCACTATGAATCACCAGACCATCGAGGAATAGACTGCGCCCTGCTGTACAGGAAATCAACCATGCATCCGTTGCGCAGCGCCCCGAAACATATCTACGACAGTCTCGGCTGCATATTGCCCACCAGGGACATTCTCTTGGCTGAATTCGACAGCCTCGCGATACTCGTGAACCATCATCCCTCGAAAGTGGGAAGCGGAGGCGGATTGCGACGGAAGGCTGCCATTGACAGGATGGAGTTCCTGTGCGACTCCCTCGAGGCCTGCGGTATCCGGAGGGTACTGTGCGCCGGGGACTTCAACGATGATCTCTGGCACAACGGCGAAAAGGGTACGATCAAGTACAATGGAGCATGGGAGAAGATTGACGGCCTTTTCGCGCGGGGTATAAAGGAAGTGAGCGAAGAAGTCTTCGACGACCCTTCGCTCACTGTCCATGATACTGCCTTCGGCGGAATGAAGCCCCTACGGACATTTTCGGGACCCCGCTATCTCGGCGGCATAAGTGACCACTATCCGCTTGTGATCACCGTTTATTTCTAGAAGAACCTTGCCCTGTTGTCCTTCACGTCAGCAGACTCCATCATTACGGGGAGAATCATCTGTGAAGAATACTGAGCCTTCTGCTTCTCGAAGTTCTTTGCATCCTCAAGAGTGTAGAACGAACCGGTCTGGCGGTTCTTCACGGTGAAGTAGTATACACCCATCTGACCCTTTACAGGACCGCAGACCTCACCGTCCTTGGCTGCAGCTGCAGCACCGAGGAGAGCAGGCTCGAGCATGGGACCGTTGTTGGATGCGAATGCGACGCCTTCGCGGTTCATCACAGAACCACCCACAGCCTCAGCGATAGCCTCGAGGTCGGTAAGACCCTCTGCCTTTGCCTTGGTCTCGTCAAGTACCTTCGCGAAGAGTTTCTCCTCATAGAGGTTCTCGCGGATTCCGGCAGCGACCTCCTTGATGGGAGTGTAGCCTTCCTTGTGGATTTCCTTGAGAGCAACTACGAAGAAGTAGTTGGTGTTGACGGTGATGATGTTGGAAGCCTTGCCCTTCTTGTTGTCGTAGATCCACCTTGTAACCTCCTTGGCCTGGTCGACAGAACCATAGGAAGCAGTGCTCTCGAGAACATTGTTCATAGGATGAGAGTAGACCTTTGTAGAATCGACGGCCTTGAGGTAACCCTCATAGGTTCCGGCAGTGATGCCTGCGAACTTGTTGGCCTTAGCGTAGAACTCGTTATATGTGGTCTTGCTGGGAAGAGCGGTCTTCTCGAAGATGGCGACCTGCTTCTTTGCAACGGGCTCGGACTTCTCGACAACCTCTGCGATGAGGGTGCCGTACTGTGCGGTCTTTATGAATTCGGGAGTGTTGAGCTTTGAGGAGAAGAGGCTCTCGCATCCGGGGATGAGATAGCTCTGGGTCATCTGCATGGGTTCGAGGAGACGGAGTGCGGTGATGAGGGAATCGCTCATTACAGCCTCTGCAGCAGGCATGATCTTGACCTGGATCTGATCAGGCATCTGGGCTTCTGCGAGGACCTTCACTGAATAGAAGGAGTTACCGCTGCGGAAGACGGGAGAGACAGCGCCGGGAGCGTTTGCCTTCACGAAGTCGCTGAGTTCGGCATTGACGGTCTTGAGCTCGTCATCCTTGTACCAGTACTCGGAATAAGACCTGTCGGAGTTCTTGAGGAGGAAGTTCTTCACGTTGGAAGTGGTGGCGAACTCCTCTACAAGGTTTGCCATGGAGGTGCTTACCTCCTCGATGTCAGCCTCTGAAGGTACAACCTCGAATACGACGTACTCGATATCCCTGCTTGCGAGCTGCTTGTAGTTCTTCTTGTGGTTGTCGTAGTAAGCCTTGATCTCGTTAGAGGAAACCTGGATGGTGGTATCCTGGGTGAAAGGATACTGCGCTACGACATAGTCGATGTCGAAGGTAGTGTTGTTGTCGGCAATGGCAGCGTCTTCCATGAGCTTGTTGAGAACGGAACCGTTTGAGAAGAGGGAACCGTACTTTGCATAGTACTGCTGGGTATAGACGGTATTCTGGAGATAGTTCCAGAAGGTTTTGTACTGACCGGTCTGGTCCTGCTCCATTGCGGTGCGGAAGTTATCCAGAGCTTCGAGTGAGAAAGCTCCGTTCTCGTCCTGGAACATGGGGTTCTGGGCGATGATGGGAGATACATTGTCACCGCTGATAAGGTCGATGAGTTCATCCTCACCTACAGTGATGCCTGCTTCCTTTGCGTTCTTTATGAAGAGATACTTGTCGATGAAGCCCTGCCATGCAGCATTGCGGATCTGGTTCTGGGTCTGCTCGTCCTGTACGGTGGAACCGGTCATGATCTGGTTGATGGTAGTGAACTTGTCAACCTCCTCCTGGAACTCGGTATAGGATACGGACTTTCCTGCAACCTGTCCTACATCGTTCTTTTTTGACATTGAACTGAGTGCGGAATCCAGCGTGTTGGTGTCGATGATGAATGACAGAAGCGAGAGAGCGATGATTATGGAAATCACAACTCCCAGTTTGACGCGAAGTGTTTGAAGAATCGCCATTGTGTTATGTGTTTTTAATTATAATCTATAATAGGGCGCGAATTTAACTATTTTTTCGGAAAAGGTCCAATAAAATTCACAGAATCAACCAAAACCTTGGTCGTATCCTGCACCGCATAGCCGAAACTGTTGAAGGGCTTTATCAGAATTGCATTCCTGGCATGGTCGTCAGAGCGCATGCCGTAGCCCTGCATGTAGCCGTCAGGCGAATACATCTTCACGTAGCAGTCCGTATAGATTTCATTCTTCGTCTGATCCCAGTACAGGGTATCGGTCTCCATGGACTGGCGGTTTATCACGTTATGGACGATGACGTTTCCGAAAGCCTCCCACTTTTCCTCCCTGTCTCCTGTCTTCATGGCCGTATGGCGGGCCTTGTCTGAAAATATCAGACTCTCGAGCAGCCCTTCATCAGTATAACCGTATACGGAAAGGCCCTGGGGAAAAAGTTCATATTTTACCGAATCGTTGTCATAACTTTCCATCAGCTCGGCCTCGATCCTGTTGATGACCTTTCCATTGCGGGTCTGCACTGCGAACATATCCGTCACGGTCTGGATGGGTGTGTCGCTGAGATTGAGGTTTTCAGCCTCGTGGAGATGACTTTTACAAGAAACGACAATGCTAGCAACCACAGATGTGATTGCTAGCACGATAAGGATATTCGGTTTGCGTTCCAAGCGACTACTTCACCGTTCTCACGGTGGTGGTTGCCCTCATGCCTCCGCAGACAACGGTATAAGACTGACCGTTGGTTACATCATACATGAATGCCTCTGCAGTCTGAGGGAAGTACCTGCTGTACTGTCCGATAAGCCTGTTGGCCTCCTCGGTGAGGGAGTCGTCGGCAGCCTTTGCCTTGTTCATGTAATCGCAAGCTACCCAGTAGGGTGCGCGCCTTGCAATCTCGTCGCCACCGCATGTGGTGGCTCCCCATATCGTTCCCATGAGCATGTAAGCCTTGCCTGCGAGGGAAGCGTCGAGAGCGGGAACCTTGCCTGCGATGTCATAAGCCTTGCTGGCGCGGCCGTTCTTGTAACAGTAGGTAGCAAGTTCGAGGTTGTAGCCGCCGAGCACTGCAGGGTCGCTCTCACGCTCGATTGCGAGTTCGAGATACTTGATGGCTTCTGCGTCATTACCCTTTGAAGCGTGGAGCTTGTAAAGGAAGTTGGCCGACTTTGCGGAAGGATCGAGTTTGTCCATGGTGGTCACGGCAGCGATATAAAGGTCGTTGTCGATGCAGTCCTCTGTAACGCTCATCATCTTGACGATGTTGGTAGCGAGAGTCAGGTCGTCGGGATTGGCCTCATACCTGGGGGTGAACAGTGCGATGAGATCATCGCATGAAGCCACCTTGCTGGAGATGAATATGTTCTCGATATCGGCCTTGACCTTCGCGTTCTGCTTTGCCTCGGTCTCTGAAGAAGCCTTGGCCTGCTCGACGATAGCCATGTTCCTCTGATAGATGGAGAGTATGTCCTCGGTGGAGAGAACACCGTTCTGGTAGAGGGTAATCGCTGAATTGAGGTCGAACAGAAGGATGGTGGGCTTCGTGTTCTCGTTGATGGCAGCTATGATACCCTCATAACCATTGTAAGCCTTCTCCGCATCGTTCTTCACATAGTTGTTGATATCCGTTCCCTTGTTGTTGAGAGCGGTGACTGCGTACTTGGGATAGTACTCCGCACGGATGTCGTGGAGAGTGAGAAGGGTGTCGACAAGGACATCCTTGTACACAGGGTTCATGATGTTCTTGGAAATGAGCCTTCTTACGAGAGTTGTTCCGTCTATGATAAGATTCTGGCTTGCCGTAGGAGGGCAGAGTTCATAAGCCTTCCTCCAGTTGGGAATGGCCTCGTCATAGCTCTTCTGCTTGAAATACTCCTTGTAGTAAGACAGATACTTGATGCACTCAGCACTGTCGGCTCCATACTTGCCCTGTCCGAAAACATTGGTACCGAACAGGAGGGTGAAGGTTACAATTGCTAAAAATGTCTTTTTCATATCAATGGATTTTTTATTTATTCATACTGCATCTTTCTGAACCATATGTCGAAGAGATTCACTCCGAAAGAGAAGTTGATGTAGTTCTCCCTTATCATATTGTCCTTTATCGATCCTCTTTGTCCAAGCTCCACTCCGACGGTCAGTCCGTTGTACCACATGAAGACCGGGAGAGTCGCTCCGAAAGTTATACCAGCAGATTTTATGCCATTCCCGTCAACAGTGAAATAATCTTTCTTGTAATAGGCTCCTGCGCGGTATGTTATCTTCTTGTAATAGTAGCGTATATCGTTGCGGTTGGGGGTGAATTCCATACCTGCCCTGAAAGCCTCGGATACGGAACTTGCAAATACGGAAGATCCTTCCTTTGCAACAGTATTTCCTGCAAATCCTCCGACAAGGTCCATGTTCGATTTGCGCCAGTCAGACCTGGAATAATCGATTTCCGCGCTGAACCTGTCTCCATAACGGTATGAAACACCTACACCTATCTCGCTTGCGAGCCTTACCTTATCGGCGCCCTTCCTGTATGCGAGGGTATCAAGGTTGTACTTCAATGTATCCGATGCTGCGGAACCTGAAGAGAACCTGAAATTCTCCACATATCCGTTCAAACCTGTACCCATCGTATAGGTCGCACCTACACCTATCTTCGACTTCACTCCCAGGCGCTGTTCGAACTGAACTCCGAACTTTGCGGACATGGCGTTGAGATTCATGACAAAGCCGTTGGAAGCCTCGTTGAATGAATTGTCGCTGATTATCTGATAATATTTCTTGGTATTGGAACCGAAGTAGTATATACCTTCCACACCAAGGGAGAGTTTCTTCCAGAAAGTTACTCCGGCGGCTACGAAACCCTGATAAAGACTTCCCTGACCGGAAGCGGTATATCCGGCATTGCCTATCCTGGCAATCGTCTCTGGGTCGGTAATCTGACTTCCATATGAAAAACCTGTACTGCTGTAAGGCATGATGCCGACCATCATCGCAGAGGAGCGGTAGATGGGGAAAGTCATTATGAGATCACCGATATTACAGGTGTTGTATGCGGATTTCATGTCACCCTGGGCGAAGATCTTGTTATCCTCGTAAAGGGAGAAGTCAACCATGAAGGCAAGGGAATCCCTCGCGGTTATGGCTGCAGGATTTACGGGGTTGATGATGCGGTTGTTGCGCATGGCAATACCGACGCCACCCATGGACCTGTTCACCGCAGTTCCGGGATTCATAATGTCGCCTACACCATATATCGAATAAGGGCTGTAACTTCCATAGGTCTGTGCAGAAGCGGCAAAAGCAGCTGACAGCAGCATTACTGCAGCCACAAGCACCTTAATTAACAGTCTTCCTGACATGATCATAAATTGGCATTTATTCAAAACATCACCCCCTCAAATCAAACTCTGTGCCTGAAATCATTCCTGAATATAGATGCATAAAAATGTAAAAATATTACACACATAATGATTTAAGCCTACAAAGTTAATGATTTATTGTAACAATTTAAGAGTTTGAAGGGCTTTTTGCATTGAATCTATACCCCTTGCTACTATTTTCAACTTGGCTTCAGACTGTTTGAGAGAGAATATGCCTGCATGGCTATCCACTTTCTGAAGTATTCTTGCAAAAGTGTCCGACTGGAAATACGGAGACATCTGATTTCCTATGAAAAACAGTATGAAGAGCCCGTTCTTTATTATAATCTTCTCGAAACCGAGCCTGTATCCGAGATTCCTGATATTGACTACCGTGAACAGATTTTCGACCTCAGGAGTGAATTTTCCGAAACGGTCTTCCATCTGGGACCGGAACATTTCCACCTCTTTTTCTGAATTCATCGAATCCAGCTGCTTGTATATCCTGATCTTCTCGGATGTGACATCGATGTAATCATCCGGTATCATGGCAGGCTGGTCAGTTTCTATGGTACAGTCCGTTATGAACGAGCCCCTGTTGTTCTTCTGTACCATTCCTGTTTCCATTCCCAGTTCCTCCATGGCTTCCGCGAGTATCTTCTGATATGTTTCAAAACCCATATCGGTTATGAATCCGCTCTGTTCCGCTCCGAGAAGATTACCTGCACCACGTATGTCGAGGTCCTGCATGGCTATGTTGAATCCGCTGCCGAGATCCGAGAACTCCTCTATGGCCTTGAGCCTGCGCCTTGCGTCGTCGGTAAGTGTTGTCATAGGAGGAACGATCAGATAGCAGAAAGCTTTTCTGTTCGAACGTCCCACACGTCCCCTGAGTTGGTGCAGGTCGCTCAGTCCTATGTTCTGAGCCTGGTTGATTATTATGGTGTTTGCATTGGGTATGTCAAGTCCGTTCTCCACTATGGTAGTACAGAGCAGCATGTCATAATCTCCCCTTATGAACTCCAACATGCGGTTTTCCAGTTCCTTGGATTCCATCTTTCCATGCGCTGCACATATCTTCATGTCCGGTACAAGTCTCTGGAGTATCTCCTGAATGGCAGGAAGTTCCTCAACCTTGTTATGAAGGAAGAATATCTGTCCGCCACGATTAAGTTCGTAATTCAATATGCTGCGTATCTCATTCTGGTCGAAGAGCATTATCTCGGTCTGGACGGGAATCCTGTTAGGTGGAGGAGTGTTTATTATACTGAGGTCCCTGGCTCCGAGCAGTGAGAACTGAAGGGTTCTCGGAATAGGGGTAGCAGTAAGGGTAAGGGTGTCCACTTCCGAACGCAGTTGACGCAGTTTTTCCTTCGCGCTGACTCCGAACTTCTGTTCCTCATCTATTATCAGCAGACCAAGGTCCTTGAAATCGAATCCTTCACCGAGTATCTTGTGAGTCCCTATCAGTATATCTATGGTTCCCGCACTTAGACGTTTCTTTATTTCACCTATCTCCTTGGCCGTACGGAGGCGGCTCACATAATCTATTGTACATGGCAGGTCTGCAAGCCTGGACCTGAATGTATTGAAATGCTGGAGTGCAAGTATGGTAGTCGGCACGAGAACCGCAACCTGCTTGCTGTCACACACCGCCTTGAAAGCAGCACGAACCGCAATTTCTGTCTTTCCGAAACCAACATCCCCACATACGAGACGATCCATCGGACAGTTGTCCTCCATATCCATCTTCACAGCCTTTGTAGCAAGTTCCTGATCCGGAGTATCCTCATACATGAAAGAGGATTCCAGTTCTTCCTGCAGATATGTATCAGGAGAGTAGGCATATCCGCGTGAAGCCTTTCTCTTGGCATACAGCTGTATCAGATCCTTCGCTATGTCCTTTACCTTGGACTTGGCATTGTTCTTAAGGGTAACCCAGGTTTTTGAACCGAGTTTGTTTATTCTCGGCATTTCTCCGTCCCTGGAGCGGAAACGGGATATCTTGTTCAGGGAATGGACGGATACGAAAACTACATCTCCGTCCTTATAGGTAAGTTTTACAACCTCCTTCATCCTTCCCATATCATCCCTCATCCTTACCAGACCACCGAAAACTCCAACACCATGGTCAATATGGACTACATAGTCGCCTATGTTGAATGAACTCAGATCATTAAGTGTAAGCTGTTCAGACTTTTCAACACTCCTCCGTATGCTCACCCTCTGAAAACGGTCGAATATTTCATGGTCGGAGTAGCAGCACACCTTGTTCTCAGAATCGATGAATCCGTTATGAATATTGCTTCCCTTGACGAATTTTGGAATGAGACCTCCGTTCTGGGAAAGTATCGACATTATCCTGTCCAGCTGTGACTCCTTTTCACCGTAGATATACACTTCATATCCCTTTTCAATATATCCGCGGATATTTTCTGTAAGAAGTTCGAAATTCTTGTTGAACGATGGTTGCGGAGAAATATAGAACTGGATGAAGGACGGATTGTTTTCAGAAACCGGAACTTCGAAGTAAACTCTCCTGAATCTGTCAGTCTCAATGAAGAATTCCCTTTCATTGTACATGTCACTGGAATCCAGCCACAGCAATGAGTCGTTCGGAATTATGGAAAGAATGCTGCATTTTCCATTCTCCTCGGAACTCAGGGTATCGGACATGATGGAAGCCTCATCCACAGTTTCCACGGAAAGCTGGGTATTGCAGTTGAATATGTTTATATTATCGACCTCGTCGCCCCAGAGAGAAATTCTGTACGGATTGTTCAGCGAATATGAGAATATGTCTATTATTGATCCCCTGATAGCATACTGTCCGGGAGAGGATACGAAATCAACTTTTTCAAATCCTTTCTGCGAAAGAGTGTTAATGACATCGTCATGCGATATTTCATCACCCTTCCTTATCCTTATCACGGATTCCTTTATATCCTTTACTGCAGGTACGAGTTCTTCAAGTGCTTCAGGATAACTCACTATTACGGATAACTCATTCCTGTCTGCATTAATTATCCTTTCGACAGCTGCTGTTCTCTGTACCCCAAGAGATGATTTGTAATTGCTTCTTTCAACACTTTTTCCGGATGAAGGAAGGAAGAAAACAGAATCTCCCCTAATCAGGCTGTAAAGATCTGAACAGCAGTATTCCGCCGTATCCTTGTCCGGAAGTATTATCATATGAAGACCTTTCTCTGCGACCTGGCTGAATACCATCCATCTGGCTGAGAGAAACAATGAACGGCAGAATATCTTCCTTTCCGAAGATATACTGTCACGCAGTTGTCTGCAAGATCCGGAACTTATCAACATATGTCCCATAAACTATGTTTATATAGTGTTGAAAACACTGTTGAAAAACATACTCAAAATTGTGGATAAAAATTCTGGAGTACTTATCAACAACTTTACAATTGAAGGATCAACACCGTTATCAACTTGTTCTTATATCTGTAAATATTTGAAAATCAATAACTGAATTGAGTTATTAACATTTCAACAGCAAAATAATAAGCATCAACTTTTACAAATAAAAGAACTATATTTGTATTGTAAAGATTAAAACGGACTCTATGTCGGATTTTGACCCCCGCAACGCAAACGAAGGCAAAGATAAGGATTTAGAAGGAATTATCAGGCCTCAGGAACTTGAAGATTTCACCGGCCAGGGAGAAATAGTATCCAATCTCCGTGTATACATAAAGGCGGCAAAGATGAGGGGCGAAGCTCTGGACCATACACTGTTCCATGGTCCTCCAGGTCTGGGCAAGACAACGCTTGCACACATCATCGCAAACGAGATGGGGGTTAACATGAAAATTACTTCCGGGCCGGTGCTTGACAGGCCCGGTGATCTTGCAGGACTTCTTACATCGCTCGAGAGCGGAGATGTACTTTTTATTGATGAGATACACAGACTTTCACCTGAAGTAGAGGAGTACCTTTACTCCGCAATGGAGGACTATGTAATTGATATTATGATTGATAAGGGTCCCGGTGCAAGGTCTGTCAGAATTACTCTCAATCCTTTCACACTCGTCGGAGCCACGACAAGGGCAGGACTTCTTACGGCCCCTCTAAGGGAGCGTTTCAGCATTAACTGCGGGCTTGAATACTATGACACCGCAGAACTTAAGAAAATAGTATGTAGAAGTGCCGGCATATTGAAAATCGGGATAGATGATGACGCTTCCACCGAGATTGCCCTCAGGAGTCGTGGAACCCCCCGTATCGCGAACGCCCTTCTCAAGAGGGTCAGGGATTTCGCCCAGGTGATGGGAGACGGACATATCGATCTGAAGATAGCGCGCTATGCACTTGACAAACTCAACATTGACAAGAGAGGTCTTGATGCAATAGACAACAGGATACTCCGTACCATTATCAATACCTTCAAGGGTGGACCTGTCGGTGCTAATACGATAGCTACAGCGATAGGTGAAGACCAGGGTACCTATGAAGAGGTCTATGAACCTTTCCTTATAAAGGAAGGATTCATAGTGAGAACTCAGAGAGGACGTATCGCGACTGATCTTTCATACAGGCATCTCGGAGTCATTAAAGAGCCTGAACAGGACAGTTTATTCCAATAGAATTGTTCTTCTCGCCAAAAATGACTAAAATTGCATAATATTTAGACAATTAATTTTAACTGTAATAAAATGGCCGATAAATTAATCTCAAAAATTCCTGACGGACCTTTGGCTGAGAAATGGACGAAGCGTAAGTCAGAAATTCATCTTGTCAGTCCCAACAACAAGAGAAAACTTGAAATCATCGTAGACGGAACCGGTCTTGGCGGTGCATCTGCAGCTGCC
The DNA here is from genome assembly GCA_045597605.1 of Candidatus Cryptobacteroides sp. Classification (GTDB taxonomy): domain Bacteria; phylum Bacteroidota; class Bacteroidia; order Bacteroidales; family UBA932; genus Cryptobacteroides. Next base: position 66,564 of record JAZLKN010000040.1, on the reverse strand, counting down.
TCACTCGGCGAACTCGGTTACAATGTCAAGATTTTCTGCATCAGCGATACTCCCCGCCGTGCACACTCCATCGCCGCACAGGGTGGTATCAATGCTGCAAAGAACTACCAGAACGACAACGATTCCGTATACCGCCTGTTCTATGATACCATCAAGGGCGGTGACTACCGTGCACGTGAGGCAAATGTCTATCGTCTCGCAGAGGTCAGCGCATCGATCATCGACCAGTGTGTAGCCCAGGGAATTCCCTTTGCACGTGAGTACGGCGGATATCTTGCAAACCGTTCATTCGGTGGTGTTCAGGTAAGTCGTACATTCTATGCCCGCGGCCAAACCGGACAACAGCTTCTCCTCGGTGCCTATGCATCCCTCAATAAGGAGATTGCAGCCGGTACAGTGAAGGCTTATCCCCGTCATGAGATGCTCGACCTCGTTGTCATCAACGGTCAGGCAAAGGGTATAATCGCCCGCAACCTTGTGACAGGTGAACTCGAGAGATTCGGTGCACATGCAGTTGTAATCGCTACCGGCGGTTATGGAAACACCTACTTCCTTTCCACAAATGCAATGAACTCCAACGGTTCAGCTGCCATGCAAGCATATAGAAAAGGAGCTTATTTTGCAAATCCCTGCTTTGCGCAGATACATCCCACTTGTATTCCCGTTCACGGCGAACAGCAAAGCAAACTTACTCTTATGAGTGAATCTCTGCGCAATGACGGCCGTATCTGGGTTCCCAAGAAACTTGAAGATGTCGAAAAACTCCGCAAAGGCGTAATCAAGGCCTCACAAATTCCCGAGGAGGATCGTGATTACTATCTCGAGCGCAGGTATCCCGCATTTGGCAACCTTGTTCCACGTGACGTGGCTTCACGTGCCGCCAAGGAGCGCTGTGATGCAGGTTATGGTGTGAATGAGACTGGTCTTGCCGTATTCCTCGACTTTAAGTCTGCTATACAGCGTCTTGGAGAGGATGTTATCAAGGCCCGCTACGGCAATCTTTTCCAGATGTACGAGAAAATCACCAATGTCAATCCCTACAAGGAGCCTATGATGATTTTCCCTGCCATTCATTACACTATGGGAGGTCTCTGGGTTGATTATAATCTCCAGACAACAATTCCCGGTCTGTATGCCATAGGTGAAGCCAACTTCTCCGACCACGGCGGAAACCGTCTCGGTGCATCTGCTCTTATGCAGGGTCTGGCTGACGGTTATTTCATACTCCCCTACACCATAGGAGATTATCTGGCTTCCAAATTCAAAGAGCCTAAGACAGATGTCAACACTCCAGAATTCGACGAGGCTGAGAAGGCTGTTCAGGAAAAGATTGATAAACTTTTCTCAATAAAAGGTAAGAGAACAGTTGATTCGCTTCACAAGGAACTCGGTCACATAATGTGGGAATACGTAGGTATGGCACGTAATGAGGCCGGATTGAAGAAGGCTGTTGAACTTATCAAGGAATTGAAGAAGGAATTCTGGAGCAATGTATATGTTGCCGGTGAACAGTCCACCTTCAATCAGGAATTGGAGAAGGCTCTCCGTCTTGCCGATTTTCTTGAAATTGGTGAATTGATGGCTTATGATGCGCTCAACCGTAACGAGTCCTGTGGAGGACATTTCCGCGAAGAAATGCAGACAGAGGATGGCGAGACCAAGCGTGACGACCAGAACTACATGTATGTGGCAGCCTGGGAGTACAAGGGTGATGGAGTTGCTCCCGAGTTGCACAAAGAACCCCTCAATTACGAAAATATACATGTAGTAACACGTAATTACAAAGACTGATATGGATAAGATACTTAAAGAAATAACCCTTAAAGTTTGGAGACAGAAAGGTCCTAAGGAAAAGGGACATTTCGAGACTTATAAGGTACACAATATCTCGCAGGGTTCTTCTTTCCTCGAAATGCTGGATATACTCAACGAGCAGCTTATCCAGGAAGGAATTGACCCTATAGCTGTAGAGAAAGGTTGCCAGAGCAGCGGTCCCGTTTCATTCGACCACGATTGCCGTGAAGGTATATGCGGAGCCTGCTCACTTTACATTGACGGCCGTGCACACGGTCCGGACGATGAGGTTACGACCTGTCAGCTTCATATGCGCAAATTCGACGAGGGTGCTACAATTACCATCGAGCCTTGGAGAAGTAAGGGTTTCCCTGTAATCAAGGATTTGGTTGTGGACCGTGGAGCATTTGACAAGATACTTCAGGCTGGAGGCTTCATTTCAGTAGGTACCGGCGGTGTTCCGGATGCCAATTCAATACTTATTCCCAAGGAAAAGGCTGATGAGAGTATGGACGGTGCAGCATGTATCGGGTGCGGTGCCTGCGTTGCAACCTGTAAGAACGGTTCCGCTATGCTTTTCGTGGCAGCCAGAGTATCCTCACTCGCTCTGCTTCCTCAGGGACGCGTTGAGGCCGCAAAGCGCGCAAAGGCTATGGTTTATAAGATGGATGAGCTCGGATTCGGAGCCTGCACAAACACCCGTGCCTGTGAGATGGAATGTCCCAAGCATATCACTGTATCTCACATAGCCCGCCTGAACCGCGAATTCCTCTGCGCCAAACTGAAAGACTAATAAAGGAAATTATCGAAGGGATACCTTCCAGCGTGAATTTCCGCTACCATTTTATAAAGATCGGAACGTAATTTGTCGATTCCGGTCTTTTGTTTTGCACTTATGAAGATGCACGGGGTATTCTCCTTTGCTATCCATGAATTCTTGAATTCTTCCAAAGTGTAGTTTTCCTTGGATTTTGGTGTCAGGGAGAACTCATCATAAGGCTCATAGGTGTATGAGTCAATTTTGTTGAAAACGAGGAATACAGGCTTGTTCGTGGCCTTTATATCCATAAGTGTCTGATTTACTACACGTATCTGATCCTCAAAATTAGGGTGCGATATATCCACGACATGCATAAGTATATCCGCTTCCCTAACCTCATCAAGTGTACTCTTGAATGCTTCTACCAACTGTGTGGGCAGTTTACGGATAAATCCTACTGTATCGCTGAGCAGGAAAGGTACATTCTCTATTACCACCTTACGTACTGTGGTGTCAAGAGTTGCAAAAAGTTTGTTTTCGGCGAAAACTTCGCTTTTTGCCAGCAGATTCATCAGAGTGCTTTTACCTACATTGGTGTATCCTACAAGGCTTATACGTACCAATGAACCTCTGTTTCCCCTCTGTGATGCCATCTGTCGGTCCACCTTCTTGAGGTCTTCCTTCAGTTTGCTTATTCTTGTGTTGATGATCCGACGGTCGGTTTCAATCTGGGTTTCACCCGGTCCCCTCATTCCTATACCTCCCTTCTGCCTCTCAAGGTGTGTCCACATACCTGCAAGACGTGGTAGAAGATATTGATACTGAGCCAGTTCTACTTGCATTTTGGCGTACGCGGTCTTGGCACGTTGGGCAAAGATATCAAGAATCAGGTTGGTTCTGTCCAGAATTCTTATTCCGAGTTCCTTTTCAATGTTTCTGGACTGGGTCGGACTGAGTTCGTCGTCAAAAATTACTACATCAATTTCGTTCTCGATGCAGTATTCCTTGATTTCCTGTAGTTTTCCGCTGTGAATGTAACTTCTGCTGTCAGGTTTGTCAAGTTTCTGGATGAACCTTTTTTTGCCTTCCGCGCCGGCGGTTTCGGCAAGAAACTCCAGCTCATCCATATATTCAGCAATTTGTCGGGGATCATCGCCATTGCGAATCACCCCGACAAATACTGCTTTTTCTATATATTTCGTTGTCAATTAGCGAAGCTGGAAGATTACAGGGAAGGTATAGGTAACTTTCACAGCACGGTCACGCTGCTTACCGGGTTTCCATTTGGGTGAAGAGGAAACTACTCTGACGGCTTCTTTATCAAGAGATGAATCCACACCACGTAGAACCTTCACGTTGGTAACGCTACCATCTTTCTCTACTGTAAACTGAAGTGTAACACGACCCTGAACTCCGTTTTCCTTCGCGATTTCAGGATATACCAGACGCTGGTTAACCCATTTTGTGAACTCATTGGGGCCACCGCCGTTGAATGAAGGCTGAACTTCCACGAGCTGGAAGGGAATGGCTTCCTCTTCGACAACCTCTTCTTGAACTTCAGCAACATAGTCCATGATTTCAACGCCTGTATTAGCATCATCCTCTGTATTGATAATCATATCATCAACCTTGATATCATCATCAACGATATCAATCTGGTCTGACAATACGGGAATTTCTGCTGCGGGAGGCGGCGGGGGAGGAGTGTTCTGGTCAATATTGATAATTTCCTCCTCATCAATCATTTGAGTTGTGTCGACAAGTGTATCGTAATTTGTCTCCTTTGTTGTCCACTCGAATGCGATAAAGACAATCAGGAGAGAGATAACCATACCAATTTCAAAGAAAAGAAGTTTTTTCTTTTCAAGATTGGCCTTGTCTGATTTTTTTACTTCCATAATTACTTCCTCTAAATTGTTTCCAAAGATAGAAATAATTTATTTCTTATCAAACATTTCGATTTATTAGTTGTAAATTTGTGCAAAATTAAGATGTTATGGTATCATATTTCTTCGAAGAAACCGACTTTTTGTTCAAAGGGAAAGTTAAGAATAGCGAGTGGCTCAAACTTGTTGCCGAGAGCGAGATAAGAAGGCTGGGAGATATCAACATAATTTTTTGTTCCGACAACTATATATTGGATATAAACCAGCGTTTTCTTTCTCACGATTATTTCACTGATATCATAACCTTCGATTATTGCGAAGGAGACAAACTTTCAGGAGATCTTTTCATAAGCGTTGACTCTGTGGGCGAAAATTCCATACAGTATGGCACGGATTTCAACAACGAACTCAACCGAGTGATTGTTCACGGTTTGCTTCATCTGATAGGCTATGAAGATCATACAAAGGCGCAGCAGAAACAAATGCGCCAGAAAGAGGATTATTATCTTTCCCTTCGTGAACTGATATGAAAAATGAATATGATATAATAGTTGTTGGTGGAGGTCATGCCGGTTGTGAAGCGGCTATGGCTGCAGCCAATCTCGGCTCATCCGTTCTGCTCATAACGATGGATATGAACAGGCTCGCGCAGATGTCCTGCAACCCTGCTGTCGGAGGAATAGCCAAGGGACAGATAATAAGGGAGGTTGACGCCCTTGGCGGATACTCGGGTATTGTTACCGATGCATCGACTCTTCAGTTCAGGATGCTGAACCGTTCAAAAGGTCCGGCAATGTGGAGTCCTCGTGCGCAATGTGATAAAATCCAATATTCTCTCGCATGGCGAAAAATTATTGAAAGTAATTATAAATCAGATGTTTACCAAGACTCTGCCGTCGATTTTCTCTTTGAGAATCGTAAAATTTGCGGTGTCCGTACTCTTACAGGGGCAATTTTCAAATCTAAAGCGGTTATTCTTACTGCCGGAACCTTTCTTTCAGGCAAAATGTTCATCGGAAGAAATTCTTTTCCAGGCGGAAGGATAGGGGAGCAGGCCAGTTACGGATTGACTGAACGACTCGTTGAAATGGGTTTATCAACGGCGAGGATGAAGACAGGTACTCCTCCGAGAATAGACATATCTTCAATCGACGTTTCTTCCCTGCCTGTTCAGGAAGGGGATGTGAATCCTGAAAAATTCTCCTATCTGCCTTTTTTATCTACAGTGCAGAATGGAACTCCGCAGATGCCCTGCTATATCGTTCATACCAATTCCAAAGTTCACGATATTCTGAGAACAGGGTTCAAGGATTCTCCATTGTTTACCGGAATGATACAAGGTATAGGACCCAGATATTGTCCGTCCATAGAGGATAAGTTGAGAACATTCGCCGACAAGGATTCTCATCAACTTTTCCTTGAACCGGAAGGGAGGATGACAGGCGAATATTATCTCCAGGGATTCTCTTCTTCACTACCGCTCGACGTGCAGATGGAGGCATTACATGCTATTCCAGGTCTTGAGAATGTCAGGGTTTTTCGCCCGGCTTATGCCGTTGAATATGATTATTTCGATCCTACCCAACTTGATCACAGTTTGGCTGTAAAGGGCTTGGAAGGATTGTATTTTGCAGGACAAATCAATGGAACGACAGGATATGAAGAAGCTGCTGCACAGGGCTTGATGGCCGGTATTAATGCCCATCTGTGGATTAACGGGAAGGCTCCTTTTGTACTTGACAGGAATCAGGCTTATATCGGTGTTCTTATTGATGACCTTATCCTTAAAGGTGTTGATGAGCCATATAGAATGTTTACGTCAAGAGCGGAATATAGGATATTGCTACGTCAGGATAATGCGGATTACAGGCTGACGGAGCTGTCACACAATATCGGCCTAGCAGATGAATTCAGATATTCCTATACCTCCAGGAAGTATGATGAAATTTCCAAGATAGGGGAGTTTGCTGATGCTGTTTCCGTTAAGCCAGAATCAATTAATCCTTATCTTTCATTTGTCGGAAGTGCAGAGGTGGATTCAAAAACCAGGATATCATCTCTTGTTATGCGACCATCTGTAGAATTATCTTCTGTTTTCGACTCTGTTCCACGTGGAACTTTTGAGAAATTTGATTTTAATATAGACTCTTCTGTACAGAATGCGTTGGGGGTGTTTGATAATATTTGTGAAAATTACAAGGAGACACTTTCTTTTAAAAATTTTGATGATACTTATTTTGACGCCGTTCCTGCTTCTTCGTTCCACGTGGCACAATTACTCCTTCGTTCCAACTGTCAGTATCCTTTGAGTGCGATACGAGAAGGCGTGGATATGCCAGAAATTATACGAGACAATTGTAGGGGAGAGCTGTTGCAAGATGCTGAAATAAGTATAAAGTATTCAGGTTATATAGAGAGGGAACAGCGTATTGCCGATAAGATTTCCAAACTCAACAACCTCCTGATACCTGACGGTTTCGATTTCGGTAAGGTAGAATCTTTGAGTATAGAGTGCCGTCAGAAGTTAATGAAGTACCAGCCTCGCACCATTGCCGAGGCTTCGAGAATCTCCGGTGTTTCTCCGTCGGATATTTCCGTTCTTCTGGTTTATTTCGGTAGATAAGTGTTGTTTCTGGACCATGGAGAAGATACAGAAAACCAACGTAGCAAGGCTTTTGGATGCTGCCGGAATCCGGTATGAACTGATTCCATACGCTTTCACTGAGGACGACCTTTCCGCCCAGCACGTTGCTGCCGAACTGGGGGAGAATATTGACCAGGTTTTCAAGACCCTTGTTCTGAGAGGTGACAAAACCGGCTTTTTCGTCTGTGTTATTCCCGGAGATTTTGAGGTTGATCTTAAAGTTGCAGCAAAGATTTCCGGTAATAAGAATTGCGAGATGCTGCATATGAAAGAGCTTCTTCCCGTTACCGGATATATCCGCGGCGGATGTTCTCCGATAGGGATGAAAAAGCCGTTTCCGACATTCATTCACGAAAGCTGTCTCCTGTACGATTATATCTTCATCAGTGCGGGAATCCGCGGTCTCCAACTTAAGATTAACCCTCTCGACCTGATATCTTACGTTTCCGCTGAGCTTTATCCGATTTAGGATACAACTTTCACGCTGCCTCCTCGGTGTGTAAAAGTGCCTGTGTCACTTCAGAGACCTGGAAAAGGGTATAAGGTCCCCGAAGTGACACAGGCACTTTTCAGAGCAAATAATCATCGCTTATTTGCGTTTTTGAAAACAATTGCTTCGGAATTTTACATCTCCACAAGCGACAGGGTTGCCACGATTTTCACGCCGATGTTTCTGCGGTGCTGGCTCGCAGCCTGAAATTTTTCGGAACCTTCCGGTCCCGTCACTCGTCGTAACGGCTCCCGGCTTTCCAAAAATCTTTCAGGCAGTCTCACTGGCGCACCGCCGCGGTCCCTGCGGAGCAATTCCGTAAGGAAATCAAGTTCGGAACATTATATTGACATCCAAGATTAATAATTTTTTCGTACCTTGCAGAGGATATTTCCATAATATTGCTTGTGTATGAAAAAATTCTTGCTTCCCCTTTTGCTTGTGCTCACGGCAATGCCTCTGTCGGCACAGACTTTCTTTTTTCAGGATATCAAATATAAGGTAACTTCAAAAAAGAATATGACCTGTGAGGTTTGCGGTTTTAAAAAACAATTGAGCGGAACTGTAAAAATCCCTTCAAAAGTAGAAGGATATACTGTGGCAAGTATTGGAGAAGAAGCCTTCAGGCAGAGTGTTTTAACTTCAGTCGTCATTCCCAATTCCGTAACCAGCATTGAAAGTTACGCCTTTTGGAATTGTTATAAATTAACTTCAGTTGTTATCCCCACTTCTGTGACAAGTATTGGAAATGCCGCCTTCGCTTGTTGCTATGAATTAACTTCAGTCGTCATTCCCAATTCTGTGACAAGTATTGGGAAAGACGCTTTTTGGTCCATTGAGGGCTATAGTTCTTTAACTTCAGTATTTATTCCCGGATCTGTGACAAGTATTGGAAAAGGTGCCTTTGGTGGATGTGACTGTTCGGTAACTTTAACCAATCCTGACATCACCTTTATTGGGGACCCGTTCAAAGGTTTCAAGGGAAAGTTATTCTACCCTAAGGGTCTTCGTGCATATACGGCGTATGCAAACAAGGAAGAGATAGATGGAGATAACCTCGAGCAGATATTTCTTGCCAATGCCCTTATGGCCCCCTTCATCAAGACATATGTCGAGAACAGGGTCAACGGATGGCAGGAGAAAGGGGAATTCGAAAAGACAGCGGACTGGCAGGCCCGCGTGACCCAGAAGAGCCGTGAGGCGAAAGCCCGGGAGTATATGTCGGAGGCCGTAAATATCTATATGAATGACAATGAGTTCACTCTTGGGGATTATGATGCCGACAACGAGACCTATCTTGTGGAAGGAAACAAATTCGGGAGAGCCTTCCTCAAGGTGCCTATGTCCGACGCAAAGTCTTTCAAGGAGCAGTGGGAATCCTTCACCAAGACTCCGGAATATTCAGTCAACGGCAATAACGTAACTCTGGCATCACTGACCATAGGAGCAAATAACGGCCCTTTCTACAAGTACACCAATCAGGATGAAGTCGAATACGCCACCACCAGAACCGAGTTCAACTTCGCTCCAATAGATTTGGGTCTCGCCTCTGCAGGCGGAAATGTCGCTTCCCCAGCGGAGCAGAACATTGGCAGTCGCATTGCGTCGGTAGGCGGGGACAACACTTCCGTTTCCGACGTTGACGTCAATATTCCACGCGGCAGCCGGACCGCCGACAAGACCTTTGCCGTTATTGTCGCGAACGAGCAGTACCAATATGCTTCCAACGTGGATTATGCCATCAATGACGGGACTGTGTTCTCGAAATACTGCAACCTGACACTAGGCATTCCGGAGAAAAACATACTTCTGTACAAGAATGCCACGTTCGGAAATATGAAGAAGGCACTTATCCGTATCCAGGAAATCTCTGAAGCACTCGGTGGCGATTTGGACGTGATATTCTACTACGCAGGACACGGCCTGCCGGACGAGAAAACGAGAGATGCGTATCTGCTGCCTGTGGACAGCGAGGGTTCGATGCTGGAGACCTGCATAAAGACATCTTCTCTATATAACAGTCTGAAATCGACAGGGGCGAGGCGCGTCACTGTGCTGATGGATGCGTGTTTTTCCGGAAGCGAAAGAGGTGAAGGCATGCTCGCGTCGGCACGTGGTGTGCGTCTGAATGTCAAGATGGATGAGGTTCCGGGGAGAATGGTCGTTCTCACCGCCGCTCAGGGAGACGAGACGGCCTACCCTTACAAGGAGAAAGCCCACGGACTCTTCACCTACTACCTGTTGAAGAAACTCCAGATGACCTCCGGGAAAGTGTCTCTCGGAGAACTTGCGGACTACCTCAGCTCCGAGGTCAACAAGGAAAGCGTCATCAGCAACGGCCGAAAACAGACTCCTTCCGCCTCACCTTCCGCTGAAGCTTCCGACTGGAGGCAGTGGAGACTGTGATAAAAAGCCTGTTTTTCTCACCAATGGGGGCCTCGGAGTCATTCCGAAGGCTATTCCGTGTGCAAATGCCCGTCCTGGCTGGTCCTGGCACACCAAACATGCACAAAGAAGTCCGGAACTTATCTGATATCGGTTCTTAACCGATTCCAGTGATTAGAGCATCTGCAGAGCCTGTTTGATGATGGATTCGACCGGAGCCGAAGGGTCTTTCTTCAAGACTGCGGATACCGCTTTGCCCACTGCGGCCTTGGTGAAGCCGAGCATTACGAGGGCGGTGACGGCTTCTTCTGAAACTTCGCTCTGAGCGGCGAATATGGCCGTGCTTTCCGCGCCGGCTCCTTTGGTAATCTTGTCTTTAAGTTCGATGATGAGGCGCTGGGCACTCTTCAGACCGATACCCTTGACGGATTTGATCTTGTTTACGTCCTCGCCTATGATGGCTCCGCGAATCTCGTCGCAGGTTAGGGACGACAGCATCATCCTGGCGGTCGCGGCGCCTACCCCGGAAACACCTATCAGCAGTCTGAACAACTCCCTTTCATCCTTGGTTGCGAAACCGTAATAAAGTTCTTCATCCTCTCGCAGGATATGGTGTATGAACACTTTTGCGTTGTTGCGGTGATCCAATTGGGAGTATGTTTGCAGCGATATCAGTGCAATGTATCCTATGCCCCCGTTTTCTATTACAACCTCAGTTGGAGTGAGTTCGGTGATGGTTCCGGTTATGTAGTCTACCATAATTGCGTTTTTGTATTCGCAAATATAATCAAATTTACTTAACTTTGCAGACTTATTATGCGCACGCAACAATTCATAGAATTGTTCCCGATATTATGTGGAACGGAGGTCAACGGGATGCCCTTGGTCTATCTCGACAACGCCGCCACTTCTCAGCGTCCTGCAGCCGTTGTGGACAGGATGTCGCAGATGTGCCTGCACGGCAACGCAAATATCCACAGGGCCGTTCATACGCTTTCGTCCATAGCTACGGGCGCGTATGAGGATTCCCGTGAAACGGCCCGCAGATTCCTGAACGCCGCTTCGAAGGAGGAGATAATATTCACTTCCGGGACGACGGCGGCCATAAACCTGGTGGCATATTCCTTCACGGAAAGATATGTGAAGGCAGGTGACGAGATTATTGTTGGGGAGGCGGAGCACCATTCCAACTTCGTGCCCTGGCAACTTGCGGCAAAGCGCAAGGGTGCCAAGGTCGTATATCTGCCTATGGGTGATGACGGTTTGTACGACCTATCCGAGCTGGATTCGCTGATAGGCGCATCTACAAGGCTTGTATGCATAGGTCACGCCTCCAATGTTCTGGGCATAGTCAATCCAGTCAGGGAATTCGCTTCCGTATGCCATGCGCACGGGGTTCCGGTACTTGTTGACGGTGCGCAGGGAGCCGCGCATCAGGCGGTTGACGTGCAGGATATGGATTGTGACTTCTACGCTTTTTCGGCTCATAAGCTGTTCGGGCCCACCGGAGTAGGCGTTCTCTATGGCAAATGGAAATACCTGGAGGAGATGCCTCCGTTCATGTCCGGCGGCGAGATGGTGGGAACGGTGTTGCTGGAACATACTGATTTTGCCGCCTTGCCGTACAAGTTCGAGGCAGGTACACAGAATTTCAACAGTGTTGCAGCGTTGAAGCCGGCCCTCGAGCTGATGGAGTCCGTGGTTGCCGACAAGGAGCTCCGGGCCGAATTTGAAACCACAAAAGCATGGCTGTACAATGCTCTGACGGCAATTCCAGGATTGACGATGTATGGAACTGTAGGTGACGTCCCTATGGAATGCAAACTGCCGGTATTCTCCTTTACCGTCGAGGGCGTGCATCACGAGGACCTTGCGATTCTCCTGGACAAGATGGGTGTGGCGGTGCGCAGCGGACAGATGTGCGCAGAACCGCTGATGAACCATTTCGGGGTGGCCGGTATGGTGCGGGCATCACTTATGCCTTACAATACCTTGCAGGAAGCGGAATATTTCGTTGAATGCCTGAACAGGGCGATACGGATGTTGAAATGAGCGTAAAGGAAAAGGAACAGCAGGTCATAGAGGACTTCGCAATATACGAAGACTGGCTTGACAAGTACGAGTACATCATAGAGCTCGGCAAGTCGCTGGAAGACTATCCAGAGTCCGAGAAGACGGATAATAGATTGATAAAGGGTTGTCAGTCAAGGGTTTGGTTGTTGCTTGAATATCGAGACGGACGTATATGGTTCAAGGCTGACAGTGATGCCATCATCACCAAGGGAATCATTTCCCTGCTTGTGGGCATATACAGCGGAGCCACTCCTGAAGAAATACTCTCTTCAGATTTCTCCGTAGTGGAGAAAATAGGGCTTCGCGAGAACCTTTCTCCGACACGGGCCGGCGGCTTGGTGTCGATGATAGGGACGATAAGGGCGTTGGCAGCCGAAAATGCCGGAAAAGGCGAGTAAGGATTATGGAACTTGAAAGGGATATAGTGAGGGCTTTGAGACAGGTGTTCGACCCTGAGATTGCGGTGAACGTCTATGACCTCGGCCTGATATACGAGCTGAAGGTGGATGAGGATCATCGCGTGGATATAAAGATGACGCTGACCGCCCCCAACTGCCCAATGGCGGATTACGTTGTGGAGCAGGTCAGGGCAGCGGTGAACGACGTTCCCGGAGTTGTCAGCTGTGCGATAGAACTGGTGTGGGAACCCATATGGGACAAGTCCAGAATGAGCGAGGAGGCGTTGATAGAGCTCGGCTTGGACGAATAGAGACGCGGTGGTGTAATGATGAAGGCGTATCTCGGTCTTGGGTCGAATATGGGTGAGCGCAGGGATAACCTGCAGCGGGCCATAGAGGCGATAGACAAGTTGCCCTGCACCATAGTGGAAGCAGTTTCTGGCATTGTCGAGACAGAGGCGGAAGGTAAATGGAATCAGGTATCGGGAAAGGGGCCGGAGAAATTCCTCAACTGCTGCGTAAGAATAGAAACGACGGTGCCTCCCGAGAGGTTGCTGGGAATGTTGAAGAAAATTGAGACGGACCTTGGCCGGCTGAACGGTGGGATAAAGAGGGATGACAGTGGCGAAAGGATATATTCGGACCGCCCGATTGATATAGACATATTACTGTACGGCCGGCGCAGGATAAATACTCCGGCTCTGCAGATACCGCATCCGCGTATGCAGGAAAGGGATTTTGTGATGATTCCCCTCAGGGAGATTGCGGCAGGGCGGAAAATAATGTTCAATGAAACGAAAAAGTGAAATTAAAATAAAACGAAAAAAGAAATGACACAGGACGAACTTTTTAAAATTCTGGTAGCACATTGCAAGGAATATGGATTCATCTTTCCTTCAAGTGAAATTTATGATGGATTGGCAGCGGTTTACGATTACGGCCAGATGGGTGTTGAACTGAAGAACAACATCAAGCAGTACTGGTGGAATGCGATGACGCGCCTCAATGAGAACATTGTGGGTATAGACAGCTGCATTTTCATGCATCCCAGAATCTGGGAGGCTTCCGGTCACGTTGGAGCCTTCAACGATCCCCTCATTGACAACAAGGACAGCAAGAAACGCTATCGCGCCGACGTTCTCATCGAGGACCTTCTCGGAAAGATAGAGGAGAAGATAAACAAGGAGGTCGAGAAAGGCCGCAAAAAATTCGGTGACAGCTTCGATGAGGCCCAGTTCCGTGCCACAAACCCCAACGTGAAGCGCGAGCAGGCCAAATGGGATGAGATTCACAACCGTTACGTTGCCGCAGAGCAGACCAACGACTTCAAGGAATACCGCCAGATTATCATAGACAACAATGTGGTATGCCCCATCAGCGGCACCTGCAACTGGACCGAAGTAAGGCAGTTCAACCTTATGTTCAGCACTCAGTTCGGCAACACCAATGAGGATACGGCCGTCCTTTATCTGCGTCCCGAGACGGCACAGGGCATCTTCGTCAACTATTTGAACGTGCAGAAGACCGGCCGAATGAAAGTTCCTTTCGGTATAGCGCAGATAGGAAAGGCCTTCCGCAACGAGATTGTGGCCCGTCAGTTCGTGTTCCGCATGAAGGAGTTCGAGCAGATGGAGATGCAGTTCTTCATCAAGCCCGGAACGGAGCTCGACTGGTTCAAGAAATGGAAGGAGAACCGTATGAAATGGCACGTGAACCTCGGTATGGGCGAGAAGAACTACCGCTTCCACGACCACGAGAAACTGGCTCACTATGCCAACGCGGCAACCGATATCGAATTCAATTTCCCCTTCGGTTTCAAGGAGCTTGAGGGTATCCACAGCCGTACCAACTTCGATTTGGGCAACCACCAGAAGTTCAGCGGCAAGAAGATAGAATACTTCGATCCCGAAGAGAATCAGTCCTACACCCCTTACGTGATAGAGACCTCAATAGGTGTGGACCGTATGGTTCTTGCCGTGCTCAGCCATTCTTATAAGGAGGAGCAGCTTGAAAACGGTGAAACCCGCGTGGTGCTCAATTTCCCTCCCGCACTTGCTCCCGTCAAGGCTGCGGTGCTTCCTCTGGTGAAGAAGGACGGTCTGCCCGAACTTGCACAGAAGATTATGGACGACCTGAAATACGATTTCAACTGCCAGTACGAGGAAAAGGATTCCATAGGCAAACGCTATCGCCGTCAGGATGCCATAGGTACTCCTTTCTGCATTACCGTTGACCACGAAAGCCTCAATGACGGCTGCGTTACCGTACGCCGTCGCGATACTATGGAGCAAACCCGTGTAAAGATAGAGGATCTCAAGGCCATCATCGATAAGGAGGTCAACCTCAATAATCTTCTCCGCAACCTTTAATCCATCATCATATGGCATTCACGCACCTTCACGTACATACGCAATACTCGATTCTTGACGGCCTTTCATCCATAGATGGTCTGTTCAAGCGTTGCGAGCAGCTGGGAATGCACGCGCTGGCCATTACCGATCACGGCAATATGTTCGGCGTGAAGGTGTTTATGACAGAAGCAAAAAAACATCCGTCGGTGAAGCCCATAATAGGCTGTGAAGTGTATGTGACCAGGCATTATGACCATCACCTGCACGATACGGAGCATAGGAAATACTACCATCTCATTCTTTTGGCAAAGAACTATGAAGGATACAGGAATCTTATGAAGATTGTGTCCGAAGGCCATATGGAGGGTATGTATTACGGAAAGCCCAGAGTTTCCCACGAGATACTTGAGAAGTATCACGACAACCTGATTTGCTGTTCCGCCTGTCTTGCCGGAGAGATTCCGCAGAACATTATGGCCGGGAATCTGGATGGTGCGCGGGAAGCGATAAACTGGCATAGGAGGATTTTCGGGGATGATTACTATCTGGAAGTGATGCTCCACAAAACGGAGATTCCGGGGTTGTCAATGGAGGTTTATGAGCAGCAGCTGAAGGTGAATGAAGCCGTTTTCTCTCTTGCCGAAGAGATGGGCGTCAAAACCGTTGCGACGAATGACTCGCATTTCATATTTAAGGAGGACGGCCCGGCGCACGACAGGTTGATATGCATTACGACAAACTCCCTGGTTGACGACCCCAAGCGTATGAGATATACCCAACAGGAGTATTTCAAGAGCGAGGAGGAGATGCGCGCCCTGTTCCCGGACCATCCCGAGGCCATAGACAATACGGAGGAGATCGTTTCGAAAATCGAGAATTATTCCATTGACAGGGATCATGTGCTTCCGAAATTTGAAATCGATCCTGATTTCATGAAGGACATCGACAGCTATCTGGCCAAATATGACGCTATCATAGAAGAGGGGCGTTATGATATAAAGAAGGACAAGGAGGGGAATGTGACCGACAAGGTTTACAGGGGTGATGAGTTCTGCAATTCAGTGGCATATCTGTGCCACATCACGTATAAAGGTGCGGAAGAAAGGTATGGCAGTGAGTTGACGGAGGAACAGGCCGAGAGGCTTGAATTCGAGCTCAAGACAATCTGCCGAATGGGTTTTCCCGATTATTTCCTTATCGTTCAGGACTATATCGCCGCATCGCGCGGGGCCGGCTATTTCGTCGGTCCGGGCAGGGGAAGTGCCGCAGGTTCCGCCGTGGCGTACTGTCTCGGCATCACCAATCTGGACCCCATAAAATACAATCTCCTGTTCGAGCGTTTCCTCAATCCTGACCGAATCAGCATGCCTGATATCGATGTCGATTTCGAGGACTTGCAGATAGCTCACAAATACGTCGAGGACAAATACAGCAAGAGTCATGTTTCCAGAGTTATAACCTTCGGAACAATGGCGGCCAAGAGTGCCATCAAAGATGTTGCGAGGATATCCAATCTCAGCATAGATGAGTCCAACAGGCTGTCCAAGATGGTGCCTGACAGGCTGAGCGAGCGTGTGGAGAAGGAATATCCCTACAATCCGGAACTTGATGAGCTGAAAAAGGGCTTCAAGGCCTATGAAAAGGACGGGAAGTGGTTCCAGAAGGGAATGGAGGAAGTGGATATCAAGAAAATCACCTTGAAGGACTGCTATCGTCTGGTGCCGGAGTTCATCGATGAACTCAAAAACGGTACCGAACTTAGCAAGGAGGTTCTCGAATATGCGATGAAGCTCGAAGGCAGCATACGTCAGGTGGGTGTCCACGCGTGCGCTACCATAATAGGTCGCGGCGACCTTACGGATTACATACCTCTGTCTGTCGCCAAGGACTCCGCCACGGGCGAAGACGTGTTGATTTCTCAGTATGACGGTCACTACATCGAGGATGTGGGTATGCTGAAGATGGACTTCCTGGGTCTGAACACGCTCTGTATTATAAAGGAGTGTCTCAACAATATCAAGGCGACGCGCGGCGAAGAGATAGACGTAGAGAAGATACCCATAGACGATGCTCCCACATACGAGATGTACGGCAACGGCGATACGGACAGCGTGTTCCAGTTCGAGTCTCCCGGAATGAAAAAATGGCTGCAGAAGTTGCATCCTGAACGTTTCGAGGACCTGATAGCGATGAACGCCCTTTATCGCCCCGGACCTATGGACTATATACCCGATTTCGTCGACCGCAAACTCGGTGCCGCTCCGATTTCATACGATTTGCCGGAGATGGAGGAATTTCTTGAGGAAACATACGGCGTGACAGTATATCAGGAGCAGGTGATGCTTCTGTCCAGAAAGCTGGCCGGATTCACCAAGGGAGAGGCGGACAAGCTGCGCAAGGCGATGGGCAAAAAGCAGATAGAGACTCTGAATTCACTCAAGGACAAGTTCATGAAGGGCGGAATGGCCAACGGACATCCGGAAAAGGTGTTGGACAAGATATGGAAGGATTGGGAGAAGTTCGCCCAATATGCCTTCAACAAGTCCCACGCCACCTGCTACGCCTGGATAAGTTATCAGACAGGATGGCTGAAATGCCATTATACGGCAGAATTCATGGCAGCCAACCTCAGTTGCAATCTCTCCAAGATGGATGAGATCAAGAAGATAATGGCAGACTGCAAGGCCCATCACATCAAGGTCCTTAATCCCGACATAAATGAGTCACAGAGTCATTTCACCGTCAATTCGAAAGGGGATATACGTTTCGGCTTCGGCGGCATAAAGGGCTTCGGTGACAATGTCGTGAAGGCGGTGCTGAAAGAAAGGGAAGAGAACGGACTTTTCACTGACATATATGACTTTGTGGAGAGGATGCACAGCCTCATCAACAGGCGCATGTTCGAGAACCTGCTCTATTCAGGAGCATTCGACAGTTTCGGATACCCGCGTTCGCAATACTCCATGCTTATGCCGGGCGGCGAGACCTTTATCGAAGCCATTACGCATTACGGAGACCTTCTGAGCAGGGACAGTTTCGATGCCGGAGCCTCCCTGTTCGGCGACGCTGAGGAAATGAAGCCGATACGTCCGGAAATGCCTCCGATGAAGGGAGATGGTGATGTTCTGGAACAGCTAAGAATAGAGAAGGAACTGGTGGGAATGTATCTGAGTTCTCATCCGCTGGACGTATATCGTCTGGAAAAAGATTTGTTTGCCACCGCATCCTGTCAGGAAATTCCCAATATGATAGTTTCCTGTCAGGAGAGGAAGAAGTCCTGCGCCGTCACCTTGATAGGATATGTGCTTTCTGTGGAAAGAAAGGTGTCCAAGACCGGCAAGCCTTACGCCGAAGCCGTCATTGAGGATTACGAGGGCTCCTATAGCGTCCGGCTTACCGGGAAGGAATATGAAAAGCTGATAGGATTTTTCCAGCCTCACAACTCTCTTCTGATAGAAGGAAAGATAGATGAAAGGTACTTTATCAAGCCCGAGGACAGGAAGGAGAAGGGAGATGCTGAATACACCTTCCGCATAGTGAACGTTTCCCTGCTCGGGAATGTCATGGACGAGAGGGTGAAGGAGTTTGTCCTCTTCATCAAGGCATCCAAGGATTATGATTCCTCCTCCCTTGTAAAAATTCTGAAAGCAAACAAAGGTACCACACCGCTTGATATTTATATGATGGATCCCGTGACCGGCCATACAGTGGAATACAGGTCACACAAATATGCAGTTCATCCCAATGCCGACTTGACTGACGCATTGGAACAAATGGGTTACAAATGGAATGTTTTAAAGAATTAGGTACAGCTGGCGCCATACGCAAGCTGTACGAAAACAGCGGTTTCAAGATATCGTCTCATCCTTACTTCGAATGCAGTTCAGGTTACTGTATAACGGCATCCTGCCTTCTGCTGGAAGGAGTGGATTTCGACCTTACGTATTTTCCTTTCAAACATCTTGGGTACAAGGCGGTGCAGAAGGTTACCGGAGAGCTTTTCAGCAATCTGGCCTCTCCACGCGTGATGAAGGTCATAATCGGCGTGAGTTCCAAATTGGACTATCCCGAAATCGCACAGATATGGGAAGGTATCAGCGTAACGGCAAAGAAATACGGGTACCGCGACATCGCTCTCGAGCTTGTGCCGTCGCTGACGGGTCTGTCCATCAGTATATGTGCAACGGGAGAGGACACCAAGGAGAATGCCGCGGCAAGACCCATTGCCAAGTCTATGGATCTGATATGCATTTCCAACAATGTGGGGGCCGCTTTCCTTGGAGAACAGATATTGCGCAAGGGCAAGGCTCTCGGGGAAAAGGAAAGGACTGCGCTGCTGGAGAAATATCGCCAGCTGGTGGGGGCTTATCTTCATCCTGAGCTGTCTCCGGACATATTGAAGTCCCTTTCTGACTCGAAGATTGTTCCCTCTTTCGGATTCTTCTGCACGTCAGGTCTTAAAGGCACCATACAGACACTTTGCGCGGCCAGCGGCCTTGGGGCCAAAATATACGTGGATAAACTTCCCTTTGCCGGCGGCAGCATAGATGCGGCATCAGAACTCGGTCTGGACCCTGTCCAGGCCGCAACGAAAGGAGGCGACGACTGCTGTCTGCTCTTCACGATTCCCATAGGATGTCACGAGCGTTTCCGTCACGACTTCCAGAGCTGGGATGTAATAGGACACCTTGCCAAGAGCGACGTCGGAGCTGTTCTGGTATCGCCTGACGGTCTTGAACATACACTTTAACCTTATTATAGAACAGAAATGAAAAAATTGTTTCTCAGCATGGCTGCAGCGTTTCTCGGCTGTGCCGCTTTTTCCCAGACTACCGTGGATCTCAGTGTTATCGGCAGGCTGGATGCCAACCCCTATTTCTATTTCGACGGGACCAAACCGGAGTATACTTCCGGCAACTCTGTCCTTTACACAGACCTGGAATGTACTTTCGGGGACCACGTTGCCCTTTCTTTCGTGGGTCACTGGCTCAATACAGACGCCAACAAGATACCGTTCAAGGCTACTCCAGACCTTTATCGCAATACATTCTACAGTGTGAACAACTGGGTGGACTTCTGCTATTTCGATTTCTACGCCGGCAATTGGACATTCCGTCTCGGCAAGGATGTAATGGCGGTCGGCGGATTCGAGTTCGATCCGTATGACTGGGAATGCACTTTTGACATGACCAGCCTTCTGTGGCAGAATCTGTCCTGCTACCAGTGGGGAGGCTCAGTCACTTATACGACTCCTTCTGAAAAGTCCAATTTCATGTTCCAGGCCCTGTCAGCCACCAATTTCAATGATTTCGACCCGGAGGGCAACCTCAACGGCTGGCGTCCCTGGCAGAGCGGCTTCGGAACTTATATCCTGAACTACAGGGGTGAATACGGCCCTGTGGAGACCAGCAATTCCTACGGATGGATGCAGACCTGCGGTGGCAAGGGCAATGCCGTTTCCGGAATGGAACTGCTCACGCTCGGAGCCCGCGTAGCCTGCACGGACCGGTTCAAGATAGGTCTGGAGTGGCAGAACCGTCGCGATACCGCGATTAAGCTGAACTCTTTCAAGGATTTCTTCTCTCAGAGCACAAGAGCAATTCTGACCTTGCAGTATGTTCCTTCCGACAAATTCGAGCTTAACCTCAGAGGTGGCTACGAATATATAGGGATGGGCCTCGAGCAGGACTTGTGGCTTGATGTGGAGACTTCTCCCAAATGCTGGTCAGGCGGTGCCTCATTCTATTATTTCCCGCTAAAGGACAGCCACGACCTGCGCTTGGAGGCTACCATTGCGGGGGGCAGCCATCTTTACACAACATATACAAAAGGCGTCACAGCCACCGTCGGAATACTGTATAATCATACATTCCATATAGTCAAATAATTGGATAATGTAAAAAAAATAGTAAATTTGTACCCCTTATTGCCGTATTGGCCATAAACGATTAATAACAAACACTATAAAAACCATGCAAAGTAAAGGCTTTATCAGATTTTTGGCAGTCGTGTTCGGACTTGCAAGCATTTGGCAGCTTTCATTCACAGCTGTCAGCAAGTACCAGGAGAAAAAAGCGGAGGATTATGCCGCTGCCGTTGCCGAACAGGTGAAAGCAAGCGCTGAATTCAACGCTATCGCAGAGGGCGACCGTGCTTTCTACCTTGACTCGTTGTCAAAACAAAAGAGCAGATGGTATCTGGACTCTATCTCATCGGAGAAAGTGTTCCTCGGATACACCTACAAAGACGTAAAAACAAAGGAAATCAACCTTGGTCTGGACCTCAAGGGCGGTATGAACGTAATGCTCCAGGTGCAGTTGGAAGACCTCATCAAGGCTCTTGCCGACAACAACCAGAGCCCTGAGTTCACAAATGCCCTTGCTCTTGCCAAGGAGCGCAGCGTCAACAGCCGTTCAAACCTCATCACCCTTTTCGGTGAGGCCTGGAAGGAGACCGCCAACGGAATGCCTCTCGCACAGATTTTCGGAACTTATGAAATGAGCTCCAAAATCAACGCCAACACCACGGACGCAGAGGTCATCGCAGTGCTTCAGGCAGAGGCGGAGAGCGCTATCAGCAACTCCTTCAACGTATTGAGGAACCGTATCGACCGTTTCGGCGTTACACAGCCCAACATCCAGAAGATAGGTGAGAGCGGACGTATCCTCGTCGAGCTTCCCGGCGTGAAGGAGCCCGAGCGTGTGCGCAAGCTCCTTCAGGGTACAGCATCCCTCGAATTCTGGACCTGCTACGAAAACGGTGAGATTCTTCCCTATCTGCAGGAAGCCAATGCACTGCTCGCAGAGCTCAACAAGGATCAGGTTGTCGAAGAGACCAGGACTGTTGAGGCTTCCGCCGCTGAAGATATCCTTTCAGAGGAAATCAGCGAAAGCAAGGCTGACGCTTCCGAGTTTGAGGCTTACCGCAAGTCAAATCCCCTTTTCGCGGTTCTTTCTCCCAACGTATATAACGGACGCCCTTCAGAGGGTTCCTGCATAGGTTATGCAAATTATGCCGATACGGCAGCAGTGGGCAAGATTCTCCGTAATCCCCAGATTGCCGCTCTCTTCCCCGCAGAGTTCCGTCCTATGTGGAGCGTGAAGCCCTCATCCTATATTCAGGGAGGCAACGTTTATGAATTGGTTGCCATCAAGGCCGCATCACGCGACGGGAAGGCTCCTCTTGACGGAGGTTGCGTTACCGACGCCCGCGTACAGTATGGTGCACAGGGCCAGAGCCGTCCCGAGGTTTCAATGACTATGAATGCCGAGGGTGCCAACATCTGGGCCCGTATGACCAAGGACAACATAGGTCGTCAGATCGCCATCGTTCTCGACGGTATGGTTTATTCATATCCCCGCGTGAACAGTGAGATCAACGGAGGCTCCTCACAGATTACCGGCAACTTCACCCTTGAAGAGGCCGAGGACCTTGCAAACGTACTGAAATCAGGTAAACTGCCCGCTCCCGCAACCATCGTTCAGGAGTCAGTCGTAGGTCCTTCACTCGGTTCACAGTCAATCAGGATGGGTCTCATTTCGTTTGCGATAGCGTTCCTTCTGGTGCTCATCTATATGCTCTGCTTCTATCAGGGCGCAGGTGCAGTGGCCAATGTGGCTCTTCTGTGCAACGTTCTGCTTCTGTTCGGAACTCTCGTTTCCTTCGGCGCCGTCCTCACCTTGCCCGGTATCGCCGGTCTCGTGCTGACTATGGGTATGGCCGTGGATGCGAACGTCATCATATATGAACGCATCAAGGAGGAGATAAATGCCGGCAAGGGTCTCGGCAAAGCCGTAGATGACGGTTTCAAGAACGCTTACAGCGCCATCGTCGACGGTCAGATAACCACCCTCCTCACCGGTATTGTTCTGTTCCTCTTCGGCAGCGGTCCGGTACAGGGCTTCGCAACAACTCTTATTATAGGTATCATCACTTCAGTTCTTACCTCTATATTCATTCCTCGTCTGATTTTCGCTGACCGTACAGCTGCGGGCAAGAACATCACTTTCGAGAACAATCTTACAAAGGGATTCCTGAAGAACACTCACATCGACTTCCTCGGAAAGCGCAAGGTTGCCTATATCTGCTCAGGTATCGTGATTGTGATATGCCTTGTGTCAATGTTCACCAAGGGCTTTACCTACGGTGTCGATTTCACCGGAGGCCGCACTTACGTGGTCCGTTTCGACCAGCCTGTATCTACCGAGGCCGTCCGCACATCCGTAACTGATGCTTTCACCGCAGCAGCAGAGGCTGACGAGAACGTGAAGACAGCCGGTGCCGCAGAGGTTAAGCAGTTCGGTGGCGAAAGCCAGGTGAAGATAACCACAGCCTACAAGAATGATGACACTTCAAATGAGGCCAACACAGAGATAGAGCATCTGCTCTTCGACTCTTTGAAGGGCTTCTATGCAGAGAATATTACTTTCGATGACTTCAAGGATACTGCAAACAATCCCAACGGTATCATTTCTTCAGACTCCGTAGGTCCTACGATTGCGAATGATATCAAGAGGAACGCTATCATAGCCGTAATCATATCCCTGATTGTGATATTCGCATACATCGCATTCCGATTCAAGAAATGGACCTGGGGTCTCGGCGGTGTGGTATCCCTTGCACACACAGCAATCATCGTGATAGGCTTCTTCTCATTGTTCAGCGGAATACTTCCTTTCTCTCTGGACGTTGACCAGACCTTCATCGCGGCCATTCTTACCATCATCGGTTACGCCATCAACGATAACGTGGTTATATTCGACCGTATCCGTGAATACAGGAAGGATCACCCGAAGGCCGCATTTGCCCAGAACGTGAACCTCGCTCTGAACGCAACCCTTTCACGTACAATCAACACTTCACTCACAACCCTCGTTACAATGCTTGCCATTGCAATCTGCGGCGGTGAGGTGATACGCGGACTTGCAGTTGCACTCATTCTCGGTATTGTTATCGGAACGTATGCATCAATCTTCATCGGTACAACCGTGATGTACGATGCCACTATGGCCGCCGAGAAAAAGAACGGCAAGGAATAACAACAGTGTATATCAACGATTCCCCGTCGCCCCGATAAAGGACGGCGGGGAATTTGAAAATAAACGAACGTATGAAAAAGGTTTTCTTGACTTTCATTATTCTGACTATGTCTGCTTTTTCAATCATTGCTCAAACCGGGGAATCTCAATATCAAAACAAATCACTGCCTGCCGAAGTCAGGGCTGCAGATCTTCTGAAAAATCTGACTCTCGAGGAGAAGGCCTCCTTGCTGATGTTCGAATCCAAGGCGGTCAAGAGGTTGGACATCAAGCAGTACAACTGGTGGAACGAAGCTCTTCATGGGGTGGCGCACAACGGGTCTGCGACGGTGTTCCCGCAGCCCATAGGAATGGCTTCGTCATTCGATGACGCTCTGTTGCTTGAGGTTTTCACGGCTGTAAGCGACGAGGCAAGGGTCAAGTACAGAATAGCTGCCCGTGAAGGGGATATCGACAGATATGAAGGCATTACGTTCTGGACTCCGAATATCAATATATTCAGGGATCCGCGCTGGGGACGCGGCATGGAAACCTACGGTGAGGATCCGTATCTTACTGCAGTTCTCGGAAGCGCAGTTGTCCACGGACTTCAGGGAGAGGGAACGGATGTCCTGAAGACACACGCCTGTGCGAAACATTATGCTGTGCATTCCGGCCCCGAATTCAACAGACATTCCTACAACGCTGTCGTGTCGGAGCGCGATTTGCGCGAGACTTATCTGCCTGCATTCAAGGATCTGGTCACAAAAGCCGGTGTAAAGGAGGTTATGACAGCCTATAACCGCTTTGAAGGAATCCCTTGCGGTGCGTCTTCCAAGCTGGTCAAAGACATACTCAGGGGAGAATGGGGGTATAAGGGTCTTGTGGTTTCGGACTGCTGGGCGCTGAATGATTTCTACGAAAAAGGCCGTCACAACTATGTGGATTCTCCTGCTGCGGCAGCGGCTGCCGCCATCAAAAACGGAATGAATGTGGAGTGTGGCAGTACTTTCCAATACATTCCCGATGCTGTCCGACAGGGTCTCCTGACAGAAGAAGAGGTAGATGATTGTCTGTTCCTCCAGCTGGTGGAGCGCTATCGTCTGGGAGAGATGGACGGAGTGTCGGAATGGGACAGTCTTTCTGAAGATATTGTGGAGGGAGAAGAGCATAGGGGTCTTTCTCTCAGAATGGCCCGCGAATCCATAGTCCTTCTTCAGAACAAGGGTGGACTGCTTCCTTTGACCAAAGGTGCAAAAGTCGCCCTGATAGGTCCCAATGCCGATGATGTCGAGATGATGTGGGGAAACTACAATGCCACTCCGAAGCACACCACGACTCTTCTTGCCGCTCTTAAGGAAAGGCTTGGTGAAGGCCTTGTATTCGAGAGGGCCTGCGGCATACTGGACTCCAAATATGTTCTCGAGTCAACAGGGGGAATGGACCTCAGCGGCGTTACTGAAGAACAGATAGAGGCTTTGGCGCAGAGATACGCGGTGTCTGCGAACGACATCCGGAATATGGCCAGGCAGTTCAACAGGATGAAGGAGAATTTCTACCCCGACCCCGACATTCCTGCCCTGCTTGAGAAACTCTCCGATGTGGATGTGGTTGTTTTCGCAGGCGGAATATCTCCCAGACTGGAAGGTGAGGAAATGCCTGTCAAATGCCCCGGCTTTGACAGCGGTGACCGTACGGACATAGAACTTCCCGATGTGCAGAGACGCGTTCTGAAGGCCCTTCACGAATCCGGCAAGAAAGTGGTTCTGGTGAACTTTTCCGGAAGTGCCGTAGGGCTTGTTCCGGAGACGGAGACCTGTGATGCCATTCTTCAGGCCTGGTATCCCGGGCAGGAAGGTGGAACGGCGATAGCCGAAATTATTTACGGCGATGTCAACCCTTCCGGCAAGCTGCCCGTAACGTTCTACCGCAGCGTTGAACAGCTTCCCGATTTCGAGGATTACAATATGGAAGGCCATACATACAGATATTTCCGTGGTAATCCCCTATATCCATTCGGATATGGGCTCAGCTATACTTCTTTCGAGTACGGAAAAGCTTCTGTCAGGAATGGAGAGCTCACTTTCAAACTCAAGAATACAGGCAAAACCGACGGAACGGAAATAGTGCAGCTGTATGTATCCCGTCCGGATGACAGAAAGGGACCCGTCAAGACTCTCAGGGCCTTCAGAAGGGTGGACGTTCCTGCGGGGAGGTCTGTAACCGTAAGAATACCGCTGAGCGATGAAACGTTCGAGTGGTGGAACGAGTCGAACGGAAGGATGGAAGTCCGTTACGGAGATTATATCCTCCATTACGGAGCATCGTCATCCGAGCTTGAAACCGTCAATTATACTTTCGGGAGAAACTGAGGTATTTCTCCTTTGGAGCCTTGACTGTTACAGTATTGCCTGAGGTCCAGTCCGAATAGCTGATCTTTCCGTCACATACGATTCCCACACGGATTTTGCGTGCATCCGTGCGGGCGAGTGATCCGTCAGTCCGTTCTACGGTCACGGTAACCTTTCCCTTTTCGGTGTGCGCGGTGAACAGATACTCCGCAAATTTCCCGTTGCGGTAGGCGAAACCGTCACCGTCATCTTCATACATTACGCCTGAAGCATTGCCGTCAGAGTCCGTGTTGACCAGCAGGGTGAGTTCGTCAGTGTTATATTCGACAGTATTCTGGAACACTTTGGCAAGAGGGATGATTGCACCGGCACGAAGGGCCACGTATGCCTGACGGCCGTCATCGGCTTTTCCCTCAAAGGGGATGCAGTCCCAGTCTCCCTTTGGAATACAGGCATTTACGGCATAGCGTGGCACAATCATCAGATCGTTGCCCAGCAGGTATATGTCCTGTTCTGCACGGAGCGAGAGGTCTTTCGTATCTGCCCAGAATGCGGGGCGCATAACGGGCAGACCGGTAGTGGAAGCTTCGCGGAATAGAGTATATATGTACGGCAGCAGGGCATAGCGTCTGTTAATTGCTGTGCGGCAGACAGCTTCGACTTCCGGTCCGAATACCCAGGGCTCCTGGTTTATGGTGTTGTCGCAGGAGTGGTTGCGTGTGAATGGGAAATATACGCCCATCGCAGTCCAATCGGCAAGGAGGTCGGGAGTGCAGTCGCCCAGAAATCCGCCTATGTCGGGTCCGTTCATCGCCTGTCCGGTGAGTCCCATATTGAGGGTCATCGGAATTGCGGCCTTCATCTGTTCGTATGACGAGAAGTTGTCTCCGGTCCAGGTGGCTGCATAGCGTTGTCCGCCCAGAAAATTTGCGCGGGAGAGTACGAAGGGGCGTTTGTCGGGATTCGCCGCCAGAATCCCCTGACGGGAGGCTTTGACCATATCGTATCCATAGATATTGTGGTATCGGACGTGGTTGCCTGCAGAGCGTCCGTTACCGCCACGGTGTATATTGTCGTCAGGCATCGTGAACTCCGGTCCGCCGCCGAAGACAGCCGGTTCGTTGACATCGTTCCATATACCGTCAACGCCTTGTGCCATGAAGTCCTTATAAAGGTTCGCCCACCAGTGCTGCACTTCGGGTATGGAAAAATCCGGCCAATGCGTATCGCCGGGCCACATATTGCCGTGAAAAGGCTTTCCTTCGGCGTCGTGCACGAAATAATCATTTTCGATGCCTTCTTTGTCAACCTTGTATCCGGCATCCACCTTGGCTCCGGGATCTATCATATATACAGATTTGAAGTTTTTGGAATGGAGATAATCGTTCAGGCCCTTTGGATCAGGGAAACGCTTGGGGTCAAAAGTGAATATACGGTATCCGTCCATATAGTGGATGTCCATCCATATCACGTCACAGGGTATGCTGCGGTTCCTGAATTCATCGGCAATTTCCTTCACCCGGGTGTCGGGATAATATGAGAAGCGGCACTGATGGTAGCCCAATGCCCATAGAGGAGGGAGCTCCATTGTGCCGGAAAGGCGTCCCAGGGTCTTGAGAACTTCTGCCGGATTCTCTTTTTCAATGACAACAACCCTGAATACAGGTCCGTCACTGGTATATGTTATTTCAGTATCACAGAAAAGTTCCGACCGCCATGTGTTATCGCAGATTATGCCGAATGCAGTTCCGTCCTTGCGAAGGCCGAGTACCCAGGGATGCGTCTGATAAAGCATCTTGCCCTGATGGTCGTTATATGCCCCATTGTCACGATTCCAGAAAATGTTCCTGTCACCGTTGCGTCTGAGCGGGCCGAACACTTCTCCCGTACCGTAAAGGTCGGCGTCGCCCACATTGATTTTCATTACGGATTTGCCGTCTGCCGTACTGAATTGCGGCACAAGTTCCCACGAAGAGGGAAGCTGGGCCGAGGGTGTCAGGTCCCGTACAAAAATCGGCGAAGGAAGGTGTTGGGAGGCATCGTATTTTTCAGGATAGAAAACGGCAACACCATTTTCAGTCAGATATCCTGTTTGGGCAAAGGCGGATGCACTTACGAGGAATGAGAAAAATAATGCGGAAACTTTTTTCATATGTGTTATCATTTACGTAAATATACTGAAATTCTTTGAATTAAAAAGAGCCGAACTATCAAAACAATAGTTTGGCTCTTTTCTGTGCCTCGGAACAGACTCGAACTGTCACGGACATTACTGCCCAAGGGATTTTAAGTCCCTCGTGTCTACCATTCCACCACCAAGGCTGACAGGTGCAAAGGTATGAAAAAAAATTGTATATTTGTAAACTTGTGTATAATCGGTAATGTTCGATGCTCAGACATATAAAAACAGACGCGCAGCCCTCGTGAAACGAATGAGGGAGCAGGGTGCGGAGGGCATAGCCGTTTTCCTCGGCAACGTGGATGCGGCGATGAATTACGCGGACAATTGCTATCCTTTTCGCCAGGACAGCAATTTCCTGTATTTCTGGGGGATAGATGAGCCAGGTCTGGCTGCATCCATCAATCTTGAAAACGGGAAGGAATGCATTTTTGCAGACGATGTGGACATAGATGACATTATCTGGATGGGCCCGCAGGAATCAGTGTCGGACAAGGCGGAGAGGGTAGGCGTGGAACATACTGCCGGAGCAGGAGACTTTGCCATCGCCGTTCAATATGCCCTGGAGAATGATGTTCCTGTGCATTTTCTGCCGTCCGGACGTTATGCCAACAGACTCAGGATGTCCGAGATTACGGGCACTCCCGCTTCAGAAATATACAGGACTGCTCCCTATGAAGAGAGCGATCTGGTACATTCGTCTCTGGAACTGACAAAGGCTGTGATTTCCCTTCGTCTCGTGAAGGAAGATTGTGAAATAGAACAGATAGACAAGGCCTGCGATTTGGGTGTCGCTATGCACGAAATAGGACGCAAAGGCTGTGTTCCGGGTGCTTTGGAGAGTGATCTGGCGGGTGCAATGGACGGTTTTGCCGCAACAAAGGGATGGGGCGTGTCTTTCACTACCATTTTGAGCCAGAACGGACAGGTTCTGCACGGACATGACCACAGTCAGGTCATCACGCCCGGCCGCCTGCTTCTTATTGATGCAGGTCTGGTCCTCAAGAATTACTATTGTTCCGACTTTACCAGGACACTTCCCTGCGGAGGGGTGTTTACGCAACAGCAGAAAGAGATATACGATATCGTGGAAAGCTGCAATGAGCTTGCTTTCAAAATGGCAGCTCCGGGCATTGCGTACCGTGACGTTCATATCGCCGTGGCGGAGCACATGCTTGCATGTCTGAAGGACCTCGGCCTTGTCGGCGGAGACCCTGCCGAGATGGTTGCGGAAGGCCTTGCCGGAATGTTCATGCCTCACGGTCTTGGCCACAACATAGGTCTCGACGTGCACGATATGGAGGATCTTGGGGAGGATCTGGTAGGATATGACGAGGACCAGAAACGCAGCGGTCAACTCGGCCTCGGCAGCCTCAGGATGGCGCGCAGGCTGGTTTCCGGCAATGTGATTTCCGATGAACCGGGCATATATTTCATACCGGCACTGTGGGAATATTTTCAAAGGAACGGTCTGGACAAGGGTTTTGTGAATTTCGGAAAGCTTGAGAGATATTCCGGGTTCGGCGGTATCAGACTTGAGGATGATCTGCTTATAACGGCGGACGGTTGCCGTCATCTGGGAACGAAACGTCTTCCTATCAGGTCGCAGGATGTGGAACAGTCAATGAAAAACAGATAATGGCAGTAGAGGACAAATATTCGCTTGATGCACATTCCTTGAAAATCATTGAGCAATACAGGGAAATGCAGCCTGTCTTCCGTAAAATCGAAGAGCTTGCCGGCTCTGCTCTGAGGGAAGGCATAAATTCTCTCGGGATATATGTGACGGCAATTGAGACACGTATAAAAACCGAGGAAAGTCTTGCCGGAAAACTGGAGAGGAAGGGTATGAAATACGGTAGCATAAATGACCTTACCGACATTGTCGGAGCCAGGGTGATAACATTCTATACCGATGAGGTGGACAAGGTAGCCGCGTTTGCGGACAGAGTTTTCGCCGTAGATTGGGAAAACAGCGTCGACAAACGCAAGATGCACGAACTCAACAGTTTCGGCTACAATTCATTGCATATAATATGCAGGAT
Source organism: Candidatus Cryptobacteroides sp. (assembly GCA_045597605.1). GTDB lineage: Bacteria > Bacteroidota > Bacteroidia > Bacteroidales > UBA932 > Cryptobacteroides. Next base: position 36,191 of record JAZLKN010000040.1, on the reverse strand, counting down.
ACCGAAGACACTTTATTTTGATCCGGAGCATCCGGAGATCAATGAACTTCGTTTCGAATTGCAGATGCGTACCGCCTTGCAGCACGTCTGGGCTACGCTTGACCACGATACAGGTTATAAGTCCGGTGTCGAGATACCCCGTGAATATCTGCGTAACATCAGTCGTTTGGCGGGAATACTGGAACTGATTGACGAACAGTTCAGCCAGATCAGGTCAGGAATAAACGATTACAGGCGCAAAGTGCAGAATCTTGTCAGTGACGGCCATTTCGAGAATATCGCTCTGGATGGTGACACGTTCCGCAGTTACCTCAAACTCAAGCCTTTTGACAAACTTGTCAGGAAGATAGCCGCGCTCAATCAGGCCGAGATACATGAGACGAGTGCCGTACCATATCTTCCGGCGATGCTCGCTATGGGATTCAAGACACTTGCCGACGTGGACAATCTGGTGAAGAATTATTCGGATGCCGCTTATGAACTGGCCGCGTATCAGATAGCAACTACGGATATTGACATAATCACGTCCACCGTAGGGATTCAGGATTTGCTGGTTGTTTATGTACTTGACCACGAAGGGGGGATTCTGGGTCTGACCATGCTCTTCGACAAGATAAACGGAGAGTCGGAATACAACCGCAAGCGTGCAGAGAGTATTATGGAATGTGCAAAGGATCTTAAATTCATGAACAAGCAATGTCAAACGCAGCGTTGAATACCGAATTGCTCGACCGCGCCATAAAATTCGCGGTTGACGCCCACGCCGGCACCGAGCGTCGCGGGAAAGGTTTCCCATATATAGTCCATCCTTTGGAAGCCCTTGCCATTGTTGCCACAATGACATCGGATCAGGAATTGCTTTCAGCTGCAGTTCTGCACGATACGGTGGAGGATACGGATGTGGACACAGACATCATAAAGAAAGAATTCGGCCTTAAGGTGGCGGCTTTGGTGCAGGCCGAGTCGGATGTGTTCATAGACGGTCTGGACGAAACTTCCAGCTGGAGAATGCGCAAGCAGGCCGCCATCGACCGTCTTGCCGGGGCATCCGGAGAGGCGAAAATGGTGGCTCTCGGCGATAAACTTTCGAATATGAGGGCCATTGCCTCCGATTACAGGATTCAGGGAGACGGCTTGTGGAGCAAATTTCACGCTCCCGGTGGAAAAAAAGATCATGAGTGGCATTACAGGGGACTTGCGAAATCTCTGGAATCACTTGAGGAATATGATGCGTATAAAGAATTCATAAAACTTATTGACGATGTTTTCAAAGAGGTTTGACCCAATTGAAGGCAGAAATGCCGAAATAATAGAAGCAGTGATGTCCTGTCCGGAAGTGGCGGGGCTTCCCGATGATTTGCAGTTCAAGATACGTCTTTGCGTTGAGGAGGTGGAGGAGAACATACTCTGCTACAGCGGAAGTACTTGGGTGGAGGTTACCGTGACCGATGTTGACCACCAGTTGGGTGTGTGCTTCCGTGACGGAGGCGTGGCTTTCGACCCCCTTGCGAAGCCGGATCCCGACATAACCGCATCAGTTGAAGATCGCGACATCGGAGGTCTTGGCATTTTCATCTGCAAACAGATGATGGATATTGTGGAATATGAAAGGAACGGCAACGACAACGTTCTGAAAATGAAAATAGCCATCAAATTGTAATACAATGGAATTCAAGGCAAAGAAATCATTCTCAACAAGGCTGAGTCTGAACATCATAATGCTCACGTCAATCCTTTTCGTGGCCACTATTGCGACAGCGTCGTTCTCTTCCCATACAATTCTGGCCGAGGAGGCTCAGACGTCTTCGGAGCGCTTGCTGGAGTCGGTCATCAAGGAGGTAGAAATGAAACTCGGCAGTGTGGAGTCGTCGGTCAGGAGCAGTTCCTGGCTGGTGGACGAAAATGTGGAAAAACAGGATTATATGTATCGTATTGTCAAGAATATAGTTGCCAGCAACGACCACATAATGGGCAGTACGATTGCTTTCGCCCCGGATTTCTTCCCGGGTGAACACTATTTTTCCCCATACGCTTTCGAAGAAAACGGCAGAATTTACACCAAACAGCTTGGAACGTCACAGTATGACTATTTCACTATGGAATGGTACAAGGATTCGGCCGAATCCGGCAAGCCCCATTGGAGTGAGCCTTACTTCGATGAAGGCGGTGCCAATGTGATGATGAGCACCTACAGCTATCCTCTCAAGGACTATGCGGGCAGGACTTATGCCATAATCACAGCAGACATATCCTTGCAGTGGATCAGCGAGATGTTGGCAACGATAAAACCATATCCCAGTTCCAACATCATTCTGGTCAGCGCTAAAGGTGAATGCATAAACGCGCAGAACTTCGATAGGAGGCAGTTTAACTTCTATGATTGGGTGGACTCCCTCAATGATGATGGCGTAAGGCATATTTCTGACGATATGGCGGCAGGAAAGAAAGGCCTCGGACGTTTCAATACGGGCAACGGCCTTTCGTTCGCCGTTTACAACACTTTGTCCAACGGATGGTCTGCGGCCATAATCTGTCTCTATCGTGACGTACTTGTACGGACAAGCCGCCTTCTGCTGGCTCTGGTCATAATAGGGCTGCTGGGTCTGGTAATACTGTTCGGAGTATGCTATGCTCTCATACACAAGTTGACGAAACCTCTTACCGAGGTCACCAATTCCGCTCTCAATATTGCAAAAGGCGATTTCAATACTGAACTTCCTGAAGTCAAGACGGATGACGAAATCAAGATGTTGCGTGACTCGTTCGACTTCATGCAACACTCGCTGCTTACGTATATCAGTGATTTGAAGGACTCCAATGCCAAGAACGCCAAGTTCGAGAGCGACCTCAGCGTGGCGAGCAGAATACAGATGGGAATGCTTCCCAAGGATTTTCCCCAGATTGGTTCCGTTGACCTTCACGCATTGCTGCACTCCGCCAAGGTCGTCGGGGGCGACTTGTATGATTTCTACATAAAGAACGACATTCTGTTTTTCGCCGTCGGTGACGTTTCAGGCAAGGGTTTGCCCGCATCATTGCTGATGGCCATAACAAGAGCCGCTTTCCGCTTCATATCCAGCCTTGGCATGAGTCTGGAGCAACTTATGGAGAAGCTTAACAATTCACTTACCGAGGGCAACGAGACGGGAATGTTCGTGACCTTCTTCTGCGGGCGCATCAACCTTAAGACAGGAGAACTGAATTATTGCAATGCTGGACATAATCCCATAGTCGTGCTTCCTCCTTCAGGCAAGCCATATTATTTGGCGGCAGAGTCAAATCTGGCCCTGGGAGTGTTTGCAGACTTCAAATACAAGGAACAGACTCTGAATCTGGAAAAGGGTACGGAGCTTCTGATCTATACGGACGGAGTTACCGAGGCCGAAAGAAAGGACAAGGCCCAGTACGGCGAAGACCGTCTGCTCGGATGGATGGCATCCAAGAGCATACACAATTCAGCAAAGGAAGACTGCTACGAACTTATGGATAATCTTCACAAATTCACCGAAGGCAACGAGCAGAATGATGATATAACGATGATGACAATTAAAATCAAATAAAACACTATGGATGTTAAAATTACAAAACAGGACACCAAGACTCTGGTAACTCTTGCCGGTCGTCTTGACACAACCAACGCGGATCAGTTTCAGGCAGACATCACACCCCTGATGGAAGATGCAAATCCCGACATCGAATTCGACTGCACCGATATGGAATATACTTCCAGCCAGGGACTTCGTCTCTTCCTGATGCTCCAGAAGACGGTTTCCTCCAAGGGAGGCAGAATGATTCTGAAAAATATGAAGCCTCAGGTAAAGGAAGTTTTTGACATTACGGGTTTCAGCAATATCATCACTATTTGCTGATGCCGGAGACTGGTCAGAATTACAGTTTCAGCACCCAGAAAATAGGGTTGGAGAGTATTGCCAACGCGCGAGAATTGGGGGGATACGTTCTTCCTGACGGGCGTAGGGTGCGTCGTGGTCTTCTGCTTCGTGGCGGAATGCTTTACGGTGCATCCGAAGCGGATGTTGACAAATTGCAGAGGGAATACCATCTGGCTTGCAATTTCGATTTCAGGACCAAGATGGAGGTGAGGACGGCCCCTGATATTCCTATGCCCGGAGTGTCCTATATGTGGCTTCCGGCCATCGATGAGCAGACCGAGTCTCTTGCCGCCAACTCCCTGCCGCAGGAGGCATATTCCGACCTTCCTTCCTGGCTTGTGAAAAATTCCTGGAAATCTTTGGTTCAAGAGGCAGCGCATCGCCTGTATCTGGATATGGTGTTCAATGAATATACGCAGCTTCAGTATGCAGCCTTCTTCCAGACTCTGGTGAATACGCGGTCCGGCTCGATATACTGGCACTGCAGTCAGGGTAAGGACAGGACGGGTCTGGCATCCACTTTTCTGCTGACGGCACTCGGAGCTGACAGGGAACTCATAATGCAGGATTACAGGATATCCAACGAATATTACAAAAAGGACGTTGACCGTCTTTTTGCCATGGTGAAGACCGAAGAGGAAAGAAAGGTCATACTTACGTTCATCGGTGTCAACGAGGAATATTATTCGGAAGCGCTGAATCTGATAGAGAAGCGTTACGGTTCTCTGATGGCATATCTGGAAGGCCCGTTGTGTGTTACCAGAGACGATATGGAAGTTCTACGGGCAAAATATCTGGAGTAAAAATGAAAATTGTGCATGACGTTTTGGACATACTTCTTCCCAGACGTTGTGCTGTATGTCGGCGGCCCCTTCAGGCCGCCGAACGTTTTTTATGTACGGACTGTGACGAAAACATGCCTTTGACATATTTCTGGTCCATGGAAGAAAATGAAATGTCGCGGAAACTGAACGCAAAGGTACAGGAATTGCGCGATTCTGACGGTGAGATGAAGTATGAACCCTATATTCGTGCGGCTGCTCTTTTTTTCTACAAGGGAGACTACCGGGATCTGACCAGGTCCGTGAAATACAAGGCTGACCTGCCGCTGGGACAATATCTCGGGCAGCTTCTGGGGCGTAAATTGAAGGACTCTCCGGTCTTTGACGGAATAGATGCAATAGTCCCTGTGCCCCTACATAGATGGAGGCGGTACAGAAGGGGATACAATCAGGCCGCAGTCATTGCGCGCGGCCTAGCTGGAGAAATCGGTGCAGGTGTTGATGAAAACCTGCTGGAGCGTAGGAAAAATACCGCAAGTCAGGCAAGAACGTCCGTCGGGAAAAAGGCGTCGAACATGTCGGGGGCTTTTGTTGCCACGGCATCCCGGCAGATACCGCGTCACATACTTATTCTGGATGATGTATTTACAACCGGCTCAACGATGGCTGAATGCTGCCGCGAGATACGCAGAGTCCTTCCTGACGTTGTCATTTCAGTAGCAACGCTTGCGTATGTAGGTGAATGATTGGAATCCTGAATCCCGTCTCAGCAGTTCATTGCTCCGCAGCAATTGATTACCTGGCCGGACACATAGGAACTGAGGTCGCTTGCCAGAAAAAGGGCGACCTTAGCCACTTCTTCAACCGTGCCTCCGCGACGAAGAGGAATGTTTGCTTCCCATTCCTTGAGCTTTTCCTCGCCGAGTTTGCGCGTCATATCTGAGACTATGAAGCCCGGAGCTATGCAGTTTGCCCGAATACCTCTGGGTCCCATCTCCTTGGCGATGCTTTTCGCCAGACCGATGAGACCGGCTTTGGATGCAGCATAGTTTGCCTGCCCCGCATTACCGCTCTCTCCCACTACGGAACTCATATTGATGATTGATCCGCCACGTTGTCCGGCCATTACAGGAATGGCCGCGTGAATGAAGTTGAATGCACTCTTAAGATTGACATTTATGACACTGTCCCACTGCTCTTCGCTCATTCTGAGCATGAGGCCGTCGCGCGTGATACCGGCGTTATTGACCAGAATATCAAGTTTACCGTATTCTTCCACGGTCTTTTTCACAACCTCCTGCGCATCGGTCATAAGTGCGGCATTGCCGGAATATGCGGTACAAACGTTGCCTTCGATGCCCGCTGCGTGTCCGACATCATTTATCTCCCTGACGGTTTCCTGTGCAACGTTGTCCAAAACGAGATCCATAATTGCAACTCTTGCCCCTTCCGAAGCGAATTTCAGTGCGATTGCCTTGCCTATACCCCTAGCTGCACCTGTAACAAGGGCGATTTTGCCATCTAACAGTCCCATAATCTAAAAATATTTTCTTTCGTTTTTATTCAGTGCCACAAATATAAACAACATTATGGTGAAAGCCCACATCGAGGAACCTCCATAGCTCATAAATGGTAGGGGAATGCCGATTACCGGCATCAACCCCAACGTCATCCCGACGTTTATGAAGAGATGCATAAACAGACATCCTGCCAGGCAATATCCGTATATTCTGGTGAAAGATTCTCTGGAATGCTCACTGTCGGCGATTATACGGAAGATCAGAAGGAAGTACACCAGAATTACGGTCATGCATCCTAAAAATCCCCACTCTTCACCTACTGTGCAGAAAATGAAGTCCGTGCTCTGCTCCGGTACAAAACCGTAGGCCGTGAGAGTTCCCTGGCAGAATCCCTTCCCTATCCATCCGCCGCTGCCTATTGCAATTTTGCTCTGGTGTACGTTGTATCCCACACCCTTCAGGTCGTCTTTCATCCCGAGAAGAATCTCTATCCTGTCTCTCTGATATCCTTTCAGTACGTTTTCAAATATGAAATTTGCGCTGAATATGAAGAGTGTCCCACAGACAAGAACAAGGATGGTAGCCCATCTGAAAGCCTGTTTCCTGTTGCGGAAAGCCATCCTGGCAGACCAGACAAGATACAGGGCGGATTCGGCAAGCACTACTGTTGTCCGGTAGTCATCAGGAATGAATGCTGTCCCGACAAAAACAGGTACGGCAGCCAGCCACCACTTGGTATGTTCGGACTGCACCGAATCGAACAGGGTTACAAGTATCAGCAGTACGAAAAGGCTGGTGAATACAGAGGATGTCACCGAGAGGATGAATAGCAGAATCACAAGTCCGAGAATGGCAATCAGCCATCCTGAAAAACCTTCCCGGTACAGCATAAAGGCAAAACCGATGTAAACCAATGCCGAGCCCGTTTCCTTTTCCGCCATAATTGTGAGCATGGGAAGAAGAATCAGCCCTGCAGTAATCCAGAATCCTTTGCCACGCATTCTATAGGAATTGCGACACATCACAGTCGCAAGCATAAGCGAGGTGGTTATCTTGCTTATCTCGGCCGGCTGGAAGCTGACGGGACCGAAAGTGAACCAGCTGTGCGAACCTTTTACATCGCTTCCTATGAATATTACAGCGACCAGCAGTATGAAAGTTATGCAATACAGCAATGGTGCGAAAGTCTCGTATTTTTTAGGGGGAATCACGAAGATAATGACTGCAGCCAAGGCGAGCGACGACATAATCCATACGAACTGCTTGCCGCTGCGGTTGGTCCAGGCCAGGATGTCGCCGCTTTCATAGCCCTGAACTGATGCGTAGATGTTCAGCAATCCGAAGAGGACCAGAAAAAGATAGCAGCCGACAATCCACCAGTCCATTGTCTGGGACAGCGGACGCTTGTTGTAATGGTATGGGCTGGGAGTGAACATCCTGTTCTATCTGTATGGTTTGACTTTATGCATCAGATTTCCCTCGAAAATCCGTTTTTCCATTTCCGGACGGGAAATTTCCCCGCAAAGATATTTCTCTACCAGAAGCGAAGCAATAGGTACGGCCCAGGTTGCTCCGAAGCCTCCGTTTTCCACATATACGGCTACAGCTATCTTCGGGTCATCCTTGGGCGCAAAGCAGATGAATACGGAATTGTCGTCTCCGCGCGGGTTCTGTGCGGTGCCTGTCTTGCCGCAGATGTCCAGCCCCGGTACAGCTCCTGTCCAGGCTGTTGCACCGCTGCCGGGCCCGGCATTCACGGCTTTGTACATTCCGTTTATTATTTTATTGAAATTGACAGTGTCAACCAGCGTGTAATGTTTTTCGTAATATTTGGAATCAATTTCCACACCGTGCCCCGCCTTGATGATATGAGGGGTGATGTAATGGCCCCTGTTGGCAATCGTGGCGGCAAAATTGGCGATATGCAGAGGCGTACAGCCTATTTCTCCCTGGCCTATGGAAAGGGAAATGACGGTATTGTAGTTCCACATCTTGCGGTAGACTTTGTCATAATGCGCCGAGGTAGGGATATTGCCGGCAAGTTCGGAAGGAAAATCGCTGCCGAGTTTCTGACCGAAACCGAAACTGGTCACATATTCCCTCCACTTGTCGAATGCTTCCGCCGTGCTTTCGTACTTCGGGTTCGACAGTATGCTTTTCAGAACGTGGCAGTAAAATCCGTTACAGGACATCATTATGCTCTGTTCCAGATTGAGAGGTGAAGAATGATCATGACACTTCAATTTCTTGTTATTGTAGGAATAGCCGCCCTGACAGGGATACCAGGTGTTCGGAGTCAGGACATTTTCCTGCAGCCCTATGAGACCGTTCAACAATTTGAACACAGAGCCCGGGGGATATGAAGCAGCTACGGCCCGGTTGAACATAGGGCGGTATTTGTTGGCCAGAATTTCTTCGTAATGGCTTCCGAAATCCGCGAGGCAGTCCACGTCTATGCAAGGGGAGCTGATAAGGGCAAGGATTTCTCCGGTTTTCGGTTCGATGGCCACAAGAGCTCCCACCTTGTTGTTCATCAATTGCTGTCCGTACATCTGGAGTCCGGCGTCGATGGTAGTCGTTATGTCTTTTCCAGCGATGGCCTGTGTATCCATCTCTCCGTTTTTGTAACGGTCCTTGATCTGATTGTTGGAGCCGCGCAGGAAAATCCTGTAGCCTTTCTGGCCTCTCAATTCCTTTTCCCTTGACGCTTCGATGCCTGTGCGTCCGGCATAGTCTCCACTGCGGTATTCTCCCGGATGCTTGGCCATATAGGCATCATCCACCTCGCTGCAGTAGCCGAGAAGGTTGCCTCCGGAGTTAATCGGATAGTCTCTCAAGTTCCTTATCACGCCTTCGAATCCGGCGAAGCGGTATTGTATCTCAGCGAAACGCATATAGGTTTCCGGGTCGATATGCTTGAGGAAAGTCTGTTGCTGCCAACCTATGCGTGTACGGTATTTCCTGTAATATTTGAACTTCCTGCGTATGAAATCTACATCTATGTTCAGTGCTTTCGCAAGGCTCAGAGTGTCGAATTCCACGTTATACAGCTTTCTCGGGGTGACCATAATGTCATAAGCCATTCTGTTGGACACCAGTATTTCTCCGTTGCGGTCATAGATTATGCCGCGGGTGGGGTAGACGGTGCTGTATACCATAGCCTGATTGTCAGACGACGCTTTGTAGGAGTCATCGGCTATCTGGATATAGAACAACTTGACAATGAGCAGCAGCATGAATACCGCAAGACCGGCCAACAACTTTTTGTCTTTTCCTATGCTCATTTTCAGTTTGTCTTATACGGTGACAGGATGTTTACGGCAAATAGTCCGAAAAATAAGCTTGCTCCGGTGCTGCATATCCATTTCATGAAGTTGAAACCTCCGGTGCGTATGCCCGCGCTGTCAGCGGTGACATACACGGCGAAGAAAACGGCAGTGGCGATAGTCAAAGCCAGAAATATTTTGAAGAATCCGTTTTCGTGATAAGAGAAGCTATACCCGCGTTCCACAATTTCCTCTCCTATGCACAGCCTCAATATGATTTTCTGGCTGGCGGCAACGGCGACGGCAGCCATCGCGTTGAGTCCGAGAGGCCCGTCTGCAAGGCCATCCACAAGCAAACCGGCAACAAAGGCGACCGCCATGATACGCCAGGATGCCTTGTATGTGGGCAGACAGAGCACCATTGCGGGAAGCAGGCAGATATATACGAAAGGCTCGAACTGACAGTACTTTGTCAGAATCAGCTGAATCATCAGCATCAGAATCAAACTGATTATGGATTTGCTATCGGGCATATATCAATTCGTTTATCTCATCCCTACCGGAACACTTGACGATGAGGACGTGCTGTATTTTTGCGAAATCCTCGAAGAGACGTATTGTGAAACTTGACATGCTTTCATCGCTTTCCTTACCTATGATGACGCCTATCGGGATGTCCGGAGGAAAGATGGAGGAAAAACCGCTCGTATACACAATCTCGGAATTCTCAATGTTGGCGTGGAGGGGTATGCCGCTGAGAACGGACTCGTCACTGCGCTTTCCGCTCCATTTCACGCTTCCCACATAGCTGTCCTCTCCCGCTTTTGCGCTTATTGTCATCTGCTGGTTGGCATATGATATGGCATAGCTGTAATGTTCTCCGACATTTGTGACGACACCTATCACGCCCTTGGGTGTGATGATTCCGTCATTCACTTCCACACTGTCTCTCTTTCCGCGATCCACTATCACGTAATTGTGCTGTGACCCCGTTGTCATTGTCACGATATTGGCTGGCATAACATCATATTCCGGGCCGAAGGCTTTTGTCCATTTCGCCATTTCGCTTTTCAGGGAATTTCTCTCGTCCAGCAGTTTTCGTGTCAGCTGCAGATTGTCTTCGGCCAGCATTTCATTCTCTTTAGCCAGATGCAGGTAGTTCCTGACTTTGTCGACAGGTCCCCAGATTGCGGCCTTTGCACTGTTGAATCCTGCAAACAGCCATATCTGACGTGTGGTGGAGCTGTTTATCAACAGACACAACGCAGCCACTTCCAATATTATGAAAGTGGCCAGGTTTGCGATAAACGTATATCCTTTTGAGTGCATTATCTCATCAGGAACGGGTATTTGTCGGTCCCTTTCAGGGCAAGGCAGGTACCTCTTGCAACAGCACGCAGAGGGTCGTCTGCAACGTGGAAAGGAATGTTTATCTTGTCACTGAACCGCTTCGCTATGCCCCTGAGCAGGCTGCCTCCTCCGCTGAGAAAGATGCCGTTCTCCACGATGTCTGCGTAAAGTTCCGGCGGAGTCTGCTCGAGTACATACATAATGGCCTGCTCTATCTTGGAGACCGACTTGTCCAGACAGTGGGCAATCTCCTGATATCCCACGGTAACCTTTATGGGATGAGCGGTCACCAGATTGGGACCGTTTACCTCCACCGGATCGGGCTCTTCCTCAAGCTCCGGGAGGACGGCGCCCACGGCCAATTTTATCTTTTCGGAAGTTATTTCACCCACTCTGATATTGTACTGCTGACGCAGATGCTGCTGGATGTCGTTGGTGAACACGTCTCCGGCAGTGTCTATGCTGTTTTGGACAACGATGCCTCCGAGGGAAATCACTGCAATCTCAGCAGTGCCGCCCCCGATATCCACTACCATATTCCCTTTCGGAGCAAGAACGTCGAGACCTATACCCAAGGCGGCTGCCATGGGCTCAAAAATAAGATATACGTCGTGTCCTCCGGCGTGTTCGGCGGAGTCACGCACGGCGCGGATTTCGACTTCGGTGCTTCCCGAAGGGATGCCGATGACACATTTTATATTCGGTGTGAAAAGGGAATGACGATTGCTGTTCACCTGCTTGATAAATCCTTTTATCATCATCTCGGCGGCGTTGAAGTCTGCGATCACACCATCTTTCATCGGGCGGAGAGCCTTGATGTTCGGATTGGTTCTCTCATACATCAGCTTGGCCTCTTTTCCGATGGCCACCATCTTTCCGGTGAGATTGTCGATGGCAACGATGCTGGGGGCGTCCAGAACAATCTGATCATTCTGGAAAATGACGGTGTTGGCCGTGCCGAGGTCTATTGCAAGTTCCTGTGTGAGAAATGAAAAGGCCATGTTGTAAAGAATTAGATTTTAATATGCATACCAATTCGTAAAGTTACATAAATTTATTTAAATTTGTACACACAAAGAAGATTATGGACAAAAAAAAATATTGCATTTTCGCTTGTGGCGGGCACGGAACCAGAATGGGATCGTCACTGCCCAAACAGTTTCTTCGTTTCAGCGGCAAAACAATACTTCAGATGTCCATAGAGCGCGTCCTAGAAGCAATGCCCGGGACGGGCATCATAACAGTACTGCCTGAGGAGTACGTGCCGTTCTGGATAAAGGAAAGCCATTTGTCCGGTCTTGACGAGCCGCAGAGCCTTGTTCCGGGCGGAATATCGCGTTTTCATTCGGTGAAGAATGCGTTGGAAAAGGTTCCGGAGGATTCCATAGTCGCAGTCCACGACGGGGTCCGTCCATTTGCCAGCGTTCAGTTGGTGCGGCGGCTTTTCGACGAGGCCCTGACTTGTCCTGCGGTAGTTCCCGTCATACCCGTGACGGATACTGTCAAAGTGCTCGACTCCGATATGAAGGAAATTACAGGCGCTGTGGCGGACCGCAGTGTTCTTTTCGGAGCACAGACTCCGCAGTTGTTCTGGGGCGAAACAATCAAGGCCGCCTACAGGCAGCCTTTTGACATATCTTTTACCGATGACGCGTCGGTGGTCAGGAAAAGCGGTGTTGAAGTCCGCTACATCCCCGGGGAGAAATACAATGTCAAGATAACCACTCCCGAAGACTTACTTCTTGTCGGAGCTCTTCTTTCTTCCCTCTGATTTCTTCTTGGGCTCGTCCGCTGCCCCGAAATGGATGTTTCCGTATTCCTTCACCCAAATCTGGCGTTCTATAGGCTGCTGCAGTGAAATCAGTGTCTCCGTGCTCTGGATGTATTCCATTTTCTGGAGATTGTTTACAATGACTTCCATAAGGTGTTCGTTGTCAAGGCAATAGAGCTTGAGCATCATGGCATATCTGCCAGTGATGAAATGACATTCCACCACTTCGGGAATCTTCCTGAGAGCCTCCATAACTACGGGGTACTTGTCACCTTCTGACAGGGAAATCATAATGAAGGCGCATACGTTCAGACCTATTGCTTCCGGTTTTACGAGCAGTCGGGAACCTGTGATTATGCCTGAATTTTCCAGACGTTTTACGCGCTGATGTATGGCAGCTCCCGAAACTCCGCACTCGCGGGCGATTTCAAGGAAAGGCATTCTGGCATTCTTTATCAGGAATCCGAGAATCTTGCGGTCAGTGTTGTCAATCTGGATATTCTGCATGGCGGTTAAGGTTTATAAGTACGCAAATATATTATTTTTTCTTGAAATAACGGCCTTTTCTTGCCGTTGGAGCGGAGGATTCGATAATTTTTCTTGCGTCCTCTTCTTTCAGATTGTAAGCATCACAGCCTTTGGGAATCTTGTAGTTGGCATTTCCTGACTTGATGTACGGGCCGTATCTGCCGTTAATGATCTGGATGTCGCCCCATTGTGCGATGACTTCCGCAGCGGCTTTTTCTACCGGGTTGGCGGCCAGTTCCACAGCCTCTTCCAGCGTTATCTTGAGAGGGTCTTTGCCACGCGGGACAGCAATGTTTCTGTCGCCGAACTTTATGTATGCGCCGTAGCGCCCTTTGGTGACAATGACATCCACACCGTTCTCCTGACCCAGAGTGCGCGGCAGTTGAAGCAGTTTCAGAGCTTCTTCCAGTGAAAGGCTTTCTATTATCTGCCCCTTGCCGAGAGAGGCGAAAACCCTGTTGTCACCTTCTCCTTTCTGGACATAGGGACCGTACTGTCCGTATTTTGCGATGATTTTCCGCCCGTCGGAAGGATCGATGCCTATTTCCCTCTCGATATGGCTGTAGGTGGTGTCGGCAAGACTGCGGTTGACCTCATCGTGGAAAGGTGAGTAAAAGGATGAAATCATACTGTTCCACTGTCGTTTTCCGTCGGCAATCTGGTCGAAATCCTTTTCTACGTCAGCGGTGAAGCCATAGTCCATCACATCAGAAAAATGGGCAACCAGATAATCAGAAACCATTATTCCTATATCTTGCGGCAACAGTTTGTTTTTTTCTGCGCCTACGGTTTCCTTCTTTTCTTCCGTTTTGATTTTGCCGTCACGGAGGCTGAAGTTGGTAACCTTTTCGCTGTGTCCTTCCTTGTTGCCTTCCACAATGTAACCGCGTCCTTTGATAAGGGTGCCGATAATGCTGGAATATGTGGACGGACGTCCTATTCCGAGTTCTTCGAGTTTCTTCACGAGCGAGGCCTGGCTGTAGCGTGGAGGCGCGGCGGTGAATTTGCCCTCCGCCGTGATGCTGTGTTCCGTCATTTGACAGCCTTTCCTTATTTCGGGCAGCAGGATTTCGGAATCCTGGACATTCTCATCATCGGTGCTTTCGATGTAAAGCTTGAGGAAACCGTCGAACAGGACCTTTGCCGATTCTACGATGAACTTCCTTTCCGTCTTGTCGTCGGCAATCTGTATTGTAGTGTTCATCATACGCGCATCAGCCATCTGACTTGCCACAGTACGTTTCCATATCAACTGGTACAGACGGCGTTCCTGATTCGTACCCTGAATGTCCTCCCTGTCAAGATATGTTGGTCTGATGGCCTCGTGTGCCTCCTGCGCGCTCTTGGATTTGGTCTTGTACTGACGGGGGTGGGAATATTCCTCGCCGAAATTGTCGCAGATAAGTTTCTTGGCACTGTTTATTGCCAGAGCGGACAGATTTACGGAGTCGGTACGCATATAGGTGATGAGTCCTTCTTCGTACAGTTTCTGGGCAATCTGCATTGTCTGGCTGACGCTCATACCGAGTTTTCTGGCCGCTTCCTGTTGGAGAGTGGAGGTGGTGAATGGTGCCGCAGGGCAGCGTGTTCCTTCCTTTGAGACCACGTCGCAGACGGCATACTTCGCGCCTATGCTCCTGTTCAGGAACTCAATGGTCTCTTCCTGAGATGAAAAGCGGCAGTCAAGGGTGGCTTTGATTTCAGAATTGCACCCGTCCGGGACGAAACGTGCATCCACCTTATAATAAAGCTCGTTCCCGAAAGCCTGTATTTCCCTTTCCCTGTCCACTATCAGACGAAGCGCCACACTCTGTACCCTTCCGGCGGAAAGCTTCGGCTGAATCTTTTTCCATAGGACAGGGCTGAGTTCGAATCCCACGAGACGGTCCAGAACCCTGCGGGCCTGCTGTGCGGCCACAAGGTTCATATCTATGTCGCGGGGATTCTTGACGGCTTCGAGTATGGCGGTCTTCGTTATTTCGTGGAATACGATGCGTTTAGTCTTCTCCGGAGTCAGCCCGAGGACATCATACAGATGCCAGGCGATAGCTTCTCCCTCGCGGTCCTCATCGGATGCGAGCCATACTGTTTCCGCCTCGTCGGCCAGTTTCCTGAGTTCTTCCACAACCTTTGCCTTGGTTGCCGGAATCACATACAGTGGACGGAAGCCGTCTTTCAGATCTATGCTGATGTTATTGTCCTGTAAATCACGGATATGGCCGTAACTGGACTTGACTGTAAAGTCGTTTCCCAGATAACTTTTAATTTTTGTCGCCTTGGTAGGAGACTCCACAATTACAAGGTTTCCCTTCATCTCAACGATTTCAAAAGTTTTTGCAAAGTAACGCAACTTTGGGCATATTATCCAAATTTTAATGTAATTTTGTACCTCAATAAACAGCTTATGACGGATATAGCACGAAAAACGACGACCAGGTGGTTTTGGAGGATAATACTGGCTCCCATAGCATTGCTGACGCTTCTGATAGTGGCCGTTTGGCTGTTTGCAGACATTCCTTCATTCCGCGACCTGGAGAGTCCCAACAGCAAATTGGCGACCCAGATTCTGGACGAGGACGGCAGGCTTCTGACAACTTTCCACATAGAGAACAGGACATATGTCAGTTATGATGAGTTGTCACCTTTTCTGGTTCAGGCGGCCGTATCCACCGAAGACAAGCGTTTTTACAGCCATTCGGGTATTGATACATGGAGTCTATGGCGCGTATTGGTCAAGACCCTTGCAATGCGGGATTCCTCCCAGGGAGGCGGCAGCACCATAAGCCAGCAGCTTGCGAAAACCCTTTATCCCCGCGCCGATATCAGCAGCCGTATCCCCGGTGTCAAGGCCGTCAGGATGGTATGGATAAAGCTCAAGGAATGGGTGACCGCAGTGAAACTGGAACGGAGCTATACCAAGGATGAGATAATGACAATGTATATGAACGCCATCTTCTTCGGAAGCGGTTCATATGGTATAAGGGCTGCTGCAAATACATTCTTTGCCAAAAGCCCGGCGGATCTCTCTGTAGAGGAGGCTGCCACTCTGGTCGGCATGGTTAACAAGCCTACGCGCTACAATCCGGCCCTGCATCCCGATCTCAGTCTGGTCCGGCGCAACTATGTTCTTTCCAAGATGCGCAATGAAGGATATATAACGGGGGCTCAGTACGATTCCCTGGCGGTGCTTCCCATTGTCCTGAATTATCAGGTCCAGGACCATAACGCCGGCCTTGCGCCATATTTCAGGGATATGCTCAGGCGTGTGATGTCTGCGAAAGAGCCCAGAAAATCATCCTACAGGGAAATCGAGGATTACAGGGCCGATTCGCTGCTTTGGGCCGATGACCAATTGTACGGGTGGCTGGAAAAGAACAGGAAGGCCGACGGGTCGAAATACAATCTTGACAGGGACGGCCTGCGCATAAAGACGACGCTGAACTACAAAATGCAGAAATTTGCCGAGGAGGCCGTCGCAGAACATCTCGGTAAATATCTTCAGAAGGCTTTCGACCGTGAAGTGCGGTACAGCCGCACCAGACCGTTCGACCCGGAGACTCCGCAGGAGACAGTGGACCTGCTGATGAAGCAGGCCAGACGCTGGAGCGACCGCTATCGCATGATGCGCAATTCCGGCGCTTCGGAATCGGAGATACTCAAGTCCTTCGGGGAGAAAACCAAGATGCGCGTGTTTGCGTGGAACCGTAACGGCTACGTGGATACGGTAATGACTCCTAACGACTCCATACGTTATTACAAGAGCGTGATACGCGCCGCATTCATGGCGGTGGAACCTGTGACGGGCAATGTCAAGGCCTATGTGGGTGGCCCAAACTACAGATATTTCAAATATGACAACGCGCGTCAGGGCAAACGTCAGGTCGGTTCGACGGTAAAACCTTTCCTTTACACACTGGCAATGCAGGAAGGTCTGTCACCGTGCCACAGGGTTGTCAATGTCCCGCAGACCTTCGACCTGCCTGCAACGGGAGAGACCTGGACGCCCAAGAGTACGGACAGGGATGAGTGGATAGGCCAGACGGTGACCCTGAAATGGGGCCTGATGAAGTCTTCCAACAACATCTCCGCATACCTGATGAAGCAGTTCGGTCCCGCGGCGATGGTGCAGATGATGCGCAGGATGGGCATCAGCTCGCATCTCGACGAAGTATATTCCCTATGCGTGGGCTCCTGCGACCTTTCTCTGTATGAGATGGTCCCCGCATACAACACCTTCCCTTCCGGGGGAGTATATGTCAGCCCCATCTTCGTGACTTCCATTGAGGACAACCTCGGCAACGTGATAAGCACTTTCACCACACGCAAGAAGGAGGCCATCAGCGAGTATTCGGCATATCTGATGGAGAATCTGATGGAGGGAGTTGTGAACAGCGGAACAGCAGTGCGCCTGCGCGCCACTTATGGCCTGCAGGGAGACATAGGTGGCAAGACGGGAACCAACAACGACCAGGCCGACGGCTGGTTCATAGGCTATACACCCAAGATTACGGCCGGTGTATGGGTAGGTGCGGAAGACAGGCAGGTTCATTTCCAGAGCCTTTCTCTGGGAGGAGGTTCCAATATGGCTTTGCCGATATGGGGTATATTCATGAAGAAATGCATAGAGGACGGCACCGTGGGACTCAGTTCTTCGGACATGTTCAACGCACCGCCCAACTTTGCCATGAATCTGGATTGTGGTCAGGATATTATGGCCTCGGATTCGGGACAACAGGAAATGTCCGAAGAAAATTATTTTGATTGATGAAAAACATTGCTGTCATTTACGGAAGCGACTCTTCCGAGTGGGAGGTATCGGTACGCAGCGGAGAGTTCACCGCCTCAAAGATTGACCACAACCTTTACAACGTTTATGAGATTTTCGCCCGTTTCGGCGTTTGGTCGGTAAAGGCCTGGTGGGAAGGGGAGAAAAGGATTGTTTTCCCGGAAGGGCACGGCCCCGGAATAGACAAAACGGACTTTTCCACCACGATTGACGGAATCAGGATAAAATTCGACTTCGCCTACATTATGCAACACGGTACTCCCGGCGAGAACGGTCTGATACAGGGTTACCTTCAGATAATGAATGTGCCGTTCAGCAGTTGCAACGCCTTTGTAGCGGCAATGACCTTCGACAAGTTTTCCAGCAAGAGCTATCTCAGGGATGTTCCATACGTGAAATGTGCTGCCGATATATTCCTGCGCAAGAGCCAGAGCGTCGATACGCATGCATGGGTGGAGAAGCTGGGTCTTCCCATGTTCATAAAGCCCACAGACGGAGGCAGCAGTTTCGGAGTCACCAAGGTCAAGGAGGAAAAAGAGATACTTCCCGCCATCGAGAAGGCTTTCTCGGAAGGCGGTGAAATGGTTTTGGCTGAAAAAGCTGTCAAGGGAAGGGAAGTGACATGTGCCGTCTATTCTGAAGGCGGAGTGGCGAAGGCCCTGCCCATAGTCGAGATAGTGCCTCATACGGAATGGTTTGATTATGAGGCGAAATATAATGGTCTCAGCGACGAGATATGCCCGGCGGACCTGCCAGGCAAGGTATGGGACTACATACAGAATACATCCTGCAGGATTTATGCCCAGTTGGGATGCTCCGGACTGGTCCGCATAGATTATATCCTGGCCGATGACGGACTGTATTTTCTTGAGATAAATACCATACCCGGAATGACCGCGGCTTCTCTTGTGCCCAAGATGGTGAAGGCTGCCGGAATGGATATGACGGACTTCCTTACCACAATAATCAGGTCCAGAGAATAAAAGGCTCCAAACACCCGTCTGATGCTGTTGAAGGAATTCGTGGAGAAATCGAGAGATGAGCTCGGGAAAATCTATCCCGTGCAGGAAGCCGGTACGATTACGGGAATGTTGTGTACGGAATTGCTGGATGTTCAAATATATACCCATATCGTTGAACCGGAGCTGGAACTGTCTGCCGCTACGGAGGCTAAGGCGCTTTCCGCACTGGAACGCCTCAGTGGCGGCGAGCCTGTGCAATATGTGCTGGGCTATTCATTTTTCTGTGGACATAAGTTCAATGTAAACAGTTCCGTACTTATTCCGAGACCTGAAACGGAGCAGTTGTGCGAGGAAGCGGTGAACGCTGCGACGATGCTGTGCCGCGACCGCAAGGCACGTTGTGGGGGAGAGGGTCCCGTACGCATTTTGGATATGTGTACAGGTTCCGGCTGCATAGCCTGGACTCTCGCGGGAAGAATACCGGACGCAGAGATTGTGGCAGTGGATATCTCCCGGGAGGCTCTGGATGTCGCTTCTTCACAGCCGCTGGAGGTGAAGCGCAAGCCTTCTTTTGTGATTGCGGACATATTCGACGTTGAGGCTGTCAACGCCCTTTCCGGCGGAGGGTTCGACATCATCGTATCCAATCCTCCGTACATTATGGAGTCGGAGAAGGAGGCTATGCGTGCCAATGTTCTGGATTTCGAGCCGGGCCTCGCCCTTTTCGTGCCCGATGACAATCCCCTGCTGTATTACGCCGCGCTTGCCGATATATGCAAAAAACACATTCACGCGGGTGGGGTCGGTTATTTTGAAATAAATGAGCGTCTGGGTGGTCAGGTCGCTGATCTGTTCAGGAGCAGGGGACTTGAAAATGTAGCGGTTATGAACGATCAGTTCGGCAGAAACCGCTTCCTCAAGTGTATCAGGTAGCATTTATCCGTGTCATTTCACTGAAACGGCTATATTGTTTTCATTTGCATACAAAAACGTATGTGAATGAAAAAACTTGTATTATTCCTTTCCGCTTTCGCCATCCTGAGCTGCGAGCAGGTGGACACCACGGGAACATCATCGGGTGAAGCCATCGAACTTGTGACTATGGAGGACATTGCCAGAGTCCTGTCTTCCGCGAGTCTTGAATCCTGCCATTTTCAGGAAGTCCATGATGCGGTGACATCCTCGTCGGAATACGGTTACGACGAGGAGTATACAATGTACAATCTGTTCAGGAACCCGGGTTGCGGAGTCGGAGAGGAGACATCCAAGTCTTCTCCCGGCAGATATCCGAATCCGTTGAGGCGTGTATTCGAGAATTATTATTCCGGAGCGACCAAGGCCGGCTCTTCGACGATGACGGCTGAAGAATACCTTCTATATATAGAGAACAGCGGCCTGCAGATATACTGGCCCTACTCTTCTGAATGGGACGGCATAAGCGCACCGGTGATAACTTTCGACCCCCTTGCCGATGTGGGGTCCAATGTCGGCTACTATATGGACGGTGAGGGTGTCGTGCGGACCGTTATGGTGACCGAGGATATGGCCAGGGAGCGCCCCGTGTGGGTAATCAACGGCAACGATGACGCATCCTATGTTTCATTGGAAAGGATGCGCAGGGAAAATCCCGATTGGATGCAGGGAGGGGCTTTGGTAGTTGGGACGAAGGCAGGGAGTAGTCAGTCATGCAAAACACTGATTCTCAAAGATTTTACAATGAAGAGAAACTATGATTCCTGGTTTGCCGGTGCGAGTGAATTTTTCGTGAAGATAGGGTCGGTAGAAGATTTTATGGCCAGTACCGAGGCTGAAATGTACCTTTATGACCCGACGATTACGGACTTTATGGTTGTTGTGAAACGTGATCAGGTGGGAATTCCGCAGACACTGAATACGGTGCTGGTGTCTGAATGGACGCAGGGCCTGCAGTCCAGTGCAATGATGATTATAGAGGATGACGGAGGGACGCAGACCAGCTGGAACTGCACGGCTGTTGTCAAGTACAATTCAAAAAGCTATGGAGTCGAATTGAAAATACCTTACAATTCACGTGACGATATAGTTTGGAGGGGTAGCCTGAGCAGGAAATACATTGAGGCTACGAGTAACGTTACCGGGCATTTCGGAGACGTGGATATCACCTTCAGCATTGTTGATCCGAGTTCGGGTATTTGAAGATGGAGCAGTTCTCCTTAAGGTCCGGAACAAAGCTTTTCACGCAGTTCTGTGTTGGCACGGAACTGCGCTGATGTGACGGATTGCCGCTGCAGGATGGTGTCAGTCCTTGTCTGAAGCGGCTTTGCGTTCGTAATGGAGGATTTCGCGCAGGAGCTGATTGATTTCCCTAAGATCCTCATTCTCACGCATACACTTCTTCAGGCTGTCCTGCATGGTCTGGATTCTGTTTTCGTATTCTTCGTTTTTCTCGCACAACAGAGCCGGCGTGACGCCTGAAAGGTCATAGTCTGAGATTATGGCCTCGGCGGGGTGCTTCAGAATGTCCGCAATCTTGAACACGGTGTCGTTGATAAGCTTTGTGGGACCGCTCTCGATGTTGCGGTAAGTTGTCCTTTTGATGCCCAGGAGACGGGCCATCTCAACCTGCGTCATGTTTGCTTTCGTCCTGAGGTTTTTCAGTTTTTTCTTTGCGGTGTAATTGTCCATAGAATTAAATGGTTAAAATTAAACATGACTGCAAATGTATACTGAAAAACAATTGAAAAATGACCGTTTTTTGTGCCATTGGCAAGAGAAAATGGTCATATGTGAAAATTCTCGTTTATTTTGGCTGTTACAGCTTTTTTTGTGGCGAAAAATTCCTATTTTTGTAGGACGTGCTTGAAAAAACTATAAATCAAAAGATAAAATGAAAAATTACCAGACCCAATCCATCCGTAACGTCGTTCTGCTCGGCAGCACGAAGTCGGGCAAAACCTCTCTTGCGGAATCAATGCTCTACGAAGGCAAGATCATCGACAGAAAGGGCACAGTAGAAGACAAGAATACAGTATCGGATTTCAACGACCTCGAGAAGCTGAACCAGAGGTCAATCTATGCGACTCCCCTCTATGCGGAGTTCATGGACAAGAAGATCAATTTCATCGATGCTCCCGGTGCCGATGATTTCATCGGTGGCGCATATTCAGCATTCAAGGTATGCGAGAGCGGTGTGCTGGTAATCAACGCACAGCAGGGTGTCGAGGTCGGCACAGAAATCATAATGCGTCACGCCAATGAGCACAAACTTCCCATAATTATTGCCGTGAACCAGCTTGACGCCGAAAAGGCCGACTGGGACAACGTGCTCTCTTCACTCAGGGAATCAATGGGAGGCAAGGTCGTTCCTGTGCAGTTCCCCGTGAACGCAGGCCCTGCATTCGACGGTTTCGTGGATGTCCTTATGATGAAATATTACCATTTCAAGGATTCCAACGGAACACGAGAGGATCTTGAGATTCCTGCACAATATGCCGACATGGCCGAGGAATATCGCGCAGCCCTGATAGAGAAGGCCGCAGAGTTCGACGATTCCCTTATGGAGAAATTCTTCGAGACAGGCGAACTTACCGATGATGAAATCCGCCAGGGTCTCAACAGGGGTATTGTAAGCGGCGAGGCTTATCCCGTCTTCTGTGTATCTTCACGCAAGGAAATCGGTGTCAAGCGCCTTATGGAATTCATCGGCAACGTGGCTCCTTCACCTGTCGGAACAAGCAATGCAACCGTTGGCGGTACGACAGTCGAGTGCAAGTCTGACGGCCCCGTTTCCATCTTCATTTACAAGAATGACGTTGAGAAGAACCTCGGAGAGGTTTCATTCTTCAAGGTAATGAGCGGCAAGCTCACCACAGGTGTCGAACTTGAGGATGCCGCAAGCGGCAACAAGGAGAGGTTCTCCGCCATCTATGCCGTTGCCGGCCAGAAGAAAGAGGCTGTAAACGAACTTTGCGCCGGTGATTTCGGTTGTGCAGTCAAACTCAAGAACGGCAAGTCCGGCGTTACTCTCGCCCAGCCCGGCTCAGGCATTACCTATGAGAAGATCGTTTATCCCGCACCCAAGTACACCTGCGCCATCAAGGCCAAGGTTCAGCAGGAAGACCAGAAGCTCGGCGAGGCCCTCAAGAAGATTTCCGCAACCGACCCCACAGTTCTCGTGGAGTATTCAAGGGAACTTCGTCAGACCATTATCAGCTGCAACGGCGAACAGCAGCTCAATATAGTTAAATGGCAGATCAACAACGACTACAAGCTTGAGGTCGAGATTTTCGCTCCCAAGGTTCCCTATCGTGAGACTATCACCAAGGTGGCCGCTGCACAGTACCGTCACAAGAAACAGTCAGGCGGCGCCGGCCAGTTCGGTGAGGTGCACCTTCTCGTATGCCCTGCAGAGGGTGAGCTGAACACCAAGTTCAAGATTGACGGCAAGGAAACTGTCCTCAACGTCAAGACCCAGGAGACTATGGATATGGAATGGGGCGGCAAGCTCGAATTCTACAACTGCGTAGTCGGTGGTGCCATCGACCTCAGTTTCATGCCGGCAATCCTCAAGGGTATCAAGGAGAAGATGACAGAAGGCCCTCTTACCGGCTCATACGCCCGCGACATCCGCGTGTTTGTATATGACGGCAAGATGCACCCGGTTGATTCAAAGGAAATCGCCTTCATCATCGCAGGCCGCAATGCCTTCAAGGAGGCTTTCCGCAATGCCGGTCCTAAGATTCTCGAGCCAATCTATGACGTGGAGGTAATGACTCCAGCAGAGTATCAGGGCGCAGTGATGTCCGATCTCCAGAACCGTCGCGGTATGCTCGGTGATATGGGCGCGGACAAGGGATTCGCAATCCTCAAGGCCCGTGTTCCTCTCGCAGAGCTTTACAGATATTCCACAACTCTCAGTTCCCTGACATCAGGTTCGGCCACGTTCTCAATGGCATTCGCTGATTACCAGCCCGTTCCCGCCGACGTTCAGGACAAACTGCTGAAGGCATACCAGGAGACCGAAGAGGAAGAATAGTCCGGTCGGTCCGCTATACCTGCATCAATATTCGGGGTACCGGGACTCCGGTTGAGAAACACCCGTCGAACTTGATACGGTCAATACCGTCGTAAGGAAATGAATGCATTTTTACTGGCAGTGGTTCTGCCTGTGCTGATCCACGAGGTGGATACTCTGGGCAGCGTTACGGTCACGTCATACGCCGTTTCTCCGGATGCTCCGGTTGCGGTGACGTCGGTGACGGCGGAGAGGCTGCAGGCGCAGAATCCACAGAAATCGATACCGATGGCTCTTGAATTCGAGCCGTCGGTATTGTCATCCAATGAGGGAGGGACGGGTCTTGGATATTCCAATCTCCGTATCAGAGGCGTCGGTGGCTATCACACCAACGTCACTCTGAACGGAATCACCCTTAACGATGCCGAGTCGCAGGAGGTGTTCTGGGTCAATATCCCGGCCCTTGCCAATTTTCTTTCACAAGTGCAGGTCCAGCGGGGCTTGGGGACCACGTCGTGCGGCCCTGGAGCATTCGGGGCCAGCATCAATATGTCTACCGCCACGCCCGGGGAAAGACCGGATGCGCATATGGGCGTAGGATACGGTTCGTTCAATACCTGGACACCGTCGGTGTATGCCAGCACCGGACGCAGCCGACACGGTTTCTATCTGCAGGCGGCATATTCCTACAATTCCACGGACGGCTATATGCAGAATGCCTTCGCCCGGGTGCAGTCCATTTTCGCATCGGCCGGCTGGATTGGGACCAGAGATTCCTTCCGGATACTTTTTCTTCAGGGCAGGCAACGCAGCGGCATCACCTGGAACGGGGTTCCGTTGGAGATATACCGGCACAACAGAACCTGGAATTCCTCGATAGGGGACACCGACAATTTCCGTCAGAGCCATATCCAAGCCAATTATATCCACGACTTCGGCGGAGGAATTTCGTGGAATACAACGCTCAATTACACAAAGGGTTACGGCTATTACGAAATAGATGGCGCGATGGATGTGCTCGACAATAATCTATGGGTGCTGAGGAGCCAGCTGGGTGTTGACAAGCCTTTTGGAAAAATCACGGTCGGAGCATATCTCTCGGCATATGGATGCCTGCATACCGGCACTGGCTATTCCAATGACGCGTCAAAGAGGGAGATTGACCTGTTCGCCAGGGCGGAAGTTCCATTTCTGGATGTTTTCTCATCATATATCGATATGCAATACCGCGGAGTTCTCCACAGGATGAAAGGCTCCGACGAGTATATGCAGAATCTGAATTTCGACCTTGTTTACAACTTTTTCAACCCCCGTCTGGGCCTGACCTGGACTCCGTCTTCCCGTCACAGGCTCTTCGCATCTTTCGCGTACGGCAACAGGGAACCGGCCAGGGCGGACCTCCAGGCCAACGCTTCCGCGCGTCCCGAGCATCTGACGGACTGCGAACTGGGGTATGAACTGAATCTGTCATTTCTGAAAGCGTCCGTCAACGGATACTATATGTATTATACGGATATGCTTGTGGAGACGGGACTTCTGGATGCAGGCGGTTATGCCATAAAGACCAATATTCCTTACGGTTTCCGGCTGGGACTGGAGATATCGGCCAGGGTAGAACCGGCGAAGTGGTGCACTATAGAGGGCAACGCCACCTTCAGCCGCAACCGCACTTCCTTCGGTCACGACATACTGCTCAGCCCTTCGGCGATGGGAATGGCGGGGATAGTCTTCCGCACCCCGTTCAGAACGGAGATAGCCTACCGTCACAAGTTTGTAGGAAAGCAGTTCTGGGACAACGACGGCGATGCCGGCCACATAATCCCGCCCTACAACGTTGCCGATGTCTCCGTCACCCAGAAAGTTGTCCTCGGACCCGTCAGAATGTCACTCAGCCTGCACGTGCAGAACCTGTGGAACAGGCAGTATTTCTCCTATGCCCACGCTTACGGAGTCTTTCCCCAGCCCCCGCTCAACTGTCTGCTTGGCCTGCGGTTGGAGATATAGGAATATTGATTATATTTGTCCGTGAAGCAAATCCAATGAAACCATATGAATATGAAAAAGTGCGCCATTTTTCTCCTTTTGTTTCTCTGCTATGGCTTCCTTGCCAATGCTCAGACATATTATGTTTCCAAATACCGTTGGGGGATGATTTCTCCTTCCGCGACAAGCAATGAGATTGACTGGGGACGTTTCAAAAAGGCCGATTTCGACATCACAATTGATGTGGAGGCGGCAAGTGTCGTGATTGACGGTCCGTCGGAGAGCAGAACTTTCACTCTTCTGGACGAGCACCCCACCGTTATAGAAAAGTACAATCCGTCCTACAGCGGCAGGTCGTATTGTATGGCCGCTGAAGGCAACAGCCAATATGAAATCTATATCAGGGAACGTGACGGAAAAGTTGTGGAAATTATGGTGTACGATCCCAATGATACCTTCTGGTGCTACCGGGTGGACACCTCCCGGTAGTATCTGATAGCTACTCCTGGAGTTTCAAGGTGAGGTTGATGAAGTCCTCGACGCTGAGGCGTTCGGGGCGGAGGTCGAAGATGGGGTCGGAGGTCAAAGTGCCTGCATCGAGGTTATCGGACGTGCAATGTGACATCCGGGCCTGAATCAGCGGCTTGAGCGAGTTCCTCAGGGTTTTGCGCCTCTGGCCGAAAGCGGTTTTCACTACGGTTTTGAACAGTTTCTCATCGCAGCCCAGACTGGTCCGTGAGTTGCGGCGCAGGCGGATGACGGCACTCTGGACTTTGGGAGGAGGCACGAAGGCTCCCGAGCCGACGGTGAACAGGTATTCGATGTCGTACCAGGCCTGCAGGAGCACGCTCAGTATGCCGTAGGTTTTGGTACCGGGCTTCTCCGCTATGCGTTCGGCCACCTCTTTCTGTATCATGCAGACCACTTGCGGAATCTGTCCGCGGTAATCCAGGATGCGGAAGAAAATCTGCGAGGATATGTTGTAGGGGAAGTTTCCGATTACACAGAAGGGTCTGTCACCGTAAATTGCACCCAGCGAAAGCTTCAGAAAATCACCTTCCAGCACGCGGCCATAGGCCTTGGGATAATGCGACAGCAGATAATCCACGGATTCCCTATCTATCTCTATCATTCTGAAATCCAGGTCTTCCCGCTCCAACAGGTATTTGGAAATCACGCCCATTCCGGGTCCTATTTCCAGAGTGGGCATCGGGGACTTTTCATCCGGGAAGCCCAAAGGGGTGTCAGAAGGCCTGCTACCCCCCTGGCGGCAGGGGGAGGGACCCGCCGCAAAGCGGTGGGAGGGGTTACTTCTGATACCCCTTTGGGCTTCCAGGATCTCGCCTCCCACCGTCAATTCGGGCTTCAGCGCATCGACAATGCCGCGCGCGATGGACTCGTCGGTCAGGAAATGCTGGCCCAATGCCTTTTTCGCTCTAACTTCCATAAATGTTCCTGCGAAGAAATTCGTGTTTTTGCAAAGATACTCGAAAATATGCGGTACTAAATAATAAGCAAGCAAAAAAAACGTTAAATTTGTAAGTTTCAATAATCGTAACGAAACGAACACAGGACGTATATAAAACAATACAGATATGTACAGAACAAATACTTGCGGAGAACTCCGCATTGCAGATGCCGGCAAGACGGTAACTCTTGCTGGCTGGGTGCAGAAGGCACGTAAACTGGGCGGAATGACGTTCATCGACCTCAGGGACCGCTACGGCATCACACAGCTTGTCATTGACGCGGCCGCCGCTGTGGAACTGGTGGAGACAGCCACCTCCCTCGGCAGGGAATACGTCATCCAGGTGACAGGCAAAGTGGTCGAGCGTCAGAGCAAGAACGCCAATATGCCTACAGGCGACATCGAGATTGCCGTTGAGAAAATCAACGTTTTGAACAAAGCTCAGACACCTCCGTTCACCATTGAGGAGAACTCCGACGGAGGCGAGGACCTGAGGGCGAAATACCGCTATCTTGACCTGCGCCGTGCACCGCTGCAGAGGGCGCTTGCGCTGCGCCACCGTCTGGCACAGGAGATACGCACATATCTGGACGGCCAGGGCTTTATGGAAATAGAGACTCCCTATCTGATAAAGTCCACTCCCGAGGGAGCCCGTGACTTCGTCGTACCTTCACGAATGAATCCCGGACAATTCTACGCCCTTCCCCAGAGTCCCCAGACCTTCAAACAGCTGTTGATGGTAGCCGGATATGACCGCTATTTCCAGATTGTACGCTGCTTCCGTGACGAGGACCTCAGGGCGGACCGTCAGCCGGAATTCACCCAGATTGACTGCGAAATGTCTTTCGTGGAGCAGGAGGACGTGCTCAACACGTTTGAGGGAATGATGAGGGCAATGTTCAAGAATGCCCTGAACGTGGAAATCCCGAACCCGCTTCCCAGAATGACATGGTACGACGCAATGGACCATTACGGTTCCGACAAGCCGGACGTGCGTTTCGGAATGAAGATAAACGAAATCAGCGACATCGTCAAAGGGCACGGTTTCAGTGTATTTGACGGTGCCGACTATGTAGGTGCCATCGCCGTGGAGGGCTGTGCCGAATATACCCGCAAACAGATAGATGAGCTGACCGAATGGGTGAAACGCCCCCAGGTCGGAGCGAAGGGCCTTGTTTACATCAAGTTCGGGGCCGAAGGCATCAAGTCCAGTGTTGACAAATTCTACACTCCTGAGCAACTGCAGGCTGTGGCCGGGCGTCTGGAAGCGAAACAGGGCGACCTCATTCTGGTCCTCTGCGGTCCCAAACGCAAGACACAGACCCAGCTCGGTGTGCTTCGCATCGAGATGGGCAACCGTCTCGGCCTGCGCGACCCAAAGGTGTTCGCACCTCTGTGGATAGTGGATTTCCCTCTGTTGGAATGGGACGACGAGACCCGGCGCTTTTATGCCATGCACCATCCCTTCACCGCACCCAAACCCGAGCACGAAAAATGGTTCTACAGCGACAGGAAGGAAGATCTCGAAAGGGTTTGTGCCAATGCCTATGACTTCGTTCTCAACGGGACGGAGCTTGGTGGAGGTTCAATCCGTATCCACAATGCGGAAATGCAGCAGAGAATGTTCGAGGTCCTCGGAATCAGCAAGGAGGATGCCGAATACAAGTTCGGTTTCATAATCAACGCATTCAAGTTCGGTGCACCTCCCCACGGCGGTCTTGCATTCGGATTCGATCGCGTGTGTGCCCTGTTCGGCGGACAGGAAACGATACGTGACTATATCGCTTTCCCGAAGAACAATCAGGGACGCGACGTGATGATAGATTCCCCCAGTGCTATCGATCAGGAACAGATGGATGAGCTTTTCCTTGTCAGCAAGGCACCGGCCAAAGAATAGGGATGCCGATGGACTCCAAGGACAAGGACATACATCGCAAGTCTCTCGGTCGCAAAGGAGAGGATGTCGCCTGTGACATGTTGCGCGGTATGGGCTTTGAAATACTTGAGAGGAACTGGCGTTCTTCACATAAGGAGATTGACATTATATGCAGGGACGGCTCCGACTTGCGTTTTGTGGAAGTGAAGAGCAGGCAGGAACCGATGGAAGGAGAGCCCTGGGAGGCAGTCAACCGGGCCAAGCAGCGGAGAATAGGAAGTGCGGCGAAAGCCTATTTGCGAAGTGAAGGCCTGAAAAAATCAGGCTTCCGTGCGGAAGAATGTCATTTTGATGTAGTAACCGTAGTCTGGAACGAGAGCGGAGACAGTTGCAGCAAAGAGTTCATTCCAGATGCTTATATACTGATATATGCCGACTAGAAATCTTTGGTGCGTAATATTGGCAGGCGGCAGCGGAACCCGCTTCTGGCCCATCAGCACCTCACATGTTCCGAAACAGTTCCTGCCTGTCGGAGACAGCGGACAAACCTTTATCCAGGCCACGAAGTCCCGTTTTGACGGAGTTGTACCTGCTGAAAGGACAATAGTCGTGACAAACAGGAAATTCAGCGGGATGGTAAGGGAAAATCTTCCCGATGTGCCGGCGGAAAACATACTCGAGGAGCCGTACAACAGGGACACAGCTCCGGCAGTGGCCTATGCGATGTACACGATATTGAAACGTGACCCTGAGGCCGTCATGGTCGTGGTCCCCTGTGACCATATGATTGCGGATCAGGACAAATTCAAGGCTGTCATACGCTTTGTGGCCGCTGACCTTGACAAATATGACGCGCTTGTTACCATAGGCATTACGCCGACCCGTCCCGACACCAATTACGGTTATATTCAGGCGGATGGACTGCCTAAGGACGGGGAGCCTATACGGGTTAAAACCTTCACGGAGAAGCCAGATCTCGCTTTGGCAAAAGTTTTCATACAGAGCGGAGAGTTCCTGTGGAACAGCGGCATCTTCATTTGGAGGATTTCCACCATCAAGAACGAAATCGAACGCTACCTTCCCAGGATAGCAAACCAGTTCAACGGATGGGAAGGCGCGCTGGGTACGCCTGCGGAGCCTGATTTTATTGAGAAGGTATATTCTGACATACAGAAAATATCGATTGATTACGGTATAATGGAACGTACCGAGAACGCGTGGACTTATCCTGCCTCCATAGGATGGCACGACATCGGGACGTGGGAATCTCTGTACAGTTTCTTCCCTGCTAAGGATCAGGACGGCAACGCTGTCAGGACGGGCGTCTCGATGTTGCAGAACAGCAGGAACAACACGATAATAAGTATGGACAGGGACAAGCTTGTGGCTGTGTGCGACCTGGACGGCTATGTGGTGGTGAATACGGACAAGGTGCTGCTGGTTTGCCCGCGTGATGACAGGAAGATAAGGGAATTCACAAGCAATCTGCTGCTTTCGGACTTTGACAAATACAGATAGAGATGTTCGGTTTTCTTCATATTTCACCAGTTGTGGTGCTGGACGTGATATTGGTGGCAATCATCATTTTCTACGTTTTTCGACTTCTGCGAGGTTCGCAGGCTATGCGTATTTTCATATCTATCGTGATACTGTACGTGCTTCGCATAATTGCGGTGGCCTTTAAGATGGAATTGATGTCCGGACTCCTTGGAGCGGTTCTGGATGTGGGTATGGTGGCGCTGATAGTTATTTTCCAGCCTGAGATCCGCAGGTTTCTTTCACAGTTTGGTGGCGGTTACAGGCAGAACGGATCGAAATCGGGATTTCTTAGCCGTATTTTCCGCAGCGGGAAGCCTGCAGAGAGTGCCGAGACAATCAACGAGATATGCAAGGCCTGCGAGGAAATGGGGCAGGACAAGTGCGGTGCCCTCATCGTAATAAAGAAATCCCAGTCACTGAAATACATAGAGGATACGGGCGATGTCATTGACGCCAAGGTCAGCAAACGTCTGCTGATGAATCTGTTCTTCAAGAACTCCCCTCTCCACGACGGAGCCGTCATCATAAGCGGGAACCGCGTTGCGGCCGCACGATGCACTCTGCCCATCACCGAGCGTGACACTCCCGCATCTTTCGGAATGAGGCATAAGGCGGCCATAGGCATTTCCGAGAACAGTGACGCACAAGTCGTTGTGGTCAGCGAGGAGACGGGAAGGATCTGCGTAATGATGGGAGGCAATACAACCCACGTCGAGAATATCAATGATTTGAAACGCTTGCTCCAGAATGCTTGACACAGAAGGCATATTGGAGCAGAAACTAGGATTTGACAGGGTACGCGCTATGGTGTGCGGACGCTGCCAGAGCGAATTTGCGTCCCAGCTGGCTTCCTCCGAGAAGTTCAGTACTGACGAGTTCGAGATAAGACACAGACTCCTTCTGACGGAGGAGATGCGTCTGATTCTTATGTTTGAGGACAACTTTCCCACGGGAGGCTATATAGATTCGCTTGATTTCCTTCTTCCGCTGGAACAGCCCAATTCCAGTATGGATGTGCTGGCGCTGCGCAAGTTCAAGACGATGCTCGATACGCTGGGCAAGCTGCTCAACTTCTTTGAAGGGTCCCAGAAGGGTATGTATCCCAACTTGAAGAAGATGACGGCTCCTATCGGTTATTTCCCGTTGATTTCCCATAAGATAGATACCATAATAGACCGTTACGGCAACATAAAGGACAACGCTTCCGACGAGTTGGCATCCATACGCCGTTCGTTGGCGGCGAAAGAAGGTGCCGTAAGCAAGAGGGCCGCCGCTGTGCTGCGCAAGGCGCAGATGGACGGGCTGGTCGATGAGGACACTTCTGTGGCGGTGCGTGACGGAAGGATGCTTATACCCGTACCTGCTGCACAGAAGCGTCAGATAAACGGTTTCATATACGACGAATCGGCATCTGGCAAGACCGCGTTCATAGAACCGGCTGAGGTCGTCGAGCTTACCAATGAGATAAAGGAACTTCAGTTCGCAGAGCAGAGGGAGATAGTGAGGATACTGTTCGAATTCAGCGAATATGTGCGTCCTTATGTTCCGGACCTGCTCAAGGCCTCGCGATATATGGGCACGATGGATTTCATAATGTCCAAGGCCGGGGTGGCTCTTGATATGATAGCCGGCATGCCGGTGTTTTCTTCGGACGGATGCGTGAGACTGCGCAAGGCCCGTCATCCGCTGCTGGAAAAGGCGCTGCACCGTGAGGGGCGGGAAATAGTTCCGGTGACCATACTGCTGACGCCATCCAAACGCATATTGCTGATATCGGGTCCCAATGCCGGAGGCAAGTCCGTATGCCTGAAGACCATGGGGCTGCTCCAGTATATGTTTCAGTGGGGTATGCTCATACCTACCTCCGAAACTTCGGAGATGATGGTGTTCGACAGGATAGATGCCCTGATAGGCGATGACCAGAACATAGACAATGACCTGAGCACTTACAGTTCGTTCCTTGCCAATATTAAGACCGTTATTGATACGGCCACGGACAAGTCACTCGTTCTGGTGGATGAGTTCGGTTCTGGAACGGAACCTGCGGTCGGGGGTGCCATTGCCGAAGCTCTCCTTGCCCGTCTCGAGGTTTCCGGGGTCTATGGAGTGATAACCACGCATTATACTAACCTCAAGATGTATGCATCCCGTCCGGAGTCTCTGGTGGTGAATGGGGCTATGGCCTTCGACGGGCAGAAGATACAGCCTCTTTTCAAGTTGGAGATAGGCCTTCCGGGCAACTCTTTCGCCTTTGAGATGGCCCGGAAG
Organism: Candidatus Cryptobacteroides sp.; assembly: GCA_045597605.1. Taxonomy (GTDB): domain Bacteria; phylum Bacteroidota; class Bacteroidia; order Bacteroidales; family UBA932; genus Cryptobacteroides. Next base: position 3,209 of record JAZLKN010000040.1, on the reverse strand, counting down.
ATGGGCTTGCCCGAGGATGTGGTGAAGGACGCGGAGTCAAGGGCCGGTGACGGTTTCGTGGGCATGGAACGCAATCTCCGCAAGATAGCCCGCAGCCGCAAGGTGCTGGACGAAAAACTGGAGAGAGTGTCCAGGGCAGACAAGACACTGGAAAGCATCACGGACAAATATCAGAAAGAGCTGACGGACATCAAGCAGCTCAGGAAACAGATAATCGAGGATGCACAGGCCCAGGCCAAAGCCATAGTGGAAGGCGCCAACAGGCAGGTTGAGAACACCATACGCACGATAAGGGAGACTCAGGCCGAGAAACAGCAGACTGCGGAAGCGCGTAAGGACCTGCAGAACTTTCTGGGAGGCCTTACAGCGGCCAAGGTTCAGCATGACGAATATGTGGAGCGCAAACTGGCCCAACTGGATGCCCGCAAGACCCGCAATGAACAGAGACGACGCCAGAGGGCCGAAGGAAACGAGGCCCGGCGCATAGCCGAGGAGAATGCCGAACGCACCCGTCAGGAGGCTTTCCGCAATGCGCCTGTTCAGGTGGGGGAGAAGGTCCGTATCAAGGACAACGGAATGGTGGGCGAGGTGTCCAAGGTCAGCGGCAAGAACCTGATAGTCCTTGTAGGCAATCTGAGTACAAAGGTTGCGTCCTCAAAAGTTGAACGCATTACTTCCAATGAATACAAGACGGCTGTCAAGGAGGTTTCAAAACCCGTATACAGCTCAGTAGTGACCGATACCGCCATCAGGGAGCGCAAGCTCAATTTCCATCCCGAAATAGACCTCAGGGGAGAACGTCTCCAGGATGCTCTGGAGAAGGTAATGCACTATATTGATGATGCGATAATGCTGGGAGTTCCCCAGGTGCGTATAATTCACGGAAAGGGCACTGGCGTGCTCCACGAAGAGATTCAGAAATTCCTCCGGGCCACTCCGGGCGTCTCATCCGTCGCCGACGAGCATATCCAGTACGGTGGCACTGGAGTCACTATCGTGAAGTTCGAGTAAGGGCTGCAGACGAGCCTGCGCCACTTCGGAAACAATATCCAACGACAAAACGGGCCATAGCACTTCACGGCACGTTTTATCATGGGTTATGTGCCATGAAGTGCTATGGTTCGTTTTGTCGTCAGATTTCAAACTGGAAGTCGTACAGCTCACATACCGACTTGCCTTTTTCCTTTCCGTTGAACAGGAAATACAGCGGCTGCTTGCCCTTGAAGCCAGCCACGGCATCTGCATTGGCCTGCACTTCGATTATTTCATCGGACTTGTCCCCATCCACGCTTATCGAGCCCACGACCTTGCCGCCTCTGTCTGCAGTAGGACCGCCCACAAGGATGGTAATGGTTCCGGAATGGCCTTCAGGTCTGATGTGTGCCTTGAGAATGACGTGCTTTGCGCCGTACGTGTGAGAGAGATTGAAATACTTGTATCCCACTATCGAGCCGGGTGTATTGTTGATGACTGGGCACCACGGCTGCTTCAGGTTGAAGGGTCCCGCGTAGGAATCGGGATCAAGGCGTGTCGGCTTGACGTAGGAACCGGTCAGGAAGAAATTAGGGAATTTCTGGTCTGTGCCGTCGGGATTGATAAGATAGCAGGCCCAGCCGGCAGCTGTCTTGTCGAGGGGATTGAGACCATCGGTGCGGAAGCCCTCGGAATTGTATTCGCCCTCGCTTATTATGACTTTACCGTTTTTGCCCTTTTCCACCTTGACGGTCACGGGAGCTACCATCGCCTGGCGCGAAAATTCGTCGGTCCCTGTCTGGCGGTGGTAGAAAATCCACCATTTGCCGTTTATCTTGCAGAGACTGCCGTGCGTGTTGCCGTAAGGGTTGGCTGTTGGAATGACTTTCCCCTCTGCATCCAGCCCGCGCGCCCTTCCGTCAATCAGCGTACCTCCGTAGGTGAAGGGCCCCAGTGGATTGCTGGAATAGGCATATGCCAGATTGTAGTTGGACGTAGGCAGTCCGAATTCGCCCTCCCGGGTGAAACGGCTGTATATCAGGACGTATTTGTCCTCGATTTTCCTCATCGAAGACGCTTCGAAGAAACGGAAAGTCTCATCCTGCTTGAATCCAGGGACCAGATTATGGATAATCTCGCAACCGTCCTTTACCGTGCACATCGTGGTCGGGTCTATCTCGGCGCCGTACGATTCCTCGAAACCCCAATACCCGTAAACGCGGTTGTCATCATCCACGAACACGGCGGGGTCGAAACCGTATATGCCTATGGTTTTTCTGGGGTTGTCCTTGTCCCAGTTGCATACGGTGAAAGGTCCGTCCGGGCGGGAACTCTTTGCAATCAGTCCGCCGCGTTCCCCGTTCTGGACATTGGGGAACAGATAATAGGTCATCTTGCCTTTGTTGTCGCGCACGGCGGTTACGTCGGGGGCGAACAGTACGTCACCGACTCCTCCCTCGTTGAGCGGGTTGCCGTCCGCGTCTTTGTCGGAGCGGAAGATGATGCCGTCATAGCGCCAGTTCGCAAGGTCGTTCACGGAAGCCGACCAGACGACCTGCTCGCGTCCGCAGTAGGAATCTTTCAGAGAGTCGTGCGACCCGTAGATGTAGACGCGGTATTCGCCCGGCTTGTCCGGATCCTCGAAAACATAGGGTTCTCCGTCCGGGATATACTCCCAGAGTGGCAGATAGGGGTTCTGTGCGGAAAGCGTCGCGCCCAGAGACAGGCCGGCCGCTATCAGAAGGGATGTGCAGATGCATTTCGGTGACATAGGCTTTCAAATGTTTGATACCCGCAAAACGGGGTTTGTTTTCCACAAAATTAGAAAAAAATCCATCGCTGTGCAAAATGCCCGTAAGTTGTTGAAAAACTTGTTGATAAGTTTTGTGGAATCAAAAAAAATCCGTATCTTTGCGGTCCGCAATTTTAGGATTGTGGAATTTAATTTATTTATTATCAATTAATTAACAAAACCAATGCCTGGATTAATTGGAAAGAAAGTCGGAATGACTTCCGTATTCAGTGCCGACGGAAAAAATGTTCCGTGCACTGTGATTGAGGCTGGTCCGTGTGTTGTTACGCAGATTCGTACAGTAGAAAAAGATGGTTATGCCGCTGTACAGCTTGCCTATGACGAGAAAAAAGAAGCACGTGCCAACAAGGCCGAACTCGGCCACTTCAAAAAGGCAGGAACCACACCTAAGTACAAATTGGTTGAATTCGAAGCCGATTTTGCT
>JAZLKN010000039.1:0-9924 GCA_045597605.1 Candidatus Cryptobacteroides sp. | reverse complement strand
GGCTTCCCAAGCCGAAGGTCGCGGGTTCGAACCCCGTCTACCGCTCTCTTTTTTGTGCACTGACCGGTGGATATTTTGCACAAATTCTCAGATTTATAAGCAACAACACCCAAGCCATTTCGGGAACGTTTTAACATGGGATATTGTTCCCGAAATGGCTTGGGTGTTGTTGATGTATTTGAACTGGAACTTGTTTGGAGGAGGGCTGTTAATGGCTCTTAATGACGTGCGGCGTTGAAGAGAGAAACGATCTGAGATGCCGTGCGGGCCACGTTGTCGAATGCAGTGGACTCGTCCATGGCTTCCTGCAGGGTGCAAGGCCTCGAAAGTATGGGGAATATGCCCGCGAAACCGGAATGCTGAAGTTCGTCGCACATGGCGACCATCCCTCCGATTGCAACGCATGGAACTCCGTATCTGCGGCATCTTCCCAAAACACCGGCAGCAGTCTTTCCGGATGGTGTCTGGCTGTCTATCTTGCCCTCTCCGGTGATTACAAGGTCTGCATCTGATAGCGCATCATCAATATTTATGGCATCGAGCACCATTTCGATGCCGCGTTTCAGTGTGGCGTTCAAAAAGGCCTTGCATGCACCTCCGAGGCCGCCGGCAGCTCCTGAGCCTTCCATAGAAGTGATGTCCGTACCATACTTCGAGGCTATCACTGAGGCAAAATGAGTCAATCCGCGGTCCAGAAGTTCCACTTCCTGTGGACTGGCGCCTTTCTGGGGAGAAAAAATGTAGGATGCTCCCTGTGGGCCTGAGAATGGATTGCGTACGTCGCAGGCAATCGTGAACTCGGTTTCCTTTACGGCATCGGAAACTCCCGAATCGTCAATAGCCTCTATTGCGGCAAGATTTCCGCCTATGCCGCGCAATGTTTTTCCGTCACGGTCGAGGAATTTCCACCCCAATGCCTCCAGCATTCCTGTGCCTCCGTCGCAGGTGGCGCTTCCGCCCATTCCGAGAAGTATCTTGCGGCATCCCTTGTCTATGGCGTCGGCAATGAGTTCGCCCGTACCGAATGTTGTGGTGTGCATCGGATTCCTCTCCTGCGGTACAACCAGGGGGAGGCCGCTTGCTGCGGCCATCTCAATGACAGCGGTGTCGGAGCATATGCCATAGACCGCTTCGATGCTCCGTCCAAGAGGATCGCCGACCCGCTTGCTGACATGCCGGCCTCCGAGAGCACTGACTATGGACTCCGTGAGCCCTTCTCCTCCGTCCGATACGCTGAATTTGGCAATATGTGCTTCCGGATATACTTTCCTTATTCCGTATTCCGCAGCTTCGGCAACCCTGGCAGATGACAATGATTCCTTGAAGGAATCCGATGCTATCACAACTTTCATATATGCTATTCCTTGTGTGCGCCGTCGCTTATGACAACGTCGTAGATCTGGGGATAGTGGCCGTACTTGGTGTTTAATTCTTCTTTTGCCTTGGTTATGAAGGCATCATACAGTTTATCCTTCACGAGGTTTATGGTGCAGCCGCCGAAGCCGCCGCCCATTATGCGGCAGCCTGTCACACCGCATTCCTTGGCGAGAGTTGCAAGGAAATCAAGCTCTTCGCAGCTTACCTCATACAGTTTGCTCATTCCCCAGTGGGTTTCATACATTCTTGTGCCCACGGTCTCGTAATCGCCTTTCTCAAGGGCGGCGCATACGTCCAGAACCCTCTGGGTTTCACCTATGACATATTCGGCGCGCATGTAGTCCTCGTCCGAAATCTTGCCTTTGACGGCATTCAACTGGTCCATTGTAGCATCACGCAGGAATTCCACGCCAATAGCCTTGGCCGCCCTTTCGCAGGAATTGCGACGGTCGTTGTAAGGTGAGCCTGCAAGCTCGTGCTTTACCCTGCTGTCCACGAGAACGAGCTTGTATCCCTTGGGATTGAAAGGGAAGTACTGGAATTCAAGGCTGCGGCAGTCAAGACGCATCAGATTGCCTTTCTTACCGAAAACCGAGGCGAACTGGTCCATTATGCCGCAGTTTACGCCGCAGTAGTTGTGCTCGGTTGACTGGCCTATCCTGGCAAGCTCGAATTTGTCGATTCCGAGAGACCATATATCATTAAGAGCATACACAAAGCAGCTTTCGAGAGCGGCTGAAGATGACATTCCTGCACCGAGTGGAACATTGCCGGCGAAAGCGGTGTCGAAACCTCCGATTACGCCTCCGCGTTTCTGTATTTCACGGCAGACTCCGAAGATATAGCGTGCCCAGGCCTGTTTGGGGGCATCCTCCTCACGGAGACCGAATTCCACATATTCGTTGATGTCGAGTGACAATGCGCGAACCTTGTCGGTTCCGTTCTTGCGGATTTCTGCCATAATGCATTTGTCGATTGCGCCGGGGAAAACGAAACTTCCGTTGTAATCGGTGTGCTCACCGATGAGGTTGATGCGGCCCGCAGAAGCATAGATGTCGCCACTGCCGGTGAATTTCTTCTGAAATTCCTCGTGAATTCTTGCTTTCATGATTTGTATGATGATTTATTTGTTTTTCCCTGTTGCTTCGTTGAAACAATGACGGCACAGTGGCTCGTAAACGTCTTTTTCTCCCAAGACCACAAGGTCGTCATTCTTACTGAGACGATGACTGTGCTGGGCTGGGGATCCGCATTTCACGCATATCGCGTGCACTTTCTGTACGTCCTCGGCTATGGCCATCAGTGCCGGCATGGGGCCGAACGGTTTGCCGAGAAAATCCATGTCAAGCCCCGCTATTACTACCCTGATACCCTTGTCGGCAAGCTGCGTCGCCACATCTATCAGCGTGTCGTCAAAGAACTGTGCTTCGTCTATCCCCACCACCTGAACGCCGTTTTCAAGGCATTCGAGCATCTGGGAGGGTTTTTGGATGGGGGTGCTCTCTATGCTGTGGAAATCGTGGGATACAACCTTGTCCTCAGAGTAACGGACATCTATGCAGGGTTTGTAGATGCAAATCTTCTGGCTGGCGAACTGGGCTCTGCGCAGACGCCTGATCAATTCCTCAGTCTTTCCGGAGAACATGCTGCCGCATATCACTTCGATTGAACCGGTTTTTTTGCTGCTTTCCAAATACATATTTTAAGGTTCTAAAACTATTTGTTATTTTTGTATGCTTATTTGACAAAGATAATAATTTTTCCGTACAATGGCCACAGGAATACTATACATTGTCCCGACCCCTATAGGCAATCTTGCAGATATGACCTACAGGGCAGTGGAGGTATTGAAATCCGTTGACCTGATACTGGCGGAAGATACCCGTACCTCATCGGTTCTGCTTAATCATTACGATATCCACAAGCCCCTGCAATCCCATCACAAGTTCAATGAACACCAGAAGGTTGAGGTGGTCAGGGACAGGATAATGGCCGGGGAGAGTGTCGCTCTGATAAGCGATGCCGGGACTCCGGGAATCAGCGATCCGGGCTTTCTTCTTGTGCGTACCTGCGTGGAGGAAGGCATCCAAGTGCAGACACTTCCGGGGGCCACAGCTCTTATACCGGCTCTTGTGGACAGCGGTTTTCCGTGCGACAAGTTCTGCTTCGAGGGTTTTTTGCCCCAGAAAAAAGGTCGCCAGACCATTCTGAAATCGCTTGCCGATGAGCACAGGACGATGATTTTCTATGAATCTCCGTTCAGGGTGGTCAAGACCCTGACCCAGATGGCCGAGTTCTTCGGCGCTCAGAGAGAGTGCGCCGTGGCTCGGGAAATATCCAAAAAATTCGAACAGGTTGTCCGCGGCACACTTGCCTCGGTGGCCGAACATTTCACTGCCAACGAACCCAAAGGAGAGATCGTAATAGTCGTAAAGGGTTTGTAATGAAAAAAGTCACAAATTCGTTCGTGACCGGTGCCGTTGCACTGGTCTTTGCCGTCCTGGGTTATCAGACCGCACTGCTCGTGCATTATTCGGCAGTTACTAAAATTGCTGCCGACAGGGACTTCCCGGATACGGTATATGTCTATGACGTTTTGCCGAATGACGGCACGTCAATGAAAAAATCCGGCCCGTCATCGGAAGGGAGGGCGGTCGGGAGGCCTGTTGCAAGGAAAAGCCGTCCGGGTGGTGCAGTAGCGAAGAAGGTCAGGGAAAGTGTTCCTCCCTCACGGGTGGAAAGTTTCCGCTTCGACCCAAATACGGTCACAGTGGAGGAAATGGTGAGACTGGGGTTCAGCAGTGCTCAGGCTCAAAGCATAGACAGGTACAGGCAGAAGGGCGGGCGTTTCCGCCGCAAGGGAGATTTTGCAAAAAGCTATGTGGTGTCCGACAGCATCTATTCCAGACTTGAAGAGTACATAGACATCCCTTTGTTGGATATAAACAGGGCTGATTCTGCCGCTTTTGACGCTTTGCCGGGCATAGGGAAGTACTTCGCTGCGCAGATGGTGAAATATAGGGAAAGGCTGCACGGATACAGCAGTCTGGAGCAGCTTTTGGAAATAAGACATTTCGACAGCGAAAAGTTGGATGCCTTGAGGGATCTGGTGACACTTTCTCCAGTGCAGCCGTATGCATTATGGGAGTTGTCCGCGGATTCGTTGCGCTTACACCCCTACATAGGCAATGCCTCCGTGGCGCGTGACATAGTCTTCTTCAGGGAACACAATCCCAGGAGCGAATGGACAATAAAAAACCTTGCCGCAGCGGGAATTCTGTCCCGTGAGAATGCGGCAAGGCTTCAGAATTGTAATGTCAAATCAGCCGAATGAAACAGCTGCAAGGTAATCAGTCCTTGGTCTGGGCGAGTTTCTCGCGAACCTTTGCTTCGATTTCATCGCAGAGTTCGGTATTGTCGGCAAGCAATTGCTTGCAGGCATCGCGGCCCTGGGCAAGCTTGCTTTCGCCGTAGCTGAACCAGCTGCCGCTCTTCTTGACAATGTCCATATCGGTTGCAAGGTCGAGGACTTCACCTATCTTGGATATTCCCTCTCCGAATACGATGTCAAATTCGGCTTTCTTGAAGGGGGGAGCCATCTTGTTCTTCACAATCTTCACCTTGACGCGGTTGCCGAGAGCCTCGTCCCCGTCCTTGTGCTGGGTGGTGCGTCTTACATCCACGCGCACTGAGGCGTAGAACTTCAGGGCGTTACCTCCTGTAGTCGTTTCGGGATTGCCGAACAGCACGCCGAGCTTCTCGCGAAGCTGGTTGATGAATATGCAGCAGGTATTGGTCTTCGATATGTTGGCTGTCAGCTTGCGCATTGCCTGGCTCATCAGACGGGCCTGCAGGCCCATCTTGCTGTCGCCCATCTCGCCTTCAATCTCGGCCTTGGGGGTGAGGGCTGCAACAGAGTCGATGACAATGATGTCGATGGCGCCGCTGCGGATGAGGTTGTCGGCTATTTCGAGAGCCTGCTCGCCGTTGTCGGGCTGGGATATCAGCAGGGTATCCACGTTCACGCCGAGATTCTTGGCATAAGTGCGGTCGAATGCGTGTTCGGCATCTATGATTGCAGCTATGCCGCCCTGTTTCTGGGCTTCGGCTATTGCGTGTATTGCGAGTGTCGTCTTTCCTGATGATTCGGGTCCGTAGATTTCCACGACCCTTCCGCGGGGATAACCCCCGATTCCGAGCGCGTGGTCAAGGGAAATCGAGCCTGAGGGTATGACTTCCACGTCCCATTTGGGCTGGTCGCCCAGTTTCATGATTGTTCCTTTGCCGTAATCTTTTTCGATTTTGTCCATTGTGGCCTGCAGTGCCTTGAGCTTCGCAGCCTGGAGATCGGCATTCTGAGTCTTTGCTTCTTCTTTCGCCATAGTTGTGTAGTTTACAGTTTTTAATAGTTTAATCAGGCGGTGTGCACACCTATGCAAAGTTAATAATTTTTGCGTATTTTTGCACCTATGAAGAAAAAACTTCTCGGCTTGTCCCTATCCGAATTGCAGACCGTGGTTCAGGACCTGTCTCTGCCCCGTTTTACGGCCGGTCAGATAGCTAAATGGCTGTATGAAAAACGTGTAAGTGGCATTGACGCGATGACCGACCTGTCAAAGCAGACAAGGGCGGCTCTTTCCGAGTCCTATGAGGTTGGGTGGACCTATCCCTGCGAATCGATGCGTTCCAAGGACGGAACGGTGAAATACCTTTTTAAGGTGGTATGCCCTGTGGGTGGCAATCTTCAGGAAAGCGTCATTGAGGCGGTCGTAATTCCGGACGGGGATCGCAATACTCTGTGCATCAGCAGTCAGGCCGGTTGCAAGATGGGCTGCAAGTTCTGTATGACGGGCAGGGGAGGATGGCACGGCAATCTCGATCGGGCACAGATACTGTCACAGATAATGTCGATTCCCGAAGGATCGCAGCTTACCAACGTTGTTTTTATGGGTATGGGTGAGCCCCTGGACAATTATGATACTCTGTCTGCCGTGCTGGATGTGATGACTTCCCCGTGGGGTTTTGCCTGGAGTCCGAAGCGCATAACCGTTTCATCCATAGGCGTTCTGCCCAATCTCAAGAGGCTGCTGGACGAGCATAAATGCCACGTTGCCATTTCACTGCACAATCCTTTCCCTGACGAGAGGCTTCAGATGATGCCCGTGCAAGGGGCCTATCCTTTGCTTGACGTTCTTGCTCTACTGCGCCGTTACGATTTTACGGGCCAACGCAGGGTCAGTTTCGAATATACGATGTTCGCCGGTTTCAACGACGACAAGCGTCACGCCGATGCCCTTGGACGCCTGCTCAGGGGGCTGGAATGCCGCGTGAACCTCATACGCTTCCATAAGATCCCGGACTTTCCTTACGGCACGTCTTCCGATGAAACGATGGAGGCTTTCCGTGCCCGTTTGAATACAGCCGGCATCACCGCAACCATACGTGCGTCGAGGGGCGAAGACATTTTCGCCGCCTGCGGCCTTCTGGCAGGACGTCATCAGGAGGCTGGCCGTAAGACAGACATTGCCGACAATCAATGAATTATGGCATCGGATTTCAATACGGTTATTGATTACCTTCGACGCATTTGCTCCGCAAGGGAGTATGCGTCCAGGGATATTTTGCAGAAGGCGCTTGCGCGTCTGGAATCTCCTGACGAGGCTACCAGGGCATTGGAAATGTTGCAGCGTGAGGGCTACCAGTCGGATCTGCGCTATGCCTCAGCGTTCAGTCGCGACAAATCGGCCATTGCCGGATGGGGGTCGTACAAAATCCGCTACCAATTGTCGTCCAAGGGAATATCCAAGGAGATAATCGACGCGGCGATGGGGGAGATAGACTCCGACAAGGCCGCAGAAAGACTGCGCAAGGCTCTTGCTATCAAGCGTGAACAGCTCAAGGACGATCCCCAGCTCAAATTTAAACTGCTCAAGTTCGGACTTTCTCGCGGTTATTCCTACGAAGAGGTTCAGGGCTGTCTGGACTCACAGGGGGCAAAATAGAAACCCATAACCCATAACCCATAACCCATAACAAGACGAGCCATAGTCTTGAAACAAATTTTACAGAATATTTTGTTTGCAACTGAGAAGCTGTTTAAATTTCAATCGTAAATTTTATTATACATGAGCCGGCAGAAAATCACCCTGCTTTTTGCCATACTCCACTTCGTGATTCACCATCATTACGGGCGATAATTGAGGAAATGATTTCACCGGCTGCCGAGGAAAGCTTCTGTCCGGAGGCTTTCCCATGGTTCAGCATAACCGAGAATATGACTGGTGAGCCGTTTTCCGGAAGGTAGTAGCCGCTGAATGTCCTGACACCGGTGTGCGATCCGCTTTTCAGATGGACGCGGTGACGCACTTCATCAGGCAAGTCGGTAAGGAACGAAGCCACCGTACCGTTGACACCGGCAACGGGCAGACTATTCAGGAAAGCACCGTCAGAGTCCCCGTCAAGCATAATGCGCAGGAGACGGCATAGGAATGCCGGAGAGACGAGGTTGTTCGGGGACAGTCCGCTCCCGTCATCTATCACGATATCATCCAGCCCCGTGACACCAACAGATTCGAGTACCATTGTCTCGGCCTTTGCCGAAGAAGCGTAGCTATCATCGTCTAAACGTTCCTTTCCGATGGTGCGGAAGATTGTTTCAGCGAGAAAGTTGTCGCTTTCCCGCATCAGCGGAACGACTATATCTTTCAGAGGTGATGAGAAGGTGATGCCAAGTATGGATGCATCTGCGGGGGCCTTGCCCTGGTCATAGCCTTCAGCATACAATCCGGACTTTGAAATATAATCATAAAATTCCTTCGCACAGGTAAGTTCGGGATACTTGTTGCTGCAACGGACTGTCTTGGGCTTCTTTCCGGCAGCGAAAGTACCACGGAGGATTGCCTTCCGTGAGAAATCTGTCGTATAAAGATACAACAGGTCCCCGGTCCCTTTTTCCCCCGTCGAGCAATCATAGATGACATCAAGCCACGGGGTAAGTGGGAAAATCTGTGTAACTTCAAGCGGAGATCCCGGATGTGGACCGGGGATGACGTTGAAATTCAGTGTGTTCCCTGCAAACTGAAGGCCAGTAACTCCCGTGCCGTAATAGGTTCCGATGTCGGCGAACAGCCAGTCGGGACTCTCCTTCATTCCAATGAAACTGCTGCCGTCACCGACAACCTTTCCCTCTATCCTTCTTATCCCCGAATCCGCAAGAATTTCAGCCCATGAAGCGAAGAGCCTGTCCGGAGAGTCAGGATACGCCGTGGTGGGATCGCCGCTGCCGACTATATAGACATCGCCATACAATACACCGTCCTTGATTTTCCCGGAAGACACAAGTTTTGTTTCATACCTGTATTCCGCTCCCAGATATTTCAGGGCGGATGCGACTGTTACAAGTTTCATGTTCGATGCAGGCACGAACAGGGCGTCGGCATTGTGACAGGCCAGCGTATCGCCGTCAGCCGTTACTGCAAGCACCCCCACGTATGCACCGCGAAGGTCGGGATTGCTTTTCAGGTATTTGTCAATACTGACACGGGCATTGCCTGAAAATGTTGCAAGAAGCAGAAAAAGAGCAATAAGGGTGTTTTTCATATCAACCGATATTCAACTTATGTACAAAAAACGAAAAGAGGATGACCTCCAAGTCAATCCAGACTTTTTCAGTCACCCTTTTCTCCGTGGTGTCACCGGGAATCGAACCAGGGACACAAGGATTTTCAGTCCTTTGCTCTACCAACTGAGCTATGACACCATTGTTTGGGAGTGCAAATGTAGATAATTTTTCCGGTACTGCAAAATTTTTTGATGGCGGTTGCTGTTTTTCAGACCGGATCGACGTCGAAATACAGATGATCTGTGTATTTGCTGTCGGCCTCAAATGAGCAGACGGCAGCCATCAGCTCCCGTTTCCTGCGTTTGAGCGTGTTGTCCCTTTTCAGGAATATGCGTACACAGTCCGTTCCCTGCATCACGTTTCCCTTTCCTGCGGCCTTTTCGGCGAGGACTGCCAATCTGCCGCCCATACGCATTGCCCTGTCGGCAAATTTGTCGGTGATGCGTATGTCCACTATCCTTGTGAACGGAGGCATTGAGAAGGCCTTGCGTTCCTCCATCAGAGGAGAGATGTCTCCGGTTTGCAGTGCCTTGAAAACAGGATGTGAGGCCTCACGCGTATGTATCAGCACTTTCTCGATTGATGGCATTCCGCTTGAATTTGCTTTCCAGATTGTCTGGAACAGCCTTTCGTCAGCACGGAAATCTGATTTACCCAGCATCGCGTCCGCTCCGAAAATGCCTATGTATCTGCAAGTTTCGGGGAAAGGCCTGGAGACGGGGTCGTCAGTAATGAAGACGCCTTCTCCCATAGTTTGGGCAATTTGCGGCGCCAGTTCCTCCAACTTTGGGAAAGCTGCGCGCAGAGGCTTGTATATTGCAGTCCGTTCCGGTTCGCAGGCCATCAGTCTTCGGGATATGTCCCCGCACATTCCGTTCTTACGCAGTTCTGCATTGGTGTCGACTATGTCGAACTGCGGAACGGCT
>JAZLKN010000038.1:0-34338 GCA_045597605.1 Candidatus Cryptobacteroides sp. | reverse complement strand
CAGCCCAGATTTGACCATATTAAATTTTGGGGATAGACGGGTATTTCTTATAAATAAATTTGCGGGATAGCATAAATATCCATAACTTAGCATCAGAAAACCAATAGTTTATGGCTAAAAGAATTTTCAAACGAAAGATTTACAGTCAGATACTGCAATGGAAAGAAGAAAATGACGGTTCATCGGCTCTCTTGGTCGAAGGTGCACGTCGTATTGGAAAGTCTACCATCGTTGAGGAATTCGCCCGCCAGGAATATGAATCCTACATCCTCATTGATTTCAACAAAGCCTCCAAAGCAATCAAATCGCTTTTCGATGACCTAATGGACTTGGATTACATATTCATGGTATTGCAGCAGACCTACAAGAAGACTCTTGTTCCGCGCAAATCCGTCATCATCTTTGATGAAGTCCAGAAATGCCCTACGGCACGACAGGCTATCAAATATCTTGTCCAGGATGGTCGCTATGACTACATCGAGACCGGTTCTCTCATCAGTATAAAGAAGAACACAGAAGGAATTACCATCCCGAGCGAGGAAGACAGCATCCAGATGTACCCGATGGATTATGAGGAATTCCGTTGGGCACTCTCGGATGAAACCACGGTGCCTATGCTCCGCAAGTTCTGGGAACTGAAGAAACCTCTTGGGCCTGCACACAGAAACACTCAGCGAGATTTAAGACTCTATATGCTTGTCGGCGGAATGCCTCAGGCAGTGAACACATATCTTGACACCAACAATCTCAAAAAGGTGGATGCCGCCAAGCGTAAAATCATCAAGTTATACGCCGACGATTTCCGCAAAATAGATCCCGCAGGAAGAATAACCAGACTGTTCCTTTCCATACCAGCCCAGCTCAGCAACAACGAGTCCCGTTACCAGCCTACCACGGTTCTCGGCAATGTTGACAGCGAGAAGATGACCGAACTCCTTTCCAACCTTGAAGACAGCAAGACAGTTAGTTTTGCCTATCATTCAAATGACCCCAATGTCGGAATGGGACTCACCAAGGATGATACACGTTTCAAACTGTTTGTGGCGGATACCGGGCTTTTCGTCACTATGGCATTCTGGGACAAAAGTTACACCGAGAACGTAATATATGAGAAACTCCTCAGTGACAAACTCTCGGCCAATCTCGGTTACGTTTATGAAAACCTCATAGCGCAGATACTCACCGCCACAGGGAACAAACTATTCTACTACACCTGGCCTAAAGATGAGAAGCACAATTACGAAATAGACTTCCTTCTTTCAAGAGGCACAAAGATAGACCCCATTGAAGTGAAATCATCGGGTTACAAGACTTATGCTTCACTCGATGACTTCTGCTCAAAGTTCTCATCTCGAATCGGGAATCGCTATCTCGTATACACTAAAGATTTGAACAAAGACGGCCATACAGTACTTGTCCCAGTGTATATGACACCCTTCCTGTAATCCTGCAGCATAACCTTTTCGCAGAAACAATTCCTCCTTTGGCGAATAATGGTTGGAAAACCCAACGGTTGGCTAATTTTTGCTATCTTTGCAGTTGGTTCAAAGCTGATTAGTAGCTCAATAGGTCAAAAAAAGTGAAAAAATTTGCTTTAGAATTGAAAGTTCATTGACTGAAAAATGCGAGTTACGAGCTAAAAACACCTCAAAAAAGGCAGAATATCAAGAAGCATTTGAAAAACTGTAAGCGCCCTTGTTAGGTCAAAACTTATGCAGTTTTTGTTACTCGTTTGTTACTCGCACCCCATTTTGAGCTAATTTGAATCACCTAAAACATTGATAAATAAATATTTATGGCCGATTCTAATTTCATAGACTACGTAAAGATTTTCTGCAGGAGCGGCAATGGAGGGCCGGGCAGCATGCACCTCAGAAGGGAGAAATACGTTCCCAAGGGAGGTCCTGACGGAGGTGACGGAG
Organism: Candidatus Cryptobacteroides sp.; assembly: GCA_045597605.1. GTDB lineage: Bacteria > Bacteroidota > Bacteroidia > Bacteroidales > UBA932 > Cryptobacteroides. Next base: position 32,416 of record JAZLKN010000038.1, on the reverse strand, counting down.
GAAACGGCGGCAGCATTATCCTGCACGCCAACCCCCAGATATGGACACTCATCACATTGAAATACCGCAAGCACATCCATGCCGAGAACGGCGAGGCCGGAAGCGGTGCGCTGCGTCACGGGAAAAATGCAGACAACATCATACTTGAGGTTCCCGTAGGCACGGTGGCGAAAGATGCCGAGACGAATGAGGTGCTGTTCGAACTCACCGAGCCGGACGAGTACAAGGTCCTGTGCCCCGGAGGGCGCGGCGGTCTGGGCAACGACAATTTCAAATCGCCAACCAACCAGACTCCCAGATATGCCCAGCCAGGCGAACCCGGTGTTGAGGGGTGGTACATACTTGAATTGAAGCTGCTTGCCGACGTCGGCCTCGTGGGATTCCCCAATGCAGGAAAAAGCACTCTGCTGAGTGCCATCTCCGCCGCGAAGCCCAAGATAGCGGACTACCCCTTCACCACACTCGAACCCCAACTCGGCATCGTGCGCTATCGCGATGAGAAATCCTTCGCTATGGCCGACATACCGGGCATCATCGAGGGCGCGCACGAAGGCAAAGGCATAGGCCTACGCTTCCTCAGGCACATTGAACGCAATTCCATACTGCTGTTTATGGTGCCTTCTGACAGTAACGACATTGCCGCGGATTATAAGGTGCTACTCAACGAGTTGAAACAGTATAATCCCGAGCTTCTTGTGAAAGGCCGCATACTGGCGGTGACCAAATGCGATATGATAGATGCGGAAATCCAGAAGGAAGTCGAGCCGACACTTCCCAAGGACCTGCCCCACGTATTCATTTCATCATTGACCGGTGAAGGTCTCAACGAACTCAAAGATTTGATATGGAAGGAATTGAACAGATAAACGGCATCTGGGACAGGATCGAGGCAGCAGACAGAACCGCAACACTCTGGCTCAACGGCCATCACAGCCAATGGAGCGACCCTTTCTGGCTATTCATGTCGGAAATCAAGATATGGATACCTATGTATGTACTCATCGTGGCACTGCTTATTTGGCGGCTGGGATGGAAAAACGGTCTCATTGCAGTTGCCGCAGTCGCCCTGTGTTTCTTCTGCGACGAAAGGATCAACAACCTCATCAAGATGCTGACGGAACGCCCACGTCCCTGCAATGATGTCGGGATGGTATTCTCAGGACTGCATATTCTTGAACGTGGCGGCGGTTGGAGTTTTCCTTCCGGCCACGCCTGCAACAGTTTCGGCTTTGCAATAAGCAGCGCATTGTGCCTCAATATGGACAAAAAGCTGAATTGGAACTGGTATTTCGTCTTCATTGCGGTCTGGGCAACTCTGGTGGGGATAAGCCGGATAATGGTTGGCCGCCACTTCCTCGGCGATGTCACAGTAGGGTCCGTTATCGGCATCAGTATGGGAATAATATGGGCCTGCATCGCAAAAACGCTATGCGCAAAGAATCAGAAGCCAAAAAAGTAAAACGGATATGATAAGGAAAACCGCATTGATTCTTTCATTGCTGGCTCTGGGTACGATTGCCCGGGCCATTGACAATGACAAACCCAGTTACCCTATCACCAATGTTCCGTTCACCAGCGTGAAGACGGATGCCGGCAGTTTCTGGGGAGAACGTATACGCCAGAGCCGTGAAGTGACCATTCCCCTCGCATTCGCGAAATGCGAAGAAACCGACCGCTACATAAATTTCAAGAACGCGACGGCAAAGATGAAGGAGAGTGCCACGGGGGACGAAAGCAGCAATTACCGCCCTACGGAATTCCCGTTCGATGACACCGACGTTTACAAGACGATAGAGGGAGCGAGTTATCTGCTTCAGACCTTCCCTGACGAGGCATTGAAAAATTACATCGACAGCGTGCTCAACATCGTTGCGGCAGCGCAGGAGCCTGACGGCTACCTGTACACGGCAAGGACAATGAACCCCGCACATCCCCATGCCTGGTCCGGACCGACAAGGTGGTCTGCGGAGGAGAGCGGCAGCCACGAGTTGTATAATCTCGGCCACATGGTAGAGGGCGCAATTGCCCACTATCAGGCTACAGGCAGCAGGAAATTCCTGGATATAGCCATAAGATATGCCGACTGCGTATGCCGCGAAATAGGCTACGGAGAAGACCGGAAAGTTGTTGTTCCCGGCCACCAGATTGCCGAGATGGCACTCGCCAAACTGTATCTGGTTACAGGTGACAGAAAATACCTTGGCGAGGCAAAAATGTTCCTCGACAACAAGGGAAAGACTTCACGCAAAGATGAATATGACCAGTCACATCTGCCTGTTATCCAGCAGGATGAAGCCGTCGGACACTCCGTGAGGGCCGGATACATGTATTCGGGAATGGCAGATGTCGCCGCACTTACCGGAGACGGCTCATACATCGAAGCAATCGAACGCATCTGGGGCAATATGGTGGGCAAGAAGATGTATCTGACCGGCGGCATAGGTTCCAATCCCCGTAACGAAGGCTTCAGCCCCAATTACGACCTTCCAAACATGAACGGCTATTGCGAGACCTGCGCGGCCATTGCCAACGTGTATGTGAACCACAGAATGTTCCTCATGCAGGGCAAGTCCGAATACATGGACGTGCTTGAGCGCGCGCTGTACAACGGAGTCATCAGCGGAGTAAGCCTGGACGGAGGTGAATTCTTCTACCCCAATCCCCTGGAGAGCCACGGCCAGCACAAACGCCAACCCTGGTTCGGATGCGCCTGCTGCCCGAGCAACATATGCCGCTTCATACCTTCCGTACCGGGATACGCATACGCGGTTAAAGACAACTCACTGTATGTCAACCTGTTTTTCACCAATACTCTGACAACGGACATCGAAGGCAAGCGTTTCTCGATGAGGCTTGACACCGAATATCCGAAGAACGGAGACATCCGATTCACGATAGAAAAAGCGCCTGCCTGGAACATTGCGCTACGCATACGCATCCCCGGATGGGTCCGCAATCAGGTGCTTCCTTCCGACCTCTACAGCTACTGTGACGGCCTGAAACCCAAAATTTCCATCACAGTTAACGGACAGACTGCAGAAAACGGTTCCGACTGGGAAAACAGACTTGAAAACGGCTATTACCGTCTCGAGCGCAAGTGGAAAAAGGGCGACGTTGTGGAGGTCCATTTCGATATGCCCGTGCGTGTCGTCAGAGCCAATGAAGCTGTCGTGGAAGACCGTGGAAAAGTTGCAGTGGAGAGAGGTCCTCTCGTATACTGCGCCGAATGGCCTGACAACAGTCACAATGTGCTTCACACCATCGTGGAAGCAGACAATGCCTTCACCGTTACGGAAACGGAGATGGACGTGAAGGGCCGGAAATACGGCATTACCGTTCTGGACACAGAAGCCCTGGAGGACTGGTCCGGCAATCAAGGCAACGCCCGCAAGGTCGCTCTCAGACTTATCCCCTACTATGCCTGGGCGCACAGAGGCAGCGGCAATATGGCCGTATGGATGAACGCTTTAACAACTAACTAACTTATGAAACACGTTATCACAATCTTTACTGCCTGCCTGCTATTTGCATCGGCAGCCTTTGCACAGAGTGAAAAACTCGCCCCCGGAATCTACGCCATAATTGACAGTACCGCCACTCATCTGTCCTACACTCCCGGAGTAGCTGCAAATTCCGGCATCAACGTAATAGGCGTTGAACTTGGAAGAACCAAGTTCACATACAAAGGAGAATCATCCGGGGTCAACGCAACAGGCAAGTTTGTTCTGGTCATCGACCCCGAGAAAAAGGGAATCCGTAAAACTCCCAAGATCTATGACCCCTTTATCAAATCCATGACTCCCGAACTGATTATGATTGTACCGCTGGAAGTCGTTAAGAACAAGCGGGTTTATGATGAAGAGACCTCAATCCAAGGCATTAACACAAAGAAGAAGACAAGGGTTGAATTCCAGTGGAAAATTGTCGATGAATACACCTACGAGATTACAGCAGATCTCCAGCCTGGTGAGTACGCAGTCGTTTTCAAACCTGCCAAACTCGGCGCTTATGATTTCAGCAGCATCTACGGATTTTATGTCGAAGGACAATAGGGGGCCTGTGTTCAATAGCCTTTAAGTAAAAGTCCCATAGCACTTCACGGCACATAACCCATGATACAAAGTGCCGTGAAGTGCTATGGGACTTTAAGTTGCGCAAAACGCGAGTGAGCAAAAGTACCTATGCCACTTCGGGGACCTGGAGAAAGGGTATAAGGTCCCCGAAGTGGCATAGGTACTTTTGCGGTTCACTCATTCAGACGGCAGACTACCACCCGATCCAGGCCTCCGGATCCACGTCTGCGAACATAGGCGCCTTGCATATTCCTGTGGGCACATCCTTGTCCAGCATAAAGCGGTCCACAAAGGCCTCGACATCGGGATACTGTTCCTCCGGCAGCTGGCAGTGCCCGTGGCCGTCCATGAAAGTCCAGCCCATCCTATCCTCCACACCGAAAGCATCCCATACCTTCCTTGCAGCATAGCAGGACACGTAACCGGACTCATCGGCAAGCCAAGGGAAATCGGGATTACCAAGCACCAGAAGGGCACGCGGAGCCACCAGGGCACAAAGTTCGTGATGGTCTATGGGCAACTTCGCCACGTTGGCCTCCGAGAACTGTCTCATACTCTCCTTGAACCAGGTGTAATCGGTTCTGGCTACAGTCTCCACTACTCCCAAAGTCTCGGAAACTCTCCAGGCAGCAGCTCCCCCACCTCCCGGCTCCTGCGCAATCGTGAGAGCGATCCTCTCATCGAAGGCCGCAGCGAACAGAGCCATCTTGCCGGCAAACGAGCAGCCTGAAATGGCCAGATGGTCCATATCTATGCGGGCATCTTCACCCAGATACTCAAGAGCATCTATAAGGCGGCTGACACCCCAGGGCCAGGCCGCATAGGCACCCATTTCGCTAAGTTCGGGATAAAGCCTGTTTATTGGTTCCTCTCCCCTGCTCTGATGATGTGCCATAACCTCCGCAAACGGGAAACCTATCATTGCTATGCCTCTCCGGCTGAAGATTTCGGTCGGAAGGCTGCCTGCTCCGGCCCAGAAACCTATACCTATTATTGCAGGGAAAGGACCTTCGCCATCCGGATATATTACAGGGCAATGCATCAGCAGTTCTTCCCCATCGACCTTCACGCTCACAACTATTGTATCCTTCGCCAGGGGAAGATCCGGCATAGGGAAAGGGCTGTCGAAATGTATGGGTTCAGGATTACCGTGACGGATTTCCGCAGTCACGCAGGACTTGTCCGTATGAGGCTTCTGTCCTATCTCATAATGCTGTATCATCGCCATTATTTCGCTGCGGCGCCTCTCCCATTGGGAGAATCTCTTAACGCGTGAACCATCGTCGAAGAGAAAGGGATCCGGCAGGGTTTCTATTGCGGGAAGTTCCTCAATCCCGGGCATTGAAGGTGCCCCAAATCCCTCACCGCTGTTTTCAACGGCATAATGCAAAGGCAATTCCGTCCTGCAGGACAAAGCCAGCAGAACGGAACATAAAACTAACAGGGTTTTCGTTATATACCTGAACATACTTAAAGTAAATTATAGCTTCTCTTTACAAACTCTGTCAGGTCCTTTCCTTTAAGGAGTCCGGAGCTCAGAAGTGCAAGATCCGCCATCTGCTTGAGCAATTCGGTATCCTTCGTCTCCCAGAATTTCTTTACGAGGGGATGTTCCATATTGATGATGACATTGTAAGATTCCGGAAGTTCGCCGTAGAAGTTCATACCACCCCCCATCTTGCTCATCTCACGGTAACGGCGCATGAATTCCATCTGCGTCAACAGCACAGGCGACTCCCCTTCTCCGAGATTTCTGGCCTCAACGGTGAACTCATAACCCTCAGGCATCGCGGCCTTCACCATCTCGTCGAGAGACTTCTTGTCTTCGTCCGAAAGGACAGGCTTGATTTCATCCGCCTTAGGTATAAGATTCTCGATAGTGTCGGAGTCGACCCTGGCAAAGCGGCTGTCCTTGAGTTTGGTCTCGAGCAGGTTCACGAAATGGGAATCCAGTTCACAGTCCAGAAGAAGCACATCATAACCCTTGGCTTTTGCTGCCTCTATGTAGGAGTACTGTGCCACCTTGTCGGTAGCATAGAGATATACGAGTTTCTTGTCCTTGTCCATCTGGAGAGCCTCGATAAGAGTCTTATATTCGTCGAGGGAATAATATTTGCCGTTCTCGCTCTTGACAAGCGCGAATTTGAGGGCTTTCTCGCAGAATTCCTCATTGGTCAGCATTCCATATTCTATGAAAAGCTTGATATTATCCCATTTGGCCTCGAAATCAGTCCTCTGTTCCTTGTAAAGTTCCTCCAGTTTGGCGGCAACCTTCTTGGTGATGAAAGAGGATATCTTCTTCACATTCGCATCGGACTGCAGGTAGCTTCTTGACACGTTGAGGGGAATGTCGGGAGAATCCAGGACGCCGTGAAGCAGTGTCAGGAAATCGGGCACTATGTTATCCACGTGGTCGGTAACGAACATCTGGTTGCAATAGAGCTGTATCTTGTTCTTGTCTATGGACATCCTCTCCTTGATCTTGGGGAAATACAGCACGCCCGACAGGTGGAAGGGGAAATCCACATTTATATGAATGTGGAACATGGGATCGTCCTCGAAGGGATACAGGGCCTTGTAGAACTTGGAATAATCCTCATCGGTGAGAGATGTAGGCATCTTCGTCCAGATGGGGTCCGTATCATTGATGACGTTGTCGCTGTCCGTCTCCACTTCCTTGCCGTCCTTCCATTCGGTCTTCTTTCCGAAGACTACGGGGAAAGGCATGAACTTGCAGTATTTGCCGAGCAGGGCTGATATGCGGGACTTGGATGCGAATTCGGAAGAATCTTCATCCAGATGCAGTGTGATTACCGTTCCTCTGTCGTCCTTCTTGCATTCCGCAAGTTCATATTCCGGAGAACCGTCGCAGGTCCACTTCACAGCCTTGGCACCCTCCTGCCAGCTGAGAGTCTCTATGGTAACCTTGTCGGCAACCATGAAAGCGGAATAGAAGCCCAGTCCGAAATGTCCTATGATGGAGCCTATCTTATCCTTGTATTTGTCCAGAAATTCACCTGCCGAAGAGAAGGCTATCTGGTTGATATATTTGTCAACCTCTTCGGCCGTCATGCCTATGCCGCGGTCGATAATCTTCAGGGTTTTCTTCTTCTCATCCAGTTCGATGCGGACGGACAGGTCACCGAGTTCTGCCTTCAGCTCGCCTGTCGAAGCAAGGGTCTTTACCTTCTGCGTGGCATCTATCGCATTGGCCACCAGCTCCCTAAGGAAAATCTCGTGGTCTGAATAGAGGAATTTCTTGATTACAGGAAAAATATTTTCGGTGGTTACACCGATCTTGCCGTTTGTAGTTTTCTTTTCTGCCATAATGTCTTGAAGTTATAACGCGGATTCTATAGTCAAATCGCGTACCTTTCCTTTAGACGTGACAAAATGGCAGACCGAATCACATGTACCTACGTGTAAAAGATATGTAACTGCGAAGGATGAAAAGTTCCGGCTTATTGAGACCGTATTTCAGCTTCCGCCGGACAAAGTTCAGTTCCGGAGCAGGATGCCTGACATATTCCACTCCCTTGAAATTGCGTGTGCTGACTCCGTCCGGGAAGATATATTCCGCTTCGAGACCGGGGGTATCCAGCAGGGCAAAGGTCTGGGTGAGCTGGTCCCGGTTGGAAAATTTCACCAGACATTCCCACCACCATCGGTCGAACTCCACGACCGTGGGATCGTTATGCTTGCGGAATATGATATTGGTCTCCATCAGACCCGCATGCTCCGGGACATTGTTCCTGCGCAGGAACCTGACAAGACGCAGGAGTTTCCACAGGCTCTCTCTCCTGTCGGCAAGGCACCTCAGCGTCTCCTCGTACGGACAGTCGCGGAAAGGATGCTTCACACCGGCCAGCTTGACATCCCTCTTCTGCAACTCCCGGCATATCCGGTACAGGCTGTCATCGGTAATCCGTATATTGCCGTCTATCCACAGGCTCCAGCGGGAATCCTCGGGAAGAGACGTATGAGGATTGAGCTTCTGGCTGCGGGCAAGAAGCGTCATATCGCTCCAGCTGAAGGGAATCTCCTCTATCCGCCAGACACCGTCACGTTCACTTTTTTTCGCCCCCTTCTCCACAAAGCAGATGAAATCGAAGCCCTCTGCAGGCTGGAATGGCTGCGGAAGCGAATCGTAAGCGCCGGTTATGGCCGTGTATATGATTATCCTTTCGTCCATATCACAAAATTTTTACAAAACTACTCATAATTTTACTAAATTTGTAATCGATGCGCTTCTGTTTCGTAATATTGCATTATCAGGCGTCCGACGTGACACGCAAATGCGTGGACAACATCCTCTCCAGATTTGCGGAAGAGGAGATTTCCATCGTCGTCGTCGACAATTGCTCCCCTGACGGTAGCGGGAAGCAGCTCGAGAACGAATATCTGCAAGAAACGCGCATCCATTTCGTGCTCATGTCCGCCAATGAAGGCTTTGCACGCGGCAACAATGCAGGATACGACTATGCCGTCAGCCATTTCGACCCTGATTTCGTCATCGTGATGAACAACGACGTATTCATTGAAGACAGCGGTTTTCTTGAGAAGACGGCCGCCCTGTATAAGGACACCGGCTACGCAGTCCTCGGCCCGGACATATGGTCGGTGAACGGATCCGTGCACCAGAGTCCTACGAAACTGTCTCCGCTCACGCTCAGACAAGCCAGGATATTAAGGGCGAAGATGGCGGCAAAACATAATGCCTACTTCTTCAATTTCGCCACCTGGAACCTCAAGCTGGCGCTTGGGCTGGCCACCGACAAACCTAAGGACGTCTGCGGCTTCGACAGTCCCCGGGAAGGATGCGTCCTCCACGGAGCCTGCTTTATTTTCTCCCGCGACTTCATCTCAAGGCGCGAATATGCCTTCAACCCGGCGACATTCCTGTATACGGAAGAAGACATCCTTCATTACGAATGCACGAGGGACGGATTGAAGATGCTCTATGACCCCTCCCTGAAAGTCAACCATCTTGAGGACGCGTCCACCAAGGCCGCGTTCCGGTCCCCGTACAAACGCGGAAAGATGAAATACGGCGCATACGTACAATCGCTTGACGTTTTAATTGAATTGCTTCAGAATGGAAGATAGCATATCAGTTCGAAAGGCTACTATGATCAACGCCTCCGGCCGGTATCTGAAAGTGATACTGACGGTATTGGTCAACGCTGCCCTGGCCCGTATTCTCACGCCGTTCGATTTCGGAATAGTGGCGGTAATCACCGTATTCTCCTCCTTTTTCGCCACCCTTTCCGATATGGGTTTCGGGCCTGCCATCGTCCAGAAAAAGGAACTCACGTCCAGGGATATAGACAGTCTTTTCACCTATTCCCTCTACGTCGCCTCAGGTCTCAGTCTGATTTTCCTTCTATGTGCCTTCCCCATCGCGGCCTTCTACAAAAACAGCGTCTATCTCAAGCCGACTTTCCTCCTGACCATAGCCCTTTTCTTCAATGCGCTCAATATGGTGCCCGGCGGCATTCTCAACAGGGACAAGAAATTCATCACGATTGCCCTGCGCACAGTTATCACATATATTGTATCGGCATTGGTGACCATATATCTGGCCCTTCACGGGTGGCGCTTCTATGCTCTCGTGGTGCAGGCCATACTGGTGTCAGTGCTGCAATTCCTATGGAACTGGCTCTCGACACGCCCCCGTCTGCTTCACCGCCCCGACAGGACTGCGCTGAGTGCTGTGAAGAGTTATTCATTCTACCAGTTCGCATTCAACGTAGTCAACTATTTCGCACGGAATCTGGACAATCTTCTGGTAGGCAAATTCATGGGAGAAAACAATCTGGGCAACTACAACAAGGCATACAACCTTATGCTTTTCCCCGTGAGTAACCTCTCCGGAGTCGTATCACCCGTACTTCATCCTATCCTGTCCGACTATCAGAACCAGCCCGATGAAATCTATAGGAGGTATATGCGTCTTGTACGTTTTCTCTTCTGCCTCGGCATATTCTGTTCGACGCTCGTCTGGCTTGCCGCAGACGAGATAGTCGGCATCATGTATGGTCCGCAATGGGCCCCATGCGCAGCCTGTTTCAGAATCCTTGCCATCGCCATCATCCCCCAGATGGTCAATTCCAGCGCAGGAGCCATCTTCCAGGCCCTTGGCGACACTAAATTGATGTTCATTTCCTCCTGCATCAACACCGCAGTAACCTGCATTGCCATTATACTCGGCATTTTCGCAGGCGGTTCCATCGAAAGTCTCGCATATTGCGTCGCGGTGTCATACGTCTTCCATTTCGTATGTGCATTCTGGATTCTGATACGCAAGGGCTTCGGAGCAAGTCTGAGCGCGTTTGTCAGGGAACTGCTCCCGGAATGGATAATGTCTGTGCTGATGATTGCAGCCGTTTGTCTGTGGGGATTCCATTTTGACAACATACTGCTTTCCTTTGGAGCAAAGACTCTGTATCTGGCCCTCATCTTCGGCGCAATGATGCTGATAAGCAAGGAGTACAAACTGTTTAAGATGAAATGACAAGCACAAATAAAATATATGGCAAACGGAGAAGACAGACAGATTATTTTCTCGATGGTAGGGGTGAACGGCTCGGGAAAGTCTTCCCTGCTGAAAATCATAGCCGGTTTGGACAAACAGTTCCAGGGCGAGGTGGTATTCGCTCCCGGTTATTCCGTCGGCTATCTGCCGCAGGATCCTCCTCTCGACCCGGACAAGACAATCAGGGAAATTGTGTCCGAAGGCGTACAGCCTCTGATGGACATACTCAAGGAATACGAGGAAATCAACGCAAAGTTCGCCCTGCCTGAATATTATGAGGACCCCGACAGGATACAGAAACTCTTCGACCGTCAGGCAGCCATTCAGAGTACGAAGCGGACAAGATAGCCCGACTCGGCAAAACCCAGCCCACAAGAGTACGTTATCGGAAACTATAGGATATGAGAAAATACATTATGAAATCAGGACCTGTCCTCCGGCTTGCCCTCGGGATGATTTTGGCAACGACATCCTGCAACGGCCTTTTCGATGACGGCTACGGGCGGGAATACCTAGTGCAGGACGGTGTGGCTGTATTCGAGCCTGTGGGCTACGATGCCTCCCAGCATAGTCCCTCCCCCATTTTCATAAGGGAACTGACACCTGACAAAAGAGCCGGTTGTGCAGAGACTGCTCTCAAGCCCGAGTTCAGTCGCACGCTGACTGGCAGGCACAGGGTAACCTTCGACTGCGGCGACGCAGACCTGTACGGAGCGGGCGAAGTCAGCGGAGACCTCCGCAGGAACGATGACAGGCAATACTTCTGGAACACCGAAAACCCCACCGGAATGCTCAAGAAAGGCAAACAGCTCTACGAGTCCCATCCCTGGCTGCTTGGCGTCAGAAAGGACGGCAGCGCATTCGGTATAATTACGGACAACAGTTGGAAATCAGACCTTGACACAAGGGGCAAAATACGCTTCTCCAGCGCAGGGCCGGCCTTCCGCGTCATCGTTATCGAGAAGGAAAACCCGGAGGAAGTGCTTCGGACTCTTGCCGACCTTACCGGCAAGATGGAGCTGCCGCCGCTTTGGGCTCTCGGTTACCAGCAGTGCCGTTACAGCTACTTCCCGCAGGAAAGGGCCGCCGGGCTGGCCGACACGCTCAGAAGTCACCGCATCCCTTGCGATGTTATATGGCTGGACATTCATTATATGGACCGGTTCCGGATATTCACCTTCGACCCCGAGGGATTCTGTAACCCCAAAGGCTTGAACGATTATCTGCACGGTCTCGATTTCAAGACAGTATATATGATAGACCCTGGAGTGAAGGCCGAAGAAGGCTATTTCGTGGACGACCAGGGACAAGAGGGAGACTATTTCGTACACGATGCCAAAGGCGAGGCATACCGCGGCAAAGTATGGCCGGGAGAATGCCACTTTCCCGATTTCACCAGTCCGGAAGTGTGCAGGTGGTGGTCAGGACTGTACAAGGATTTCATGGCCAATGGTATTGACGGGGTATGGAACGATATGAACGAGCCCTCAGTCTTCGTGGACTTCGGAGGCACCCTGCCGGAAAACAGCATGCATAAGGGTGGTCTGACACTTCCCGGGGGCGGAGACGCCCTTCCGGAAGGAACTCACCTGCGCTATCATAACATCTACGGCTACCTTATGGTTAAGGCTAGCCGAGAAGGCATCGTAGCCGCCAATCCGGACAAGAGGCCATTCGTACTGTCACGTTCCAATTTTCTGGGCGGTCAGCGCTATGCGGCGATGTGGACCGGAGACAACTACAGCGATTACGCGCCGATGAAGGAGTCCGTCCCGATGTGCCTGAACATAAGCCTCAGCGGACAGCCTTTCAACGGACCCGATATAGGAGGCTTCCTGCGCGACTGCACCCCCGACCTGCTCAGGCACTGGACTGCCTGCGGCATATTCTTCCCCTTTGCGCGCAACCACTCAAGCCTCGGCACCGTACAGCAGGAGCCCTGGGCATTCGACACCGAGACAGAAGATATATGCAGACGCTCCATTGAAAGGCGTTACCGTCTGCTCCCCTACTACTACACACTGTTCGAGGAAGCGTCCCGCACCGGAATACCCGTGATGAGGCCCCTGTTCTGGAGCGATTGGAAAGACAATGCCCTCAGGGCCGAGCAGCAGGCGTATCTGGTGGGAAACGATCTTGTGGTCATCCCCAGATGGAGCGAAAATCCGGTCCTTCCGAAGGGCGACTGGGACCTTTTCACCTTCGAGGGCGAGACCGTGGATGACGGCTATCAGGCATATATGGCCATCAGACCCGGAGCGGCACTGCCCGTGACCGGAATAATCCAGAGCACGGTACAGTATAGCACCGACTCGTTGACCATACTTGTAAACCCCAATGCACAGGGCAAAGCCTGCGGCAGCCTTTATGAAGATGCAGGTGAAGGATACGCCTACAGGGACGGTGACTTCGCCAGGTATGCCATAACTGCGGAAACGTCAGAGGACGGGCTTCTGACCGTATCCATCACCCCAATTGAAGGATTGCGCCGCCACGATACCCGTGCAATTCGCATAGGGCAGGTATGCAACGGCAGCGTCTCCTACTCACAATGGTCCAAGGAGAACAGCATCTCAATGCCTCTTGTCGAGGACAAGTTTACGTCCATAGAAAGGGACAAAATGGATTTTGTCACTGTCGAGAACGGTTCCATTTCCAAGAGGATGACCAAAACGGAACTGATAATGACGAATATAGTCAAGTAAGGACAGGTCCGGACACAAAGCGGCAGTACCACCACTTCGGGGGACATAACCCATAATACAAGTCCCCCGAAGTGGTGGTACTGCCGCTTTGGCCGATTAATGAATTATTTCACGGTCACAGGAGCCTCAAGACGGATGTCAAGGGATGAGGCGCCAACCTGAATCTTATACTTGCCGGGGTCTACAACCCAGGAGGAAGTGGCGACGTCATAGTGCGAGAAGCTGTTCCTCGGCAATTCAACAGTCACGGTGTCGGAATGCAGAGGGTTGAGCTGCAGTTTGACGTACTGCTTGAGTTCACGGGCAGGTTTCAGAATCTTCGAGTCCACGGGAGCCACATATACCTGAGCCACCTCCGCAGCTTTTGCAAGTCCCTTGTTCTTCACCGTGAAAGTGACTTCAAAGCAGTCAAGGCCTTCTTTCACCGAGATATCCTTATACTCGAACTTGGAATATGTAAGGCCATAGCCGAATGGGAACAAAGGTTCCACACCGAAATGCTCCACTCCCCTATATCCTACGAAAATGCCTTCCCTGTACTCTACGAAAGGATATTTCTGGAAACGCTTTTCCCTCTGGTATCCGAGTTTGTCCTTGTGGACGTAATAGTTTGCGAAAGCGGGATTCTTCTCCAGCGACCCCCAGAAAGTGAAAGGCAGTCTGCCTGAAGGGGATGTCCTGCCTGACAGTATTGAGGCCATAGCCGTACCGCCCTCCTGACCGGGATACCAGGCCATGATAATGGAACGGACCTTGTCCATCCACTTCGTCATATCCACTTCACCTCCGGAATAGACCACGACAACAGTGTTGGGATTCACCCCGGCCACCTTGAGTATGAGTTCGTCCTGTCCTTCGGGAAGAGTGTAGGTCCTGTCAAAATCCTCTCCCTCCGTATCATAGTTGAACCCAACGGCAAGCACAACTGCAGAGGCCTTGGCCAGACGCTCGTAGTCGGGATTCTTCCAATCCATAAAAGTTGTCCCGTAACCTTTGCCAAGTCCTTCAAGCCCCTGAACAAGAGTGATGCTGCGTCCCTCGATGGGATCCATCCTTCCGCTGCCTCCTCCGTAAGGTACAATGGCCGCGTTGGGACCGAGTACCACAATATCCCTACCCTTGGAAAAGGGCTTGAGAGGAAGAAGTTTCTCGTTCTTCAGCATCACCGGGCCTTCAAGAGCGGCATTCAAGGCATATCGGCGTGAAGGAGCGTAATCTTCCGGTATATCCGGGTCCTGCACAGGATTGTCCAGGAAACCGTAGGCGCATAGGGCGGAAAGAATATTGATGCACTTGCGATCCAGCATAGATTCGTCCAGAACGCCGTTGTCAACCATGGGTTTCACAAGGCTGTAGTTCATCACATAACCAGCAGGCATTTCAAGGTCCACTCCCCCTTTCACACAGTCTATCGTGCTGTAGGTGGATGTCCAGTCCGACATAACTATGCCCTTGAAGCCCCATGCCCTCAGGTTGTCATCGATGAGCCAGGGATTTTCCGCAGCGTGAGTGCCATTGATGGGATTGTAACTGGTCATCACGCAGGCCACGTCAGCCTGCTCCACAGCCTTGCGGAAAGTGGGGAAATAAATCTCGTTGGCTGTCCTTTCGTCCACATTGGAGCTTACGCCGTGACGGTCGAACTCCTGATTGTTGAGGGCGAAATGCTTGATGGTGGCCATAATTCCGCGGCTCTGTATGCCCTTGATATACTGTGCTGCAGTTTCGGATGCAAGATAGGGGTCTTCGCCGTAATACTCGAAATTGCGGCCGTTGAGCGCAGTACGATAAATGTTCACCCCGGGGCAGAGCATAATGCCGACACCGCGTGCGCGCGCGTCAAAACCTATTCCGGTGCCCACACCGCCCGCAATTTCCCTGTTGAAGGAAGCCGCAAGCGAAATGCCGCATGGATAATAAGTGCTGCGCGTGTCATTTCTCACACCCTGGGGCCCGTCCGCCATTCTGATTGCAGGGACACCAAGCCTCTCGATGGACAGAATATGGAATCCGTCACAATCGGGAGCGTCACGGCTCACGTCGCCGTGAACAAGCCTGCATTTCTCCTCAAGCGTCATTTTAGACACTATCTGTTCTGCGCGCTGTCTCGCTTCGTCGTTGATACGCGTCTGTGCCACTGTCGACAATACCGAGATTGAAAGTGACATAATTGAAAGTAATAATTTGTTCATTTATTTTTGTTAATTTTGTCCAGTCATTTGCGTAATCGCAAATATATAAAAAAATATGGCAAAAATACTTCTGATCGAAACATCCACGGCTCTATGCTCAGCCGCTGTCGAAGTGGACGGCAAAGTGATAGCGGAGTGCAGCGACCCTTCCAGACAGCACGCCAGCCTGACCGCGGTTTTCTGTGAACGCGTATTGAAAGCGGCGGGGCTGAAGGTATCCGACCTGGATGCTGTGTGCATAAGCGACGGTCCGGGTTCATATACCGGTCTGAGAGTGGGTCTGAGTACAGCCAAGGGACTATGTTTCGGGGCCGGGCTGAAGATGCTGTCCGTGTCATCTCTTGACGTACTGGCAGCAATGGCCCCGCACAGGACCGGATGTACCGTAATACCTATGATAGATGCCAGAAGAAATGAAGTGTTTACTGCAAACTACGACGCAGAAGGCCGACGTACCAGTGAGGTGAAAGCCGAAATCGTAAAAGAAGGCGCATACACCGACATTGCAGAAAATGCCGTTTTCATAGGTGACGGAGCCCTCAAATGCAGGGACATCATAGGCAAGGGAGAGTTCATTGGGACCATGCCCGAAGCATCTGCCATGGCAGACCTTGCCGAAAGGGAGTTCAAATGCGGCAACTTCCGCGACCTTGCATATTTCGAGCCCTTCTATCTAAAGGACTACACCCCCACTGTCAGCAAAAAGAAAATGTTCTAGTACAAATTGTACAGGCATTTTTTGCACAATGACATAATTTTGCCTATATTTGCATAAATATTCAAAGAAATTGCATATTTATACAATATGGGGGATAGCAAAACAAAGGAAAGCCGACTGAAGGCAATATCCGCAATAATCACCAAATATCATATAAGCAATCAGGAAGAGCTGGTCAACAAACTGAAGAAGGACGGCTTCGAAGTAACCCAGGCCACGCTTTCACGTGACCTGAAAACCTTGCAGGTGGTCAAAGTGCCCGTAGGAGACGGTTACCGCTACAGCATAGGACACCGTCACAAGATTCCGTCAAGAGGTGGCTCCGACAACATACTGAGCATAGACATCTCCGGCAATCTGGCCGTAATAAAGACTGCGCCCGGTTTTGCCGGAGCCGTGGCATTGACAATAGACAACAATGTCACCAACCATAATCTCATGGGTACCATTGCCGGTGACGATACAATACTTGTAATACTGCGCAAGGCATCCGCACTCACCGAAATTCTGGATGAGGCGGAACATTACATACCCGGAATAAAAAACAAATTGATATAAAATGGCATCTGGATTCAAGATTACCGTAGCTACGGAGGAGCACCTGAAATATGTTCCTGAAATACTCAAGACAATAGAAGACGCGGCCCGCGACAGGGGTACGGGAATTGCGAAACGCAAACCGGAATATGTGGAGGCCAAAATCAGGGAGGGGAAGGCCATATTGGCTTTGAAGGACGAGGACTTCGCCGGATTCTGTTACATCGAATGCTGGGGACACGGTCAGTTCGTGGCCAACTCAGGCCTCATCGTAAAGAAGGAGTACAGGGGCAAGGGACTCGCAACGGCCATCAAGCAGGCTGCCTTCAACCTATCCCGCATCAAATTCCCCTATGCCAAGTTGTTCGGCCTTACAACCGGCCTTGCAGTGATGAAAATAAACACCGAACTGGGATACGTGCCGGTGACCTTCTCCGAGCTGACGGATGATCCCGAATTCTGGAAAGGATGCGAGAGTTGCGTCAACTACGACGTCCTCATGCGGAACAACTGCACCAAATGCCTGTGCACCGGTATGCTCTACGACCCCGCCAAGCACAGTATGAAGACCTTCATCGACAAAATCAAATACAGAAAGATATTCAAACAATTGTCCAAAAATCTCAAATAGTTATGGCAAAGAAAGTAGTGGTGGCCTATAGCGGAGGCCTGGACACATCGTTCACCGTAATGTACCTTACCAAGGAAAAGGGTTATGAAGTATACGCCGCCTGCGCCGATACCGGAGGGTTCTCACCCGAGCAGTTGAAAACCAATGAGCAGAACGCCTACAAGTTGGGAGCCAAGGGATACGTCACTCTGGACATCACCGGGGAATACTATTCCAAGAGTCTCAAGTATATGATTTACGGCAATGTGCTGCGCAACGGCACCTACCCCATCTCCGTATCATCCGAACGCATTTTCCAGGCAATGGCCATAGCGCGTTACGCCAAGGAGATAGGGGCCGACGCCATTGCGCACGGTTCCACCGGAGCCGGCAATGATCAGGTCCGCTTCGATATGACCTTCCTCGTGATGGCCCCCGGGACAGAAATCATAACGCTGACAAGGGATATGGCGCTGACAAGGCAGTACGAAGTGGATTATCTCAATGACCACGGGTTTCCCGCCGATTTCAAGAAGCTCAAATATTCCTACAACGTAGGTCTTTGGGGCACGTCCATCTGCGGCGGAGAGATACTGGATTCAAAGCAGGGTCTGCCGGAAAGCGCCTACCTCAAACAGGTGGCCAAAAGCGGCAGCGAGACCGTCAGCCTCGGATTCAGAGGTGGCGAACTGTACAGTGTCAACGGCACTGAATATTCCGACAAAGTTCAGGCAATACGCGCAGTGGAAGAAATTGCCGCACCTTATGGAATAGGACGCGACATGCACGTAGGCGATACCATTATAGGCATAAAGGGACGCGTGGGCTTCGAGGCCGCGGCTCCGATGCTGATAATCGCCGCCCACAGGTTCCTCGAGAAATTCACGCTCAGCAAATGGCAGCAGTACTGGAAGGACCAGGTGGCCAACTGGTACGGCATGTTCCTGCACGAGAGCCAGTACCTGGAGCCCGTGATGCGCGACATAGAAGCAATGCTCGAGAGCAGCCAGCGCAACGTGAACGGCACTGTCACAATGGAACTCAGACCCTATGGTTTCTCGGCTGTGGGTGTGGATTCTCCCGACGACATAGTCAAGAACAAGTTCGGCGAGTACGGCGAGATGCAGAAAGGATGGACAAGCGAAGATGCCAAAGGTTTTATCAAAGTGAGCTCCACTGCACTCAGGGCATATTATGCCGCCCATCCCGAGGAAGCGTCCGAGATAGAGAAAGAAATATGATAAAGGCAGGAATAATAGGGTCTGCAGGCTATACCGGGGGAGAAGTGCTTCGTCTGCTGCTACGCCATCCGCAGGTGGAACTCGTATTCGCCCAAAGCACCAGCAATGCCGGAGCAAAAGTGAGCCTGATACATACGGACCTGTACGGTGATACCGACATCGAGTTCTGCGAACAGGCAGACGTAGCGGGCTGCGATGTGGTCTTCCTGTGCGGTGGCCACGGCAGCGCACAGGCTACGATAGACTCATTCCCCGCGGAATACTGCGGACGTATCATAGACCTCGGCAATGACTTCCGTCTGAAGGCGGATGCAGGAGACTTTGTTTACGGGCTGACTGATTGCTTCAGAGACAGAATTGTGAATGCCAGACACATAGCCAACCCGGGCTGTTTCGCTACGGCCATACAGCTGGCGCTTCTTCCGCTCGCCACGAAAGACCTTTTGGACGAAATCCACGTCACAGCCCTCACCGGTGCCACCGGAGCCGGACAAAAACTGCAGGAAAGTACTGCATTCAACTGGCGTGACAACAACATATCCGTTTACAAGGCATTCACGCACCAGCATCTGGGAGAAATAAGCGAAACCCTTTCCTCCCTTGCCCCTTCCTGGAACGGTGGCATCAACTTCGTCCCCATACGCGGAGACTTCCCGCGAGGAATATTCGCCTCCGTCTATCTGGACTGTCCGCTTGAAGAAAATGAAGCTGTAAACCTTTACAATGATTATTATTCAGCCTCCCCTTTCGTCAGCGTATGCGATTTCAATCCTGACCTGAAAATGGTCACAGGCACAAACAAAGCCCTGCTCTATCCCCGCAAATACGAAAACAGGCTGCACATAATCAGCTGTCTTGACAACCTGCTCAAAGGAGCGGCAGGACAGGCCGTGGAGAACATGAACCTGATGTTCGGCCTTCCCCAGGACTGCGGTCTGAAGCTCAAGGGCTGCAAATTCTGAGAACAATGAAACTTTTTGACGTATATTCACTATTCGACGTGACTCCTGTAAAGGCTAAGGGTTGCCGTATATGGGATGACAAGGGTCAGGAATATCTTGACCTGTACGGAGGTCACGCTGTGATTTCCGTAGGACACTGCCATCCGCATTATGTGCAGGCTCTGAAAGACCAGCTGGACAATATAGGATTCTACTCCAACAGTGTGCGCAATCCCCTTCAGGAAGAACTGGCGGCAAGACTAGGCAAAGTCTGCGGCTATCCCGACTATTCGCTGTTCCTGGACAACAGCGGCGCGGAATCCAATGAGAACGCCATCAAGATGGCATCCTTCCATACCGGCAAGGACCGCATAATAGCCTTCCGCAAGAGTTTTCACGGCAGGACCTCCGGAGCAGTGGCTGCCACCGACAACCCCGCAATAGTCTCCCCTTTCAATTCCAACCACAAGGTCACCTTCTGTGACCTGAATGATGCCGAAACCGTGGAGAATGCACTGAAGGACGGAGACGTGGCCGGAGTTATAATTGAGGGGATTCAGGGATGCGGCGGCATCAACCTGCCGTCCGAAAGCTTTATGAAAGACCTGCGCCGCCTATGCGACGAATACGAAGCCGTGCTCATTCTGGACGAGGTACAGAGCGGCTACGGACGCACGGGACGCTTTTTCGCCCACCAATGGTATGGAATAAAAGCCGACATCATCACTATGGGCAAAGGCATAGCAAACGGCTTCCCTTGCGGGGGGATACTGCTCTCACCTGCCTTCAATGCCGTCAAGGGCATGCTAGGAACCACTTTCGGCGGCAATTATCTGGCAATGGCCGGAGCACTTGCCGTGCTTGACATCATAGAGGATGAAAAACTGGTGGAGAATGCCTTAAGCGTAGGAGAATACATGAAGAGAACCATACCAGCAGCACCTGTCATCAAGGAAGTAAGAGGCAAAGGCCTTATGCTGGGGATAGAATTCAACTGCCCCGTGGCGGAAATACGCAGGAAACTGCTCTTTGAGAAACACATATTCACCGGTGTCGCAGGCCGGAATATGATACGTCTGCTGGCCCCCCTTGTACTGACCGAGGCCGATGCCGATGCATTCGTAAAAGCACTGGAGGAAGTATTATGAGAAAATTTTTCCACGTACAGGACATAGGTGACCTTAAAAAGGCGTTGGAAGAGGCCAAGGCCCTGAGAACCAATCCTTTTGCCTGGAAAGCGCTGGGCGAAAACAAGACTGTGATGATAGTTTTCTTCAACAGCAGTCTGCGCACACGCCTAAGCACCCAGAAGGCAGCTCTAAATCTGGGGTTAAGCCCGATAGTACTCAACATAGGGCAGGACAGCTGGAAGCTGGAGACCGAGCTGGGCGTTGTAATGGACGGAGACAAATCCGAACATCTGCGCGAGGCTATACCCGTGATAGGCAGCTACTGCGACATCATAGCCGTGCGTGCCTTCGCGTCCTTGAATGACAGGAACGCTGACTACAATGAGACCATACTCAAGCAGTTCGTCCAATACTCCGGCAAACCTGTCATCAGTCTGGAGTCCGCCACAGTACACCCCTGTCAGGCATTCGCAGACCTCATAACCATAGACGAATACCGCAAGTCAGCGCGTCCGAAAGTAGTGCTCACCTGGGCACCACACCCCAAGGCGCTGCCACAGGCCGTGCCCAACTCCTTCGCGGAGTGGATGAACGCAGCCGACGTTGACTTCGTGATAACTCATCCCCACGGTTACGAACTGGATCCGCTGTTCGCCGATGGTGCCCGCGTGGAATATGACCAGATGAAGGCGCTGGAAGGTGCCGATTTCGTATATGCCAAGAACTGGAGTTGTCCCGGTGTGACAAATCCCGCCGACTACGGACGCATACTGTCGCAGGACATGTCCTGGACTGTCGATGACAAGCATATGGCGGTCACAAACAACGCATATTTCATGCACTGCCTGCCGGTAAGACGCAATATGATAGTGAGCGATGCCGTCATAGACTCGCCTCATAGCATAGTCATACCCGAGGCGGCAAACAGAGTGGTCTCGGCGCAGGTAGTCCTCAAACGCATGCTCGAATCCTTATGAAAGAATCTCTCAACATAGTGAAGGTCGGAGGGCAGGTAGTCGAAGACAAAGCGGAACTGGAAAAGCTGCTTGAGTCATTCGGTGCCCTGAAAGGACGTAGGATACTGGTCGTCGGAGGAGGCCGCAGGGCCACATCCATAGCTGCGAAACTGGGCATCGAGACCAGGATGATCGAAGGAAGACGCATCACCGACACCGACATGCTGGATGTTGTGACTATGGTCTATGCCGGTCTTGTCAACAAGAAAATAGTAGCCGGTCTGCAAGCATACGGGGTGAATGCCATGGGGCTGAGCGGAGCTGACATGAACCTCATCCTCAGCGAGAAAAGAAAGACCGGGAAAATAGATTACGGCTATGTCGGAGATCCTGTCAAGGTAAATGATGCTGCATTGGAAACCCTGCTGGGAAATGGTACAGTGCCGGTTCTCTGCGCAATAACGCACGACGGCAAAGGCCAATTGCTGAACACCAACGCCGACACCATAGCCTCCGCTCTCGCCTGCGCGCTGGCCGGAGAATACGATGTCACACTGACATTCTGCTTCGAGAAAGACGGAGTGCTGGCCGACCCCGACGACGAAGGCAGCGTGATACGCAGAATGGACAGAAAACAATACGACCGGTACCTCGCGCAAGGCACGATAAGCGGAGGAATGATACCCAAACTGGACAACGCCTTCAAGGCTCTGGAAGCCGGAGTGAAGGAAGTAGTAATCACAAAAGCCTCTGCCATCGGGCTGGACGCTGGCACAACGATATGCTGGAACTGCTGAAACATCTCATAGCGATACCCTCGTTCAGCCGCGAAGAGAAACAGGCCGTCGATTTTCTCGAGGCCTACCTCAAGGACGGTCACTGCCCTACTCCGGTTCATCGAATCGGCAACAACCTGTGGACCGAATCGGAAGCTGCGGGCGACAAGCCCACAATAATGCTCAATGCCCATATAGATACGGTACACGATTCTCCGGACTGGACTTTCAACCCCTTCAAGGCCGAGATTGTCGGAGACAGACTGTACGGCCTGGGGAGCAATGACGACGGAGCATCGCTCGTGGCTCTTCTGGAGGCATACAGAAGGCTTGTTGCCAAGTCGCAGCCCTACCGTCTTGTATATACCGTAGTTGCGGAAGAGGAGGTTGGAGGCACCGGAGGATTGGAAATGCTGTTGCCGGAAATCGGGAGAACCGACCTCGGAATAATAGGCGAACCCACCGGAATGAATATGGCCACGGCGGAAAAAGGTCTGATGGTGCTGGACTGTACGGCAAGGGGCAAGAGCGGCCACGCAGCCCGCGAAGAGGGCGACAATGCCATATACAAGGCGTTGAAAGACATAGAATGGTTCAAGAACTATCGCTTTGACAAAGTATCCGAGTTCTGCGGACCTGTCAAGATGAGCGTCACGCAGATAAATTCCGGCAGCCAGCACAATGTAGTGCCTGACTGTTGCACCTTCGTCGTGGACATACGCGGCAACGGACTGTACAGCAACCTGGAGATTCTGGAGAAAGTGAGAAACAGTGTCGGCTGTGATGTCAAACCGCGTTCAACCCGACACAACGGAGCATCAATACCCTTGAGCCACCCTGTGGTGAAGCGCGGACTTCAGATGGGCCTCGGGACCTTCGGCTCCCCTACCACCAGCAACCAGTCCATTTGCCCGTTCACAACACTCAAGATAGGCCCCGGTGAATCCTCACGCTCGCACACCGCAGACGAACACATAATCCTGAACGAGCTGGAACAGGGCGCGGAAACATATTTCAGGCTTCTGGACGGGCTGGTTTTGTAAGCAAATCACAGACACATATTATAACTGACAATATTGAACCATGGCTAAACTCTGGGACAAAGGCTTCAAAGTCAATGAAAAGATTGAACGTTTCACAGTCGGAAAAGACCGGGAACTCGACCTGTTTCTGGCTCCCTATGACATATTGGGGACTATGGCGCATATAACAATGCTGCAAAGTGTGGGGCTTATGGAAAAAGGAGAGCTGGTTGCCCTGCTCACCGAGCTGAAAAACATCTACGAAGAGGCCTGCAAAGGCAATTTTGTCATTGATGAAGGCGTGGAGGACGTACACTCGCAAGTGGAGCTTATGCTCACCGTAAAACTGGGAGACACAGGCAAGAAAGTGCACACCGGACGCTCACGCAATGACCAGGTGATGTTGGATGTCAAACTGTTCACCCGCGCCCGCATAGAGCAGGTGGCCGGACTTGTGGGCAAACTCTTCGACACACTCACGACTGCATCTGAAAAGTACAAAGGCAAACTGATGCCGGGATACACGCATATGCAGGTAGCCATGCCCTCATCCTTCGGGCTCTGGCTCGGGGCATATGCGGAAAGCCTCGCGAATGATATGGATATGCTGCTGGCCGCCTGGAACACAGCCAACCGCAACCCTCTCGGATCCGCCGCCGGTTACGGTTCATCCGCGCCGCTCGACAGGGACCTCACCACAAAACTGCTGGGCTTCGAGGATCTGGATTACAATTCCATCTGCGCCCAAATGGGACGGGGAAAAACAGAGAGAGCAGTTGCATTTGCGCTTTCCTGCATAGCCGAAACCGTAGGCAAGCTCGCTGCCGACTGCTGCCTGTACAACAGCCAGAACTTCGCCTTCGTCACACTTCCCCGCGAGATGACTACAGGCTCAAGCATAATGCCGCACAAGAAGAACCCCGACGTATTCGAACTCATACGGGCCCACTGCAACAGGATATGTTCGGCTCCCGAAGAGATACGTCTGCTGACAGCGAACCTCACCTCCGGTTATTTCCGTGACCTGCAACTGCTCAAGGAGATATATCTGCCGCTGTTCGATGAACTCTGCGACTGTCTGGAAATAATGGATTTCGCAATCTCCGGTCTCCAGGTAAAAGACGCCCTTATGGAAGATTCCCGTTATGCGACGGCCTACAGTGTAGAGGAAGTGAACCGGATGGTAGAGGAAGGTATGCCTTTCAGGGATGCATACAGGCAGGTAGGGGAAGCCATAGAACGCGGAGAATTTTTCACTCCGCTCTCCGACAGCGAAGAAACGCTGAAGCACTACACCCATCAGGGCTCAATAGGAAATCTGTGCACGGAAAATATACGCGCAAGAATGAATGCCGTATTGGATCGCTTCACTTTCGAGCCGGTCAACAAGGCATTGGAATCGCTGGTCAAATCAGCGTAGGAGCAGTTCTGTTGTAGGGGCTATCTCTTCTTCCGTGAAAGGAACACCCATTGCCAGTTCTGACGAGATTTGGCAGAAGGCCGCATAGGGCCTCAGTTGTCTGACTATATCCTCCAAAACGTATCCCGAGCCGAAATAAGCCCTGAGGAAAGTCTCCATAAAATGTATTCCCTGTTCGGGAGTGCAATGGTAATTCTCCGAGAATACATCGGGATGCAGGGATGCAAATTCCATTATGCATAAGGTCATGCCAAGGTCGAAATAAGGATGGCCATAGCAGAAATTTCCCAAATCGATGAAATAGCTGTTACCACCTGACAATATCACATTGCCGAAATGCAGGTCACCGTGGATGCAGGCATCGCCATCCGGCAGAGATTCCAGAAGTGAGAGTGCCCTACCTTTGAAATAATCATCGTGGAAATTGTTGTTCAGAACGGCAGATTTCATCTTGTCCTTGACATCACTGAACCTGTCTGCCGGGCAGGAAGTGGAATGAAGCCTGCGGGTCAGCGCGGCGAGATCCCCGGCAAGAGAATCGGACAGCTCGGGATGTTTCCCCAGCATTCTCGCATAGGATATCTTATCCGGGAATCTCTGATATATGACACCGAGGCATTCGCCGTCAGTAACCAGATCATACGGTTTCGGAGTCGGGATACCCAACGAATGGACCATTGATGCCATACGGTGTTCCTCAGCCATCATAGACGAAGGAAACCCTGGCTTCAACATCTTGAGAAGCAGGGTTTCATCCGTCCTATTGACATAAGAGGTACCGAAATAGCCGGCACCGTTCTCTATCCAGTCGTTCAGGTCTATTTTCGTCATCTTACCAAAGCGAAATGACTTGCGAAACGGTCAAAGGCTGCACGCTCCAGCATCTCGCGATCGTCCGGATGCGCTATGCTGATCAACAGCCTCGCCCTTTCCTGCAGGGATTTGCCGTAAAGGTCCACAGCACCGTATTCGGTAACTACCCAATGGGCGTCGGAACGGGGTGTCACCACACCGGCACCGGGATTGAGTTCGGGCACTATCTTGTTCTTGCCCTTCAGAGTACGCGAGGCGAACGCTGTGATGGACATTCCGCCCTCCGACATCGTCGCACCGCGAACAAACTCCAACTGTCCGCCCGTGCCGCTGAAGATGCGTGTGCCTATGCTGTCCGCACATATCTGGCCGGTAAGATCCACCTCTACTGCGGAGTTGATGGCCTTCATATGCGGATTCTGCGCAATGATGAATGGATTGTTGGTATAGGCTACATCACGCATATCCACAGCCGGATTCCTGTCGATGAACGAATACACGTCCTGCGAACCCAGCAGGAAAGAAGCGACAACCTTGCCTGTGTCAATTTTCTTGGATGCGCCGTTGATCACACCGGCCTTGATGAGTTTCAGAAGGCCATCGGCAAACATCTCAGTATGAAGGCCAAGGTTCTTATGGCCGGACAACTCCCCTGCCAGAGCATTGGGAAGTGCACCAATACCCATCTGAATGCAATCACCGTCTTCCACCAGGGCAGCGCAGTTCTTTCCTATAAGCATCTCGGTGGGAGTCGGCTGTGCAAAGTCGGCCGTCACCAGAGGAGTGTCATCCTCCACCAGATAATGGAACCTGTCAATGTCTATAAGGTTGCCGTAAGCGAAGGGTACGTTGGGATTTATGACGCCTATGACCAGCCTTGCGGACTCGACAGCCGCAAAGGAACAGTCAACGGAAGTACCCAGAGAAACACGTCCCTGCTCGTCCGGCCTTGAAATGCTGACCAGAGCCGCATCCAACTTGATTACACCCTTTCTGTACAATCCCGGAGTCTCACCAAGATGTACCGGAAGATAATCGGCAAAACCTGCATTCACGTTGGCACGGACATTTGGGCCAAGGAAGAAACCCTGGTCGAAGAAAATGCCCTGATACCTTTCCTCACTATAGGGAGCGGGGCCTTCCGTGTGGAAGTGATGGAAATGCAGGTCACAAATATCCCCGGCATCTGCCCTGCGGCACAATGCCTGGATAAGGCAATGAGGCACAGCCGCCACACTGCTCAGATGAATCCGGCTGTGTGACGGTAGGTGACTTACGGCTTCGTCGGCCGTTACGAGCTTACTTGAGAAGTGAAGCACGGGATGACTCTATGAGAACCTTGGCATCGACAAGCTGCTGCTTGAACTGCTGAAGGTTGATGGCGTTGATAACCTGAAGGGGACGAAGAGACTCGTTCAGTTCGGTATATTCGGGGTTGATTGCAGCAAGGTCCTCGATAGCGATGCTCAGCAGAGTGATGTGGTAAGAAGTGTTGGATGCCGATTCATCGTCGAAGGCACCAAGGAATTTATCAACGTTCTGTGAAGCAATGTAAAGCTCCTCGATAAGGGTAGCGCCGGTAGCATCCCAGAACAGGTTGGTACGGCCGTTGTCCTTGCTTGTCTGATAGAACTTCTGGAGCAATGCCTCAAAGTTGCCGTCTGAATCAATCACATCCTTAAGGCTGGCATCGTTAACATCGATATAAAGTTTTGCAAGAGCCTTTTCATAATCTGAAACTGAGAGGTCATAAAGCTTTGCAATCTCCTTGTCAGCTGCGAGAATACCGATGGCGCGATATTTCTGGGCAAGAGTCTGAAGGTCGTTTGCATACTGAGGATCAACCAGATAGTCGGGCTTCAGCTGTTTTTCCTTCTCGTCAAGAACAATCTGACCGTCCTTGACTGACTGGATAATACCGACGGGTTTCAGTTTTGAGAAATCATTGGTAAGACTGTCAAGGTGAATCTTGATGAGAGCCTCCTGCTGGAGTTCGGCCTCTGATTTGAGAGTGGGAACGTCTTTCTTTGCGCCCTTGTTCTGGCCGCAAGAAGAGCAGGAAACAACAGAAGCGCAGCAAAGCGCGATTGTGAGAATTTTGGTAATTGTCTTCATAATATTAAAACTGATTATTTGATTATTTTTTCATTTTGTCAGGTATGTTCACAAGCAGTACAACCGTGAAAAGCACGCACATAAGCAGAAGGACAGCAAGATTGAAGAACAGTGTGGGTACGTGCAGACTGCCCACGATCTTCTCGCTGCTGTAGAACGGAGCCCGTCCGTTGCGGCTCACGGGGGTGAGGAATATATATCCGGCACGTGGTACGAGATGGTTCCTGACCACCTCCACTGCCTTCTCCGCGGCGCTTCCGGTCACGAATTCCTCAAGCCTGATATTGCAGTTGGCTTTCTTGAGGGCCAGCATTGTGTCCTTTCCTTTTTCTCTGATGACAGCTGTCAGTTCCCTGTCCTTCTCGAGAGTAAGTTCGTTCGAAATGCGCACCAGAGCCTGGTTTGCATCCTTGAAATAAGCATCCAGCGACTCATAGTCGAAGCTGCCGGAGTAAGGAAGCAACGTCGCTTCTTCAAGTCTCGGAAGACTGTTCTTTATCGTAAGCATACAGTCGTCGGCCCCCTCACGACCCTCATCGAGCAGGAACCGGAATCTTTCGAGTTGCGACTGTAGTTCAGGAATATAGGATTCACGATAGAAAAACGACTCAGACCTGGTCTTATCCACGTCAAAGAATGGACGCTCATAATCGTTATAACAATAGGTTCCGACTGCTATGGCCTCGAAAGCCCAACGGGAAGGTATCACGTCGCCTATCACCGGGACGTTGTCCGTCGTACTGTTTCCGTTAAGGTCGGAGAAGTCCACAACAAGGCCACAGAGCAGAATCTGAGGTATAAGCAACAGAGGAATGGTGATATAGATTGCCACAACAGACCCCAGACATTGCGACAGCAGAAGCCCTATGAGGCTGCTCAAAAGAGACGATATGAACAGTATCACCCACCACATCAGGAACATTCCGTGCAGGCCCATAAGCAGGTTGCCGACCAGAATGAAAAGCGCAGTCTGCAATAGAGCTATTCCCGCCGAATATATTATCTTACTGAAAATGTATGACTTGTAATTCAGGTTAAGGAACTTCTCCCTCTTGAGCAGGGCCCTGTCCTTTATTATCTCCTCCGCGCTTCCGGTCATACCTATGAATATGGCCACGATAACCGCCATAAAGAAATAACTCACCAAATTCTTGTTATCCATCACTGAATAACCGGCCTGAGGGGCGTAACGCGTCAGGAAGCCGCAAATCACGGCGAGCACGGGAGCTTCGAGCAGCGTGATAAGTATATATTGTGTGTTCGACAGTTTGGCCTTGACGTTCCTTTCCAGATATATAAGCATCTGCTTGAGGGCTGACGGGCTCTTCTGACTGCCTTGAACAATGGCCGAAGGTTCAGGAGCCTCAGTCATGGACCGTCTTTCCAAATACATATCGTGCCACTGTTCCGGACTCACCTTACGGTTCTGACTGATCTTACCGGTGCCGTCGAGCGCCTTCTCGCCGATAATGTTCAAAACTATTTCGGGATTGACGTTTCCGCACATCTGGCAGGTACTGGTCTGGGCATCTGCATAGTTAGCGGCTGTCTTGAAATAGGTCACCGCATCGATGGGATTGCCGTCAAACACGGGATATCCGCCGAGGTCCAACAGCAGCAGACGGTCGAACAGCTTATATACGTCACTTGAGGGCTGATGTATGTTGGCAACGACAAGTTTGCCACCGTATGTCTGGTCCTTAAGCAGGCCCATCACATTCTCCGTATCTGCGGAAGAAAGACCTGAAGTCGGCTCGTCAAGGAAGATTACAGCAGGTTCCCGTATCAGCTCCAGAGCAATGTTAAGCCTCTTGCGTTGTCCGCCTGAAATTGTCTTGTTGAGCGGAGAACCCACTATGATGTCCTTAGCCGCCTCCAGTCCCAGGTCTGACAGAGTTTTCATCACACGGCGGTCCATCTCCTCCTCCGGCATGCCGTCGAAGCAAAGTTTGGCTGTGTAGTATAGATTCTGATATACAGTGAGCTCCTCTATCAGAAGATCGTCCTGTGGCACGAAACCGATAAGACCCTTGACTGACGGCTCATCGATTGAATGACCGTTTATGGTAATGTTACCCTCCTGAGGCTTCAGAGTTCCGTTAAGTATGGAAAGCAAGGTGGTCTTGCCGGCCCCGCTGCCTCCCATAATGGCCACCAGTTCTCCGCTGCGCAGGACAGTGGACAGGTTGTGTATGCCATTGTTACTGCCGGGGAAACGGAAGTTAATGCCATCAGCCACAAATGATATGCTGTCCGCATCATCCTTCTTGTACACATTCAGCACACCTGAATAATAGATGGGTGCACCTTTATGGTTCTTCACCACACCGCTCTTGTGCCATACCTGGAACATACCCTTCATCAGGCGCACATCATTGAACAGCAACTCGTCGTCGCCCCAATATGAGAAAATGAGGGTATTTGTCCGCGGAATCCACAGAGTCTTGAATTCACCTTCATATCCGGGGAAACTCTGCTTCTTCATCTGCTCTGAAACATTGCCGCAAATATAGTCGCAGAATGATAAGTACAACTCCGCATCCACACCGAACCTTTCGGAAATGGTGCATAAAAGCGGATTCCTGCCATCGAATTTCCCTGATGTCATGCTGGTGAATTCCATCAGACGAAGCAAGATCAAAGCCAGCTCACCAGTCTCCATGCTAGGCCTTAATTTCGACGTAATATTACTGATAATCAGAGCCTTGTCAACATCGACATCGCGATAGAAATCACTGAGATCATTATAGAGGTTGATATACGAACGCTTGTCACGCAAACCGAAGTGATGCGTCAGATAGCTGCTCAAAAGCCGCTCTGACTCATTGCGGTCTCCGTCCGACCCTGCCTGCAACAGCGCAAACAGGTTTACAAGTCCGGAAAGTATGGCATCATTCAGCATATACCCAATACAACTAATTTACAAAGATAGTAATTAAAGCCAAAAGTAACTATATTTGCAGAGACAAAAATCAAATTTATGAAAAGCAGATTTTTCACCCTTGCAGCCTGCTCTGACGGGATAGACCTTTCTGTTGCATCTTTCGAACCCGAAAAAATCGATGAAGCTAAAGGCATTTTCCAGATTGTACACGGTATGGTGGAACACAAGGAGCGCTACTACGACTTCATAGAATGGCTGGTGGACAAGGGCTACATCTGCGTGATTCACGACCATCGTGGCCACGGCGCATCCATAAACGAGAACATTGAGCTCGGCTATATGGGGAAAGGC
Organism: Candidatus Cryptobacteroides sp.; assembly: GCA_045597605.1. Taxonomy (GTDB): domain Bacteria; phylum Bacteroidota; class Bacteroidia; order Bacteroidales; family UBA932; genus Cryptobacteroides. The sequence continues at coordinate 1,397 of JAZLKN010000038.1, read as the reverse complement.
GGATGGAAGGCCATGGTCGAAGACGTGAAGATTGTGGGAGATTGGGCAAGAAAGGCTTACGGTCCCCTCGAATTCACGCTTTTCGGACACAGTATGGGTTCGATGGTAGTACGCTCATATCTCAAACGTCACGATGACACCATCGACAGGCTGTTCGTATGCGGCACTCCCGCTGACAATGCGGCCAAAGGTGTCGGCAGAATCCTCGCCTGGACACTGGGAACTTTCGGAGGATGGCACAATCGCCCCAGGCTGCTTCAGGACATCAGTTTCAAAAACTACAACCACGGCTTCGAAATGGAGGCCGGGAAATACATCAAGGCCTGGAGTTGCTCCGATCCCAAAGTACAGGAAGAAATGCACAACGATCCTCTCTGCTCCTTCAGATTCACAGCCAACGGATTCTACAACCTGTACTCGTTAATGGCTGACTGCTACAGTCCCACAGGCTGGAAGCGAAGCAATACCGGCATACGGGTGCACTTCATCTCCGGAGATCAGGACCCCTGCAGAAAGAGCGACAAAGAATTCCACAAGACTGTTGAATTCCTGCGTTCAAGGGGCTATGACAACGTCAGCCGGAAATTATATCCGGGACTCCGCCATCAGCTCATCAATGAGAAAGGCAGAGAAGGGATTTGGAATGACATACTTGACGTAATGTCGGAGTAATCCCCTACTTCCAGAAAACGAAAAAAACAGCGGCGACCAGACACAAGAAGGCCGCAATGTGATTCCAGTGTATAGACTCGCCCTTGAAGACGAACATCACTATTATCGAGAATACGGTAAGGGATACAACTTCTTGAATCACCTTGAGTTCTACGAGAGAGAAAGGTCCGCCGTTGACCTGCGAGCCTATCCTGTTGGCAGGAACCATAAATGAATATTCGAACAGGGCAATCCCCCACGAAAACAGAATAATTGCAATCAAAGGCCAGGAAGTGGTAATATTCATTTCCTGAAGTTTGAGATGCCCATACCAGGCAAATGTCATGAAAATATTGGAGATGACAAGCAGAATGACTGTCCAGAATCCCTGCATAGCAAATATTATTTTGAAAATCGGGGAACAAAGATAAGAATTTTTCGTAATTTTGCATAACAGGAATGAGGCATAGACATACGGCCTCTTACGCCCCCCTAGTTTAATGGATAAAATTTGGGATTCCGGTTCCTACGATAGGCGTTCGATTCGCCTGGGGGGTACAAATAATGAAATCTTCTGGAATTGTCCGAAATGCTTTGAACTCAAAATCAGCGAGTTAGCATCTCGGACAATTTCGTTGAAAACCACTTGTTTTCGCTTAGGTTGACAAAAGGTTGACAATTTTTCGAAATGTTTTCCTATATTTGCACTGTATGATAAACTATGGGAAGATATGAAGATAAGTTGC
>JAZLKN010000037.1:0-5035 GCA_045597605.1 Candidatus Cryptobacteroides sp. | reverse complement strand
CGGACTTGAGCAGCCGAAGTCTTCCTACAACCTTGTCATCAGGATGGGGCCTGCACAGAGTATGGGAGTTTCATCCGGATGGAATAACCTGGTTATCGTTACGCCGGATATGATTCCGGACTGGAGCGAAGTCGATGTCTTTAAGATCTATGTCGAAAGGTTCGGTGTGGCTCCGGAACTCGGGAAGAAATACTTCATATCGATGTACTGGCTGGATGCCGATACGGGATTCACCGGAGAGGCTATGAATTACAGGGCAATCTGCGATGAACTCTCCCAGATAAAGCACGTGCTATACGTAAAGCCTGTCAAACTCAAGACCGAGGACTTTATACCGTCTGAGGAGTTTGACCTTGCCGAATTGGACCTGTCCTGCGGTGGAGGATTCGGAGCGATAAGATTGGAAGGAGAAGGTGAAAGAGGCGTCGCATCAATCAAGGCATATCTTACCGGAGAGATTGAGGATATGGAAAGTGCTGGGACTTATCTGCTGGCACGCTGCCCGAATGATCAAAATTACCGTTGCCAGATGGGAGAGGCCGGCCTCCGCGTGTTTAGTGATGAGCAATATATCTACTTCTACCACCGCAACGGCTATGGAGAGAAGCCTTACCAAGTTCTCGGAGTCGGAGTATTCTATTAAAATTCATTTGCGCTATGATTACATCTACAGGAAGCAATTTCGGAGTTACCGGAATCCAGATAAAAGACTATCAGACCGATGATATGGCGATTCTCAATGCCATATTTGAGGTTGACCCGTCAAATGCCGATTACCAGGCCTGCGAAGTTATGGAAATATATGTTCCGCAACTTCGCCTGAAAAGAAGCCTGGAATCCACTGCATTCATCGCATTCGAAGGCCCAGAAACTTCATACTGCGAATTCCTCACCGACAGCGGATGCACTGTGATAAAGGCTTGGATAAAGGATGCCAACACTATCTGCCTTGAGAAACTCGGTATTTACGATGGCAAGGAGAAATTCAAAATTTATATCCAGAGCCTGTTCGTCCCGAGCGGAAAGCGCGTACCTTTTCAGAAACATACAAAAACAACCTTCCGCTTTACTTCGGAACAGCTTTCCACAACCTGGCTTGTCTCAGACGGAGTTGTGGAGGACAACTGGATGTTCATACAGGTTCAATTCGGCGGTTACATCTATGAGCACCAGAGGGAACCCTGGTATGCCACAATCAGCAATATGCCTGATGATATCGACTGCGATGTCCTGATCGTAGGAGGAAGCATCTGGGGCGACAAGGGATTGGGAGCCTCATTCGGACATATTCAGAATGGAGTCCTCAGTATGCCAAAACACGCATCCGGATGGGGTTCGACCGGATATGAACCGTTTATGTACGCATTCGTTGTTAGAGATAATCAGTAACTCCTATGGCACGTATGACACAGAAAGAAATGACACGCCTGCAGGGCATTATGGCCGTCGCATCATTTGCGGCGGGCGTGGCCATTGCCTGCGTCTGTCTGTTCCTGGTCCCGCCTCCGGGAGAGATTTCAAATTCCGCAATCTCGATAGTTTCGGAGTTGCTGGTTTTGGCCGGTGCAATTCTGGGAGTCAAGACCTCTTACGATGCCAAGTTTGTTCGCATTGATGCCGAGCTCCGGAAGAAGGCTGACAAGCCGGAAATCGAATAGATCTTACTCAATGAAAAACTACATACTCTTTCTCCTCCAGTTCCTCTCTGTGGCCTGTTCTGTTACTAGACAGGTCACACCGAGAGAACAAACCACGGTAGAAGTTCGAACGAATACCGTCTATGTTCCGGACACGGTGTACATCGAGCTTCCCCGGATTGTCGAGAAGGTACAGACTCTTGACACGATTTCCGTTATCGACACGAAATACGCCGTTTCCGAGGCTCAGGTATCAAATGGAGTACTTACTCACAATCTGGAGATAAAGCCCGTCAAGGAGCCTGCAATCGTCCAGAAACAGATTGTTTACAAAGACTCGATTATTGTTAAGGAGGTTGACGTTGACCATTACATCGAGATGCCGGCGGAACTTACTGCCTGGCAGTCATTCAAAATCAAGTTGGGCGGCTATGCCTTCGCCCTCATAATCATCCTGATAGTAGTCGCGATACTATACGTTATGTTTCACTTAAAATCCAAACTATTATGAAGTACATTCCTTCTATCGCATTCGAGGAAATGTCCGGCAGCGCCAAGGGCGTTACAGCGGCCAAAACTCGTGGACGCAAGTACATCAGAAACCGTGGTTACGGTGGAAGTGTACGCACTTCGGACCAGGCATCTGTGAAAGCCATCTTCAAGAAGCTTTCTCAGGCTTGGCAGTCACTCACCAACGCCCAGATTCTGGCGTGGAACTCCGCTGCACAGTCAGCCGAGGCCAAGTCCGTTCTCGGTACCAAGACAAAGATCACCGGAAGCAACCTCTTTATGAGGCTCAACTACTGGGTTCTCTATTGTGGAGGCTCCGTGATGGCCAATCCTCCTGCTCTCACCGGTGTCGATGCTCCCGCAGATGCGACCATCACTCTCTCAGCAACGGCTTTCACATTCAAGCTGAACTCCGTGCCTTCTTCAACCACCAACCTTAAGCTCATCATCTGCGCTTCCGCTCCTCAGAGCAACGGTATCAGCCGTGCCTACAGCAAAGCCGCAGAGGTCGGTGAACCTGAGACTCCTTCCACAACGGCAGTCGACATCAAGGATGACTACGAGGCCAAGTATGGTGCAGTGAGTGCCGGTAATCCGAAAGTATTTTTCAAGTACTTTTTCGTCGATGTGACCACTGGCGAAAAATCGGGCGATATGCTTGCAGTAGCCAAGTTCACCGCTTCCGAAGACTGAAACGATGCTCCGGACACTCCCGGAGGTAGCGACTCCGGGGGCGCGTCTGGGGGTGATTCAGAGCAAGGCTCTGGCACCGAAACCAAACACCGTCTGAGCCTCACGTCCAATGACCCGACTCTCGGTAAGGTGAAAATCGGCAACGGCCTGGTAGGCTCATCAGCAGAACAGGAGATTGTCGAGGGTAGCTCAGTCCAGATTCACGCGATTGCTGAAAGTGGCGGGAGATTCGTAAGTTGGTCAGACGGCAACACTGAAGAAACTCGGACAGTAACCGTAACTGAGAATATGGAATTCCAGGCAGACTTCGCTCAGATGTTCTAAAATTGACCGGCTAAAGCCGAGGTATAATTACGATTTTCCCTAGCGACCTTCATTGGTGGCTGGGGAATTTCAGTTTTAGGGGGAACTATTCGCTTACTTTCACGCAGGTGTCTTCTGCCATCACTTCTCATCCACCTCCCAATGGCCGCTATATCCGCTGCCGACATAACGGACGTTTTTCATCTTCTTCAAGTGACGTTTGATTGTGATTACGCTTTTCCCTGACAGAGCGGCCAATTTTTCCGAGGTGATTGACGGGACAGATTTAATCTGGTCAAGCAACCATTTATCAAAATCAGCTGTTCCTTGAGTATCACCTTGGGTATCATCTTGAGTATCACCTTGGGTATCAGGCATCGGGAATGTCACCGTGACAAATCCGTCGTGCTCATACCAGAACGGCTCAGGGACTCCTTGCTCCTCGCAGGTCTCAAGAATTCTTCCGACTCCGCTGCCCCAATTCTCAAGGAATGTGGATTTGAAAAGTACATCGGCGATATTGGGATTGTACGGGTGAGAGAAATGTCCCGTCTTTATGTTCTCCGGAGTGATACCGGCAGCAAGCCTTCCCGGATTTGATATCTCTATCCTGTCGTTGTATATGGCAATCTGAGGGGTCGCATTATAGAACTCCATAGCCCTATGACAAAGGCAGTTGATGGTCGCTTCCCTCAAGGCCTCGGCTGGAATCTCCAGTTTCTCCTCGCGTCTCAAGCCAACAATCTTACCGCTTATGGACAGATGCTTGAACAGGAATTCCATTCCAGCATCCAGAAGCTCGAAGAAGTTGCCCTCAACCTTCTTGTTGTCAATAAACTCATTCTTGTCAGTTCCCCTGAAGCGGGCCATCTTCAACCCGAACTGCGAATATGATTTCACCTCCTTGGCAAAGAGAGCGGCAGCACCGTTTGTCGGTTTGCCGTCCTTGAGGAGCTTCCATTTCTCAAGAATCACATCCACAGGTTCAACGAGAGCCGCGGCATTCATCCTTCCTCTTTCAACTCCAAGACGGACAACACCACGAATCTTGCTTTCATCAAGATCTTCGATGGCAAAATTCAACGCCGCCTGATTCTCCCACGCAAACTCGGTAGGATGAGCAGCCTTGAGGCGTTCGTTGAACATTTCACGCGGCATTATCTGAGTGGTGCTTTCGCTTCTGATATACGGACATCCGCGATAGGTGAACGGTTCCTTTCCCCAAGACCACCCGTCAAAATGCATTGCTATGACTTGGAATCCCGGTTTGTCCGGAATGTCAATATACGAGACAGGCACATCTAGCCTCGGTTCCAGTCCGGCAATCGCATTACCGATTTCCTGTCTGGTCGTTTCCGTAACCTGCTGCCCGATGATTTTCAAAGACGTTGGAGTTATACCGAACATCAGCCATCCTCCGCCAGTATTCAGGAAGGCACAGGCGGAATGCATACCGTCTTTCAACTCGCCCGTAGTCTTCTTCAGTTCGAGAGTTCGGGTCTCATCGGTTGATATTATCTTTTGAATGTCCTCAATTGTCATAGCTTCCGGCATTTATCGGATACAAATCTACTCATTTTTATTCATTCCGCCGTAATCGACTTCCAATCCAAGCGGAAAATCAGTATCTTCGTAGTCGGAAGGCCATCCGAATGTCTGCAAATCCGGCCCAATCCCCACAAAAATCATCTTATAGTTTCTTTGATTTACTTATCGGTATTCTGTACCGTATTTGTACCACGCCCTCTATAATCAATTGAAAAACAGCACATCGGTGTTTTCGAAAAAGTACTTGAAAAATACTTTCGGATTACCGGCTGACACTGCGCCGTACTTGGCCTCGTAGTCATCCTGGATGTCGACTGCCGTTGTGGAAGGAGTCTCAGGGCCAC
>JAZLKN010000036.1:0-54854 GCA_045597605.1 Candidatus Cryptobacteroides sp. | reverse complement strand
GGCTCAGGGGTAAAACCCTGTGTTTGAAGCCCTACTTTTGAAGTTCAGATATATCTTTTAAAGTCCTTGATAGGAGTGACTTCTCAGGCATATATTTTTGATAGCCTGTAGAGGAAATATTTTGTATCGGACACCCCTCTCAATTGCGCCCTGAAGGTCTTGATTTTTGAGTTGAAAGATTCAGCAGAGGCATTTGTAGCTCTATTTTTGAAGAAACCAAGGATGTCCTTATAGTTTGCTTGGATTGTTTCCGCTACTGTGGCAAACTCCTTGAAGCCGCTGTCAACTACATTGTTATACCACAGAGCCAGTTTCGGCAGAGCACCTTCAGGTGTTTTTGCCGTGTTGTAGATAATGCGTAGTCTATGAACCAAGTTGTAGGCTTCTTTCAGGTCAGGATATTCCTCAAAGAGGATTTTCGCCCGTTCCTTCTGTGTTTGAGTCCAGCTGTTTGCAGATTTGAACAGAAGGTATCTGCTTCGTGCCAATAACTGTCTGTGCGTATCTCCATTGGCATAGGTAATGGGTATATAGTCTCTGCCCGCTGCCTTGGCCATCAGTATTTCTTCGTTCTCTGCATTGATTGCATCCCAGCGGTGACGTATCCTTAAGTCCTGTAAAGCATCATTGGCGAGGCGCTGTACATGAAAGCGGTCAATAACCTTACTGGCATTTGGGAACTCCATGATGGCGATTCTCTTCATCGTAGGAGACAGGTCCATCGTGATTTCTTCAACTATACTACGAAGTTCTTCAGGTATGTTGTCCAGAGCCTCCTCGACATCTTCCGACTTGGTACCGGCAACGATTGCGACCAGGGTTCCTTTCCTGCCATGGGCATCCTTGTTGGTCACTATCGTGTAGAGTTCTCCGTTGCTGAGAGCACTTTCGTCAATACTCAACCTCGGGCCTATATTCTCAGGGAAAACAAGCCATTTATCGGCATGGTCTGCTTCTTCCCAAGTACGATAATTGCTTAGATGATCCTTATATTGACGCTCAAACTGATGCCCATCGATGTAATAAAATTTCTCAAGAGAAGAGGCTGATATCGGGTAGCGATCCAAAACATTCTTTTAAAAAAGCGGCAAACTCAACAGAGTGCCGTGTTCCTTCTGCAACCAGATTGTAGGTATTCCCAACGCTATTTCCTGTCGTAACATCAAGCCATCTACGACGCTTTATCAACAACAATACCTTCTTGTCTCGCAATGGAAAATCACGAACCTGAGAGGCTTCGTAGAAACCATTGGGACGATAGATGTGATTTTCTATGCCATTACGAAAGTTGTCTTTCTCTTCCAACGTAAAAACCAATTCTCCCGTCTCTATCCCATGCGGGTCGGCAACTGGACGCTCTTCCACACTTATTACCGAAAAATATTCCAAAAGATGGCTTGGAAAAATCAATGATGATATCTGTCTGAGAAGTTCAAGGTCTGAATTGTGTTCCATATTCGTGTGTCAAAAAATTACACACAAATATACCTCATTTTAATTTCAGACTAAACACAGGGTTTTGCTCCTGAGCCGCACTTCAGGGGACATAACCCATGATACAAAGTCCCCTGAAGTGCCGGTACTGGCTGCTTGGCACTGCAACGAGTGACGGGCCCGGAAGGTTCCGAAAAATTTCAGGAAAGTGAGCGAACTGTTACAACTTTTCGGTATAGACTCTGCCGAAACGGTCGGTGACGCGGACCTCGGGAGCAATTGCTGAGGGGTTGTAGCTGCAGCGGAAGAAATTCGGGGAAGGGAAGTATGCCAGCCATGAAATCTTATAGACACTGATGTCCGTGAAAATCTCCTTGGCGTGGGGGTCGGTGCCCACGAAACGCTCCATATCGCAGACCTTGCGGCCATCCTCCCAGTATTCCACCTTCCATTTCTCATCCTGGTCCCAGACGTGGGCAATGATTTCTCCCGGATAGTCCGGGTGGTTTGAATAAACCTTCATCTGGCAATCGGCAGGGAGCTTATCGCCCTTGTAATACCAGCTCAGCTTCCTGCCGTCGCGGTCATACACCTTGCAACCCGGAGGACAGCCGTCGATGCACACGTCACCGCACCACCAGGCCCCGCACAATCCGCCTATGTTGTGTTCCACGATGTTCGGGCTTATAGTAACGTTGGAATTTGTATGCATATGCCCGGTAAGTATAGTCGTATGATAAGGCTCCAGCATCTTGTAGAGAGCGGTGTTGTTGCAAAGCCGGTCGGCAATGTCTCGATATGAGAAATCCTTCGCAGGGAGCTTGTACAGCGTTGTGGGAATGTGCATGCATACCACGACCTCCGAGCCTTTTTTCACGTTGGCAAGGTCCTTTTCCAGCCAGGAGAGCTGGCGCTCGTCCAGATACCCTATATAGTACCAGTCCTTACCCACGAAAAAGTTGTCGTTCAGCACCACATAATGAACCTGACCTACATTGAAACTGTAATATGTCGGACCGTAAGTATTCTCGTAATCGGTGTGCGAAGTCTCGAAACTGCGCCCCCAGTTGGTCATGTCGTGGTTACCTATCACGTTGCGCCACAATATGTTGCTACGCTCGAAAATCTTATTGATACGGGGATAGAGGCTATGGTTCCATCCCACCATATCGCCCAGATTGATGCCGAAGCACCAGCAGTCCATTATTCCGTCCGTAATGCCTCCGATGTCCTCCAGCCGCCCTTTCAACGGTTCTAGGTCGTCCGGGTCGGAAATCTGCGGGTCAGCCACGACAATCACCTTGTGGTGTGTGTCGTCGAAGCTGTTGCGCCTGAGCGTAAAATCGTATGTGCGGCTTCCGGCATCACTGGTCTTGCCACCAATCATTTTGTAGAAACAGTCCTCTCCGCCCATAGTCGTAGAAACATATCCCGAAGGAGTCGTGATGAACACGAAGCGCCCGGCATTTTCGCTGTAGGGAAGGGTATAATGCCCTTTGCTGTCGGTCAGGACAATGTTTACTCCGTCAGAAACCGCGACTCCTTCAACTCCCTTGCCCTCACAACGAACGGTGCCGTCATATCCGCAGTAAGCGGCGATGTGTGCGTTGTCCCAATGGATCCCAGCCAAAGCGTTGTCGGTGTATAGAGCGCATACCAGCACTATGAACGTAAATATTGCAGTTTTCATTCTCATTGTTTGAACTATCCGCTAATCAATCCTTAACTTCTCCAGAACAGCCGCATCTTTGTGAACAGGGTTGTCACGAGATACATCAGAGACGTGATGAGCAAGCCCCTCACAATGCCCCAGAACTGTGATCCAATGCATAGAGAGTCAATGTAGCCGAGAATGCCGCATCCGTACAGCAGCGGGCTTATCACAAACCAGCAGACGGTATATGCAATCATTGGATTCTGACCAGAAGCGGCCAGGAAACCGCCTTTCCATCCCTTGCCTTCAAGGTAAAGCATAAAGTATGTGACGAGGCAGGCCATTCCTCCGGTGGCGAAGAGGTAGGACAGGTTGCAATGGTCCTTCGCAATGCCTCCGTCGGGGAAGTCGAACAGTATGCCGGCTACCAGCAGTGCGAAGCCAAGGGCGGCCACCGGCAGGTTTGCGGTCTTCTTTTTCACGTTCAGGGCAATGAATATGATTGCCAGCGACAGCGTGACATACAGGTCAATCGCTGTCTGCCTGCAATACAGACCCCACAGTTGCACGGCCGCCGCCGCAAGTGCAACGGCAGCAGTCCATCCTTCCATTCCAGGATGCGATGATGCCGAAGAATTCTTTCGGCTGGCCTCCAACAGCATATCCCCCACGAAAGAGGCGGGTATGATGAGTATGAGATACTGCAGGAATCCCCAGTTGAACACCCAGCTCAGCCATTCCGGAATCCCCGGCAGAACAATCCACGATGTATAGGAAACCACCGCCTTCAACCCTATGGCAACCAGCCATACAATCGAGCGTAAAAGTGCGCTGTCGCGTGTGAACAGCCAGATGACCCCGCCCCAGAAGGCCACAGTAGCCAGAATCATAATGATGATGTCATTATTGTGCAGGCTCATCGGCACTTTGAACAGGAAGGCCTCCGCGGCCATCAGCGCTGCCACGAGGACATAGCCTGCCGAATTGACCGCCCTGTTGTTCGTCCTGACCAGAGAGAGGAACATACCTGCCCACAGCAGTATGGAGAAGCCACCCTTTATTATGTCGGAACCCTGCCAGACGTATATGCTGCCCGCATTGCCTATGACAAGGGAGAAGAGCACCAGCGTCACCCACCTGCGCAGCAGGAATATCACGATGTCGCGATTGCTCCTGCCGCTGTCAAGGCGCTTGCGTATGGCGAAAGGAAACGCCGCACCCATACTGAAAAGGAAGAAGGGGAACACGAGATCCACCCAGGTTATGCCCCTGACTTCGGGATGAAATACGAAATCCGGAGGGGGAACCTGGCAATGGAACATCCACGCAGGCAGTCCGCTGCTAGAAGCGATTGCCGCGCTGAGTATCATCAGGCCCATTGTGAAGCCTCTCAATGCATCTATTGAAACGATGCGTCTGTTATTTCCGTTGCCTGACATCTATTTCTTCCAGTATTCTTCGATTTCCTCAAGTGTCTTGCCCGTGGTTTCGGGAACAAGTTTCCACATAATTAGCATATAGGGCACGCACATCACCGCAAACAGGAAGAAGGTTCCGGCGGGGGTGAGAGTGGTCATGCACCAGGGCGTGAACTGACCGATGAGATAGGTTCCGACCCAAAGCACGAGGCCGGCAATGCTCATCGCGAGTCCGCGCACCCTGTTGGGGTACATCTCGCTCAACAGTACAAACACCACAGCGCTGATACTGATGGCCTGGCAGAAAATGTAGAGAAGGAAGAATACAAGCAGAAGCGTGCCGGCTCCGCCCGTGGCGAAGATGATGCCTATGGCGATAAGGCAGATTATCATTCCGCTGACGCCGAAATATATAAGTTTCTTGCGGCCCGCTTTGTCAATGATGAATACTGCGAGTATGGTCGTGAGCATATTCACAAGGCCCACGAGCACTGTGGAGAACGATGAGTCCTCAGCTGCAAGACCGGCGTCTGCGAATATGTCGGGACCGTAATAGATTACTGCGTTGACACCCATGAACTGTCCGAGTATCGCGATGGCCGAACCTATCAGCACGGCGCGTATGATTCCTTTCTCTGTCAGGGCTTTCCATTCCGACTTCACCTCGCCGGCAATGGATTCCCTGGTCCTGAGACATTCCTCGGCCGCACCTTCGTCGGAGACTTTCAGCCTGCGGAAGACGGTCATTGCCTTCTCGTTCTGTCCTTTGACTATCAGCCATTTGGGACTCTCCGGGATGAAGAAGATGATGAAGAAGAACAGCAGGGTGATGACGGCCTCGCTGCCGAGCATTCCGCGCCACAGTTCATCGCTGAGCACCCATTTGAAGAAACCGCCGAACTGCACAGTCTCGGAATTCTTGAGTATGAGATAGTTGATGAGATAGGCCAGAACTATTCCCAGGGTCACTGCGAACTGGTACAGCGACACCATTGTACCCCTGATCTTTGCCGGAGACACTTCGGAAATGTAAATAGGGGAGACTATGCTCACGATACCTATTCCTATGCCGCCTATGATGCGATAAATCACGAGGTCCGCCATTCCTGCGCACAGGCAGCACCCTATTGCCGAAACGCTGAACAGTACCGCCGCAATCAGCATCGATTTCTTCCTGCCCAGGAAGTCGCTGAGGACACCTGCAATGGCAGCTCCGAAGATTGTGCCCACAAGGGCGCAGCCCACGTACCAGCCCTTGGCCATCTCGTCGAGGCCGAACTGGGCGCTTACCTGGGCCGTTGTACCGGAAATTACGGCTGTATCATAACCGAAAAGTATGCCTCCCAACGCGGCTACGAACGAGAGGAACAATACGTATGAGAAATTGTCTTTCATTGCCGTCATCCGATATTGAAGTAATCCTTGTACCTGTCATAGAGATGCCCTGCCTGCAGATATGCGCTCTGGGGGCTCATGAAATGGCTGAACTCGAAGGTGATGGCCTTGTCGTAGCCGCAGCGCTTGGCGGCCTCCAGCTTCATACGGAGCTTGTCGAACTTTATGGGGAGGAAGTTTATGGGCATATCGCGGTCGAAACTCTCCGCATTGGTCCAGCACTGCATCCCGTAACGGTCCGCCAGTTTCTTGTTCACGCTAAAGAAAGCGTCCAGCTCGTCATAGTCAATATGGCCGTCCTGGAATGCGCAGGCATCAACCACGTCGTGTATGCCGTCGAAAATCTCGTTCCATTCCTCCTCGTGCTTCTGCACGGAAACGCCCTTCTTGCTCTTCAGGCTTGTGCCCATAATGGCTTTCTTGCCGTCTATCCAGGGGGATATGAATGTGGGCAGGCCGCCGGAAACCTCCTTGCACATACGGCCCATCTCGTGGAATGCGCCTATGGCACCCTTGGTGTTGCGGCTTATTTCGGTGCTGATGTACCAGCCCTGGAAGCTCTTGTGGTGACCGTAGGCCTCCCAAACCTCGTCGATGACGAACTTGTTGTATTCCAGCTCCCAGCTCATATCGCGGGTATCCCAGTAGTGACCGGTGTCGTACAGGCCGAAATAGAATTTCATATCATATTTGTCGGCCAGCGTGAGGAAAAGCTCGACGAGGTCGATGGAAGGCATATAGCAGCCCTTCTTCAGAAGGTATTTGCTGGGCCAGGTGATGAACTTGCGGTAGCCGCTGCGTATCATTATCACCGTGTCTATGCCTATGGCCTTCATATTCTGGAAATCCCTGTCCCATTCCACCGGGCCCCAGTTCTGATGGGGTATGTCGTGGGATATCTCATCGAGGAACGTTCCGGTGATGCGGAGACCCGCCTCTTTCGGAACTATGAGGTATGAACCTTCCTCGCTTGTAGGGGAAGCCGGGTTGTCAATGTTTTTGTCTGCAACTGCACCGCGCCTGCAACCTTCGAGGATGGGCGTCACTGCCATTGCGGCCGTAGCCGCCGCTGCAGTCTTCAAAAATGTTCTGCGGTCTGTCATAATGTATGTCTTATCTGGTTATTCTATGGCTTTGAAAGGCATTTCCCAGCCGGTAAGGGTGGAGATGTACGGAATGATGCAGCAGGCTACCTTCCTCTGACCCTTGTAGTTGGGGTGGTAGCTGGAGCCGAGGTCTCCGGCGTCATTGTGTGCGTCAGCCTGTATGTCTGTCCAATGGACATTTTTCACCCCGGAACGTTCGACGGCGGTACGTACGTACTCTCCCATCAGGATGTCAGCTTTGGAGGCGACGCACAGGATGGGAACGTCGTCTCCGTAGTTTTTCCGAACTTGATGGAGAAGTTTCGAATATGCTTTGCACCAGGAACCTATGGTCGGCTGCTTGCCGCAACTGAAGTCGTTGGTGCCCAGGTAGATGACTACTATGTCGGGCTTGAATCCGTCTTTGGCTGCATTCCATTTCATGTCTTTGCAGCCTTCGTCAAGAACATTGGGATATCTCTCAACCATTGTCCTGCCGGAATCTCCGTCGTCATAGTTGCGTATGATGCCGCGTCCGGAGTGACTGATTGTACGTATCCCGGCATCGAAATACCTTCCCGTTATGGAGGCGTACGCAAGGTTGCAGTTCTCTTCCGATGCGCGGAACGGTTGGTCTCTGTCGGCTCCTTCGGTGCCGTATCCGCATGTGTATGAATCGCCTATGAACTCGATGTGCCTGGTGAAGGGATCAGAGGCTTTCAGCAGATTCCCGTCAGTGATGAACCCGTCTATGGTCAGACAGCCGTTCTCTCCCTCGCTGCGTTTCTGGAGCGTCACGCTGTGCTCGCCCTTCTTCAGACCTGAGGTCAGGGTGAAACGGCCTCCGTTCTCTGTGGATATGACGGCATCGTGTACGGGACTCATGTCCCTGTCAATCCATAAATTGAAATAGCAGGTCCCGCTGTCGTGGCAGTCCATTTCCAGGGATGTTCCGTAGAATCTGACCGTTATGGTGGTGTTGCTCCAGTCCAGGATGACTTTCCCGCCATCTTTGACGACCCTTCCCTGATAGAATATGTAAGGGTCTGTTGCACTATGGAAAACGGCTTTGGAGTGGCACAGAGCCATAGAAAGCAGGGTGAAGAATGCTGCAATTGCAATTTTTTTCATATCCAATAATTATGATGCTATACAAACTTACGAAAAAAATTCAATTATATCCAATGGACTATTTACTCCATCTGACCTTGAGAATCCGATAGGGATACTGGTCCAGAAGGCGTGCCGCGTTGGGGCAGGATATCCTGTGAATCTTGATGCCGTCGAAGCGGGTCACGAAACCGAAGATATCATCTCCGTATGTCGGATGACAGCAGGCTGCCAGTTTGTAGTCCATATTCTTGATGTGCTTGGCATCGATTATCAAGACATCTGAAGCATTTGCTCCCTTTGAACTCGTTTCTGCAGGGGTGTCCGCTGCATTCGGTTCCTGGATGTCAATATGGTGGGCCTCGTGTCTGAATTCTACGAATTTCTTGATGTCGAGAGGGTCGATGCGTCCGTTACCGATTGCTTCATAGAAGGAATTGAGAGTCTTCTGGCGATACCTCTTCATCAGGGCGGCAAGGTCTTCGTCACTTACCTCGAATTTCCATTTCCTGCATTTCGAGGCCAGAAGTTCCTTCCCTTCATTGGCTCTCTGGTATTCCTCTTCCTTGAGGAACAACTTTATCTTGCTTTTGGCCTTTGAGGTGACAACGTAATTGAGCCAGTCGGCGGAAGGTTTCTGGTTCTTGCCCTTAAGAATCTCGATGTAATCGCCGGTTTTCAATTTCTCCCTGATGGGAACGGCCTTCCCGTTGACAAGGCCTCCGCTGCACTTCAGACCGAGACCGCTGTGTATCTCGAAGGCGAAGTCCAGTACGGATGCCCCGAAAGGCAGTTTACGCAGTTCTCCGGTAGGAGTGAATACGAAAACGTCATTGTTCAGAGTGCTTGTACTGTACCTTACGCTCTCAAGCGAATCCTTGTTCTCCAGCATGCTCCGCACGGAATTCAACCACATATCAAGCGTTGCTTCCTTCTTGATACCCTTGTAGGACCAGTGGGAGGCGAGTCCGCTTTCTGCAATCTCATCCATCCTGCGTGTCCTTATCTGAACCTCAAGATATGCTCCATCCTTGTTCTTCACCGTGATGTGCAGAGATTCGTAGCCGTTCGGCTTGGGGTTGGAAACCCAGTCGCGCAGGCGGTTGGTGTCGGATTCGTATTCTTCCGTAACGAGAGAAAATACTTTCCAGCATAGTGCCTTCTCCGTATTTCTGTCGTCCGGGCTTTCAATTATAAAGCGTATGGCAAACACATCATATACTCCCTCGAATGGTACTTTCTGCACCTGCATTTTCTTCCATATGGAGTATGCTGTCTTGGTCCGTACTTTCAGTTTGTAAGAAATGTCATCGGCAGCCAGTTTTGCCTCCAGAGGTTTGATGAATTCCTTCATCAGTTTTTCCCTATCCCTTTCTCCTGCCTTGAGTTTGTTCGTAATGGCTCTGTAATTTTCCGGGTCGGCATACTTGAAATATATATCCTCCATCTCGGACTTTATGTTGTAAAGTCCCAGCTGATGTGCGATGGGTATATACAGAAGCAGGGTTTCAAGCGATTTCTTCTCGCGCGAAGGCTTCGGGAACAGGTCGAGTGAACGCATTATCTCGAGCCTGTCGGCAATCTTGATTACTGCAACCCGGGGATCCTTCGAATAGTTGACGATCAGCCTCTTGTAATTTTCAGCCTCAAGTTTGGTATCTTTCGGATTGATACGTGATATGTTGTTCAATCCTTCTACCATTGTAGATATGTCAGAGCCGAATTTCTCGTGTATGAGAGGCAGGATTTCGGGATGCATTCGGGAGGCTTCGTGAAGATAGACTGCAGTTTCACATTCCGATGTCAAACCTATTTCGTTACGGACTATGTCGGCAACCCTGTCCGGATGTTCCAGAAAGGAGTGCCCGTTGCCGCGCGTCAAACCGTCAAGATATTTTGCGGCAATTTCCCTTGCTTTTGCTACTTGTCCTTCCATACCTTAAGATATTCGTTTAATGCCCACATCTCGTCCCTGTATCTTGCAGCGGCCTGAAAATCCAGTTCCGCGGATGCTTTTTTCATATTCTCCTTTGCCGTGGCAGCGGCTTTCTCCACCTGGCTGCGTGACATCGAGCGTATAACGGGGTCCTGCAAAACTGCTGCCAAATCCGCTGCGATATAGCCGTTTACCATAGCTGAATTGCTTTCCCGCACGGAATCCTGTCCGAGACCCACGCTGATGCGTCCTTTGCCCAGTTCGCTCGGGTTGGGGATGTATCTGGGGCTATCGTAGGAATTGGCCGCTGAAACCCGTCCGCCTCCCACGGAGACGAGACTATTGTGACTCGTACTGACCTGTGTGGGAGTGATGTTGTTCAATTTGTTGTATTCCATCTGTTTAGACCTGCGACGATCGGTCTCGTATATGGTCTGCTGCATGGAATCCGTTACGGTGTCCGCATACATTATGACCAGCCCGTTCACGTTCCTTGCGGCCCGTCCCGCCGTTTGCGTCAGAGACCTTGTGCTGCGCAGGAAACCTTCCTTGTCCGCATCCAGTATCGCCACAAGGCTTACTGTCGGGATGTCAAGACCTTCCCTCAGTAGATTTACTCCGACGAGTACGTCGAAAAGGCCGTTTTTGAAATCCTCTATGATTTCCACGCGCTCTATCGTATCCACGTCCGAATGGATGTACCTGCAGCGTATGCCCATACGGGTGAAATATTTCTCCAATTCCTCTGCCATCCTTTTTGTGAGGGTAGTGACCAGAACACGTTCATCCCTTTCCGCCCTTACCAGAATCTCTTCCATCAGATCATCCACCTGACCGTCTGTGGGACGGACCTGAATAGGCGGGTCAAGCAGGCCGGTGGGCCTTACGACCTGTTCCACGACAAGCCCTTGCGAAGCCTCCAGTTCGTATTCGGCTGGGGTGGCGGATACGAAGACGCGCTGACCTGTAATCTGTTCGAACTCCTCGAACTTGAGAGGTCTGTTGTCGGCGGCGGCCGGAAGGCGGAACCCATAGTCTATAAGTACGCTCTTGCGGCTGTGGTCACCTCCGTACATCGCCCTGATCTGTGGTATGGTGACGTGTGATTCGTCGATGAAGGTTATGAAGTCGGCAGGGAAGTAGTCCAGCAGGCAGAAGGGTCTCATCCCCGGTTTGCGTCCGTCGAAATATCTGGAATAATTTTCTATTCCCGGACAATAGCCCATCTCCTTTATCATCTCGAGATCATACTCGACTCTCTGCTGCAATCTTTTGGCTTCCAACGGCTTGCCTATTTCGTTGAACCAGTCTGTCTGGACCTTCATGTCGTCCTGAATTTCGCTGACGGCCCTTATGCTACGGTCCTTGGTCGTAACGAAGTTGCCGGCGGGGTAGATGCTGATTTGTGCAAGATCTTCGAAAGTTGCGCCGGAGACCGGGTCAATTATCGATATCCTGTCCACTTCGTCACCGAAAAATTCTATCCTCACACCTCTGTCGCTGCCGCCGAGTCCTATATCCAGGGTGTCTCCCTTTACGCGGAAGGTGCCGCGCTTGAGCTCCAGCTCGCTGCGGGAATACAACCCCTCGGACAGCGAATACAGAAGGGCGGTCATACTGCGGTTCTCTCCGACTTTCACGACAATGGTCTGGGCGTGGAAATCTTCGGGGTTGCCTATTCCGTACAGGCAGGATACCGAACTGACCACTATCACGTCCCGTCTCCCAGAGAGCAGGGCGGAGGCCGCGCTCAGACGCAGTTTCTCGATTTCGTCATTGATGCTGAGGTCTTTCTCTATATATGTGTCCGTGGAGGGGATATAGGCTTCGGGCTGGTAGTAGTCGTAATATGACACGAAATATTCCACGGCGTTGCCTGGAAAGAAATTCCTGAACTCTCCGTACAACTGGGCCGCAAGGGTTTTGTTGTGGCTTAGTATGAGTGCGGGACGCTGCAACTTCTCTATGACGTTTGCCATAGTGAAAGTCTTGCCGCTGCCGGTAACTCCCAGCAGTGTCACGCTGTCAACTCCCTGACGCAACGCGTCGCAGATGCCGCTTATTGCCTGTGGCTGGTCGCCTGACGGTTTGAAGTGTGAGTCCAGTTTGAATTCCATACTCTTTTCCTGTAATGCAAATTTGCTAAAAATTCCGCAATAATTTGTGCTATTCGACGAATATTTGTAACTTTGTTAGGTTAAAAGCCATTTTCTAAAGCTATGCAATATTCAAAGGAAGTGCAGCAGATGTGCTGCGTCAAAAAAGGCCCCAATCACGGCCCGGCTCCCATTCCCGAAGAGGGCAAATGGGTTAAGTCAAAGGAGATTAAGGATGTTTCAGGTTTTACTCACGGTGTGGGTTGGTGCGCTCCCCAGCAGGGCGCCTGCAAACTCAGCCTCAATGTCAAGGAAGGCGTAATCCAGGAGGCTCTCGTTGAGACTCTCGGATGCTCCGGTATGACTCACAGCGCAGCTATGGCCGCCGAGATCCTTCCCGGCAAGACCATACTCGAGGCTCTGAACACTGACCTTGTTTGCGATGCCATCAACACCGCAATGCGTGAACTTTTCCTGCAGATTGTTTATGGACGTACCCAGAGCGCTTTCAGTGAGGGCGGTCTCGTAATCGGCGCAGGCCTCGAGGACCTTGGAAAGGGTCTTCGCAGTCAGGTAGGCACCCTTTATGGTACACTTGCAAAGGGTCCCCGCTATCTTGAAATGGCAGAAGGCTATATCAAGACTCTGGCTCTGGACGGGAACGACCAGATTTGCGGCTATGAGTTCGTCAAACTCGGCGTCTTCATGGATCTCGTGAAGAAAGGCACTGACGCAAACGATGCTTTGAAGCAGTCAACTTCAACCTATGGCCGTTTCAAGAAAGAGGACGGTGCAGTTAAATATATTGATCCCCGTAAAGAATAAGGAGGCACGCCATGATTAGAGAAGTCAAATTCGAAAGCCAGGATCGCCGTATCAAACAGATTAACGAGGCACTCAACGCCAACGGCATCAAATCAATAGAAGAGGCTAACCAGATTTGTGAACAGTACGGTCTGGACCCCTACAAGACCTGCGAAGAAACCCAGCCCATCTGCTTCGAGAATGCAAAGTGGGCCTATGTCGTAGGTTCTGCAATCGCCATCAAGAAGGGCTGCAAGAACGCTGCCGAGGCTGCCGAGGCCATAGGTATCGGACTTCAGGCATTCTGTATCCCCGGTTCAGTTGCCGACGACCGCAAGGTAGGTCTCGGACACGGAAACCTTGCCGCAATGCTCCTCCGCGAGGAGACCAAGTGCTTCGCCTTCCTCGCCGGCCACGAGTCTTTCGCCGCCGCCGAAGGTGCAATCAAGATTGCCGCCAAGGCTGACAAGGTGCGCAAGGAACCCCTCCGCTGTATCCTCAACGGTCTCGGAAAGGATGCCGCACAGATTATCTCCCGCATCAACGGTTTCACCTATGTACAGACCGAGTTCGACTACTTCACCGGCAAACTTAATGTCGTGAAGGAAATCGCTTACAGCAACGGTCCCCGCGCAAAGGTTAAATGCTATGGTGCCGATGACGTGCGCGAGGGTGTTGCCATTATGTGGCACGAAGGCGTTGACGTTTCCATTACCGGAAACTCGACCAACCCCACACGTTTCCAGCATCCCGTTGCCGGAACATACAAGAAAGAGCGCGTTCTCGCCGGCAAGCCTTATTTCAGCGTTGCTTCCGGTGGCGGTACGGGCCGTACCCTGCATCCAGACAATATGGCAGCCGGTCCCGCTTCCTACGGCATGACCGACACCATGGGACGTATGCACAGCGACGCCCAGTTCGCAGGTTCTTCATCAGTTCCCGCACACGTGGAGATGATGGGTTTCCTGGGAATAGGCAACAACCCTATGGTAGGTTGCACCGTTGCCTGCGCAGTTGACGTGGCTACCGCACTGAGCAAGTAATCAGCGACTTACATAGATTTGAACGAAGAACCCACGCAAGAAATTGTGGGGGTTCATCGTATATGGGGAAGGGAGGTCGTTTCTTGTGTGATGGGGATGTTTTCCGGTACAATCGCCGTTCCCCGGGGTTGTCGGAAATGGCTCGAAAATGTGGAAAAACAAACCATAATCACAACCTATTCACAGCCAATTTCTGGGTTTCGCCGAGTAAAGCAAGAAAAAACGGAAAAGCCCCAATTAACATGACTATCATGTATCCTTGCCGCAACTATACTGGCGGCGGTAGTATACTCAAAATATCTTAAAGAGAGAACAGAAGCTTTCTTTGGAAAGCACAGGGTGTTTTGGACGGTTTTCGTGTGGACGGCGTGCATCGCTTCATTCATACTGGCAATGTGCCTGTTCGATGAATACCCGAATTTTATGAACAATTACCATATCTGAAAAAGGAATGAACACAGTTAAAAAAACTTTTGAACTCATAGCAATCACGTGTGTAATCATCGGGACCGGTCTGTTTGCCGGCTGTCAGAAATCAGATGGGCCCGAAAATCCCCTGTCGGGCAGGAATCTTGCGGTGTATGGAAAAATCTTTACAGCAGACCCGTCGGAGTCAATCGTCGAAGCCTTTGTCGTCAAGGACGGCAAGTTCGTGTATGTTGGCTCGAAAGAGGGAGCCGCAAAATATATCACGTCAGATATGCCGGTCATCGACTACACCGGCAAGGGGCTCGTCGTCCCGGGCTGCACAGAGGGCCACGGGCATTTCATAGGTATTGACGGCATTGCCCGTAATCTTCCGGGATTCAGAGCCTCCTACAAGGACCTCGTCAAAACCATCATCCCTCAAAAGATGCAAAAGAATCCGGGCTCGTTCCTTTCCTTCGGTTGGGCGACGCAGGATGTGCAGAAATACAGCACGACTGACTACGCAATGGAGATAGAGGCAGTGTCAGAGGGTTATCCGGTGATTCTGCTGGACGGTGGTGGCCACAATGCCCTCTGCAACAGGACTGCTCTCCGGAAAGCCGGACTGATTGATGACAGCGGCCATAAGCTCAAAGATGTCCGCGGTGGAGAAATCATCACAATACAGGGCTCTGACAATATTGCAAGCGGATACCTTACCGATGAGGCCGTACCGTTCGTAATAGAAAATTCCCTTGGAACCATATTGGATGATGCCGGATATATGCAGGCCTGCAAAGATGCGGTCCGGGAACTCAACGCCCGCGGATTCACTTCCTATCTTGATGCGTATATCAATATTTTCGATGATGGTTCGACCTACAAATATCTTGCGCAGATGGATGAAGACGGGGCGCTTTCGGTCAGTGTGATGGGCTACTACACCATCCGCAGCTATGACTGGGGGCTGCCCAAGAGTGGCAGTATGCCTCAAAGGGTGGCGGATAAGCTTGCCCTTGTCGAATCCCTGTCCGACCAGTACACAAAGGGACACCTTCAGGCCAACGGTGTCAAACTTTTCGCAGACGGTGTCGTGGAGAACTTTACAGGTTGGATAAGCGAGGAATATACTGTAGAAGGATTGCCTGAAGACAAAAAGCACGGCAATATCATCTGGGAGCAGGACGAGCTGGATGCCATCGTGGCCGCTGCCAATGCCAAGGGTATGCCTGTTCACACGCACACCTTCGGTGACCTTGCCTGCAACGCTCTGATTACTGCATATAGCGCGTCTCCTTCAGCATCATCGCTCAAGATACGCAATTCGCTGGCTCACGTGCGCAACATATCCGCCGAGGACATTGCCCGCTGTGGTCGGAACAATATCGGAATTGCTTCAAACCTTATCTGGCACGCCGGAGATCCCCAGGAGTATCGCGACTACTTCTATTCGATTATGCCGCCTGAGGTGTACGAAAGCGGTTATCCGATGAAATCGCTACTCGATGCCGGCATTGTGGTTTCATCATCCACCGATGCTCCGTGCGGAGAAACCATTACGGGGACGGTTCCCAATATTATTGGTGTTACGGTAACCGGATTGTATCCCACCTATTTGGATGCCGCTCCGCTGGGTCCGGACGACTTGCTGACGGTAAGTCAGGCACTCAAGTGCCTCACTATAAACGGTGCAGCAAGCCTCGGACTTGAAAAAGAGCGCGGCTCCATCGAGATCGGTAAATATGCCGACTTCGTGGTGCTCGACAAGGATGTCCTTGAAATGGAAGCACAGGGAAAACAAAAGGAAATCTTCCAGGTCAAGGTAACGAACACCTGGTTTGAGGGCAAGCAGGTCTATCCGAGGTAAGAATCATTCTATACCATCTCAGTTGCTTCATCCGTCCAGACGAATGACCGGATTATCAAACGAGCCCCTGCACTTCGGGAACAATATCCCCATGATAAAACGTTCCCGAAGTGCAGGGGCTCTTTTACCGGTTCATTCGTCCATATGAATGACAGTAAGGCACCCACAAACTTAAAGCATTGTTTTACAGGACATTATGGCGGCGCACCAGCAAGGGTATGAGATGTAAAAAAGGGAAACAGAGCGATTTGTCCTGTTTCCCTTACCGAGAATTCTGTCTATATTACTTCACGAAATAGCCGCCTGCCTTCTTGGATCCCATCACCCGAAATGTTCAGGTGATCAGATTTGAATTATTGTATATCGTATATCTTCTATATATCAATTCAAATTGAAGGTGATATATTGTAATTATATATATATTATCTACATTTGCACATATAATATATATTACGCATTATGAATACTGCAGCAGTTCAGACAAAAAGAAAGAATATTGACATCCGCGAAGATGTATATCGCTTCCTTTCCATCAAGGCGGCCGCATCCGGCATGAACCTCAAGAGCTACATCGAAGCACTCCTTGAAAAAGAGGTGGAGGATATGAACGAGGCGGCGACCTACCAGTATCTGTGCAATGTCCGTCCCGACGGAGATGTCGAGCTTTCCGAAGAAGAGGCAAAGGACTTTGAGAACTGGCTGGGATTATGAAGACGAAGTACTCGAAGGATTTTGAGAAATCAGTCCGCAAGTTGTCGGGAAAGACACTGAACTCCGTCAGGAACACAATACTTGAGGCCAAGAACGCATCATGCCTGGATGAGATTACCGACTGCAAGAAGCTTGTCGGCTATGACAACGTCTACCGCATCCGCATCGGAAGCCTTCGCGCATTTTTCATCTTCCACATACAAATCATCGATGACTGCGTGTTCTTCAAGTATCTCGTCCCGAGAGGTGAAGCCTATGACAAGAAATACGAGGAGAAATTGCGGAAGGACGACAAATAGAGTGAGTGAGGGATTGACCTTGACAGACCTTGACTTGTCAAACATCAAACGGGGTAATATATCAAGAAAATCATCCCGTATTGACACCGCGATGTCATTCGGTGAGAAATTTGACGTTTTTTCTCACCGTTTGGGGTCCGGAAGGTCATTCGGTGAGTAAAAGCCCGTTTTTCCTCACCGAATTGCGGTCATGGAGCATAGTAGCCTGACAACCATAAGCATCGCGTGCATAACCCACCGGCATGCCCAAAAGCAACCCTGTCACCTTGGGGACCTTATACCATTCCCCAGGTCCCTGAGGTGACAGGGGTGCTTTGGGCCGTTTCAGCGGTGGTACGGGTGCTTTGGGCCGTTCCCTAAGTGGCATAGGTACTTTGGCTGAACCATCCGTACATGACGCACTTCACCGGCGGTTTGGAAATCAGTTGCCGAAAATCAGGAATGACAACAGCATGGATATGCATGTGGCGATGCCTACACTCACCAGCCCCGGCATCATGAAACTGTGGTTCAGCAGATATCTGCCGATATGGGTGGTTCCTGTCTTGTCAAAGTTGACTGTGGCAATGTCAGAAGGGTAGTTCGGAATGAAGAAGTAGGCATAGGTGCAGGGCAGGGCTCCCAATATGATATATCCCGGGACCCCCATTGCGTATGCAATCGGCACCATGGCCACGACCGTGGCTCCTTGCGAATTTAGCAGAATGGAAGCGAGAAAGAATGCCACCGCGATGGTCCAGGGATGTGTTTCTATGATGCCTCCGAAACTTTCCTGAAAGGATGCCATGTAGTTGGAAAAAAGCGTGTCCGCCATCCAGGCTACACCGTATATAACTACCACCGCCACCATTCCGCTGCGCCAGACGTCGCTCCCGGCTATGTCAGAGGCCTTGACTTTGCATAGAAGAACCATCAGGCAGGCGGCGACCAGCATTACTATCTGTATGACCAGATTCATTTTGACCGCCTTGTATCCGCAGGCAGCGAGCACAATGATTGCCAGAATCGCTCCCAGCAGGATGAAGGTGGACATTTTCTCTTTCTTTCCCACTTGTATGCCAAGGCAACTGTCTGACGAACTGTATATGAACTTGCGTCGTTCGGGATCGGAAATGAGTTCCTGAAAAGCGGGGTCCTTGTCAAGGTCCCTGCCTCTTTTCATTGACAGACCGGCAGCGCACAGAAGACCTGCCAATGCTGCAGGTAAGGAGACCAGAAGAATCTGCGGAATGGTAATGTCAAATCCGTTCCGCGAGGAAATCATCGAGAATGCAACCACCGCGGCGGCGATGGGCGATGCCATGATTCCAAGCTGGGATGACACTGAGGCGACTGCGCAGGGGCGCTCTGGACGCACTCCGTTCTTGATGGAGACATCCACAATTATTGGCATCAGAGTATAGACAATGTGGCCCGTGCCTACCAGGACCGTAAGGAAGAAAGTGCACAGAGGTGCCAGAAAGCTTATCTGTTGCGGGTGCTTTCTCAGCATCTTTTCGGCAAGCTGCGTAAGCCATGACATACCTCCCGCAGCCTGAAAGGTACCGGCACAGGCAACAGCGGCGATAATGATATACAGCACGTCTGTCGGCGGAGTGCCGGGTGTAAGCCCGAAAACGAAGACCAGAATCGCCAACCCGACACCGGACAAGAGTCCGAGAACTATTCCTCCGAACCTGGAACCTATGTAGAGGCAGGCCAGAACGACGAGCAGTTCAAGAGCAAACATACAAGCCTAGCGGGACTATACCAGGAAGGAGACCACCAGTGCGAGAATGGCGTAGAATTCGGGGAATGCAGCGTAGATGAGTGTGTTTACGAATACGTCGTGTCCCTGTGACAGTCCCACGATGCCGTTGGCGCAAACCTGACCTTGACGGATTGCGGAGATAAGGCAGGCGAGGCCCACGCAAGCTCCGATGCCGAAGCAGAGAAGACCGTTGGCTGCAATCCATTCTGCGCCGCGGATGGAAATCCATACGAACATCGCAACGAAACCGTAAATACCCTGCGTTGCAGGCACACCGGTTAGAATCATATACTTGGATGATTGCTCCTTGTTGAGTTTCAATGCGCCTTCAGCGGCATTGCCGGCATTTGAAGTTCCGATAGCACTGCCGATTCCGGCAAGAGAGAACATGAGGCCGAGCCCCAGATAACCTAAGATAAGTTCAAGTGTCATAATGTGTTATTGTTTTTTTTGTATTTGTCAATGGTTGATATTTGCGGCCCGTTCCTTCGTAGCCGCTGTTCTTGAAGTATTCCACGAAAGTAAGTCGCATAGGATGCACGAAGGCTCCGAGGCAGCTGAGTGCCAGATTCAGGGAGTGTCCGACGAGCAGCAAAAGCAGGAAAGGCAGCCAATGCCAGGTGGGACTGTCACCCAGCATCATCAGAGCCAGGGAGTTGAACACCCCGCCGAGCATACCTCCCGCAAGGCCGAGGGCATAGAGCCTGACATAGCTCAGAACGTCGCTCATAAGTCCTGTCACGCTGCTGTACGTATCCCATAGTCCCGCTCCGATGTTGAGCAGGGGATTGCGTCCAGGCGTGTTGAACACGAATATGCCGAGTGCTGAAACTGCACCTATGACTATGATTGTCCACTTGAGGGCATCGCCACCCAGCAGGCCTCCGATGGCCAGTGCCGCGGTGATGACTCCGCCTACGACAAGCAGGGTCCAGCCCCAGGTGGAAAGACTTTTTGCAATGCCGTAATGACTTGTAAAACAAGCTGTTTTAACAATCATTGCAAGACATATGTGAAATACGCCTATGCCAAGAGCACAGACAATCTGAGGGTCAAAACCGGCGATGGAGCCCACATTGCCCTTCACCAGCAGGCAGCGCTTGAAGGATTCCGGAACCCACGCCGCATCGAAAAGGCTGATGCCGAAGAAGGTGCCCAGAAAAGCTCCTATCACGAAGGTACCGGCACCGAGCAGGAATATCAGCGAATGCATCCGTCCCAGCCCGCTGTCGGGGGATTTTGCCTTGAGCAGTTGGGATATTACCATCAACAATATGCCGTAGCCTGCATCTCCCAGGCACATCCCGAAGAAAAGCAGATAGAACGGAGCCAGTATGGGTGTGGGATCGAACTCGCCGTAGGAAGGCAGACCGTACATGCCCGTGAATACCTCGAACTGGCGTGCGAACCAGTTGTTGTGCAGTTTGATGGGGGTGTTGTCCTCGCTGGCCTGCTCTACCGTATAATACACATCCATTCCGTCAAGCCTTCCGCAGATTTTCTCCCTGTCGGCCGTAGGGGCGTAGGCTTCGAATATGTCGATGAAACTGCTCAGGTCGTTGCCTGCCTCTTCTCCGAGTATGGACCCTTTCTGCGCAAGGTAGGCGTCAAGTTCTCCGATTACTGCGTCGTATTCCTTCTTCAGTGCCCTTGCCTTTTGAGGCTGTGTGTCAAGGGCCGACTCCAGTTCGCTTTTTCTTGCGTCTGTATGCGCAATGTCCCGTTGGATTTCAGACAGGGGTCTGGGTGAGGGTATTTCACCAGGTATGCCATCGTTTCCGCCCGCCACAGTGAAAAGAATGTTGCCGCCGTCTTCGGATATTACGGTAGCGGGATACTCCGAAAGCCATTCCTGCTCGAAGTGCTTTTTCCTGACGCTGTGGAAATGTATGGGATAGCCCGCTTCCTGCAGGGCTGCAACAGCCTTCTTGTCATAATTGCCCCAAAAGGCGGCGAGTAATTCTTCGCGCCGGAGGGATGCAAGTGTCGAGGCTGTGGCTTCCATCTCCTTCTTCAGGGCCGTGCCTGCCATCTCGTCCTGAATCTGTGCGCTTTTTGCCAACAGCCCGGCTGAACGGTCATCCACAGGTTTGTGGGAACGTGTGATATCTACCGCCGACAGTTCCTGCAGGGAGCATATCAGCTCTTCGCTGCAGGTGTCCGGTGACACCAGAACGTATTTGTCCATTTTCGTAATCATAGGCCTTCCTCCGCTTCTTCGGCTTCGTGCCGGCTTTTGACTATCTTCTGTGCTGCCTTGGAGAGGTTTTCCTCGTCTTCCATAAAGCGTTTGATTTTTCTTATTGCCTCCTGATAGCCCGGGATTTGCACTTTCTCGTACAGATTCACCTTCTGGGTTGTCTTCTTGCGTGCGAACTCCAGTATTCTGGCTCTCTCGCGATACACTTCGCTCAAAAGCCCCAGACGTGACAGATCTTTAAGTATGGCAACGCCGTCAGCATACCAGGCCGGGGTCTGAAAGGCACTGAACGGCGCGATAGAATATTTAATTTCGCCCAATTCGGGCACTTTCACGCCGGCAATCTTGCCTGTCATCAGTTCGACGTCCTCGATGGAAATGAGGTCAGGTTGGAACTCGTTCCACAATTCGGCCATATAGTCGCAGCGCTCCATCGCTTCTTCCAGCTCCTCTTCGATTCGCAGGGATTCGGCCTTGTACTGGGCCACGGCAAGCCTGAGCGCTGATTCCTTGTTCTTCAGTGTCGGAAGGGCGTTCTGCCTCATCTTCAGGGATTTGCCCAGATTATTGAGGGATGTCTTATTGTATTGGAACTTAATTGCCACGCCAGTATTTGTCGATAAATGTCTGTTTTATGCCGGTTTCGGCCTTTGAGAAATATTTGGCGAACAGGTCCCAGGCCACATCGAGCATTTCCGTAAGGGACAGGTTCACGTCTATCGCCAACAGCTTGGTGGCATAGTCTTTAGCGTATTCCAGACAGCGCATATCGTAGTCGGAAAGGTCGAAACCGTTTTCGAGTTTGGTCTTGGCGTTCTGTGCATCCGCATACAGGCGCACGGAGGCGTTCATCACCTGACTGTGGTCATCGCGTGTCTGCTTGCCCTGAACCAGCTGTTTGAGACGTGACAGGCTGCGGAACGGGTCAATGATAACCTTGCCGGAATCGGAATCGGCGCGCAGGAACAGCTGTCCCTCGGTAATGTAACCCGTATTGTCGGGAATGGCGTGGGTGATATCTCCGTCATTCAGCGTGGTCACGGCTATGATGGTGATGGAACCGCCGTCGGGCAGCTGAACGGCCTTCTCGTAAATCTTGGCGAGGTCTGAGTACAGCGAGCCGGGCATCGAATCCTTGGAAGGAATCTGGTCCATACGGTTGGAGACGATGGACAGGGCATCTGCATAAAGGGTCATATCGGTGAGCAGCACCAGCACCTTCTCATTCTTGTCCACAGCAAAATATTCGGCTGCAGTCAGTGCCATATCGGGAATCAACAACCTCTCGACAGGAGGGTTTTCCGTGGTGTTCACGAAGCTTATAATCTTGTCCAGAGCACCCGCGTTCTCGAACTCGTGGCGGAAATACAGGTAATCGTCGTTGCTCAGACCCATTCCCCCGAGTATTATCTTATCTACGTCGGCCCTCAGGGCAACCTGTGCCATAACGTTGTTGTAGGGCTGGTCGGGATCTGCGAAGAAAGGTATCTTCTGTCCTGAAACCAGGGTGTTGTTGAGGTCAATGCCTGCGATACCGGTAGGAATTATCTGCGAAGGCTGGCGGCGTTTGTAAGGGTTTACTGACGGGCCTCCGATCTGGCGCGCCTCGCCTTCGACGGCGGGTCCTCCGTCTATAGGCTGTCCGTAAGCGTTGAAGAAACGTCCGGCAAGGGAATCCGACACCTTCAACGTCGGGGGATTGCCGAGGAAGGTGACTTCTGCATCCGTTGCTATATCCTCGGTACCGGAGAAAATCTGCAGCGTGACATTGTCACCCTTTGTCTTGACCACCTGGGCCAGGCGGCCCTGTACAAGCGCGAGCTCATCATTGGATGCTCCGGGAGCGTTCAGCGACACCGTCGCCTTGGTTATACCTGAGAGTCGGGTATAGGTCTTGTTGTACAGTTTAGTTGCCATAGTCTTCCAACAGTTTATCCAGTTCGTCCTCATATGCCTTGAACTTGTCGGAATTGAATTCCGAATAGTTCATCTGACGTAGGGAATTTATCATTTTCTTGAAGAATTCGCCGCACTTCTCGTAGTCCTCGAATTCATAACTGCGCTCGCAAAGCTCCAGCACCTTGTCCAGCATATAGCGCTGCCTTTCGATGGGACAGAGGGCGTCGATTACGTCGAATGCGTCCTGCTGCAGAATCACGAAGTCAATCAGTTCGCTCTTCCAGAACAGTTCGTGATAACTCATGGGCACGCCGTCATCACCCAGGATGTTGATCTGGTCCGCGGCTTCCTTGCCTTTGCGTATGTAGTTCTTTGTGGTAGTCACTTTGTCCACCCATCCGCGTTCCACCGTTTCGTCCAGATATTCGATGATTTCAGGATATTCGAGATATTTGGAGTAGCTGTCGATGGGGTTGACGGAAGGGTAGCGTTTCTTGTCCGCGCGGTTCTGCTCGAGAGCGTAGAAACAGCGCGCCGCCTTCTTGGTGGATTCGGTCACAGGTTCCTTGAGGTTGCCGCCGGCAGGGGAGACCGTGCCTATGAAAGTTACGGCTCCGCGTTCTCCGTTGTTGAGAATGACCATACCTGCGCGTGCATAGAAGTTCGAAATGATGGATGAAAGGTCCACAGGGAATGCGTCAGCGCCGGGAAGCTCTTCCATACGGTTGCTCATCTCCCTCAATGCCTGTGCCCATCTCGAGGTCGAGTCCGCCAGCAACAGCACCTTGAGTCCCATCGCCCTGTAGTATTCGCATATGGTCATCGCGGTATAAACGGATGCCTCCCTGGCGGCAACGGGCATGTTTGATGTGTTGCATATGATAGTGGTCCTCTCCATCAGATGGCGTCCGGTGTGCGGGTCGATAAGCTCGGGGAATTCGGTGAAAATCTCAACTACCTCGTTTGCACGCTCGCCGCAGGCGGCCATCACGATGACATCGGCTTCACCCTGCTTGGCGATGGCGTGCTGGAGCACAGTCTTTCCGCAGCCGAAAGGACCGGGGATAAAGCCGGTGCCGCCTTCGGCGATAGGGTTGAGGGTATCAATAACGCGTACGCCGGTCTCCATTATGCGCTCGGGTCTGGGTTTCTCCCTATAGGCCTTGATTGCTACCTTGACGGGCCATTTCTGGCACATTGTGACTTCCACCGTGCCCTCGGGACCTTCCAGTCCGGCGATGCAGTCGTTTACCGTATAATCGCCCTCGGGGGCAAGCCATTTGACGGTATATTCGCCTTCGAAGGAGAAGGGCACCATAATCTTGTGCGGCAGCCATCCTTCCTTCACCTCGCCCAGCCAGTCTCCGGCTGCAACGCTGTCGCCGACGGATGCTATGGCGGTGAAATGCCATTGTTTGGCGGCGTCGAGCGCAGGCGTGTATTCTCCTCTCTTGAGGAACACGCCCGTCATTGTGGTCAGGTCATTCTGCAAGCCGTCGTAGCAGCTGCTCAGCAGACCGGGGCCCAATGTGACCTCGAGCATCTTTTTCGTGAATTCGACCGTGTCGCCGTTCTTCAGTCCTCGCGTGCTTTCGAAGACCTGTGCGGATGCATTCGTTCCGTTCACCTTGATGACCTCGGCCATGAGCCTGGTGCCGCCGGTGTGGACGTAGCAGATCTCATTCTGGCTGATAGGCCCGTCACAGGCCACTGTGACAAGGTTGGCAACTATGCCGGTTATTTTTCCTGTAGTTGTCATATCATTTCAAAGAGTTGAATTCAATGTTTCCGTATGTTCCCCTCACCGAACTTACCAGTTCGTGCAACAGACGCTGACCCTCATCGCGGTCCAGCGCAAGCCATCTTTCCACAATGCAGAGTTCGGCGACTGTTGCCAGCACCCTGTTCAGGGTGAAACCCTCGAGCACAATGCTCTGCACGGCGGTATCCCAGAGGAAACTGTCTATGGCGCGTTCCCTCTCCAGCAGGTCTTCGATGGCGAATATGCCTGCAAGCTTCCCCTCCGTATCTTCATATCCGGCATCCAAGTCTAAGGTGTCGGTGCCGGATGCGCGGCCGAGGGAGGCGTTGAGGTATTCCGCCTTGACGTTCCTGAGCGCGAGATCGGCTCCGAAAAAACTTCTGATGAACCTGTTTCCTGAACTGAACGCCTTGCGGTAGAAATCCTCCGTGAGCCTTTCCGGTATGAAACCGTCCGTAACGATGTCCATCTTGCGGATGTCATCGGCATCCAGCTGCGTCCTTATCCATTCAAGCATAGGCGCGCAACTGCCTTCGCCCGGCTTGAACTCTCTGCTCAGGGCGGGGATGGAAGATATTATATATGTATAGTTGTTACTCACCGAAAAGTGTCTTTCTTGTGGCAGGGCGCAGATATTCCTTTATGATACCGATGAAGGTGGCGTCCGTCAGTGAAACAAAATATCCTCCGCCCTTCGGCCCTATTGTGAGGCCTCCGTCGAATTTCTTGCTCAGTTTTACCTCTATGCCCTTACCTATGGCCGAGGCGACTTCGC
Organism: Candidatus Cryptobacteroides sp.; assembly: GCA_045597605.1. GTDB lineage: Bacteria > Bacteroidota > Bacteroidia > Bacteroidales > UBA932 > Cryptobacteroides. The sequence continues at coordinate 29,208 of JAZLKN010000036.1, read as the reverse complement.
TTTGAACGTAGGCCGCAAGGTCTTTCGTGCAGGACTCGGGCAATACCACTTCGAGATCGCAGGGGTTCTGGGTGCTGAAGGCCTTGGCTGCTGCCATTATAACCTGTTTGGCGAATTCGGTGTTGCCCAACGCTTCCCTGACTCCGCCTTCGACGCTTTTTGCGGTAACGGCGTTCAGTATGGTTTCCCTGACGGCATCAAGAGCCTGTGAAGATGCCATCTTCACGTCGGAAGAGGCCTTGGCCAGTATGTCTTCAGCACGTTTCCGGGCACCGGCCACGATGCTTTCGGCTTCGGCATTGGCCTTGGCGACTGTCTCCGCCGCCTGCTGCCGGGCCTGTTCCAGTATTTTTTCTCCTTCATCACGCCCTTTGGCGAGTCCTTCCGCATAAAGGCGGTCGGTAAGTTCCTGTAACTTGTCTGTTGCCATATGTCAAGTGTTTTTTTTATTTCAAAAAGTCCGGATTGTTCTTCTCGTATCCGCGGCACCATTCCTTCAGCCCGCATTCTTCGCAGAAGGGGTGACGGGCCGTGCATATGTAGCGGCCGTGCAGAATTATCCAGTGGTGGGCCTTGGCCCTGATTTCCGCCGGTATGTGGCGCGTGAGATCCTTCTCCACGTCATTCACGTCGGCTCCCTTGCTGAGCCCCATACGCCTTGCCACTCTGAACACGTGGGTATCTACCGCAATCACGGGAGCGCCGAAGCATATTGAAGCTACGACGTTCGCCGTCTTCTTTCCGACACCGGGAAGGGTCTGAAGCTGTTCTACGGTTTGCGGTACTTCTCCTCCGAAGTCACTGACCAGCTTTGCGGACATTGCAGTCAGGTGATGCGCCTTGGCATTCGGGTATGAAACGGAACTGATCAGGGAATAAATCTGTTCGACGGAAGCCTCGGACAGTGCCTGAGGGGTAGGGAAGGCACTGAAAAGCCCGGGGGTAACCATGTTTACACGCTTGTCTGTACACTGGGCCGACAGCATTACCGCTACGAGCAACTGATATGGCGATTCGAAACGCAATTCCGATGCGGCATCGGGCCTGTTGAGGCGGAACCATTCCAGAATCTTCCCATATCGTTCGCCTATAGTCATACCTTATCCCTCTATGTGCTGTTCCGTACATTTTTCGCCGCCGCAGACGAACACCCTTCCGGGGTAGCTGTCCACAATGGCGTTGTTGTGGGTAACCATTATGACGGCCGTGCCGTTCTCCTCACCGTTGATGCGGCGCAGGAGCCTCATGATGCCGTCTGCTGTATCCTTGTCCAGATTCCCTGTAGGCTCGTCGGCTATTATTACTTCCGGGTCATTGAGAAGGGCTCTGGCGATTGCGATGCGCTGCTGTTCCCCTCCGGAAAGCTTGTATGGCATCTTGTACTTCTTATCTTCCATCCCCACATCCTTCAGTACCTTGTCAATGCGCCCGGCTATCTCCGCCCTGTCCTTCCAGCCTGTGCTCCTGAGCACGAATTCCAGATTGCTCCTGACATTCCTGTCCATCAGAAGCTGGAAATCCTGGAAAACAATGCCCATCTTGCGCCTGAGCATAGGGATTTCCTTGTCCTTTATTGTTTTAAGGTCGAACCCGCATACGGTTCCGATGCCTTTGGTAAGGGGATTCTCGGCAATGATGGTACGGATTACCGATGTTTTGCCGCTGCCCACCTTGCCTATTATATAAACGAAATCTCCGGAGCATACGGACATATTCAGCCCGAAAACCACCGGAGACTCTCCGTTCACTATGGTTGCGTCAATTAATTCTATTATCGGAGTACTTTGTGACATATAAAATTGGCTATGTCACAAAGTTATAAAAACTAATTCGTTTTTACAACAGGCGGATTATTCCCATTCTATGGTTGCCGGCGGTTTGGGAGAAATGTCATATACTACGCGATTGACACCTTCCACCTGGGCGATTATGCTTGTTGCAACCTTCTGGAGGAAAGCGAAGGGGAGGTCTATGACTTCGGCCGTAACGGCATCCACCGAGTTCACTGCCCTCAGGGCGACAACGTTGTCGTATGTACGGCGTCCGTCGGTTACACCCGTGCTGCGTACAGGCAACAGGACAACTCCCGCCTGCCAAATCCTGTCATACAGACCTTCCTCGCGCAGCAGGTTGATGAACACGGCATCGGCCTCCTGTAGTATGTGTATGCGTTCAGGCGTAAGTTCGCCGAGGCAGCGTACTCCCAGACCGGGACCGGGGAAAGGATGGCGGCCGAGGAAGTGGCTGTCCAGACCGAGCTGGGCTCCCACTTCACGCACTTCATATTTGTACAGGTATTTGAGAGGCTCCACAAGTCCGAAGTTCAGGTCTTCTGGCAGGCCGCCCACGTTGTGGTGGCTCTTGATTGTACCCTTGTCCGAGAAAGATTCGGCGATGTCGGGCCATATTGTGCCCTGTGCCAGCCACTTGGCGTTCTTCACCTTGCGTGCCTCGTCGGCGAATACCTCGATGAAGGTCTTGCCTATGGCCTTGCGCTTCAGCTCGGGGTCTGTGATGCTCTTGCAGGCTGCAAAGAACCTGTCGGCGGCGCGTACGCCTATCACGTTGAGACCCATTCCGTTATAATGCGCGAGCACATCTTCGAACTCATTCTTGCGCAAAAGGCCGTGATCCACGAAAATGCACACCAGATTGCTGCCGATGGCGCGGTTGACAAGCAATGCGGTCACTGTGGAGTCCACTCCGCCTGAAAGACCGAGCACTACGGTATCGCTGCCTACCTGCGCCTTGATTTCATTGATTGAATCCTCGACGAATTTCACGGGATTCAGTTTTTCTCCATTATACATGATTGTTGTGTTTATAGTCTATCTCGAATAATTAGGTGCCTTCTTGGCTATTGTCACATCGTGTGGATGGCTCTCGGCCATGCCGCTTGCGGTGACGCGTGTGAACTTTGCTTCTTTCAGAGCCTCGAGCGTTGCTGCACCGCAATATCCCATACCGGAACGTATGCCTCCAAGCAACTGATAAACCGTGTCAGAAACATCTCCCTTGTAGGGTACACGTCCCACTATGCCTTCGGGAACCAATTTCTTGGTCTGGGTTTCCTTATCCTGGAAATAACGGTCCTTGGAACCGGCTTCCATTGCGTCCAGCGAGCCCATTCCGCGGTATGTCTTGAATTTCTGTCCGTCCAGCACGATGACCTCTCCCGGGGCCTGTTCGGTACCGGCGAACATTGAACCGCACATTACGCAGTCACCTCCGGCGGCAAGGGCCTTCACGACATCTCCCGAATATCTGAGGCCGCCGTCGGCAATCATGGGAACACCGCTTCCCTTGAGCGTACAGGCGACGTCATATATGGCGGAAAGCTGGGGTACACCTACTCCTGCGACTATTCTTGTCGTACAGATGGAGCCTGGGCCTATGCCCACTTTGATGCCGTCCGCTCCTGCCTTGAGAAGGTCTTCGGCTGCAGCGGCCGTGGCGATGTTGCCGACAACCACATCCAGGGAGGGGTAGGCCTTTTTTATCTCCTTCAGCTTGTCCAGAACTCCTTTGCTGTGTCCGTGCGCGCTGTCCAGAACGACGGCGTCAACACCTTCGTCCACAAGGGCCTTGACCCTGTCCAGAGCATCCGGGGTGATGCCTATCCCGGCGGCGCACCGCAGACGGCCGTTCCCGTCGGTGCAGGCTCCTTCCGCGGCTTCAGCCTGTTTCACTTTCCTCACCTGCGAGGCCTGTCCGGCGATTGACATATTCTTGTGGATGACTCCTATTCCGCCGGCAGAAGCCATAGCGATTGCCATGGGTGCTTCGGTGACGGTGTCCATCGCGGCCGAAACTATGGGGATGTTGAGAGTTATGTTTCTCGAGAACCTGCAATGAAGGTCAACCTCGCGGGGCAGAACCTCCGAATAGGCCGGAATCAGAAGAACGTCGTCGAAGGTGAGGCCTTCCATTACGACTTTTTCATCAATCAGTGACATAAAAGTGTAAAATTTTATGCAAAAATAGTTAAATTTGTGGAAATTTGACAATAGTGATGAACAAGCTGTACAAATTCTTTTTCTCCTTGATTTTCCTCTGTTGTGCGACAGTTTTCTGTAATGCTGCGGAAAGAGATTTGGGAAGGGCGGAGGCTCTGTACAAGTCCGGTCTGTACGCCAGGTCCCTGAATATTCTCCAAAGCCTTCCCGATTATGGGAACGATCCGCTGACGGACGGCTATGCCGCCCTTTGCGCACAGAAGCTGCACCTTGACGGATATCGTAGAATCGCGTCGGAATATCTTGCCAAATATCCGGCATCCGGATTGACGGATCCCGTCAGGCTGGAAACGGCTTTGGACTATTTCGATACCGACGAGTACGCTGAGGCTCTGGCTGCTTTCAACGCTCTGGATAAGGATGGAGAACAGGTGCCCGAACGTGCCGAATTCCATTTCAAGAAAGGTTATTGCCAGTACAGGACGGGTGACAACCGCTCGGCTCTCGAAGAGTTTGCAACTGTGGAAAAGATGATGCTGAACGATTATACGGCTCCGTCCAGATATTGTACGGGCTATATACTCTATCGCGGAGAGGATTTCGCCGGGGCTCTTCCCTGGTTTGAGAAGGCGGCATCTGACGAAAGGTTCGCCCCCATTGCGAAATACTATGTGGTCAACTGCCATTATGAAATTAAGGATTTTGCTTTCGTTGCCGACAAGGGTGTGGAAATGTTCAAGACCAGCCTTCCAAAGGACAGGAAGGCGCATCTTGCCAGAATCATATCCGAATCCTTCCTTGTGCTGGGCGACAAGAGTAAAGCCCGCGAATATTTCGACAAAGCGGACGAAGGGGAGAGGAAGACACGCGCGGACCTGTTCTATGCAGGCAGTCTGATGTATGCCACCGGTGATTGGAAGGGTGCTGTCGAGAACTATGAAAAAATACCCGAGAAAACCGATTCCCTCGGCCAGATAGCACTTTACAATACGGCGTTGTCATACATCAATCTCAAGAATAAGGTTGCCGCTCTGGGTGCGTTCAAGGGCGCGGCGGCTCTCACGTATGACGGGAAGATGACGGAGGATGCGATGTTCAATTACGCCAAGCTTTCGTTCGACCTGAACGGAGACACTTCCGTATTCGCAGATTATCTGAAGAGATATTCCGACAGCGTAAGGGGCGAGAAAATATATTCGTATATGGCTCTCGCATCGCTTGCAAACAGGGATTGGCAGAGTGCCATCGACTTCTATGACAAGATAGACATGCTCAGTGGTCCGGAAAAGAACAATTACATTCACGCAAACTATCTGCGTGGAGCCGAACTGCTGGAGAACGGCTCGTACAGGCAGGCTGTCCAGTGTATGAAGGCCGTCACGTATTATTCACCGAAAAACGATAGGGTGAACCAGCTGGCACGTTATGCCCTTGGCGAGGCCTATTACCGCAACAGACAGTACGGAGAGTCCTGCGGACAGTTTGTCGAGCTGTACAATGCCTCGGCTCTTTACGGGATGCCGCAGGCCGAGATGCTTTCCTACAGCGCAGCCTATTCGGCTCTCAAGAACGGGGATTACATAGAGGCGGGTAAATGGTTCGATGTATACGTCAGGGATGGGGGCAAGAGCTTCCGTAAGGATGCCCTTACGCGCAAGGCCGACTGTTTTTTTGCCCGGAATCTTTACAAAGAAGCGGCTGAAGCCTACGGCGAGGTCATGACGGCATATCCCTATGACGGCGATATGTATGTCTGCTATCATTGTGCCGTTGCAAGCGGTCTTTCGAAGGAACTGAAGAATAACAAGCTTCAGATTCTGGAACACGTGCGCAAAGCGAGTCCTTCGGCCCCTTACTATGCCCAGACAATGTTCGAACTTGGCAAGACCCAGTCTGACAGGAAGATGACAGACGCCGCTCTGGAGTCGTTCCGGATTATAGTCGACAGTCTTCCGGGCGATGCATACGCGGCCAGAGCCCTTCTGGAGATAGGAACGTTGAAACGCAATTCCAAAGATGTTGAAGGAGCCCTTGCCGCATACAAGGCGGTTGTGGAGAATATGCCCTCGTCCGGTTGCGGCGAAGATGCTCTTCTTGCCATAGAATCCATTTACCAGTCGCAGAATAATCCGTCCGGGTATCTCGCATACCTGGAACAGATAGGCAAGGGGAATACCAAGACCGATGAACAGCGTCAGGAAATGCTTTTCTCTTCTGCCGAGCAGCTGTTCTACTCTGACCGGTGGCAACAGGCCCTGACTGCATTTGAAGACATTATAAAGACTTATCCCGGGACGGTTTACGCAGTTCAGTCATGGTATTATACGGGAGAATGTTACAGATGTCTCGGGGACAAGGAACATTCCTGCGACGCCTATGCCGTGGTAATTGCCGACTCGTCGTCAGTGAGGAAAGAGGACGCCACAGGACGTTTCGCCCAACTCAGTCTGGAACTGGAGAATTTCGAAAGAGCCCGCGATTCATACAGGTCACTGCTGACGCTCGCGTCGACTCCCGCAACCCTTTCTTCCGCCCGCGTGGGTTTGATGCGCAGCGCTTACAAGGCGAAGGACTACCTGGGCGCGCTCGAAGGTGCTGCTCTTGTCCAGAACGATCCTGTTGTGGATGCCGCTGTTTTGCGGGAATCCGGAATGCTGCAGGCTCGCAGTCTGCTCGCTACAAGCCATAGGGATGAGGCTTTCGCAGTGCTTGAGAAACTTTCTGCGGAACCCGCTTCCGCAGAGGGGGCGGAGGCCTGCTATATGCTGATTCAGGACTGTTTCGACAAAGCCGATTTCGAATCTGTCGAGAAGAAGGTCTATGCCTTTGGCGATTCCGATACCCCGCAGCAGTATTGGTTGGCCAAGGCGTTCATAGTGCTTGGCGATTCCTATGCCGAGCAAGGCAGGATGAAACAGGCGGAAGCCACTTTCCAGAGCATAGCCGACGGCTACAGGGGCAATGACGAGATAGCCTCCGAGGTTGCGTTGAGGCTGGATAAAATCAAAGAAATTAAACAATGAAACGTTTGTTTGCAATATTCCAGACCCTTGCGGTATCGATGGGCCTGTTCGCACAGAATACCCATCTGAATCCTACGGTTCAGGTGACTAATGCGTACAAGAACAGCATGACGGATTTCGAGAGGATTCCGTTGACGGCGGAAATTCCCGACAGTCTGTACAAGTTCGATCTCAATTTCGACTATTCCGGTTTCGAGAAGCCCTACAAAGGCAACGATGATTTCAACCCTTTCCTGACTGAATTGGATATTGTCGGACGTCCCTTTGACGGGAGGAAGTTCTATCTCAAGGCCGGTGCCGGCTACACTCTTCATCCCCAGTTGGACATGTCCTGGCTTTTTCCGGCAAAAGGCCGTTTCAAGGCAGGCATGTTCGTTCAGCACAAATCATATTTCGGCAAGTACGTTTATGATAACGACGGCGTTGATCCGTTCAAAGGCATGGATATTTATACCAAGGTCGGTTTCGAGGGACGTGCGGATTGGGAGCGTGTGTGGCTGCAGGCTGCGCTGTGGTATGACGGCGTATATACCAAGACTGATTGGGATTGGAACGGGATTGGCGGCAGAAGGAATTACAATTCCGGTTCCGCAATGTTCAGGCTGGCATCCAAGAACATGCGTGACGAGAATGCTTTCAGGTTCGACCTGAGGCTGAAGGAAAGTTTCGGTCTGAGAGGGCCGATGTTCAACGTCCCTGTCTCTGGCGGGCAGTTCACTGAAAATGTTTTCGATTTTTCGCTGTTGCTGGGTTATCAGGCCGGTCATCATTTCTTGGGGCTGGATGCCGATGCGAATGTGCTTGGCGGACGTTTTACGGATGACGGTGAAAAATTCGGAGGAACCGCCGTGACGTTGAGGCCGCAGTACTGTTATCAGGGAGAGAGCATTACATTCGGATTGGGCCTGTCGATGCTTGTGACGGGTACTGAAAACATCATGAACAGTGTGGACAATGGCGGCAAGGAGGAGAAGTTCAATTTATGGCCTTTCCTCAAATTCGAGTGGAATGCCGTACCTGACAAATTCGTAATATTTGCGGATGCCGATCTCAAAGGTGCGCCGCACGGGGAAAGAGATGCCTGGAGGGCCAGCCATCTGCCTGTGGCTTTCAAGCCTTCCGTTGTCAAGACCTCCACGGCAGATCTGGGGTTCAAGGGTACGCTTGCGAAGAAGATGCAGTGGAGAATTGGAGCCGGGTATGAAAGTGTGCTGAATGCCAATGTGTTCGGTACTTCTGCCGGGGATGCCGGGTATCTTGTGCCTGTTCTGGAAGTGCTTCCGGAAAAACTGGAGGACTTCAATTTCTTCCTTAATCTGGACGGACGCTTCGGCATTTTCTCCCTGGATGCGAATCTGTGCTACCGGACTTTCCTTCACAAGGAAGACTTTGATGTCCTGCCTTCGGCCTTCACTGCCGATTTACGTGCGAAATTCGACATACGCAGGCGGGCATCCGTCTATGCCGGAGCCGATTTCCGCTCGTCGCGTCGTGCGGGGAACGGTTACAGTACACCTCACTACATAGACCTGTATGCCGGTGTCGATTTCCGTATTACCGCAAAATTGGGACTGTTCATAGAAGGCAGGAATCTTCTCAACCGCAGACTTCAGACAGTACCTCTGATTTCTGAAAAAGGTTTTGTCGCAACGGGCGGAATTGTCTTGAATTTCTGATAAAAAATGCTTATATTTGTCCGTTTTAAGAAAAACCGATAAATATGAGCGAAATTAAAGAACAAATCGGACAGAATCAGGATTATTCGGCTGGCAGCATTCAGGTCCTCGAAGGCCTTGAGGCTGTACGCAAAAGGCCGTCAATGTACATTGGCGATGTAGGAGAACGCGGCTTCCATCATCTCGTCTATGAAGTTGTTGACAACAGTATCGACGAGGCTCTCGCCGGATACTGCGACAATATCGACGTAACAATCAATGAGGACAATTCAATTACCGTAAGGGACAACGGCCGCGGAATACCTACCGGTATGCACCCGAAGGAGCACCGCAGCGCGCTGGAGGTCGTTATGACCGTGCTCCATGCCGGCGGCAAGTTCAACAAGGATTCCTACAAGGTGTCAGGCGGTCTGCACGGAGTCGGCGTTTCATGCGTGAATGCTCTTTCCGATCTTCTGGTGGCCGAGGTGCACCGTGAGGGTCAGGTGTTCGTACAGAAGTATTCCAAGGGTAAGCCTGTCACGGCAGTCGAGGTTGTGGGTAAGGCTGAAGATACAGGCACGCAAATCACCTTTCATCCGGATCCTGAGATATTCAACGTTTCCGAATACAAGTATGATACGCTTGCGGCCCGTCTGCGCGAGCTCTCTTATCTGAACAAGGGAATACGCCTGTCTCTTACCGACCTTCGCGAAAAGGTCGAGACATCCCTTGAAGACGGATCGACGGTTTCCGACTACCGCAAGGATATTTTCTTCTCCAAGGAAGGCCTCAAAGAGTTCGTGGAATACCTCGACGCCGGAGCCAGTCATCTCATTCCGGAGCCTATCTGCCTGGATACCAGCAAAGTCATTCCGATTGAAATCGCTCTTCAATATAACAACGGCTTCAGTGAGAAGATATACTCATACGTCAACAATATCAACACCATAGAGGGAGGCACGCATCTGCAGGGCTTCCGTATGGGTCTTACCCGTACGCTCAAAGCCTATGCCGACAAGAACAACATGCTCGCCAAACTCAAGTTCGAGCTCAGTGCCGAGGACTTCCGCGAGGGTCTGACCGCCGTGGTCTCCGTCAAGGTTGCCGAGCCTCAGTTCGAGGGGCAGACCAAGACCAAGCTCGGTAACCCTGAGGTCGTATCCGCCGTTTCTCAGGCGACCGCGGCCGCTATGGAACAGTATCTGGAGGAGAATCCCAAGGAGGCCAAGATCATAGTTGACAAGGTCATACTTGCCGCTACGGCGCGCCACGCCGCCCGTCAGGCCCGTGAGATGGTCCAGCGCAAGACTGTGATGACAGGTGCCGGAATGCCCGGCAAGCTGTCGGACTGCTCTTCACGCGACCCGGAGAAATGCGAAATCTTCTTCGTCGAGGGAGATTCCGCAGGTGGAACGGCCGTTTCCGGACGTGATTCTTCCATACAGGCCATTCTGCCGATGAGGGGTAAGATACTCAATGTTGAGAAAGCCCCGATGCACAGAGTGTTCGAGAATGAGGAAATCAAGAACATATATACTGCTCTGGGTGTGACGATAGGTACTGAGAACGATCCCAACGAGCTGAATCTCAGCAAGCTGCGTTACGGCAAAGTGATAATAATGACCGATGCCGATGTCGATGGCTCGCATATCGACACCCTCTTCCTGACCTTCTTCTTCCGCTATATGGTGGACCTTATCCGCAACGGGCACGTATATCTTGCGACACCTCCCCTCTACCGTGTAAAGAAGAAAGGCACCAAGACCAAGGAGTTCGAGAAGTACTGCTGGACGGAGGACGAGCGCATTGCCCTCATCGAGGAGTTCGGCGGCACGAACAATGTTACGGTGCAGCGCTATAAAGGTCTTGGCGAGATGAGTGACGAGCAGTTGTGGGAGACAACAATGAACCCCGAGACACGTCTGTTGCGTCAGGTGACCATAGAGAACGCCGCGGAGGCCGAGCGTACCTTCAGCATGCTGATGGGCGACGACGTTCCTCCACGCAGAGAATTCATTGAACAGAACGCGCATTACGCGAATATCGACGCATAATCATGGATATTTTTGACAGAATTGCGGAAAACGCAGGCGGCCCGATAGGACAGTATTTCGAAAAGGGCCACGGTTACTATATGTATCCCCGTCTGGAAGGGGAGCTCGGCCCTCATATGATATTCAACGGCAAACCCGTGCTGAATTGGAGCCTGAACAACTACCTCGGTCTGGCCAATCATCCCGAGGTCAGGAAAGAGGATGCCCGTGCGGCTGCCGAGTGGGGCCTTGCATACCCTATGGGTGCAAGGATGATGAGCGGCCATACGCGCTATCACGAGAAACTCGAAAAGATTTTCGCCGATTTCGAGAAGAAGGAAGATGCCTTCCTTTTCAACTTCGGCTATCAGGGCATACTCAGCGCAATCGACGCCTTGGTTACACGCCATGACGTAATAGTCTATGATGCCGAGTGCCACGCCTGTCTTCTGGACGGCATACGTCTCCATATAGGCAGCAAATACAAATATCGCCATAACAATATCGAGGATTGCGACAAGGTACTTGCAAGGGCCTGTGCCGAGGCGAAGGAGAATGGTGGCGGCGTGCTGCTCATCACCGAAGGCGTATTCGGAATGACGGGCGCTCTGGGCAAACTGGACAGGATAGTTGCCCTGAAGCAGAAATACGATTTCCGTATTTTCATCGATGATGCCCATGGCTTCGGCCTTCTGGGCGAACACGGACGCGGAACTTCCGAGCAACTCGGATGTATGGACGGCATAGATCTCTATATCGGTGCATTCGCGAAGTCCATGGCCTCCATAGGAGGGTTCATCGCCGGCCCTGCCCATGTAATCAATTATCTGCGCTACAATATGCGCAGCCAGATGTATGCCAAATCGCTGCCTATGCCTCTTGTGCTTGGCAACATCAAACGTATGGAAATCATCGATTCTCCGGAAGGGGATGAACTCAGGAAGAAATGCTGGACCATCACGCACGCCATACAGGACGGCTTCCGCAAGGAGGGTTTCGATATAGGTGAGGCTGAGGCCTGTGTCACTCCCGTGCATATAAAGGGTGGCCCCGCAGAAGCTGCGAACATGGCGAGGGATCTGCGCGAGAACTATCACATATTCTGTTCCGTCGTGGTTTACCCCGTGATACCGAAGGGAATGGTCATATTCCGCATCGTGTCCACGGCCGCACATACTATGGAGGATGTCAGGGTGACTCTGGATGCCTTCAAGGCCATCAAGAAGAAACTGGACAACGGCGAGTATCGTCAGGATGATTTCGAATCAATGAAAATAGACTGACGACGGGATGTTCAGGGATTACTTCAAAGACAAGGTCATAATAATTACAGGGGCAAGTTCCGGTATCGGACTTGCTTCCGCTCGTTTATTCTCATTATGCGGAGCAAAGCTTGTGCTTGCAGCCAGAAGGCTGGAGGTACTCGAGAAGGAAGCCGCCGCTATGGGAGGTGAGGTGCTTTGCGTCAGAGCGGATGTATCTGTCGAGGATGACTGCGCTCTGCTGGTCAGGAAGGCTGTGGAGCGTTTCGGGGGGATAGATATTCTGGTGAACAATGCCGGACTGTCGATGCGGGCATTGTTCAAAGACCTTGATCTGAAGGTGATAAAGACCCTTATGGACGTGAATTTCTGGGGGACGGTGTATTGCACGAAATATGCCTTGCCCTATCTGCTGGAGAGAAGGGGATCCGTGGTTGGGGTCATATCCATAGCCGGATTCGCCGGTTTGCCCGGACGTACCGGTTACAGCAGCAGCAAATATGCCATCAGGGGATTCCTCGACACTCTGCGCATAGAGCATCTGTATGACGGACTGCACGTTATGGTGTTTGCTCCCGGCTTTACCGCCTCAAATGTGCGTAATGCCGCTTTGACTGCTGACGGCAGTGCCCAGGGCAGTACACCGCGCGATGAAGGCAGTATGATGACGGCCGACGAATGTGCGCGGCACCTCGCTTCGGGGCTCGCACACAGGCGCAGTCAGGTCATACTTACCCCTGTGGGAAAGATGACCGTATTGATGCACAACCTTTTCCCCAGGCTGACAGACCGTCTGGAGTTCAGTTATATGGCCAAGGAACCGAACAGCCCTTTCAAGAAGAGATAAAATGGATAACACGGAATTTCGCAAATCATTAAGGTACCTGATACCCAGCGCCATCCTCGTGGTACTGCTGACTCTGATAATGCCGCGCACAGGCAAGTTCGAATACAACTACCGCAAAGGCAGTCAGTGGAATTACGAGACGCTCGTCGCTCCCTTCAATTTTCCCATTCTGAAGACCCCGGAACAGATATTGTTCGAGAAGGAGAGACAGGGGAGTACCTATGTGCCTTATTTCAGGCTTGATGAACGCGTGTTTACCCTCATCGAGTCCAGCTTGTTCCAGACGTTCAGCGCGCAGACGGACATTGCCACCGTCCTGGTATTCGACATAAAATCCTGTTACGAGGCCGGTGTCATTCCTGACGGTGCCACTTCCATAGAAAACTCCGCTGATGAGAACCCGGACGTGATTCTGGTCCAGAAGGATAAGAGGGCCGGAATGATGCCGCGCGAAGATGCATACACTGTCGAGCAGGTCTGCGAACTGGTACGCGAGAGTATTGCCAAGACCTCCGGTTACGATGCCGCCGATTCCATCATATTTGCGCATCATGTCTACGAACTGATAGAGCCTAACCTTGTGTTCGACAAACAGACTACCGAGCTTGTGCATCAGGAGTCGTCCGATTTCATTTCACCGACTTCAGGTATGTTCAAGGCCGGAGACGTGATAGTTACTTCCGGGGAGATAATTACGGCCGACATAGAACAGATACTGGATTCGTACAAGGCCGAGTTCCAGCAGACGATAGGCTATGACGGTCCCATATATATGCTTTGGCTGGGCAACCTGCTCATCGCCATTCTGCTTGTATCGCTGACTGTGGTCTATCTTTGGCTCAGCAAGCCGTCTATGCTGAACAGCCTGAACGAATTTCTTTTCGTGTTGCTCATAATGTTCATAGAGGCTGTTGCGACCTTTGTCTGCTGCAACGGGAAGCTGCCTTCGAACATAGTCTATCTGATGCCGTTCCCTGTGTTTGCCCTGTATTACATGGCTTTTCTCAGCAAGAAAGTGGTGATGCCTCTCTACAGCCTTTCGCTGCTTCCTGTGCTCGTGTTCTGCCAGGGAGGCGGGTACCTGTATGTGATTTTCCTCGTAGGCGGTTTCGGTGCGGTACTGGCCTTCAGCAGATTCAACAAGGGATGGCGTCAGTTTGTGACCGCCCTGTGCATATTACTCACCACCATTGTCGCATATCTTTCATTCCAGATTCTGGAAGGAACTTTGGGCGTGATAGACCCTTTGAAGATACTGTATCTTTGCCTCGGAGCCCTGTTCGTGATACTCTCATATCCTCTTGTCTATCTTTTCGAAATAGTATTCAACCTGATCAGTGTAAGCCGTCTGGTGGATCTGGCCGACACGAATGCTCCTCTGTTGCGCTTGCTGGCGGAAAAAGCTCCCGGAACGTTTCAGCACTGTCTGGCAGTAATGAATATGGCTGAAGCAGCCGGCCGCAGCATAGATGCCAACGTGCCCCTGCTGCGTGCGGCGGCTCTCTATCACGATATAGGCAAAACGGAAAATCCGCAGTGCTTTATCGAGAACCAGACAGCAGGAGTTGACATCCACAATGATCTTTCCCTGAAGGAGAGTGCCAGGATGATAATCCATCACGTGGAGGCAGGTGTTGCCATTGCCGAAAAATATAACATTCCGTCCATCATACGCGACTTCATCGCTTCACATCACGGGACATCCGTGACGGGCTATTTCTATAACAAATATCTCAATGACGGAGGCGATCCGAACGACGTGGACGATTTCTTCTATCCGGGTCCCAACCCCCGTACCAAGGAACAGGTCATCCTTATGCTGTGTGATTCGCTCGAGGCGGCCTCCCGTTCACTTACCGATTATTCTCCGGAATCCGTGGGGGCATTCGTACACAACATACACACATCCAAATACAAGGATGGATTGTACGTAGAGGCTGACATCACAATGCACGAACTGCGCGTGATGGAGAAGACACTTCAGAATTACATTATAAACATGCACCATACGAGGATAGCATATCCGACCAGAAAATTAATCAAATAAACAATATCATGAAGGTTACAAGCAAGAAGACAGATGACCTGAATCAGGTCCTGACAGTAAATGTGGCGGCAGATGACTATATGGCTGCACGCAAGAAAAAGTTGGCTGAACTTCAGCGCAGAGCCGAGGTTCCGGGTTTCCGTAAAGGCAAGGTTCCCGCATCGCTCATTGAGAAATGGTACGGAGAGAACGCTCTTGGAGACGCCGTAAACACAGTTGTGGGCGATGCGCTTCAGGATTATATAAAGGACAAGAAGCTCGATATCATAGGAGAGCCTCTTCCCGTTGAGGAGAAAGATGAGCAGGAATGGAAGGCCGGCAATGATTTCGTATTCAAATTCGATGTGGCTCTCACGCCCAAGGTGACTCTCACCCTTGACAAGACGGATGAAGTGCCTTCATACAATATCAATGTTACCGAGGCTGAGAAGAAAAAACTCATCGAGGCTTACAAGAAGCAGCAGGAAGGTGCCGAAAAGCCCCTTGCCGATGAGGAAATCGCAAAGCAGGTGGAAGGCCAGCTGACAATGGAATACAAGCAGGCGTCGGAATTCCGTCTTGAGAAGGATATACGCGAATACTGTGTCAGGAAAGCCGGTCTCCAGCTTCCCGAGAAGTTCCTTCGCCGTTGGCTGATTGCTGCAAATGAGGGCAAGTTCACCCCTGAGCAGATAGATAAGGATTTCGACGGTTTCCTGGCTGACTACCGCTGGCAGCTTGTAATGGCTGAACTCACCGTGCAGTTCGGCATCAAGGTTGAGGAGGCTGATCTGACCGAGGAGGCCAAGAATTTCGCCAAATACCAGTATGCAATGTACGGCATCGCCAATCCTCCCGAGGACGCGATTGAAGGTCTGGTGAAGAATATTCTTCAGGATCAGTCCAATCTCCAGCGTATGGCAGAGAACGTACAGGCAAGGAAAGTCATTGCCGCCATAAGGGAGAAGATTACTGTCAAGGCAAAGAAGATTTCTGCAGACAAATTCAGAGAACTCAAATAATCCGGTGAAATGAACGCCCTCCTCGTACTCGTAGCGGTAATCATCTTCACCTGCGTATTGCTCAACAACGCCTCATTCCGCATTGGAATGCCGGTGTTGTTGGCTTTCATTCTGCTGGGCATACTGTTTGGAAACAATGGAATCATTCCTATCGATATGAATATTGACGACAGGGAGAATGTCGGCGATATATGTACCGTGGCGTTGATTTTCATTATGTTCTACGGAGGCTTCGGCACTTCGTGGAGGTCGGCCAGGCCGATAGCTCTTGAGGCCGGGTTGCTTGCAAGCGCTGGTGTTGTCTGTACTGCTGCACTGGTGGGGGTGTTCTGCCATTTTCTGCTGAAATGGGACTGGATAGAGGCGCTGCTTCTCGGCTCCGTCGTTTCGTCAACCGATGCGGCGTCCGTATTCTCGATATTCAGGTCGCGAAAACTGGGCCTCAAGAACAATACGGCTCCTTTGCTTGAGATGGAGAGCGGTTCCAACGATCCCTGTTCCTATATGCTGACGATAATAATGTTGTCATTGATGAAAGGTGGGGCATCTGTGGGACATACGATATGGCTGTTCGTCGCGCAGCTGGGATTCGGTGCCATATTCGGTATACTCATTGCCCGGGTGTCGGTGTGGGCTATGAAGAGGATAAACTTCGCCACGGCAGGTTTCGATTCTCTTTTCCTCATGGCTGTTGCCATAATTTCCTATGCTCTTCCTTCGTTGCTTGGCGGTAACGGCTACCTGAGTGCCTATATTGTGGGCATAGTGCTTGGAAACAACAAGTTCTGCAACAAGAAGGACATGGTGAACTTTTTCGACGGCATTACCGGACTGATGCAGGTTCTCATATTCTTTATGCTGGGATTGCTGGCACGTCCCGCCAATCTGGGCAGTTGTGTGCTCCCGGCGATTGCAATATTTCTGATACTCACGGTCATTGCCAGACCGTTGCCGATATTCGCAATCCTCACCCCGTTCCGGAAATACGGATTCAAACAGCAGACTCTCATATCTTTCTGCGGGCTGCGCGGCGCCGCTTCCATAGTATTCGCCATTACGGCTACTGTGGGGAATGATGCCCTGCATAACGATATCTTCAATATCGTTTTCTGTATAGTGCTGATTTCTATCGCGTTGCAAGGTTCTCTACTGATCAGGGTAGCGGAAAGGCTGGATATGATAGACCCGGATGCCGACGTTATGAAGACGTTCAGCGACTTTTCCGAAGAGGTCGATCTTCAGTTCTCCGAAGTGAAGATAGATGATGCCAATCCCTGGCTGAACCGCAGGGTCATGGATTTGGACCTACCCAAGGATCTCCTGTTCTGTCAGTTGCTTCGTGCTGACGGCTCCCGTTCCGTGCCCAACGGACGCTCTGTGCTCAAGTTGGGTGATTCCGTCATTATCTGCTCGAAGAAATTCAAGAAGACTTCCCAGCAGATAATGGTGACGCAACGTGTCGTGAGCGAACGCAGCGTATGGGACGGACATACTGTCAGCGAACTTCCCCGTACACGCAACCAGCTTATTCTGATTCAACGCGGTGACCGTACGATAATTCCGCATGGCGATACGGTCATGCACAGCGGGGATGTCCTGTATATAAATCAAAATCTATGACGATATGGGCATAATTTCCATAACAGGAGCGTTAGGCTCCGGCAAAAGTACAGTTGCGAAGAACATATGCGCCAAAACGGGTTTCAGTTATTTTTCCACTGGCACGATACAGCGCAAGATTGCAGAGGAACGCGGTATTGACACGTTGCAGCTCAATCAGCTGTGCGGAAGTGACAAGTCTGTGGATGACCTTATTGACGGACGTCTGCGTCAGATGAATGTGGACGGAACTACGGACATAGTCCTGGATTCCCGTCTTGCGTGGTTCTTCGTTGGCAATTCCTTCAAGGTTTACCTTACTGCCTTGCCTTCGGTGGCTGCCGACCGTGTGTTCCACGATGACAAGAGGGTGGGAGAGCCTACCGGCGACCAACTGGAGGTGATGAGGAATCTTCTGGAGCGCCAGCGTATCGAGAACGAGCGTTTCAAGAGGTTCTACAATGCGGACTGCTTTGACCTGAACAATTTCGACATAGTGGTGGACAGCTCCAAATCCACGGTGGATGATATTGCAGACCTGATAATTTCCGAATTCGACGCCAGTCTCGAGCCCGGTTCGTATGCTCCCACAAGATGGATTTCACCTCTGCTGCCCCTGCCTGCAGAGGGATGCAGCGCGGACGGTCCCGTGACCCTCAGCTTTACGGGGGACGCGTATTATGTGCACAGTGGTCTCGACACTCTCAAGGAAGCCGCTGCAAATGGAATTTCCCTGATAAAATATTCCTTATTGTAATATGACTCAACGTTTCTGCAAATTTCTTCTGGAAAAGTGGGGATGGACACTCATAGGAGAGCCGGCCCCCGAGAAAAACTGCGTATATCTCGAAGCCCCGCACACCAGTATATGGGATTTTGTGCTGGGTCTGATGTATTACAGGGCGAAGGGAACAGGACACCTCCGCACTATGATAAAGAAGGAGGCGTTCTTCTTTCCCGTCAATTTGCTGTTGCGGGCAATGGGCGCGTTCCCCATTGACAGGACCAGTCCTTCCAAGACCATACTCAGCATAGTCCACGAGATGGAGGCCAGTGGAGACAAGCCTTTTCATCTGGTAATCTGCCCCGAAGGCACGCGTAAGGCCGTAAGGAAGTGGAAAACCGGCTATCACACGATAGTCAGCCAGACGGGGGCTGCCCTCTACATCACAATGGTGGACTGGGGACACAAGCGCATAGGCATACTGCAGAAGTTCGAGATAGGCGACAACGCCCGGGAAGATACCGACCGCATACAGCAGATTTACGAAAAGTGGCAACCCATTGGGCTGCATCCAGAACAATTCCTTACGAAATAAATTATGATTCCTCTGTTCAAATTCCTTTCCTGGTTCTATTACATTGCGCTTTCTCTGTCCTGTCTTGGCTATAAGGAGGAGGATGCCTGGATTGAAGTGAACGGCCAACGCCTCTATTACGTGATGCGTGGTCCGAAGGACGGCAAACCCGTGGTTATGATTCACGGAAACGGCGGTTCGCATAAGAGTCTGCGCACGCAGGCCAAGCAGCTTGCAAAGGCCGGATACAGGGTTTACAGTCCCGATTCACGCGGTCAGGGGGCGAATCCGGTGTTGGACGAGTATCACTACGCCGATATGGCGGAAGACACCTATTGCTTCATCAAGATACTTGGCTTGGATCATCCGGCATTCTATGGATGGAGCGATGGAGGTATCATAGGCCTTATGCTTGAGATGGCTCATCCCGGTACACTCGGCCCTATGACTGTGTGCGGGGCAAATCTGACTCCAGACTGCGGAGAGGATTTCGAATCTTTCAAGGAATGGATACTGGAGCAGGGTACTCCTCTCGCCCTTATGATGCTGTCAGAGCCGGATATAAAGCCTGAGAGCTTGCGTGTTATCAAGTGTCCGACCCTTGTAACGGTGGGCAGCAAGGACCTTATCAGTGTGGAGCACACGAAACTCATTTCCGATAATATTCCCGGTGCCGAGCTCGTGGTTTTCGAAGGCGCCACTCACAGCAGTTATATCAAGCGCAGTCCCAAGCTGGGCCGCCGTATGCTGGAATTCCTCCGCAAGAACAATTATTGATTAGAGGTTCAGGAAACGGGCTATGATGTCATCGGAGATTGAGGGACCTGATGAGAGGACTGTGATGTCAGGAGGTCCTGAAAGAGTATCTTTGGGATGACTTGTGGTGGGGATGGTTGAGGTGGCACTGCCAGCTTCCTGCCGCCGTGGAAACAGACGCTCGACCTGACGGGCTACTGCAGGGGCGGGATTGATTATTTCCACGTCGGGACCGGCTACGCGTCTGATGACGGGCTCGAGGAAAGGATAATGCGTGCAGCCGAGAACTATGGTGTCTGCGCCGGCATCGAGCAGGGGAGTGACAGATGCGCGTACGATGACTTCGGCTTCCGGACCATCCAGAATGCCTTTTTCCACGAGCTCAACAAAGCCTTGACCAACGTGCTCCACAACTCTTACCTTATCGCTGTATTTTTTCCTGAGATCCAGATAGTTGCTGCCTTTCAGAGTGCCTGCGGTGGCAAGTATTCCTATTATGCCGCTGTGCGTATGCAGAGCAGCCGGTTTTACAGCCGGTTCCATACCCACGAAGGGAAAGTCAGGCCAGGTGGAGCGAAGTGTTCTGATGGCTGCAGCGGTGGCAGTGTTGCAGGCCACCACTATGATGTCGGCTCCACGCTCCATCAGCAGGCGGGAGATGGCCAGAGATCTGTCTATTACGTATTCTCTGGTCTTTTCACCATAAGGGCAGTGAGCCGAATCAGCGTAGTAGAGATATGATTCACCGGGAAGGAGACGGACTATCTCCTTCAGAACGGACAAACCGCCGAAACCGGAATCAAAAATACCTGTCATAGCAGAACAAAGTTAGCCAAAAAAAAGTTATATTTGTATGTTTATGCAATAAAAAGCCGAATTATGACAGGACAGGAACAGATAAAGGATTTGGAGGGCAGGCTGGAACAGTTGCACCGATGCGTTTTGATTGATGCCAAGCGTCAGGAAGTCAATCAAATGACTGTACGTACGCTGGAGCCTGACTTCTGGGATGAAGTCAAGGAAGCTGAGGCCTTCCAGAAGAAGCTGTCCGGTATAAAATCCTGGGTGGATGCCTATGACAATGCATCGGCGGCCCTGGATGACCTCAAGGTCCTGTTGGAGTTCGGTGATACCGAAGAAAACCTGGATGCTGCCCACAAAGCGGCTCTCGACAGGATAGAGGCTCTTGAACTCAAGAATATGCTTTCCGGCGAGGGTGACAATCTCGGTGCTGTGCTTACCATCAATTCGGGAGCCGGCGGCACCGAGTCCAATGATTGGAGCGGTATGCTGATGAGGATGTATCTCCGCTATTGCGAGCGTAACGGCTACAAGACCGAAATCACGGAGCTTGTGGAAGGGGAAGAGGCCGGCATAAAGAGCGCCACTATACAGGTCGAGGGCGATTATGCCTATGGTTACCTCAAGGCGGAGAACGGCGTACACCGTCTGGTGCGTATCAGTCCTTTCAATGCACAGGGCAAGCGTCAGACCACCTTCAGCAGCGTTTTCGTCTATCCTCTGGTGGATGACACCATAGACATAGAAATAAGTCCTGCTGACATAGAGTGGGACACTTTCCGAAGCAGTGGTGCCGGCGGACAGAACGTCAACAAGGTGGAAACGGGCGTGCGTGTAAGGCATATTCCCACAGGAATCGTGGTGGAGAACACCGAGACCCGCAGCCAGCAGGACAACCGCGCCAACGCGTTGAGGATATTGAAATCGAGGCTTTACGACATAGAGCTCAAGAAGCGTCAGGCGAAACAGGCGGAACTTGAGGGGCAGAAGAAAAAGATAGAGTGGGGAAGTCAGATACGCAGTTATGTCCTGCATCCCTACAAAATGGTCAAAGACCTTCGTACCGGATGTGAAACATCCGATACACAGGCTATCCTGGACGGAGATTTGAACGAAATGATAAAAAAATATTTAATGGAATTTTAAAATGGCTTACAATTACGCACCCACATTCCAGCTTGGTCCCGACCAGACTGAATATTACAGGATACCTGGTTCCGAGAAACTTGTCACGGTAACCGGATTTGAGGGCAATAAAATCCTCAAGGTCAGCAAGGAGGCTCTCCGGCTGATGTCCGAGACGGCTTTCCACGACGTGAACTTCATGCTTCGCAGGGAACACAACGAGATGGTGGCCTCCATACTGGCGGATCCTCAGGCCAGCGACAATGACAAATACGTTGCACTGACTTTTTTGCGCAACGCCGAAATAGCCGCCAAAGGCAAACTGCCTTTCTGTCAGGATACGGGCACTGCAATAGTTCACGGTGAAAAGGGGCAGAACGTGTGGACGGGTTTCGACGAGGGTGAGCCCATTTCTCAGGGAATATCAGACACCTATTGCAACAACGCCTTGCGCTACAGCCAGAACGTGGCTCTCGATATGTATACCGAGAAGAACTCCAAGTGTAACCTTCCCGCACAGATTGACATCGAAGCTACGGAGGGCGGTGAATTCAAATTCCTCTGTGTCGTTAAGGGTGGCGGTTCAGCCAACAAGACCTATCTCTTTCAGGAGACCAAGGCCATACTGAACCCTGACTCCCTGATACCTTTCCTGGTGGACAAGATTCAGCACCTTGGAACGGCGGCTTGTCCTCCGTACCACGTTGCAGTGGTTGTCGGCGGCACTTCAGCGGAGAAGAATCTGCTTACGGTGAAGCTCGCATCAGCCAAATACTATGATACCCTACCCACTTCAGGCGATGACTCCGGGCGCGCATTCCGCGACGTGGCCATCGAGAAACTGCTTGCCAGGAAGTGTGAGAATCTGGGCCTGGGCGCACAGTTCGGCGGAACACATTTTGTGCACGACATCAGAGTGATACGCCTTTCACGTCACGGCGCATCATGCCCAATAGGGCTCGGCGTCAGCTGCAGTGCAGACCGCAACATCAAGGCCAAAATCAACGCCGACGGCATCTGGATAGAGAAATTGGATGACAATCCGGGCGAGCTGATACCCGAAGAGTTGCGCGAAGCCGGCGAAGGAAAGGCGGTGAAGATAGATCTCAACCAGCCTATGGACCGGATACTCAAGGAGCTTACCAAATACTCCGTAAGCACGCGTCTCAGCCTCAATGGCACCATCATAGTGGCGCGCGATATCGCTCACGCCAAACTCAAGGAGCGTCTGGATGCCGGTGAAGACCTGCCTCAATATTTCAAGGACCATCCCGTATATTACGCCGGTCCCGCAAAGACTCCTGAGGGCTATGCCTGCGGCTCTATGGGCCCGACGACGGCAAACCGTATGGATCCCTACGTGGACCTGTTTCAGAGTCACGGCGGCTCGATGATAATGCTCGCCAAGGGAAACAGGACCAAGACGGTTACCGATGCCTGCAAGAAATGGGGCGGCTTCTATCTCGGCTCGATAGGAGGCCCGGCAGCCATTCTGGCCCAGAACAATATCAAATCAATCGAGTGTCTGGAATATCCTGAACTCGGAATGGAGGCGATATGGAAGATAGAAGTCAAGGATTTCCCCGCATTCATACTCGTGGACGACAAGGGCAATGACTTCTTCAAGAAGATGGGCCTGTAGCTTTCTTCGCTCAGTTCCGGTGTATGCGTTTCCGCTGTGGAAAAATAGGCTGGCTGCGACGTCACCAACGGGACTGATTCCTTAAAGACAGCCACCGTTGTGGAGAATGTCGTCGATCTCCAGTAATTCTTCGTTTGTGAATTCCAAGCAGTTTTCTGCCTTGAGATTGATGAGCAGCTGATCCACGCTGCTGGCTCCTATTATGACGGAGGTCACTCTTCTGTCCTTCAATATCCAGGCGAGAGCCATCTGGGAAAGGCTCTGGCCGCGCCTGGCGGCAATTGCGTCCAGCTTCTTCAGCGTGTCTACCATACTGCCGGTGATGGCATCCTTCTTAAGGAATTTGTTGACAGCGGCGCGGGAATCTTCGGGTATCCCGTTGAAATAGCGGTTCGTGAGCAGGCCCTGGGCTAGGGGAGAGAAGGCGATGTAGCCTGTTCCGGCCTCAGCCGTGCAGTCAAGTATGCCGTCGCTTTCCGCGTTGCGGACCAGCATATTGTAGCGTCCCTGATGCAGTATGCAATGTACGTCACGGTTTTCCAGATATTTGTAGGCTTGTATGGCTTTTTCACGCGGGTAATTGGAGATGCCCACATATAGGGCTTTGCCGCTGCGTACTATGTCCACAAGTGCCTGCATCGTTTCCTCGATGGGAGTCTCTGCGTCATAGCGGTGCGAATAGAATATGTCCACATATTCCAGCCCCATTCTTTTTAAACTCTGGTCCAGACTGGCAATCAGGTACTTGCGGCTGCCTCCGTCCCCGTAGGGCCCGGGCCACATATCATAACCGGCCTTAGTGGAAATTATCATCTCATCGCGGTGAGGCCTCAGGTCCGAAGCCATAATCTTGCCGAAATTGCTCTCCGCACTCCCATACGCTGGCCCATAGTTGTTGGCCAGATCGAAATGCGTGACCCCGTTGTCAAATGCGCTCAAGAGTATGTCACGGCTGCGTTCCAGCGGGGCGCTGTCCCCGAAATTGTGCCACAGTCCCAAAGAAATCACCGGCAGTTTGAGCCCGGAGTCACCAGCTTTACGATATTGCATGTCTTTCACAAATTTTGTCAAATGTAAGCAAAATTTTCTTATCTTTGCACCCCACGCGGGTGTGTTGTAATTGGTAGCCAAGCCAGACTTAGGATCTGGTGCCTAGCGCGTATGGGTTCGAGTCCCTTCACCCGCACCTTTTGGAGAGTTAACTTATTAGACTATAATGAGTTAACTCTTTTGTTTTGCCGCTTGCACAACGCTTGCACAACCAAATTTTCTAAAATCGAAAAACGAACCCGTTTTTTCGACCTTCCGGTTGTGCAAATTTTACCGGTCGGTTGTGCAAAAGAACTTCCGGAAGATAAAAGTACGAAATTCTGATGAAAGAGACAATTTTTCATCCCATTCAATCGCATTTGATGCGATTCTGTCGGAAATGGACGGAATATGGTGAAAATTAAAGCGTATTGGCTGTAATTCAATTATTTTCAATAACTTTGCATTTGGATTTAAAGTGATGAAAGATATGAAGACGCGAGAATTGTTTTCTCCGATACCGAAGGAGATTTTCAAGAATGATGATGTGCGAGAGAGGGTTGAGATTTTTCTCGTGTTGTTTGTGGTAGCCGGTCTTAGCTACAAGTTCGTTAAAGGAAGCATCAACGGTTATCAGTCTTTGGATGACCATAATATTGCTCTGGCTGTTTTTGTCAATGCCGCAGTCGCCGCTGCCTTTCTGCTTGCTTACTTGCTGGTGTGCTGGGTAATCAGGTTAGCATTGAGTTTCATTTACGAGAACTTCTATCACAAGAATAACCGTTTATCTGTTGCGGAAGCTGAGGAGCTAAATGATGGCACGGTAAACGTCCGTGTGAATCTCACTCACCAGGAATTGAACGTTACGCAGGTGAATGTCGCCAATACGACCATTCTGCCGACAGCTGCCGCCTCGATGCCGGAGCCCGAATCAGCCGCAGTGCCGGAAATGAAACCATCCACCTCCGAGGGACCGGCAGCGAAAGGTGAAAAAGAAAATTCTCTCCGCTTCGAAGATATCCTCACCGACAAGGGACGGGAGAAGGTTCCTGGAGCGGTGGAGAAATTCCTGGCGTCCCATCATTCCGGACGGGATCTCGCGTGCCTGTATCTGGTACTGGATATAATGATTGGAAAAGCAAATGGAAAGAAAACAGGTGCAATGGTGGAGAATTGAAGTATTTCGCGCCACCGAGAGATCCGTATAATAAAACTGGCCGCACTTTTAAAGGCGACAACGATCAAATCAAGGACGTATATGAGCCTCTTGTACAAATTCCTATTCTTTTGATTTGCAAGAATGGTCATATATCCGACATACCATGGTATCAACTTTTTTGTGCAGGGATTGACGGACACAAACATGATATGGCCAGTGAAAAGGGTTTCGAATTGTTTGAATATCCTAGTCAGGATTGTGAACGTGGTGGATTACACCAATTACAGTGGATTGAAAACCGAAATAATACCGAAAGTTGGGGTACACTTAAGTGTAAGAAATGCGGTCAAACATACGGACTCGAGGGTATTATGAATATTAAACCATTCTGTAGAGCAGAAACCCCGTGGAATGGACTAGGGACACACTCAGATGAACCATGTAAGGATATTCATGGCGCAAGAGGAACTATGCAGATGGCTCTTGTCACAAGTAATAGTGTCTATTATGCTAATTCATTCAGCAGTCTATACATCCCTCCGTGTTATCTGCCGGACTCTATCCTTCCTCGTGATTCACAACGTGTATTGGATCTTCTGAATACCAAATGGTACCCCAAGGCCTTGGCTGTCAACCCAGACCTCAGTAAAGAAGATTATATTAATGGGTTAGACCTTGTCAGCAAAGCTGATGATTCAGATATTGAAATATCAGCAAATGATGCGAAGGCAATCAAATCTAAATTTTTAAATGTTGACGACGAATTAGGTGATACCTACGAAAAGTACAGGTTTGACGAGTTCACTGTATTCTCCAGAAATTCACAATCAATGTCTGATCAAAAGAAACTGGAGTTTAAAGACATTCAGCTTCCGGCAGGCCTTACTCCATACTTTAAAAAGATTCAGCAGGTCAACACATTGGCTATGACAATGACTCAACTTGGCTTTAATAGAGTATCCATTCCTGTTCCTTTGCGTAAAGATGGGAAAGTGATACGTGAATCTGGACAGCATATTTATAATGAACCTGTTGAAAAAGTGTATTCACTTCCTGCAAATCAGAGTTTTGGAGAAGGAATATTCTTTGAGTTTAATCTTGAGCGTGTAAAAGCGTGGGCGAGTCATCATTCCGAAATCCTAGAGAAAAGATATGACCAACCAGAAGGTGAAATAGGAAAGGATATCAAGGAGGAAATGAAGCAATATGGTGCCGCAATGTTTTACATGCTTCACACTTTCTCTCACATCATACTTAAGGAACTTGAGTTTTCATGCGGATATCCAACTGCTAGTCTTCAGGAAAGACTCTATTATTCAGACAGAATGTGTGGAGTACTTATTTATACTACAGATGGGTCTGAAGGAAGCATGGGGGGATTGGTATGGCAAGGACAACCGAGACTGATAGAAAAGATTATCACATCTGCTCTTGAAAATGCAACGGAATGTTCTTCAGATCCGCTTTGTTGGGAGAATGAAGATCAGCTTAACTTGGCGGCATGTTTTTCATGCAGCCTGGTATCGGAAACATCTTGTGAGAAACGAAATACGGGCTTAGATAGAAGGGCCTTAATCGATCCGGATTTCGGCTTCTTTAAAGAGCTACTGTAATAATACAAAGTAGTAACCGTAGTTCCTGATAGATGCTTATGTTGCCATTGGTGGCATATGCAATAAATTTAAATTATTATGGCACTACTCAAATTGAGCACCATCAGAGAGGCGTTCTCAAAATGCAACGCCACTCATATATTGCATAAACTCATCAACTGTGGAGAATGACTTGACGTGAGCGGTCTCAGGGATGGTTTTGACTTTATTCTGAGTCTTACTCACCGTCTCTATCATTGTGTTGATGTCTTCCGGGACATTAGTTATCTGTATGGAATGCGTTATGCCTGATGGATTCTTTAAGAAAAGATTATAGAACTCATCAATGAAACTTCTTGTGGCAAATTTGACGTTCTGAAAATCTAGAAGAATTTCTTTATCATCACAATTCTCCACAAACAATTTTAAGTCATTTGCGCGAGCTCTGGATTTCAGGTCAGCAGACAGTATTGTAGTAATATCTATTGTTCTCATAGCTTTATTCAATATAATTTACATAATTAAAATTTGGTGATTGGAACGGAATCCTTAATGCTACGACCGTGCCATCCAATCTTATGTTTCTGGGGAAAGAGTAAAAATTATCGATATCCCGGTTCTTCATATACATCGAATTTCCGGAAATCATCAGATATTGTCCACCAAGACCTTCTATGAGCATCTTTTTTGATGTATATATTCCAAATCCCCGATTTTCAGCTTCCGGTCTATTCTTGCTGGATATGCCTCTATTTGCAGCCTTCATGGCTTCCATATCATCATTAATGTCATTATCGGGTATATTCTTATAGCTTCCAAGAAGTGTAATTCCACGGTCTGCAATGCAAAGATCAAGATATCCTTTGTTTGGGTATGCTTGGGCAAATATGAAACCTCGATCTGTCTCTGAATGTTCAGTGACGTTGTCAATAGTTTCCTCAACCATATACTTTATTCCCGTTGCCACATTGTGTTCAATGTGTAATTGCCGGATAATAATATCTTCTACGATAGAAGAAATGGTTTCTTTTTCATCGGTATTTGTATTGGCTGGAAAGCTGACGATTGGTATGTAGGTCTTATTGGAATACCCTTCCATAATAGCCAAAAACGCACTCCCCCTCAACTTGTCCGGAGCAATTCCGCCATCTGTAAAACCAATTGTTTCAAGATATTTATTGGCCCCTATGATTGAAATTTTTTTGCCACATCTGGTAGCAAAAACAATCAGTGATAAGATAAATACTGGGGATACGAATTTCGTGTCACTAAAATCCAGCGCAACCTCGGAATCATTAGACGAGTTAATCTCAGACATAATACGCACAACAGGAAGCAGACCATTCATAAGCCTGTCGTCAGAAATATTGATATGTTCGCGTATAGTCATAACTGCAAATTTAATACTTTTTTACAAATTCGGGGTCTCGAGACATTATTCCTTTATTTCCAAATTCTTATCCACCCTGTAATCTTCCTGGTCGAAGGCGAGGTTCATGAGCTTGAAGCGGTCGGCGAGCTCGAGCATGGTGTAGTGCGTGACGGCGCCGCTGCCCTGGCGGTGGAGGCCGGCGGCGTACAGATTGATCTGAACCTTGGCCATCATATCGACGTGGGTGGCGCGGGCAAGCTTGCTGCTTGAGGAGTCGTAAAGAGGGATGTACTTGTTCGTCCCTTCCTCTTCGTCGAACTTGGTCACTTTGCGATCGAGACCGGCTTCTTTGAGTAGTTGCTTGATTTTCTTGTTGTACCCGCTCTTGCCTGAAGGGTACTTCAGAATCGGGAGGTTGAATTCAGTCTTCCTGATGATGTCGAATGCGTAGCGTACGAGAGGAGTGACGACCTCGCTGTTGTCTTTCTGCGTCCCCTTTGTCTTTTCCGGGAGGTAATGGACATAAGGGATACCTTCCTCGGATACGCTGATGTTGTCCATCGTAAAGCGCTGGAAGTCTCCGATACGGCAACCAAGCGCGCAATGGAGCAGAAATGCCTCCTTCGTCTCGGCGAGGGTCTTTGACGGCTCGAAATCGCGCAGTTTCTCGAACTCGTCCTTGCGGAGGAATATCGGATCATCATACTTCTTCTTGGTAAGGATCAATCGACGGTCCCGGCTGATCTTGCGGAACGGACTGCGGTTGATCTCTTCCGTGTCCTCCAGTTCGGTAAAGAACGCACGGAGAACCTGCATCTCGTTGGCGACGGTATTGGCCTTGCGCCGCTCGGTAGGCTTGTCGCGCTTGTTGACCTTGTCGTATATGTTCGGGTGCTTGTCAACGTATTCAAACTCATTCCGGACGAATTCGCGGAATTCCATTAGAAGTTTATCGTCGAATTCATCGTAGGTTATTGAGCGCTTGTGCTTGATTGCAAGGAAGCGGGA
>JAZLKN010000035.1:0-21291 GCA_045597605.1 Candidatus Cryptobacteroides sp. | reverse complement strand
CACGACGGAAAGAGTGTCACCGCAATGTTCCCAGGGCACGGAAAGTTCCGCCCCGAGGGCCGTCTTGTGTATCTCGGCGGAGGGAGGTACCGCGCATATGCCGCACAGATACACCATATCGGTCTTGAATGCATCGGCCGTCCTGAAGGCGGAGCCAACGTTATGGGCGCTGCGGACGTTGTCCAGCACTATTACAATGCCGCTGGACGGGGCCTTGGCATATTCATCAGCCGAAATTCGGCCCATCTGCCCTGCGGTAAGTTTGGGATCCCTCATCAGATTATTGTAATGTCGCGAGTGAGTACCCATCCCTCACGTCCGTCGGAAAGGACTATGTTGGTCCAGTCTCCTACCGAATCCAGAATCTTGACCTTGGTACCTTCGTGGAGTATGAAAAGGTCGTTCGCTCCCGAAGGCGCGCTCTTGACACTGCACACGGGACGGAATACTATGGCGGTGTCACGATGTTCGTAGTCATTCTTCTGCCAGGAAGCATTGATTATGCAGGGCACGCAGAGAAGGAAAGCCGCTATGGCGGCAAAGAATCCGAGACGACGGAACGCAGGTTTGGAAGAAAGCAGGAAAATCACCGTCAGAGTGCATCCCAGAGTCAGCAGTACGAGAAAAAGCGTCGCCCAGACATTGGAAGGCAGTGCATAACACAGTCTGCGGCTCCAGCTGCGCAGAAAGAATTCCGGAACGGAGTCAATCCTGTCCTGCGTAAACTGTCTTGCTATTTCAAGGTTGTATCTGGCATCCTTGTCTGAAGGATCCAGTTTCAGCGCACGCTCGTAATACAATATTGCCCCGGCGATATTGCGCTGCTTGAAATTCGCATCGGCTATGTTCGTGTACAGTTCCGGGCTTGCAAGACCGAGAGCTTCTATGGCACCGAACTTGTCGGACGCCAGGACATAATCGCCCTCGGCATACGCATTGACGGCAACTGTCCAAAGCGAATCTACATATTCGCCCTGCCCGGCGTGAAGCGCAGTACCCGGAACGAGCAGCAGGGCCAGTATCATAAGTTTGCGCACTCCCGCAACTTTCTGTCTTTTCATATTCGCATCGAGTGATGATATTACTTCAGCCGCCTTGTCGTACGACTCCTTCATCGCAGCATTGCCTCCTTCCGGAGAATATCTTGCAAATTCGCATACGTCCAGGATAGCGGTATACTCCCCTATCAGAGAGGCCGGAGCACCGGCTGAAGCGAAGGCGGCGGCTATGCTCTCCTTGGAAAGATCGGCAGCACCTATGTTGAGCTTGTCTGCGGCATAACCCAGCAGAGCCTTGTGAAGTTCTTCATAGAAAGCGGAATAAAGATTCTTGTCCAAATATCCGGCCGCCATGGCAAGACGCTTGCGGGCCGCCTTGGAAGCTCCGCGAGTACGCACAAGCGCAACGTCGGCGCGGTCCTTACGCAGCTTGGAAACAAGGAAATAGGCCAGTACTGCCAGTGCGACAATAGCCATAGAGAGGAAGATGAAGAACCCCGTACCAACAAGGAAACTGCGCTCCGATGACAGTTCGGGAAGTTTCGTAGCTATGTAATGTATGTCCTCGGACAGATTCTTCACGTCTTTGCGCGACGATACAGGTATATTTACGCCGCCGGATGGGACATAGTCGCTACCCACACCGGACTTGACGCTGTATGCTATCGGCACCGTCTTCAAAGTGACATACTTTCTGGCATTGACGTCATAGTACGTGAACTCTATGGGCTCGATAGTGAAATCGCCATGGCTGCGCGGTATGAATGGATACTCGAAAGTCTTGGTCCCGGCAGTGCCTCCGCTGCCCGGCTCCATTTTTTCGGAAGTCTTCACATCATACACCTCGCTGTCGGGAGGAAACTTCACCTTGGGGGCTGACACGAGGGCAACGTTGCCATTCCCGCTCACCGTAACGGTAAGTGACGCCGCATCGTGAACCTTAAGGGAATCCCTACCCAGAGAAGCCGTGACGGTGTATTTGCCTACGGCGCCTCCGAATGATGAGGGGGCTCCCGAAGGAAGAGCCGTAACATTCACATTATAAGAGGATGTCAGCACACGTTTGCGGAAAGTCTGGTAATCGTCGAAGAAACCGTCGAATATGCTGTTGCCCCCTACCGACACACGCTGCTGCACGAGGCAAACCAGTTCGGCCGGATCGATGGAAATGACTCCTGATTTCTGGGGAATGAGTATCCAGCGGCGCAGCACAGCCGTGTTGTATATCTTGTCGTCCACACTCTCGCGGCGGAACTCTATGTTCTGCGGAGCCTCTACTTCTTGTGCCCAGAATCCGTTGAATGAAGGGAACTTGGCATCCTCGAAGCCGGCTATGCTGCCGCGCGTGAACAATTTCAGCGTAGCGGTTATGGGCTCGCCGACGACCGCGGAGGTACGTGACAGGCTGAAGCGCATGAAAATGTCGGTCTGCTGACCCTGCTGCCTGCCGGAAGCGCCTTCGCGTGACTGCCCGGCTTGGGAAGACCCGTCGGATGAACCATCTGATTGGGCCGGGGACGCACCGTCGCTGACAACCTCAATCTTCGGAGCTTTCGAATAAACGTCATCCCCATTCACCACCGCGTGAGCGGCTGGAAGAGAGAAAGTGCCAGCCTTGCGGGGCAGGAGAACGTAAGTGTAGGTGTACTTGGATTCCTTGCTGGTTTTGCCGTTGACTATGGATATGGATGTGCTCTGACCCGTCTGCGGCCCCCATACAAGCTGGAAATTGTCTCCCTGCGTCCATTCGAAGGAGGATGCCTTCTCCGAAAGGGTGAAAGTTATGTTGAACTGTTCGTTGAGACCGACTACACCGGGCGCATCCACCTTTATCTGTGCCTGCGCGAGGGTTGCTGCGGTCAAAAGAGCCAATATGGCAAATATCCGTTTCATCTTCGATGACTACCAATTTTTCTCTTTCTGACGGGACCTTGCTCTCAGGGCCTCTTCCTTCTTGACCTTGTCTTGAGTCTCCTTTTCCTTCGCCTCAATGGCCTGGAGCATCTGTTCGGCAGCCTGCGAACTCAACTGAGGCTGTTGGCCGTTGTTACGGTCCTGATTCCGGTTCCGATCCTGGTCCTGATTTTTATTTTGATTCTGATTGTTATCCTGATCCTGGTTCTGGTTCTGGTTCTGGTCCTGATCCTGGTTCTGCTCCTGATTCTGGTCGTTGTTGCCTCCGCCGTTCTGCTGCTGGTCTTCCAGCATCTTTCTGGCATATATGTAGTTCTCCTTGGCATCCACGTCTCCGGGATTCAGAAGAAGGGACTGCTTGAAAGCATCGACCGCTGTATTATAATCCTTGTTCTGCAGGGCTATGTCACCTTTGTTATAGTAGATGTCGGCATTATCACCGCCGTTCTCGGCAGTCTCGATGAACTGTTTGGCATCATCATACTCCTCCATACGGTACAGCGTGTTGGCAAGATTGTAGTTTCCTGCAACGGAGGTACTGTCCTTGACGAGAGCCTTGCGATAGTCGATTTCCGCCTCCTTGAAGTTATCACGGCGGAAGTCACGGTTGCCCCGGCGCACCTCGCGGCGGTCGGCGGGGGCCTGTCCCAGCATCTGTGCGGATGCGGCCATAACCAATAAGAATATAATAAACAGACGTCTCATATCCGGCTTCCACTCAATTCTTGAAAAGGTTGAACTTCGGTCTGCGGCTGCCTATGAGCATTTCCACAACCAGCAGAAGCAGCGCAAACGCGAAGAAATACATATACTGTTCATCAAACTCCTCGAAGACCACGGACGACAGCTCTTCCTCCTCCATACTGCGTATGCCGTCTATTATGGGATTCAGGCCGAACTCGCCGTTACCGGCCCGCACATAGGCACCGTTGCCCGCATCCGCTATGTCCTGCAAGGTCTTCTCATCCAGTTTGGTCACAACTATGTTGCCGTCCTTGTCCTTGAGGAGTTCGCCTCCCATAGGTATGGGCTTGCCCTCGGGAGAGCCGACACCCACGGTGAAAACCCTCACTCCGACCTCCGCAGCCTGACGGGCGGCCTCAACGGCATCATCCTCGTGATTTTCACCGTCGGTGATGACTATCACCACGCGGCTCTTGGAACTCTGGGCACTGAACCCGCGTATCGCCGTCCTTATGGCATCACCTATCGCTGTTCCCTGAACCGGTACAGAATCGGTATTTATGCTGCTCAGGAACATCTTTGCAGACACGTAATCGGTTGTCACCGGCAGCTGTACGAAACTCTGGCCCGCAAACACGATGAGACCTATCCTGTCCTCGCTCAACTTGTCCACGAAGCGCGAAATCGCCAGCTTGGCCCTGTCCAGACGGCAAGGTGAATAGTCCTGCGCCAGCATCGAATTGGAAACATCCAGACAGATTATCACCTCCACTCCTCTGGTCTTGCGCTCGGACAGTTTGGCCCCTATCTGCGGACGGGATATGCCGAGAACGAAAGAGCCGAAGGCTATGGCGAAGAGCACTGTTCTGACCCATCCCTTGGCTCCGGAGTACGAAGGCATGAGCGCCGCCGCAGACCGGCGGTCTGCGAATTTCGCCACGCGGCGCGACCGCAGGTACCTAAGCAGCCCGTATCCCGCGACAATTATGGGAACGAGCAGCAGAAGCAGCAGATATTCTGGATTGGCAAAGTACAGCATACTAAGGCATTTTTCTTATCAGGACTGCGAGAAGTATCTCCAGCAGCAGCGCAATCAGCGCGATAAGCGCATACCTGGGGAAAAGCTCCTTATATACAGGGAAGGAATCAACCGTAGTCCTGACTTTCTCCATCTTGTTGATTTCTTCGTAGATTTCCATAAGTTTGGCATTGTCCGTGGCGCGGAAATACTTGCCTCCCGTCTGTTCGGCAATATCCTTAAGCAGGGTCTCGTCTATCTCAACGGGTATGTTCCTTACTTCCATACCCCAGGGAGTCATCACCGGATAGGGGGCCATTCCGTTGGCACCGACACCTATGGTATAGACGCGTACGCCGTAGGTTTTGGCTATTTCCGCCGCTGTCTGCGGAGTAATCTCTCCCCGGTTGTTCACACCGTCTGTAAGAAGTATCACTACGCGGCTCTTTGCGTCGGAATCCTTCATCCTGGCTACGGCGGTGGCGAGTCCGTTGCCTATGGCAGTACCGTCCTCGATGAGGTCGGTCTGGAGTTCCTTCATAAGGTTGATTAGAGTCGCCCTGTCGGTCGTAAGGGGACACTGGGTGAAGCTCTCGCCGGCGAACACCACTATACCCATACGGTCCGAAGGCCTCTGGGCTATGAATTCTATGGCTATATCCTTGGACGCCTCCAGACGGTCGGGAGTAAAGTCTCTGGCCAGCATTGAGGTGGAAACATCCATAGCCATCACTATGTCTATGCCTTCGGTGTCAATTCTCTCCATATCCTCGCTGCTTCGCGGACGGGCAAGCGCGATGACTATCATTGTCAGGGCAAGTATGCGGAGTGCGAAGGGAATGTGCCTTACCACAACCATATAATCGAGGCCGCCGGCCTTCCAGGGGGTTATCGTGGATACTCTGACGTGAGGATTCCTGCCCCGCAGTTCCAGATACAGGTAATGCAGCACCATAGCGACAGGCACTGCAAGCAGCCAAAGCAGTCCGGGATACTCAAAGAACATTGTTTTCCTCCTTTATATCTTCCTGATACGTAGTGGTCACGAAACGCACTCCCAGAGGAAGCACCGCCGCATTCTCCTGGTCAGTAGCCACGTACTTGGCAAATTTCACATAATCGGAACGCTCGAACAGTTCCTTTAGCTCGGCCTTCATATCCTCGGCCAGGTCGGAGCCCTTCAAGGCCTGAAAAATCTCCGCCGTGGTCATCTCCATTGCTCCTATGCCATATCGGGCACCCATATATTCACGAAGGGCGTCGGTGACTCCGCTGTAGAACGCCTTCTGCTTCGGGGCCGCCCAGTACTTGTCGGAACGGTAGGCATCCAGCTTGCGCAGGGCCACAATGTGCGGAGGGTCGTGCCTTGCGGCCTCCTCAAGCTTGCGCATACGCTTCTTCCACAGGTATATGGCCGCAGCCACAAGCCCCGCAAGAAAGAGACCGCATCCTATCCATGGCAACAGCTCCATGAAGGTGACCGGATAGCGCATCTGCCCCTTTATATCGTTAATCTTGAAGGTGGCCGTATCCACGGGGATGGTACAGTAGAGCACGTCCTGACCCTTGAAATGCAGTGTATCCACCCTCCCGTCCGGACGATGGACTGCCACGGGTATGCCGGGAAGCAGGTACTCGCCCTCATCGAAGGATGTGACCACGACTGATGCCTTCAGGTCAAGGGCCTCCTGCCTCTTGTGAACCTTCAGAGTATCTATGGCCCAGGGGCGGACCACCATTACGTCTGTGCACAGGGTGTCACCTACCTGCGGCAGTTCCAGTTGCGCTCCTGCGGGTATTGAAGGCAGATCCACACCATACTCCAACTGGTCGGCGATAAGTATGCTGTCTCGCGGCTGCAACTGGCTCACATAAGCCTCAGGTTCGTGATTCATCCCTTCCTTCATAATTTATCTCTTTTGGAAAAAGGCCATAAGACCCTTTGCATAGTCGTCATCGGTGGCGATGCTGACCGTATCTATCTGATAGCGTCTGAACATCTTCTCCGTGGCGGTGTTCATATCCGAGAACCACTTGGAATATGCGGTCCTCACCTTTCTCGAATCGCTGTTCACCCACATATCCCGACCCGTCTCGGCATCCTTGACGTGGACGAGTCCCACGGCGGGTATGGTACGTTCACGCGGATCATAGACTTGTATTACACCCAGGTCGTGACGGTTCACAGCCACCTTCAGGGCATCCTCGTAGCGGGGATTGCCCTGCTTGTCCACGTCCAGCATATCGCTGAGGACGAAAGCGGTGCATTTCTTCTTGATGGCATTTGTCAGATAGCGGAGGGCCTCCGACAGGTCGGTACCGTCATTCTCCGGCTCGAATTCGAGTATTTCCCTTATTATGTGCAGCAGATGGCTCCGCCCCTTCTTGGGCGGGATGAACTTCTCCACCTTCGAGCTGAAGAAGAGTGCCCCCACTTTGTCGTTGTTGATGATGGCCGAGAAACTGAGCACGGCGGCAATCTCGGCTATGAGTTCGCGCTTTGTGCGCACGCCGGTGCCGAAAAGTCCGCTGCGGCTCATATCCAGAAGCAGAACCACCGTAAGTTCCCTTTCCTCCTCATAGACCTTGATGAAAGGATTGCGCATACGGGCGGTGACGTTCCATTCCATATTGCGCACGTCATCGCCCCACTGGTATTCGCGGACTTCGCTGAAAGTCATACCACGCCCCTTGAAGGCGGAGTGGTATTCACCCGCAAATATCTGGTGGGACAGAGCCTTTGTCCTGATCTCTATCTTCCTGACCTTGCTGAGCAGCTCGTTTGCTTCCATCCGCTTCTATCCGTTAAGGCACCTCTACTGCATTGAGTATCTCCTGAACGATTTCCTCGGTCGTTACGTTCTCGGCCTCGGCCTCGTAGGTAAGGCCGATACGGTGACGGAGAACTTCGGGGCATACGGCCCTCACGTCCTCGGGAATCACGTAACCACGGCGCTTGATGAACGCATAGGCTTTCGCCGCCTGAGCGAGAGAAATGCTGGCGCGGGGCGAGGCACCGTAGGAAATAAGGTCCTTGAGTTTGCCTAATTTATATGCCTCGGGGGTGCGTGTAGCGTAAACTATATCGACTATGTATTTCTCTATCTTCTCATCCATATACACCTCGCGGACTATCTCGCGGGCGCGGATGATATCCTCCGGCTTGAGAATCGCATTGGGTTTGGGGAACTGCCCCTTGAGGTTGAGATTGATGATTTCCTTCTCCTCTTCCTTTGTGGGATAGCCGACGATGACCTTCAACATGAAACGGTCCACCTGAGCCTCGGGCAAAGGATAGGTTCCCTCCTGCTCTATGGGGTTCTGCGTAGCCATTACAAGGAAGGGCTGGGGAAGTTTGAATGTCTCCTCACCTATGGTCACCTGTTTCTCCTGCATTGCCTCCAGCAGGGCTGACTGCACCTTGGCGGGGCTTCGGTTGATCTCATCCGCAAGCACGAAGTTTGCGAAAACGGGACCTTTGCGTATCGTGAACTCCTCGTTCTTCTGCGAGTAGATAAGGGTACCTATGACATCGGCGGGAAGAAGGTCGGGAGTAAACTGAATACGGCTGAACTTTGCGTCCACAGCCTGGGCCAGAGTATTGATGGCCAATGTTTTGGCAAGACCTGGAACACCTTCGAGGAGAATGTGTCCTCCGCTGAGCAGACCTATCATCAGGTTCTCTACGAGATGCTTCTGGCCCACGATGACCTTGTTGATCTCGAGGGTAAGCATATCGACGAACTGGCTTTCCTGCTGAATGCGGTCGTTCAATTCTTTGATATTTACACTATCCATTTCGGTTTTTTATTTTTACTTTTGCAATAAGTTCACAAATATAATAAAAAATGCGATACAAAGTCACATTGTGCTATGACGGTTCCGCCTTCTGCGGATGGCAGATCCAGAGCAACGCCCCCTCCGTTCAGGAAACTCTCCAGAACGCCCTTTCAACTCTGCTGGGAGGTGCGGTCGAAGTCGTGGGCGCAGGCCGGACGGACACGGGAGTGAACGCCAGAGGCTATGTAGCGCATTTTGACAGCGACGCAGCTTTCGAACCGGAACAAATCTGCTACAAATTAAATGCCATCCTGCCAAAAGAAATAGCAATTTCCGACATTACGCAGGTTTCCGACAACTTCCACGCGCGGTTCAGTGCTATAAGCCGCCAGTACAAGTATTACATCCACAACAGGAAGGACCCGTTCCGCAATGCTTTCAGCTGGTACTGCCGCTACAGAATGGACATTGACAGAATGAACGAGGCCTGCACCCTGCTGCTCGGAACGCACGACTGCAGCTGTTTCGAGAAAACCGGTTCGGACAATGCCACCAGCATCTGCACCGTCACCTATGCCCGCTGGGAGAAAGCGGAAGACGGCTCGCTGGTATTCACCATAGAGGCCAACCGTTTCCTCCGCAATATGGTCAGGGCCATTGTGGGTACGCTTGTAGATATTGGCCGCGGCGTCCACGAAGCCGCCTACATCAGCGAACTCCTCGAGAAAGGCACACGTTCCGACGCCGGCCAGTCGGTTCCCGGCCACGCCCTCTTCCTGTCCGGCATCAGGTATTGAGACCCACCGCCAAGGTGTCTATGCCGGTTGAAGAGTCCGTATGCTCTTGGCGACGTTGATAAGGTGGTCGGCGATACGTTCGGTGTTGGATGACAGCTCCATATACTGGGCTCCCGTGTGCGCATTGCATATTCCCCTGCCCAGCCTTTCGATGTGACCGTCTTCCATCCTCTTGGTATAGTCGTCGATCTGCTCTTCTATGACATTGGCCTGTTCCAACTCTTCTAGACTCTCTTTGGTATAGGCAGATATCGCCTTGTCGTACAGAGCATTAACCAGAATCTTCAGCTGGCTGATTTCATAGAGAGCTTCATCGGAGAACCTGTCCCCGGTCGCCGCAAGAGCATCGGCATACTCCACTATATTTTCGGCATAGTCTCCGATACGCTCCACATCACGCACTGTCCTGTAGACGGTGGAGAGATACAGTTTGTCGTGTACGCCGAGACCTCTGCGGTCAGACAGTCTGACAACGAAATCGACCAGAGACCTGTTGATGAAATTTATCTCCTGTTCAGTATGGTCAAATACCTCCCTGTCGGTAAAGTCCAGAGTCGTGATAATATTTATCGAACGGTCAAAATTGGCCATGGACAGTTCCGCCATCCTCAGAATTTCACGCTTGGTCTGCCCCACCGCAACAGGCGGAGCCTTTAGCATATTATCATCGACAAAGTGCAGGCGCAAGGCATCTTCGGCCGGGGTGTCAGGCTCGTTCACCATCCTGGTGACAAGGCTGACAAGAGCACCTGTAAGCGGCAGCATGAACATAACGGTGATGACATTGAAGAATGTATGGAACATCGCAAGCTGTGTCTGCGGAGCACCGGGGAACACACTCTCGAACATCATGCCGAAACTTTGGGAGTTGCTGCTCAGAACCATCAGCAGCCATCCTATGGTAAGAAAGACGACCACACCGGAACAGTTGAACAGGAGGTGGATGAGCGCAGTACGCTTTGCATTCGTACCGCTGGTCACACCGGCTATGATGGCCACGATACAGGAACCTATATTGGAACCCATAGTGAGGAAAATGCCCTGATCAAGGGAGATGAGGCCGGTAACGCACATCGCAAGCGCGATTGAGGTCATCACGGACGAACTCTGGATGATGGCAGTCAGTACGGCGCCTATCAACACCAGCAGCAACGGGTTGCTGATTTTTGCCAGAAATGTTTTCACTCCTTCGAGAGCGGCGAATTCTTCCATTGATCCGCTCATTAGCGACAGACCCACGAAAAGCATTCCGAATCCTGTAAGAATGCCTCCCCAGGTCCTTGCATCGGCTGATTTGGCGAACAGTACCATCATCGCTCCTATTCCGGCAAATGCCGAGAAAATGACGGTGGTGCTGAGCGCATTGCTCCCGAACATACCGAGAGCCACGATTTGCGCGGTGACCGTCGTTCCGATGTTGGCACCGAAAATGATGGTGGCAGCCTGTGTGAGTGTAATGATGCCTGCGTTGACGAAACCTATCGTCATCACAGTAGTGGCTCCCGAGCTCTGAATGGCAGCAGTCCCGACCGTTCCGATACCGACTCCGAGGAGTTTGCTTTTTGATGCCTTGGCAAAGAGGCTTTTCAACTTCGCTGAGCTCGCCGATTCCAAATTGGAGCTCATCATCTGGCAAGCAACGAGGAATATGCCGATTCCAGCCAGAAGGGTCAGGATTGCAGAGACAATAGCTGTCGTTCCCATAACTGCAATTCTATAATTCTTTTACCTGTTAATTTCGGTGCGAAGTTAATACATTTAGTCGGATACGACAACAGCAAAAGCGACTTTTGTTTCAAGAACGTTGAAGAAACGAGCCATAGCACTTCACGGCACATAACCCATGACAAAACGTGCCGTGAAGTGCTATGACTCGTTTTAACATTGGGTATTGTTCCCGAAGTGGCATAGGTACTTTTGCTGAAAAATGGTACGGACTCCGTCAAGTTACTCCACGGCCGGCTTGCGGAACACGTAATCGGCGTAATTATAACCCTGAGCCTTGTAGATGGGAAGCAGGGCTCTGGTTATCCTTCCGACGAAATCGGAGTAGGATGTACGTCTTGAAGTGCTCCACGAAACCTCTGCAAGTGCGGCAAGTCTCGGAAGGGCCATATGCTCGACGTCGCTGACGGCATACATATGTTCCGTCCAGACGTTAGCCTGTATACCCTTGATATGCGCGCGTTGACCCTCGTCGAGTGATCCGTAAGGGTCGAAGGAATAGCATTTCCTAAGGGGCAGATATGAGGGATAGGTTGTTCCTTCCGGCTCTGCGGCCGGATTGAGCGTCTGATAATAATCCAGATAGAAGTATGTGGTCGGAGACATTATCACATCATTGCCCATCCTGGCAGCCTTGATTCCTCCGTCTGTTCCACGCCAGGACATAACCGTCGCGGAAGGGGTGACACCACCGTCCAGAATCTCGTCCCAACCTATCAGGCGGCGGCCCTTGCTCTGAAGGAAGTTCTCTATGCGACGTACCAGATAGCCCTGAAGACCGTCCTCGGTCCCGATGCCTTCCTCCTTCATCCTGCGCTGGCAGTCGGGGCAGGTTTCCCATCTGGTGCGCGGAGCCTCATCACCTCCTATATGTATGTATTCACTGGGGAAGATTTCGCATATCTCATCCAGTACGCCCTCAAGAAATTCGAAGGTCTTCTCCTTTCCTATGCAGAACACGTCAGGGAATACGCCCCATTCTTCAGTGACCTCGTAAGGTCCCCCATTGCAGCCCAAATCGGGATATGCCGCCAACGCCGCAAGAGCGTGACCGGGCATTTCGATTTCAGGGATGACCGTTATATGACGCTGCGCCGCATAGGCAACAACCTCCTTCATCTGTTCCTGCGTGTAATATCCACCGTATCCGGATTCTCCGCGTTTCGAACCGATTTCCGTCAGGAGAGGGTACTTGCGGATCTCGGCGCGCCAGCCCTGGTCATCCGTGAGATGCCAATGGAAAACATTGATTTTGTGAAGGCTGAGTATATCGACATATTTCTTTACATCATCAACACTGAAGAAATGGCGGCAGCAGTCCAGATGGGCACCGCGGTAGGCGAATTCCGGGCGGTCGGCTATCTTCACCCCGGGGACACGCTCGGGAGACTGGGCCAGAATTTCGCGCAAGGTCATTTCGGCCCACCACAGGCCGGCCTCGCTTCCAGCCTTCACATAGACGGTATCTCCGGCCGCACCGCTCGCGTCCAGCAGATATTCCTCTTCTGCCAAAGCAGTGTCGATGACCTTCTTTACGGTCGGCCGGCCGGCGTTGACGCTCACGCCTTTGCCTGAATATTCAACTGATACGGGCTGCGGGACGATTACGACCTCCGCAGCCGAGGGAAGCGCCGAGCCTATCAATGCTGAAACGGCGACAATGGAAAATACTGTTCTTTTCATAATTCTGTCTCTTGGTGCAAATATACCTAATTTTATTTTATTATATTTGTAGATTAATTCGGAGTTTTTGAACAAAAAATAAAAACAACTAATATGGAACAGGAAGTATTGTCTTACTCTTTACTGGAAATGGCCGCCAAGGGCGGCTGGATTATGATTGTGCTCGCCATCCTCAGCCTGGTGGCCATCTACATCTTCGGAAAGAAACTGTGGCTGATTACGAAGGCATCCAAAATCGACCGCTATTTCATGAATGACATTCAGGATTACATACACGCCGGAAAGATACAGAGCGCCAGGACCCTGTGCGCACAGTATGACTCTCCCGTCGCCCGTATGGTGGAAAAAGGCATCGACCACCGCAGCAAGACACTGCAGGAAGTGCAGGCATCTATGGAGAATGCCGGAAACGTCGAGGTTGCACGCCTCGAGAAAGGCCTGAGCGGTCTGGCAAGCATCGCCGGCGGCGCCCCTATGCTCGGATTCCTCGGTACCGTGACCGGTATGATACGCGCATTCTTCAATATGGCGAACTCCGGCAACAACGTGGACATCACTCTTCTGAGCGGCGGTATATATGAAGCTATGATTACCACCGTCGGAGGTCTTATCGTCGGCATCGTGGCTTATTTCGGCTACAACTTCCTTGTC
The DNA here is from genome assembly GCA_045597605.1 of Candidatus Cryptobacteroides sp. Taxonomy (GTDB): domain Bacteria; phylum Bacteroidota; class Bacteroidia; order Bacteroidales; family UBA932; genus Cryptobacteroides. The sequence goes on along the minus strand of JAZLKN010000035.1, from coordinate 8,041 downwards.
GGAAGGGTTTCATCCCTGACCGCCGGAATGGATACGGCCACAATGGATATGATTGACATACTCGAGACTATGCCCGAAGGCATTGAAGAAACAGAATAATCCGATATGGCTATAAAGAGAACGATAAAGGCGGATTCGACCACCGCGATGTCCTCGATGACGGACATCGTGTTCCTGCTGCTGATATTCTTCCTCATCACCAGCACCCTGGTCAATCCCAACGCCCTCAAGCTGCTGCTTCCAAAAAGCACGGGACAGGTGGCGGCGAAGGCGACGACAAGCGTTTCGGTCAAGGACTGGAACAACGGCACATACTCATTCCATATAAACGGCAACCGGACGGCAATACCCTTCGCCGAAGTGGAGGACGCCCTCGTGGAAGAACTGCAGAACGAGGAGGACCCCACCTTCAGCATATTTGCGGACGAGACCGTGCCGGTGAAGGAGGTTGTAGCCCTTATGAACATCGCCAAACGCAACCATTACAAGGTCATAATGGCCACATCACCGGAATAGGTACGCGATGATAGGCAGATATACACAGGAACAGGACCGCCAGAAATCCATTGCGGGGATATTCGGCATCGCACTTACGCTCGTTGTCAACGTATCCGCCGCCCTGCTGTGCAGTTTCTCCGGCCTGAAATACATATATCCGCCACCTGAAGAAAAGACCGTGCTGATAGATTTCGAGCAGGCCGACGAATCGCCGATGAAGAAGCGTTACGGAAGAGAACCCGCATCCGAGAACCCCGAACCGGAAACGCCCGTGGACTTCGTGCAGAAAAGCGAGGCCCAGCACGAGGGGACAAAGCAGAACCTCGCAAAAGAGGCGACCGTAGGACAGGACGGGGATGTCGAGGTGAAGGAACCTCCGCGTGAGGAAGTCATAGACAGAAGATCTCTTTTCCACGCAGCACGGAACACCGACAAGGACACCCTCGCCGCACAGACGGCAAAAGAGGTTTCCAATACGCTGAAGGCAGGCCATTCGCAGGGCAATACCGCAACGGGCAAGATAGATGGCGCTCCTACCGCCAGGGTGGAGGGAAGAACCACGGTGGGTGTACCGGCAAAGCCCGGATACAGCGTGCAGAACGAAGGTACCGTGGTCGTGGAAATCTGGGTTGACCGCCAGGGGGTGGTCATAAGGGCCATCCCGGGGGCCGACGGAACCACGGTGACGGACAAGGATATGTGGAAGGCTGCCAGCCAGGCCTCACTCAAGACAAGATTCAATGTAAGCCCTGATTCTCCTGAACAGATGAAGGGAACGATTACCTATATTTTCAAATTGCAATAATGGAAATAACCAAAAAGAGCCGCAGAGATTACGACAAAACGGCACGCCCCCGTAGGGATTACGACGGCAAGCCCACCAAGGAGCACGGCAGACCTTCTGCCGGAAAGAAATTCGGAGACAAACCTTTTGACAGGAAACCGGGGACCGGAAGACTCGCCTTCAGGAAGCCTGCTGTCAGGAAGAAGGCCGCACCCTCAGCCGCACCGACCGAAGAACGCCTCAACAAGTTCATCGCCAATTCCGGAATATGCTCGCGCCGTGAGGCCGACAAACTTATCCAGGCCGGAGTGGTCACCGTTAACGGCAAAGTCGTCACCGAACTCGGCACAAGGATAGACGTGCGCAAGGACGTGGTGCTGTTCGGAGGACAGCGCCTGCACGGAGAGGACAAGGTGTATATCATAATGAACAAGCCCAAGGGTTTCGTTACCACAACCTCCGACCCCCATGCCGAGCAAACCGTGATGGACCTGCTCACCAAATGCCCCACCAGGGTATTCCCCGTGGGACGCCTGGACAAGAACACCACGGGTGTGCTTATGTTCACCAATGACGGCGAGATGGCCGAAAGGCTCACCCACCCTTCATTCAACAAGAAAAAGATTTACGAGGTCCTTTTGGACAGGAAACTCTCCGGAGAGGATTTCAACAAGATACTGTCAGGTATAAATCTCGAGGACGGCCCCATCAAAGCAGACGAGCTCAGCTATGTGGATGCCGAGGACCAGCGCAGGATAGGCATAGAGATTCACAGCGGCAGGAACCGCATCGTTCGCCGCATATTCGAGACCCTGGGCTATCAGGTCAAGGGTCTGGACCGCGTGTATTTCGCAGGCCTGACGAAGAAGGGCATCAAACGCGGAGCCTGGCGCTACCTTACGGAGGGCGAAGTGAACATACTTAAAATGGGGGCTTTCAACTGATGGCAGCGAAGCACAGGGCGGGGTTCGTCAACATAATCGGCAATCCCAACGTAGGCAAGAGCACTCTGATGAATGCCCTTGTGGGAGAAAAATTGAGCATAGTGACGGCGAAAGCCCAGACGACCAGACACCGCATAATGGGGATAGTCAATTCGGATGACTGGCAGATAGTCTATTCCGACACTCCCGGCATACTCAAGCCAAATTACCGCCTGCAGCAGAATATGCTGGACTTCGTGGACATCGCGATAGGCGATGCGGATATCATATTGTACGTGACCGACACGGTGGAGAAGGCCGACAAGAACGAGGACTACATACTTAAGCTCCAGAAGCTGGAATGCCCCGTGATAGTGGTCATAAACAAGATTGACATCAGCACGCAGGACAAGGTGATGGAGCTGATGCAGTGGTGGAAAGGCAAACTCCCCAAGGCGGAGATATTCCCGGCATCGGCCATCGAAAAGTTCAATCTGGACAATATCTTCGATTCCGTGGTGGCCGCACTCCCCGTGTCTCCGGCGTGGTATGACAAGGATGTCTTCACGGTACAGAACCTCAGGTTCTTCGCCAGCGAAATACTGCGCGAGAAGATTTTCCTCAACTACAGCGACGAGATACCCTACAGCTGCCAGGTGGAAATTGAGGAATTCAAGGAGGGCTCGCAGAGATATGACATAAAGGCCGTGATATACGTGATGCGCGAATCGCAGAAGGGCATCATCATAGGCAAGGGCGGGGCAGCGCTGAAGAAGACAGGCACCGACGCCCGCATCGAGATGGAGGATTTCTTCCAGAAGAAGGTCTTCCTGACCACCTTCGTGAAGGTGGACCCTGACTGGAGAGAGAACAGGAAGGAATTGAAACGTTTCGGATACGAATTTTAAAAAGAACTGACATGAACGAAGATATGAAGTCACAGCAAAGCGGGCAGTACAAGCTGTCCGAGATGTTTCAGGACTGGTTTCTGGATTACTCTTCGGAGGTAATCCTGGACAGGGCGGTCCCCCACATCGCGGACGGTCTCAAGCCTGTTCAGCGCCGCGTACTGCACTCCATGTTCGTCCACGATGACGGAGAACTGACTAAGGCTGCGAAGGTCGTGGGCCAGGTCATGGCCTATCACCCGCACGGAGACGCATCCATTTTCGGAGCGCTGGTGACTCTGGGACAGAAAGGGCTGCTTATCGACACCCAGGGAAACTGGGGAAATGTAATCACCGGTGACGGCAGCGCGGCCCAGAGGTATATCGAGTGCCGCCTGAGCAAATTCGCGAAGGAAGTCCTCTTCAACAAGAAGACGACCAGATGGATGAAGTCATACGACGGCAAGGCCGATGAACCGGTAGAACTGCCCGTAAAGTTCCCGTTGCTGCTTGCACAGGGCACCGAGGGCATTGCAGTAGGTCTTTCCTGCAAGATACTGCCTCACAACTTCAACGAACTTCTGGACGCGTCCATAGCCATTTTAAAGAATGAAGATTTCACCCTCTATCCCGACTTCCCTACCGGCGGCTATGCCGACTGCAGCCGCTACAACAACGGACGCAGGGGCGGCGTGATAAAGGTGCGCGCAAAGATAGAGAAGATAGATAAGAGCACGGTGGCCATAACCGAGATACCCTACGGCAAGACCACCGAAAGCATAAAGGACAGCATTATCAAGGCCAGGGAACAGGGCAAGATCAAGATAAGGAAAATCGATGATCTGACATCCTCCCAGGCCAACATACTCATCCATCTGCCCGCCGACGTATCTCCCGACAAGACCATTGACGCGCTGTATGCCTTCACCGACTGCGAGGTTTCGATAAGTCCCAACGCCTGCGTAATCGTGGACAACCGCCCCGAATTCTGGGGTGCCGACGACATCCTGCGCTACAACACCAACCACACCCGCGAATTGCTGGGACAGGAATTGCAGATACGCCTGGACGAGTTGGCAAGGGACTGGCACTACAGCAGTTTGGAACGCATCTATTTCGAGAACAAGATTTACAAGATTCTGGAGAACGAGGCAAAGTCGTGGGAAGCCCAGCTCGACGAGACCTTCGCGACAATGAAGGAATACCAGAGCCTGTTGCGCCGGGAAATAGTGATGGACGATATTCTGATGCTGGTCGAAAAACCCGTACGCAAGATATCGAAGTTCGACCTGAAGGCCAATGAGGAAAAGATCAGGGGCATAGAGAAAGAGATGGACCAGGTCACCGACAACATCAACAACCTGACACGCTATACCATAGAATACTTCAAGAGCATACGTAAACGTTTCGGCGGAGAGGACAAGTTCCCCCGTCTGACGGAAATCAGTTCGTTCGAGACCATAGCCGCAACCAAGGTTGTCTCAAACAACGCGAAACTCTATGCCAACAAGGCGGAAGGTTTCGTGGGAATGGCCCTCAAGAAAGATGACAACGGTGAGTTCATATGCGAATGCAGCGACCTCAGCGAGATAATCGTCTTCAACAAGGACGGCAAATACCGCGTCACGAAAGTCGCCGACAAGGCTTTCTTCGGCAAGGATATCATTCACGTGGCTGTTTTCAACCGCGGTGACACGAGGATGACCTACAACGCCATATACAAGGACGGCAAGTCATCTGTCTATTATGCCAAGCGCTTTGCCATCACTGGCATCACCCGCGACAAGGAATATGACCTGTCAATGGGTACGCCGGGCACCAGCGTGCTGTGGTTCACGGCAAACCGCAACGCGGAGGCCGAGAGCGTGCGCATCTACCTTCGCCCGCGTCCGAAGCTCAAGAAGCTGATTCTGGACTACAATTTCGCGGAACTGGGAATCAAGGGGCGCTCCTCACGCGGTAACGTGGTTAGCAAGAACCCCATCAAGAGCATTACCCAGACCTCGAAGGGCGTCTCCACCATAGGCGGGAAGGACATCTGGTTCGACGACGACATACAGAGGCTCAACGAGGACAGCCGCGGAACCTATCTGGGCCAGTTCGGAACCAACGACAAGGTGCTGGCGATATTCAAGGACGGCACGTACTACACCACCCCGACCGACCTCAGCAGCAGGTATCAGGGAGAACTCCTCAGGATAGAGAAACTGGACAGAAACGCGATATGGAGTGCACTGTATTATGACGGGGAAGCGAAATCCTTCTATGTCAAGCGTTTCAGTTTCGAAGTGTCCGACAACAATCCTATGTCTTTCGTTGCGGACAGCAAGGATTCGCGTTTTGTCGGGCTCGTGAACGACAGGCATCCACGCATTGAAATCACTTTCGGAGGCAAGAATGAAGGGCGCAGTCCGGAAATAGTGAACGTGGAGGAATTCATAGCCAAGAAAGGCATAGGGGCAAAAGGAAAGAGGGTATCAGCACTCACCGTTGCATCCGTCAGGTTCATCGAGGGGCTGCATCTGCCGGAGGACGACTTCGAGGCCGTTGAGGAAATCGAAGGGCCCGCAGATATAGATGTACAGATACCGGCAGGTGAAGAGCCTGTCGTCGAGACTCCTACAATCGAAATAGAGAGCATCGACCCCGAGGATAAGGGTTATGAACCGGGAGTGGAACTGACATTGTTCTAGGGGAAGGGCGAATATGACTATAGCGCTGACAGGATTCATGGGTTGCGGGAAAAGCCACGTGGCAGCCTGCATTGCCGGGAAGACAGGAGGATTCTTTTTCGATCTGGATGACACCATCCAGATTGGAGAGGGCCTGTCCGTTTCAGAGATATTCGAAAGCCGGGGAGAGGCGGCGTTCAGATTACTGGAGCTGGAATATCTGGACCGCATCATCTGCGATTACGCCGGTTTCCCCACCGATATGGTGCTGTCACTCGGAGGCGGAACCATACTCACGCCACAATGCGCCGAGCTCATAAAAAAGAATGCCGTGTGCGTATATCTCAGAGCCTCGGTGGACGAACTGGTCAGGAATCTTGAAATCACAGGCATAGAGCACAGACCCGTACTCGCAGGAACAGACGACCTGCACGGCAGCGTGGCCGCCCTTCTGACGGAACGCGCGCCTATATACGAAAAGACCGCCGACATCATTCTTGATGTCGACGGCCTTTCATTCGATGAAGTTGCGGACAGAATCATAGCCGCAACCGTAGGGAGCATTCCAGACCGACTTTCACATTCTTGAGTTTCATTGTTTCAGAACACAAAATTGATACCCAGAAGTGCAGCCCTGTGCATAGGTGTGGTTGACACAATCTTCAGATAGTTCATATCCGCATTCCAGGTCTCTTCGTAAACGTCCTTGTCAACAATGTCCCTGAGTTCGGCGTAAAGCTCCAGACCTTTGACAAGCATCTTGGAAAAACGCAGATTCGCCACAATGTCTTCTCCTTTCAGATTGTATGCCGACTGCCTGGCACTGATGTACGCAAGGCTGGAAGACAATTTAGTGGTCTCGTTCAGGAATACATCAACGGAAGTCCCAAGTTCATAATTGAAATCTTCCTTGTCGATCTTGTCGCTTTTCCAATACCTGTCGTAGTTGAATGCAGCCCATATCTCCGCCTTCACGTCCTTCCCGTTCATCTTGAGGTCCAGTTTCGCGCCATAGGAATTCTGCCTCTTGTTGTTGATCCAGGTGAAGAGAGTTCTCACTCCCGGATCGGTGATATCCTTTGACTTTTCAAGGTCGATGACTTTCTCCGCAGTATTTTTCTTGTCACGATAACTTAAATCAAGTCTTGTAACGAAGATGCCTTTGGTGTAGGTATAGCCGAGGTTTATCTTGTCGGTGACTTCAGGGAGGAGAACAGGATTACCTATAAAATATTCTCCTTCCGATTTGCCTATCATCAGTGTCGGACACAATTTCTTATAGTCGGGACGGGTGATGGACCTGCCGTAGTCCAACACGAGACGGTGCTTGTCATTGATGCGGTATGTTACGCCGGCATTCAGCAGATTCTTCGGGTCAAACTTATCGAACAGGCCCTTAATGTCTTCAGGCTTTTTTATGTTATCCAACTTGTCAATCACAGCGTGCCAATATATCTGCACCCTTTCTTTGATGAAGAAGTCGAATTTCCCGACGGACCAGGTGAGGTTCACATATGGCTCCGTCGAAATTGAATTGTAATAGTAGGACTGCCTGTAGGCAGTGGAATCCCTCCAGGTCCCGTTTACATACGTTTCTGCAAAGTAGCCGTCAAGGTCCTGATTGGATATAAGGTCCAGACCGGCCTTCAATTTCAAATCGCTCTTCCCGAAACGGAATATATCGTCATAGAAGGCGGAAAGTTTGGAGTCGAAATCATTTATGCTGCTGTAGGTGGCATAATTCTTCTGCTTCGTATAGAAATTCCCGGAAGTGATTCTCCTGTTGGATTCGCCGTCAAGCTTTGTCGTGTTGGAAAGAGCCACTCCCAGCCGCGCGTCAGGTCTCGATGCGAATCTATGATTATATGTCGCAGTAAAAATCACATTGTGGCTGCTGACATACGCCGTGTCGTTCTGCGTTCCGTTCAGGACTGACGTATTGGGATTGCCGTACCGTTCTGTCTTGAGAATGGAGTTCTCGTTCTTTCCGCTGTAGCCGTAAGACAAGGAGGCGTCCAGCGCATTGTCCGGATTGAATGTATAGCCGAAATCAACCCTGGCTCCGGCATTGAATTTCCGGGGGGATGTGGAGTTGTTCTCACCCTTGTAATACTCGTTCTTCTCCCTCTTCGCATCCAGGATGGTGGTCGTCTTTACAGATGGAAGGTAACTGTGACCGAAATAAACATTGGAACCGACATAGAACTTTTTGCCGGAATATTTCAGCTTGAAATCCAAATTCTCGCTGTTGCTCTGCTTGAAGTTCCACGCACCGTC
>JAZLKN010000034.1:0-57426 GCA_045597605.1 Candidatus Cryptobacteroides sp. | reverse complement strand
ACGGCCGATGCATTCAAGACCGATATGGTGTATCTGTGCGGCATATGCGCGGTACCTCCCTCCGCCGAGATACACAAGACGGCCCTCGGGGCGGAACTTTCCGTGCCCTGGGAACATTGCGGTGACACTCTTTCCGTCGTGCGGCGTCTTAAGGGGGAAGGCTATGCCGTAGTCGCTGTCGAGCAGACCGAGAACTCGGTGAAACTGAATGCTTTCCATCGTGATGAGGATGCCAGATACGCATTTGTTTTCGGCAATGAGGTAAGCGGAGTTGCCCAGGATGTGGTGGATGCCGCGGACTTTTCGCTGGAGATTCCCCAGTTCGGCACCAAGCACTCGCTTAACGTATCCGTTTCCGTGGGAATCATTCTCTGGCAGGCTGCCTCCGGAAATATTCCAGAGTCTGTCTGAAAATCCCGTCTCTTGCCTCCTGGCTGTCAAGCACCTCCAGAGGGAATCCGAAAGCGGCAACGCTGTATGAGCTGAATGCGGTGCGTATGGCTGCCGGCCAGCCTGTGTCACCATAGGTCATACTGACCGTGCTGTGGCATTCCCTACCTGATGCCAGCCTGCCGACAGTATGCAGGGCATCCGGGGATTCCACACAGTAGCTGCGTTCGCAAGGTTCCATGGGGAAGGAAGCGTCGCGTATTCCGGACAAGTCATCCACTCCGCTAACGTGTCCGTTCTTCGAACCGAAGGCCCGATGGAGTTCATATCCCAGTACTTCGCGGGCGAATCTGCCTGCGGAGGCGTTCTGCCCATCAGCTCCGGGATTGACGACGGCAGCCTCTGACGGATAAACCGAGCCGAAAACGTCATGTCCTATGTAGCTGCCGCTGATTATTATGTTGCAGCCCGCTTCCGTGCACCGGAGCAGGGTCTTCTGCATATCCGCAGGCAGAATTCCGCCTCTGGTCACGGCTGCGTTGCCGGTCCGGACGCGGCATTCCTTTCCGCAGATGAGGTCAATTGCGAAATACTGCAGTTCATCCGCAGGACGCAACTGCCCGTCCGATCCACTTTCACAGAATGATGCGGAGGATGCGCTGTCGAAGGCATAGCCTGCCCTGAAGGCAGACATTCCGTGTATATACGGATAATCGAAGCTGTTGCCTGCCCTCATCCTGCCGGCATATTCCTCTCCGTTGGCTCCGAAACCGCGCAGGTCGTCGTTGATGTATGGGACTGTCCTGTCGAACTCTGTCTGCCTGCCCGCATAGCTCCAGTCCCTTATGTAGGGAACGCCGCAATCCACTGCCGCATCGAAGCCGGCATAAGTGGGGGAGTCGAACCATACTGGACCGCTGATGCGGTTGAAATTATTGACTATCAGTATTTTGCCTTTACTGTCCTCCGGTATTCCCACGGCCAGAGTTTCGGACGGGAAGGAACATCCTCCATCATTAAGGGCTATGACCTTGTACGAATGGATATGCCCTTTCTCGACGGCCAGCCTTATGCTGTATGTCCCATTTTCAGCCCTTGGCGTCACTTTCACACCATTGTCCCATCCTCCGTCATCTATGCGCGTGAATACTTTGAAGGCATCGGCCCCTGCCGTCGATTCGAGATTATCGACGTTTTCCCTCCAGCTCAGTTCCACGTCGTATCTGCCGTCTTTCGGAGCACGGGTGTCCAATTTTGCCGAGAAGTTCCTGACCGGCAGGGGTTGGACCACGTATGGGCAACTGTAACGCATTGACAAATATTTCAGTATGGCCTTATAGCAGGAACGGGCGGCGGTGAACTTGAACAGCGGGTCCATACCGTATTTCATATCCTCGAAATTCTGATGCGACAGCAATTCAAGCAGTACTGCGGGGACACCCGTGGTGCGGCTCTCGCTGTACGAACGGTTGCGCAGTTCCCTTCTCTGCCAATCCCTGTTCCACAGGGCCTTTATGTCATCGGTGACCTGTGTCTGCACCCAGTCCGCCAGCTCACGGCTGGTGGCACGGCTGTATCCGTTGCTGAAGGTGGATTTACCCTCGCATTTCAGGGTGTAAATGGAAAGAGTGCCTATTATGCTGTCATTGGGGCATATCCCGGCATCCGTATGGAAGGCCAGGGACATGTCTATCGGTATGCCAATGCCTTTGCCTGTGGGGTTGGCCCAGGATCCGCCTGAAAGGTGTTCCACCCATTTTCCCCGGCTCATCAGATCATCGCGGTAGTCATGCTGCCTTTTATTCTGACTCCATACCTCTTCCGGGATGCCGCCCCATTGCATGAAATATCTTGCGCCTTCGGCATATCTGGGCATTCCGGAAAGCAGGGTATCCGCGCCCTCAGGACCACGGGCCAGATTGCCGTAGCCCCCTCCTATCCTGACTGCATCTGCAACCACTACCCCTTCCTTGGATGAAATATTGCTGAGCGATACCAGTGGATGACTGCCCTTGTCGAATTCGTAACTGCCCAGATATATCCAGCATCCGCCACCTTTGCTCTGATCCACATAGACGTCCACGTCGCAGCCGGCGGTATGAACCGTATAGCGGGCTCTTTCGCAACTTCCGGGAAGGGAACGGTATGTGACATATACGGCATATTCCCCGCGTGAGGGCACTTCTGCGGCCCATATCACCTTGTCCTCCTTTCCGCCTGTACGGCATTCGCTCCAAAGGAAGGTGCCCGCCTCGAAGGGATTCTGCCCGTCGTGGTAGACGGCCGTCGTATCGGCGAAGCCGCTGCCGGCCTTTGTCCATTTGGCGGAATGTATGACAGTTCCGTGCAGACGCGGCGAACCGTTCTCGCACGGGTCATTGTCTATTATTATCTCTTCTGTCCTCCAGTCCCTTTCGCGCGGCAGCATCACCGTGGCTCCTGCGTTCTCCAGCATCGGAGCCAGAAAAGGCACGACGAAACTCAGGGTGTAGATATCCTCCACGGTCTGGAACAGCAGGGGCCTCTGCCATTTCCATATCCCGGAGACATTGTCATAATATCTGCCGTGACTCTGCCACATCGCGATGTGCCTGCCGGTAAGACCTCGCGGGGCCTTTATCCCCCTGTCCACCAGAGGAACGGACTTTATGTTCTTCACTTTCATCCCTGCCCCGCTTCTGCCGTTGTACCCTATGGGCGTTACTGCAAGCGAGCTTACGCTCTTGCCGTCCAGAAGTATTCTTCCCACGGTATAATCCACGTATCCGGTAGGCATATTTTCTCTAAGGACTGCTTTCATCCAGTCATAGTCGCCCGGTCTTACAGGGCGGAACGATATCTTGTCATCGAAATGAAAATCGAGAGTCCTGTTGCGCGTCGTCACTTTCTTCAATTTCAACTCGCTGACCACTCCGGTCCGTTCGGTGAGCAGGCTGTCAAGAATGTGGACGGTGTTCTTGAAATCTTTCCTTTTGACGGCTCCGGCCTCCAAAGCGGTCATGACCGCAAGCACTGTGATTGATGATGTCAGAAAACGTTTCATCCGTTGTATCCGGCTCAGAGTGCCTGCATATCGTTCAACTTCTTGTAGTAGCCGTCCTTGGCGAGGAGTTCCTCGTGGCGTCCGCGTTCGACGATGCGGCCTTCGTGCAGTACGATTATCTCGTCCGCGCCCTTGATCGTGCTCAACCTGTGGGCGATTGCAATCGTGGTGCGTGTGCTGGTGAGACGGTCGAGAGCCTCCTGCACCAGACGCTCGCTCTCGGTGTCCAGTGCTGAAGTGGCCTCATCCAGTATCAGTATCTCGGGGTTCTTGAGTATGGCCCTCGCTATGCTTATCCTCTGGCGCTGTCCGCCGCTGAGCTTGCCTCCGCGGTCTCCGATATTAGTCTGATAGCCCTGAGGCATTGCCATAATGAACTCGTGGGCATTGGCAACCTTCGCCGCGGCTTCCACCTGTTCCATGGTGGCACCCTCCACCCCGAAGGCGATATTGTTGAATATGGTGTCGTTGAACAGTATCGCCTCCTGGTTCACATTACCTATCAGACTGCGCAGTCCGCTGATTTTCAGATCTCTGACATCGTGTCCGTCAATGGTTATGGAACCTCCGGTCACGTCGTGATACCTCGGAACGAGATCCACCAGAGTGGATTTTCCGCTGCCGCTCTGGCCCACGATGGCTATGGTCCTGCCCTTGCTGACCTTCAAATCAATACCGTGCAGAATCTCGCGTGTGCCGTCATAACTGAAAGACACTCCGTTGAAGGATATCTCTCTGTCGAAGCCCTTGATGTCCACGGCATCGGCCTTCTCCCTGATGGGGTTTTCGGCATTCAATATCTTGTCTATGCGCTGCATCGATGCCAGACCTTTGGGAATCATATAGCCTGCGCGGGTGAAGTCCTTCAGGGGCTGGAGAACGCTGTAGAGTATCACCATATAGAAGATGAACGTGGGAGCGTCGAAACTGCTGCGGTTGCCCAGAATCTGCCATCCTCCGAACCACAGCACCACCATCACCATTGCTGTCCCGAGAAATTCGCTGACGGGATGCGCTGCACTCTGCCGCACTGCAACCTTGCCTGTCGCCACGCGGAAATCCTCGGCTATGCCGTTGAAGCGTGCCTTCATCTTGCGCTCGGCGATGAAGGCCTTGATTATGCGCAGTCCGCCAAGCGTTTCGTCGAAAACGGTCATAGTATCGCTCCATTTGGCCTGCGCGAAGAGCGAATCCTTCTTCAGAGTCTTGCCCAATGCTCCTATTGCCCAGGCCATTACGGGCACGACGCAGATTGTGAAGAGAGTTAGCTGCCAGCTGATGAAGATCAGCATCCCGAAGTAGCAGATTATCAGGATGGGATTCTTTATGAGCATATCCAGGGTACTGGCGATGGAATTCTCCACCTCGTTCACGTCCCCGCTCATCCTGGCTATGATGTCACCCTTGCGCTCGGACGAGAAATATCCGAGAGGAAGCCCAAGAATCTTATTGTATACGGCTACGCGTATGTCTTTTACTATGCCGGTGCGAAGGGGTACCATTATTGCCGACGACCCGAAATAGCAGCTGCATTTGAGGGCTGTCATCCCGATAAGGAAAATGCCGAGCCATAGCAGTGTGGTGGATGCTCCGTAGCTGTCTATCGTTTGGGTTACGGTATGGTACAGGTTGTTCAGAAGCTTTTCTTTCACACTGGCCTGAGGGTCGTCCCATGGAATGAAACGATAGACGGTGTTGTCGACATTGAACAGTATGTTCAGGATGGGGACCAGCAGGGAGAAGGAGAATATGTTGAATATCGCTGACAGGAAATTCAGGACCACGGAGCCTCCGAGGTACTTTCCATAGGGTTTTACGAAACGTTTCAGAAGTAGGCGCAGGTCTTTCATCTCCGGATAAAATTATGACTTTACAATCTGTACAAAGATACGGGATATTCATCTAAAATTCAAGTGCGCATTTGGTATTTCTGCGATAAATGACTAACTTTGTTGAATAAAGCGATGTTGTTCAATGTCTGTTTTCGGACACATTTTCAAGGGGTTTTTGAGGTTGGCCGGAAGGCTTCCTCTCAGGGTCCATTATGCATTCGGCACCTTCGTGGCTTTTCTGGCCGAAAAGGTTCTGCATTACCGTACGGCCGACGTGATGATAAACTTGAGCCGCAGTTTCCCCGAAATGAAATATGATGCCTTGAAAGAACTGTCCCATCGGTTCTACCGTCATTTCGGAGATATCATTGCGGAAACGATATGGTTCGGTGCCTGCCGTTCGTACGGGAGACTCGACAGACAGCGTATATGCGAAACCGTCAATCCCGAAGTCCTGCAGCACAGTTATGACAATTCCCCTTCCGTGATGGTAATGTACTCGCACTGCGGCAACTGGGAGTTGTTCGGCGGTATGCCCCATTACAATTTCACAGGACGTCCTTTCCCGGTGACGGAAGACAATGAATGCGTGGTGTACAAGAGGCTTTCCAGCCGTTTGTGGGACTGGATAATGAAGGACAACCGCTGCGCTCCGCTGGAGAAAAGGGATGCATTCGAGGGGTATGTGGAGAGCAACGACCTGATGCGCTTTGCGCTCAGACACCGTGGCAGGAAGATGGTATATAACATCAATACCGACCAGAGTCCTTATTATAACGCTGTGGGAACGGTCGATGTGGAGTTCATGCACCAGTCCACACGTTCCATGACCGGTGCGGCAACGCTTGCCAACCGTCTCGGTTTCAGTGTGCTGTATTTGAATATGAGACCCGTTTCAAGGGGACACTATCTCATTGAATTCACCCCTATATGCGAGGATGCGTCGAAGCTGAGTCCGGAGGAAATAGTGGGACAATATTACAGACTTCTCGAAAAAGACATAAACGCGATGCCTTACAACTATCTCTGGAGCCATCGCAGATGGAAAATCGAAATTGAAAAATAAAAACTATAACGTTATGCTCAACAATAAGTCAATCCTTATAACAGGTGGTACCGGTTCGTTCGGGAACAAGTTCGTCCAGACCGTTCTGGAAAAATATCCCTATGTAAAAAGGGTGGTTGTGTACTCCCGTGGAGAATATCAGCAATTCCTTATGAAACAGAAGTTCCCCGAGACCAAATATCCCCAGATGCGATATTTCATAGGTGACGTTCGTGATGCGGAAAGACTCAGAAGGGCCTGTGAGGGCATTGACGTGATTATCCACGCCGCCGCGATAAAGCAGGTGGACACTGCCGAGTACAACCCCGACGAATGTATCAAGACCAATGTCAACGGGGCACAGAACGTTATCGACGCTGCTCTCTCCTGTGGTGTCAAGGATGTGGTCGCCCTATCCAGCGACAAGGCCTGCGCTCCCATCAATCTCTACGGAGCCACAAAGCTTACTTCGGACAAGCTCTTTGTAGCCGCGAACAACATCAGCGGACGCAAGGACATACGTTTTTCTGTTGTGAGGTACGGCAATGTGATGGGCTCACGCGGATCCGTCATCCCCTTCTTCATCAGCAGGCGCGACAGCGGTGCAAAGGAGCTTCCCATCACCGATATGAGGATGACACGCTTCAACATATCCCTTCAGGAGGGTGTCGATCTGGTTCTTTACGCTCTCAAACACCATCTGGGAGGAGAAATATTCGTGCCTAAGATTCCTTCCTACCGCATCGGGGACGTAGCTACGGCAATCGCTCCCGAGCTTCCTCAGGTGGAAGTCGGCATACGCCCCGGCGAGAAGCTTCACGAAGAAATGATTTCGCTGACGGATTCGTTCAGTACGGTCGATCTTGGCAAATACTACGCGATTCTTCCCACCATGACTTTCAACGGCAAGCGTACCAAGGAGGATTATATCAAGCATCACAAGGCAGTACCGGTTCCCGAAGGTTTCCATTACAGTTCGGACGACAATGACGAGTGGGAGACTGTCGAGACCCTCCGTCAGAAAATCAGTACATTATGATTGATCACAACATACCATACGGTCATCAGTACATTACGGACGAGGATATTGCTGCGGTAGTTGAGGCTCTGAAGTCTGATTATATGACTCAAGGGCCAAGGATAGGGGAGTTCGAGAAGACTTTCGCGGAATATCTCGGCTGTTCCTATGCCTGTATGGTCAGCAACGGCACGGCGGCGCTCCATCTGTGTGCGATGGCACTGGACATACGTCCCGGGGACAAGATTATAACCACGCCCATAACTTTCGTCGCCAGCGCCAACGGTTTCCGCTATCTCGGTGCCGAGGTGGTGTTCTGTGACATTGCTCCGGACACTTATCTTATGGACCTTGATAAGCTGGAGACCATTCTCAAGGACTCTCCGGCGAATACCTACAAGGCAGTAGTTCCCGTTGATTTTGCCGGATACCCCATTGACGAACAGAGGCTGAGGTCCCTCGCCGACGAATACGGCTTTGCCATCGTAGTTGACGCCTGCCACGCTCCGGGAGCATATTTTACGGACAGGGCCGGAAAGAAACAGATGGCAGGCGGCTGCAAATACGCCGACCTGACCTGTTTTTCCTTCCATCCCGTCAAACACATAGCCACCGGGGAGGGAGGTGCGGTAACGACCAACAATCCAAAGTTGTACGAAAGAGTCAACCTTTTCCGCACGCACGGCATCACCAAGGATCCCAATCTGCTTACGCGCAACGACGGCGGATGGTATTACGAGATGCAGGAGCTCGGATACAACTACAGGATAACCGATATGCAGGCCGCGCTCGGGCTCTCGCAGCTAAAGCGTCTCGAATGGAGCATAGACCGCAGGAACGGAATAGCCTCGCGTTATGACAGGGCATTCGCTTCTTCGGACAGGATAACCGTTCCATATCGTGCCGAAGGGATAAGGCACGCCTTCCATCTCTACATCATACAGGTGGAAAACCGCAAGGGACTGTATGACTATCTGCGTCAGTACAAGGTGTTCGCCCAGGTTCTTTACATTCCGGCCCACACTATGCCCTACTACAGGCAGTTCGGATGGAAGGAAGGCGACTGTCCGGTTGCCGAAGAATATTACAGGCATTGTCTGGCTCTCCCGATGTTCCCGTCGCTTACGGATGAGGAACAGGACTGGGTGATAGCCAAGGTTCTGGAATTCGTTGACAGATGACAACGGACAGGCTGTCACAAGGCTCCGGTGCCGGAAAGCTGGTTTTGGGAACCGTTCAGTTCGGTTGCCGCTACGGCATCAATTCCGCAGGCCGTCCCGGGGAGGATGACGTGCGGGACATTCTGAGTTGTGCGGCCGATGAAGGCATATCGCTTCTCGACACGTCCAGCGCGTACGGTGATGCGGAACAGGTGCTGGGTCATTGCATAGGCGGCAGGACTTCCTTCGGCATAGTGTCCAAGTATCCTGCGGGATACGGGAAGGTGGAGGATGTGTTACGGGACACCTTGCGCAGACTGGGGACGGACAGACTGTACGGCTACCTGCTCCATCATTTCTCCGTTTTTCGGGAAAATACTGCAGTGTGGGATGACTTCCGCCGGATACGTGAGAGCGGCTTATGCCGGAAAATAGGATTCTCTCTGTACGAGCCTGAAGAACTGGAAATCATACTGGACAGCAAAGTGGACTTCGACCTGCTCCAGATACCGCGCAATGTTTTTGACCGCAAGTTCGATCCGTATCTTGCCCAATTGAGCGGCAGAGGAGTGGAAATCCACGTGCGCAGCACCTTCCTGCAGGGACTCTTCTTCAAGGATAGGGACACTCTTCCCGAAAAGCTGCTGCCTTTGCGTCCTTACCTGCTGCAGCTGGATGAATTCGCGGAGAAAAATGGAATGTCGATGGCACAGCTGGCGTTGGGCTACAATATAGGCAATCCATATATAAAAGGGGTTCTCGTCGGTGTCGACAACGTGGGGCAGCTTATGGCAAATGTGCAGGCTGCCGTAATCACCGATGTGAAACCGGACATCAGGGTAAAGGAAAAACATCTCCTGAGCCCCGTAAATTGGCAATGATATGAAGATACTTGCAATTACACAGGCCCGTTACGGCTCTACCCGTCTTCCGGCAAAGATACTCAAGACGGTGGGTGACAGAACACTTCTGGAAATACATCTCAGGCGTATACTCAAGGCGGGGAAAATCTCGAAGCTCAAGATAGCCACCACCTCCGAGGAAGGAGCGTCGCATATAATCGCTGTCGCTGACAAGTTGGGCGTGGAATATTTTCAGGGCTCGGTTGACGATGTACTCGCCAGATTTTACGATACTGCCGCTCCCGAAGCGCCGGATTATGTCGTCAGGCTTACTTCGGACTGCCCTCTGATAGACCCCGCCGTCATAGACACTGTGATATCCGTAGCCGTCGAGGGGAATTTCGACTATGTCAGGACAGACCCTGCAAGCTATCCGGACGGCCTCGATACCGAGGTGTTCAGATTCTCGGCCCTGGAACGTGCATACAGGGAGGCCGTAATGACTTCGGAACGCGAACACGTTACTCCGTACATATGGAAGAACGGCACGGCGGAGGGCGGTACGCTGTTCAGATCCCTGAAGGTGGCGAATCCTGAAGGCGAATTTCCCGCGGACAGATACAGAATCACTCTGGACGAACCGGAGGATTTCGAGGTTCTCAGGAGCCTGATAGATGCGCTCGGCATAGACAGGCCATGGAAGGAGTACATAGATTATCTGTCGTCTCACACTGAGATACGGAGCATCAACAGCCGTTTCGGGTACAACGAAGGCTATATCAAATCATTGAACAACGATAAAAAGACTGAATAATATGGGAAAAGGTCAGGAACTCTACAAGAAAGCCAAGAAGCTCATACCCGGAGGCAATATGCTTCTGTCAAAACGTCCGGAAATGTTTCTCCCGGACCAATGGCCGGCCTATTTCAGCAAGGCCAAGGGATGCAGGGTATGGGATCTTGACGGAAAGGAATACATAGACTGCAGCATTATGGGCATAGGCACCAATGTCCTCGGTTACGGCAGGGAGGAAGTGGATGAGGCTGTCGCCAAAGTGGTAAGGGACGGCAATATGTCGACATTCAACTGCCCCGAGGAGGTGGCTCTGGCGGAAAGGCTTGTCGCTATGAATCCCTGGGGCGATATGGTCCGCTTTGCGCGTACCGGCGGAGAGATCAATGCCATTACAGTGCGCATAGCGCGTGCCGCAACGGGCAAGGACAAGGTGGCTATATGCGGTTACCACGGATGGCACGACTGGTATCTGTCCGTCAATCTCGGCGAGAACGATGCCCTTGCCGGACATCTTCTTCCCGGTCTTGAACCGGCCGGCGTTCCTCGCGGCCTTCGCGGCTCCACCATACCTTTCCATTACAATGACATAGACGAACTGATCAAACTTCTTGACAGGAATGCCGGTGAGATAGCGGCTGTCAAGATGGAGGTGTGCAGGAACAACGGCCCTGAGGAAGGCTATCTGCAGAAGATACGCCAGCTCTGCGATGACAGGAAGATAATCCTCATTTTCGACGAATGTACCAGCGGTTTCCGTGAGACTTTCGGCGGACTGTACAAGAAATACGGGGTTGAACCCGATATGGCGATTTTCAGCAAGACGATGGGCAACGGCTATGCCATCTCTGCCGTGGTCGGACGTGAATGGATAATGCAGGCGGCCCAGAAGACTTTCATCAGCAGTACGTTCTGGACGGAGAGGATAGGCCCGGCTGCCGCCCTTGCCGCCCTTGATGTTATGGAAAGGGAGAAGTCGTGGGAGACTATCACAAGGATAGGGGAGGAAAACAGGAAACGCTGGCAGGCTCTTGCCGACAAACACGGTTTGAAGATCAAACAGTGGGGGATACCCGCACTGGCAGGCTATACTTTCGACAGTCCTGACGCCTTGAAATACAAGACCTATATCACCCAGGAGATGCTTGCCAAGGGCTATCTTGCCGGCAACAGCATGTACACCTGCCTCTGCCATACGCCAGAGATACTGGACGGATACTTCGGAGAGCTGGACGCCTTGTTTGCCGATATACGTGAATTCGAGGACGGGCGTGACATCGACAGGGAACTGCACGGTCCCGTCTGCCACAGCGGTTTTGCAAGACTCAACTGATACGGCGCCCGTATATGACGAAGATATGTTTCAGAGCCGACGCGTCCGCGCAGACGGGCTACGGACATTTTTTCCGAAGCCTGGCTCTTGCGGAGATGCTGTCGGAACGCTTTGAATGTATCTTTTTCCTGTACGAGCCCACTCCGGCACAGATACGGGAATGTGCGGGGCACTTCGCTCTGTACAGTCTTGAAGACCCTTTCGAGGATTTCCTGGGACGGCTTTCAGGTGACGAGTTCGTTGTACTGGACAATTATTTCTTTACTGCGGAATACAGAAAACGTATCAGAGACAAGGGATGTGCGCTGGCGTGCATTGATGATTTCAGCGCAGCTCTGTCCTCAGCCGACCTTACAATCAATCACGGTTTCAATGCAATGGGACCGGAATGGGCCTTGCTCCGCAAGCCTTTCCGCGAAGCCGTCCCGTCCGGGGACAGGGAAGGAGTATGCATATGCTTCGGTGGCAGCGATTCCCTTTCCCTCGCGGATTCCCTCTCTTCGGTACTCGGGGACTGTGGGAAGAAGGTGACCGTCCTTCACGGCTCGGGCCGCAGTGCGGAGCAGATGGCGGAGATTTTCCGCAGCAGCGAGGTCTGCATCCTTTCTGCCAGTTCCGTATGTTATGAGGCCTTGTCCTGCGGCTGCAGGGTTGCCGCCGGCTGGTATGTGGACAATCAGAAGGATTTCTATAACGGGTTGGTGAATAACGGTATGGTGTATCCTCTCGGCAATCTGGCGGCCTCTCTTCCGGACAAGGCACAGCTGATGGAAGCATTGGACAGGGCCCCCTCCGGCAGATGGAGAAAGGACATCGACGTGCAGGGCAACTATATCGGACTCTTTCAGGCGGTTCTTGCCCGACGCGATTACAGGATAGACGGACTGGATTTTGTGAACTATGTGAATCTTTCCTGCGAAGAGAAGGCGGCGGTGCTCAGATACCGCAATGAAGAATCCGTGAGGAAATGGATGTGCTCGACCGATGAAATACCGCTGGAAGGCCATCTCGCGTATATTGAAGGTTTGCGTACGCGTATTGATGCATTCTATTGGGCAGTGTATCTTGACGGACGGCTGTGCGGGGGAGTATCTCTCACCGGGCTGAAGGATTCATCCGCTGACGAGGGTATCTTCCTGGATCCGACCCTTGCCGGGCGTGGTCTTGGCACAAGAATCTCCGCTGCGTCATTCAAACTGTATTTCGACATTCTCGGATTGAAATCGATATACAGCCTTGTGAATCAGGACAACGTTGCGGCTCTCAAGATGGACAGGCGTCTCGGGTTCTCGATTTCAGAACCGCGTGACGGCTTTATGCGCATTGACCTGGAGGCGGGTCACCAGCTTTTGTAGAAAGTCAATTTCGGAATCTCAAACGTCCTGAACCCTCTCTTGTATTTCGCAATCTCGTTCAGCTTGCGGTCATTGTCGCTGTCCCCGAGGTTCCAGTAGTTGTCTCCTGTCTCATAGCGGCTGATTCCGTGCGCCTTGAGGTATTTTATCAGTTCCCACTGGATTATGTGGCCGCAGTGGCTGTTCAGGAAGGTGGAATCCAAGGTTGCATACGAGGCATAATACGCGGATTTCTTGCAGTGCATCACAAGAGCCGCCGCGCCGTATCCGCCTATGGCATCTATCCAGAGCATCGCCAGCACTCCGTTGCCGTCGGCTATCCACTCGTACATACAGTCCCATGAGGCATCGGTGCGGGTCTGCCGTCCGGCGTCGATTCTGTGTATCTCCTTGAACTTCAGTACCTGTTCCTTCGTTACATTGTCCTTGTCAAACAGGTCCACGCGGTAGCCGCTCTCTTTCATAACCTGCTTGATGGCAGCCTTGTGTCCTTTGCGCATATTGCGAATTATGACTTCCTCATCGTCATCGAGGCTGACTATATTGGTGGTGGAGAACCTGATTTCCGCGCCTTCTGTCAGAAGATTGAACGGAGCGAAATCCTTGAAATAAGGATATTCTATAAGGGGATCAATGATGAATTTGCCGTATTTGACATTATTTTCTGCCGCAATGCGGTCCAGCTGCGCGTCGATGGCTTCGACGACAAGTACCTTGCTCACCTCTCCATTTTCCACGAAGGCCGGCAGGGGAGTGTAGTCTCCGTACATCGCAAAGCAGTCGAAGGTCATCTGAGGATAACTGTACTCGACGAGCAGGGGTACGATGGCCTGTATCCTGTGGCCCTGCTTCACCATAAAGGAGAAGTTCCTGGTGTTGGAGTCAAAACGGCAGCAGGACGAGTATTTCATCCACGCCGTAGTGTGGCGGAACCAGGCGGACGGCGAAGCGGTGGCGAATTCATCCCACTGCGCCGCATTGTCTGCATTCAGAAATTCGATTTCCATACTATTCCCAATATCATTGCGAAGGTAGTAAAAATTACTGAAGAAGATTTCATATATTTGCAATATGAACAGGACTTTCATAATAGCCGAACTGTCCGCAAACCACAACGGCAGTATCGAAACGGCCAGACGCACTATCAAGGCGGCTGCGGATGCCGGTGCGGATGCCGTCAAACTCCAGACATATACCGCCGACACTCTGACGGTGGACAGCAGGAACGAATGCTTTATGCAGAGAGGAGGACTGTGGGAAGGCTATTCCCTGTATGAACTTTACAAAATGGCATACACTCCCTGGGAATGGCACAGGGAACTGTTTGAGTATGCCGCCGGTCTGGGACTGAAGGCGTTTTCCACCCCGTTTGACGACAGTGCGGTGGATTTTCTGGAAAGCATAGGCAATCCCATCTACAAGATAGCGAGTTTCGAGATAACCGACGTAAACCTTATACGCTATGCTGCGTCGAAAGGCAAGCCTATGGTCATATCCACAGGTGTATCCACCTACGAGGACATAAAGCTTGCGGTCGATACCTGCCGCGAGGTCGGCAATGACGACATCACCCTTCTCAAGTGCACTTCGGCATATCCGGCAACTCCCGACAAGGCCAATCTGGGCCTCATACCCGAAATCGCCCGGAAATTCGGCGTCAAGGTGGGTGTCTCAGACCATTCCCTCGGCGATGTCATCGCCACTACGGCCGTCGCCCTGGGGGCCTCCATGGTGGAGAAACATCTTATATTGGACAGAAATATGGGTGGTGCGGACAGCGGATTTTCCATGCAACCGGAGGAATTCGCATCCATGTGCTCACGAATACGCGAAGTGGAGCTTACCCTCGGTCCCGCAGAATTTCCCACAGACCCCTCAACCATTCCAGGACGTGATATCTGTCGTTCCCTTTTCATATGCGAAGACGTACGCAGAGGGGATGTCCTGAATGAGAAGAACCTACGTTCGATAAGGCCCGGATGCGGTTTGCATCCCAAATATCTCGATTCCTGTCTGGGCCGCAGGGTGAACCGCGACCTTGAGAAGGGGACTCCTTTCAGCCTGGATTATCTGGATTTATGACGGCTACTACTCTTTGTCACCGTCCATTACGATACGCATTATAGAGTCGGCAACGCCGCTTCTGTCGATGCAGTACTGCCTTGCCGCTTTCCCTGAACCCTCAAGGAATGCGCTGTCGGACTTGAGGCGGTCATACCACAGAATCAGTTCTTCGGCATCCTTGACAGAATGGCCTCCACCGCAGTCTATCATATACTGGCAATGGTAATGTGAGCCGAATTGCGGCCCGTATGCCACTGGAATGCCGTATGCGGCAGGTTCGACTATGCTGTGCGGTGCCCCGTCGAATCCGGCTCCCACATAGGCGGCAAAACCATAGCGGTACAATTTTGACAACATACCGACGGTATTGACTATCATTACGTTGGCATCGATGTCATCGTCCGTGTACAGTACGCTCCTACCATTTATCAGCCTGCGGAGGGTGGCTATGCTTCCATCGTTCGTCTCGTGGGGAATTATCAGAAATCGGTCTTCCGGGTGCGAATTGACGAGGGCGGCCATCACGGTGCTGTCCATATCGGGAAGCACGCTGCCTCCGACGAATGCCTTCCCGTCTTTGATCCATCGGTCAATCCTGTCATCGGCCCAGTCCGTCGCGGCCAGGGCGAGCACCCTGTCAATGCGCGGGTCTCCGCTCAGTACGGCATGGGTGACTCCATATTTCTCCAGAATCTCCATCGACCTGACATCCCTTACGATGATTTTCGTGAAGCAGGTCTTGAATGCGTCAAGGTATGGCCGTCCGAGGGGCTTGAAATAGAACATCGATTCCTCGAACCTTGCGGACGTAAGGTAGGTGCGTATATGCCTTTTCCTCAGCTCGTGCAGATATGGCAGCCAGTAATCGCTTATGGATATTATCACCCTGACGGGGCGTATCGCATCCAGGAATCGTACGGCATTGCGGCGGGTCGCTATGGGAAGGTAGAAGACGAAATCGGCAGCTTCGTCGGTTTTGAGATGCTCATAGCCCGAGGGCGAAAAGAAAGTCACAAGGATTCTGTATTCGGGATGCGCTTTCCGGATTGCGGTCACGACGGGCCTGACTTCCTCGAATTCACCGTAGGAAGCGGAATGCACCCAGATGATGCTGTCCACCCCTTTGCAGGCCTTTTCTATCCTGCGCATGAGGCCGATATGGCCCCTTATGAACAAACCTGTCTTCCCCATGCTCATAACAATTTCTCCAAATATCTGAATATGAGGATAATGCGGCGGCGCAGAACGGGATAGTCAAGGCTCTCTGGAGTATCCTCGGGGGTGTTGTTGTTGTCGGTGATGCCGGAGGTGAACATAACTGTGGGTATGCCGGCATCGATGAAGTGGCGGCGGTCTCCAAGCCGGTAGAAGGCTCTGGTGAAATTCTCACTGCCGTAATAGCTGTGGCACAAGTCCAGACCGCATTCGTAGAAGCGGTTGCACTGTTCCAACAGTCTCCGCATCTTCAGGGGGAGAGTGTGCTCGCCGAGAGCCAGCATATAATCTTTCCTCTCTTTATTCACGGGGACAAGCGTGCACCCTATCTGGTCTATGTCCACCATAAGCGATATCTTGCAGGAATCAATTCTTTCCCCCGTAACGGGATCCCTGTATTGCCCGGAAACAATGTCGTCCCAAAAGGCCTGCGAGCCTACTCGCCCGTCCATATACTTGTCGAAGGCCACGAAGATTATATTGCTGCCGTACAGGATGTGGTCGTCCCTCTGTTTCCTGAAAGCGTCTGCGAGGGATAGCATTGCCGCCACTCCCGATATGTTGGCGTCGGCGCCGGGATACAGGGTGCCGGATATCATACCGATATTGTCATAGTGCGTACCGACCACAACGTATTTCCTGTCAATGACGGAACTGAACCCTTCCAGCATTCCGATTACGTTGTCGCCTCCGGTGAGGGCATTGGAAAAATGGTGGCAGTAGTCCTCTCCAAATGCCAGCAGGCCGCTGCGCCTCATCCTTTCCGCAATGTATTGCGCCGAGAGTCTGGATCTGGCGAAATCAGAAGATGCTCCGGCCACTGTTTCCGAGCAGAGATATTCCACATCTGCGGCAAGCGTCTCTTCCGTGGGATAGCTGTCAAGGCTGCTGTCACGCACTGTCCACAACCCCTGTGCATGCAGACCTCCCGCAAGAGCCAGCGTCAGCGGCACCATAATTGTCAGGCATATTGTGAATCGATGATACATCATTGTGTTTGCAATAGAGTGCGAAGTTACTAAAAAATCAGCCGTTTTTGTTTATCTTTGCAAAGATATGCATTTCAGGACGAAAATCCTTGTCCGGCCCATCATTGCATTGCTTGCCTTGTTGACCGTACCCCCTGCGCTGAACGCCCAGTGGGACAAGGACGTATTCTCCCTGCGCGGCCGTCACGCGCTGCAGGAGGGCAAGTACTCGCTGGCCATAGAGAACTTCAACGTTCTGGCTTCGCTGGACACCACCGACTACTGGACTTTCTTTTTCCGGGGCATAGCGAAATATAATCTGGGCGACCTTCGAGGAGCACAGAAGGATTTCAATACATCCGTACGCCTGAATCCGGTATTCACCAACGGCTACCACTACAGAGCCATAACCGAGAGCCGTTTCGGTAAATATGACGATGCATTCAGGGACTATGAGAAAGCCATTTCCCTCAGGCCCGGCTCAGAGGGTCTGTACTATTCCAGAGGAGTGACATATTTCCTGAGCCAGCAGTTCAGGAAGGCCGTGGATGATTTCAACCGCTACATACGCCGCCAGCCCAAAGACCCTTCCGCCTACCTCAACCGAGGTGCTTCGCTATTGTTCCTGGGCGATACGACGGCGGCTTTGAATGACTATAACAAGGCCATCAAACTGGACCGTTTCGACGCGGAGGGTTATGTGCGCCGGGGACGTCTTTATGCCGCCAGCGGCAAGCTGGATGAGGGTATCGCGGACCTGGACAAGGCCATAGAACTGGACAACACCAACAGTTTCGCCCTTTTCAACAGGGCCTTGATGCTATATGACAAACACGAATACATCCCGGCGATGAACGACCTGAACAAGGTGTTGGAGCAGGAACCGGGCAATGCATTGACCCTCTACAACCGTGGACTTATCAAGGCGCAGGTGGGCGATTTTGCAGGTGCTCTGGAAGACCTTGACAGGGTGGTCAATATCAATCCGGAGAACGTGCTGGTGTATTTCAACAGGGCGGCCGTCTTCATAGAGATGGGAAGGTATCTGGATGCCCTCGAGGATTATGACAGGGCCATTGCCCTCTACCCGGATTTTGCAAAGGCCTATATGAACAGGTCCTATGTCAAGAACCTGCTGGGCCGCACCAAGAGTTCGAGGGACGACTACAACACCGCCCAGCGCAAAATCAGCGAATACAGGGCCAAGAACGTCTCCGAGGCGGGTTCATTCGCCGACACCACACGCAAGTACAGCAGCCTGATAGCCCTCGATGCAGATTTCGCGAAGAAGGATTTCAATGACGAGATACTCCAGTACAGGGATGTGGATGTCCAGCTCAGACCATTGTACAAGTTCGCGCTTGCAGATGCCAAGGCCGCCAATGTGGCCCTACAGAGGCGTTACGAGCACCCGGTGACGGACCGCTTCATCGCGACCTGCTCCGTACCGGTAGAGATTACCAACTCTCCTTCGGATGCGGACCACGGGAATTTCAACGCTATAAACGACGAACGCAGTGCCTTCCTTGCCGCACTGTATGACTATGAAGACAAGCAGTTCAACTCCGCGTTGGCCAACTACGACCTTGCCGTGTCCCGCACTCAGTCTGCCGGCCGGGATTCCGAGTACAGTGCGTTCTACTATATGAACCGTGGCGTCCTGCGGGCCGAGATGATAGACTTCATTGCATCCATAGAGAACAATGTCCAGGTGTTGAGTATGGATGAGAGCGGCAATACGCGCGCCCGTGTCAAGGATCGTGTGAACCAGAGCTACGACTACACCGAAGCCATAGAAGATATGAAGAAGGCTGCCGGGATACTTCCCGGATCCGCATACATACTTTACAATCTGGGCAATCTGTACTGCCTGTCTTCCGACCACATATCCTCCATCAGGGCCTACACCGAGGCTATAAAGGCCTACCCTTATATGGGTGATGCCTATTACAACAGGGCACTGGTGCAGATATACCTCAGGGACAAGGAGAAAGGTTGCAACGACCTGTCCGTAGCGGGACAGCTGGGAGTGAAGGAGGCCTACGCCGTAATCAAGAAATACTGCGAGCAGGATGAGGTTCATTAGTTTCACAAGCGGGAGCTGCGGCAACTGCTGCTGTCTTGAGACTGCGGACGGGATGCTTCTCGTCGATGCGGGAGCCTCGATGCGCAAGGTACGCCGGCTTATGAAGGATGAAGGGCTGGATATGGGCAGGCTCGACGCCATACTCATAACCCACGAACATCTGGACCACATACGCTTCCTGGGCACCTACTGCAAGTATCTGCGTCCTTCGGTATGCGCTCCCCACAAGCTTCATGGAGTGCTGGCTGCACATACCTTCACCAAAGACCATATCGCATCGTGCAGGAATGTGCTGGATGCAGATGTATGGAATCGTGTGGGCGCTTTCGAAATCAAATGGTTCGAGGTTCCGCACGATGCCGCCCAGACTGTCGGCTATGCCGTAAGGGCAGGGGGACATACTGTGGTGATAATGACCGATTTGGAACACGTCACGCCGGAGGCTTTCGCTCTGGCTGGCGAGGCGGATACCGTGATAATAGAGAGCAATTATGACCTTGAGATGTTGCAGAACGGGCCCTACACCCCGCAGCTCAAACGCCGCATATTGGAGGAGGGACATCTGAGTAATGACGCCTGCGCCGACGCCATACGACGGATATGGCATCCCGGCCTTCGCAACCTCTTTCTCTGCCATCTTTCAGGCAACAACAATACGCCCCGGAAAGCCTACGACTCCGCCGCGGCGGCCCTGGAGTCCATAGGGGTGGAGAAGGGAACGGTGCATCTCAGGACACTTGAACGCGGGAAGGCAAGTCCGCTGATAACGTTATGACGAATACAAGGAACTACGCGCTTGTCACCGGAGGAACTTCCGGGATGGGACTGGAATACGTGAAACAACTGGCCGGACGCGGCTACAACGTGATAGTCGCCGCACTGCCGGGACGCTGCGACGAGGACGGCAATCCTGTCGGGCCCCCGTCCCCGGAGGTCATATGCTCGCTGCTTGCTGCGAAACACCCCGACCTGGATTTCCTGCCGGTGGGGATGGACCTGGCCCGCACAGAGGCCGCACAGGAACTGTGCGACAGGATTGCCGCCGAGCGTCCCGAGGCCTTCGTCGAGGTGCTGATAAACAATGCCGGCATATTGAACGTCAGACATTTCCGGGAGATGTCGGCGGCCCATATACAGCGGGAACTTCTGCTGCACAATTTCACTCCAACGATGCTCTGTCACCTGCTGCTGCCCGCGATGAAGGAGCGGGGCAGGGGATACGTGCTCACGGTGTCTTCTCTGGCAGCCTGGCTGCCTTTCCCCTTTATCACAACCTATGCCGCCACCAAGGAGTTCAACAGGACACTTGCTCGCGGACTGCGTACGGAATACAGGGGAAGTGGAGTGAAGATAGCCACGGTGTATTTCGGAGCAGTGGACACACCTCTGTATAATCTGAAGCCGTCACTGCGCCGTCTGGCCCGCAATCTGCGGGTGATGATAAGTCCCGAGGAAGCGGCACGCAAGGCTCTGAAAATGCTCTTTGCCGGGCGCAGCGGCAGAATGCCGGGCTTCGTGAACCACGTCGCCCGTTTCGTCTGCGTGCAGCTGCCTTCTCCGTTCGTGGCCTGGCTGGACAGAACGGTGACAAAGAAACTGGATTCCTAGATTGTTATCTCTACGTCGTGCACACCGGGAGAATAGGGAATGAAGCGTTTCCCCTTTTTGCCCGTGAGATGTATCGTAAGATTGTATTCTGCGTCCCTGAAAACGCGGTGCACCTTCACCTCCCTGATTGATGCAGGCAGGGAAGGCTCCACGCTCAGACCGTAGTATTCCGGTTTGATGCCAAGCAGCCACTGCGTAGCGGTGTACCAGTTCCATGCTGCCGTGCCGGTCAGCCAGCTGTTCTTGCCCTCACCGGGTTTCGCGGCATCCTTGCCCGCCACCATCTGGCAATATACATAAGGTTCCACCTTGTGCAGCGTCTGGTCCTTTATGAATGCCGGACTTATCTTGCAATAGTGATCCCAGGCATCCTCAGTTCGGCCGTCCACTACTTCCCCTATGATTATCCAGGGATTGTTGTGACAGAATATGCCGGCATTCTCCTTGTAGCCTTGGGGATAGGAGCTTATCTCGCCGTACTCTATATAATATTTGGTATAGGCTGGATTGTTCAGTACTATTCCGTGCTCGCAGTCCATCATCTTCTTCACGGAATCCAAAGCCCTGTCACACAGGCCATTGTCCTTACCGACACCGGCCATTGTGCACCATCCCTGGCTCTCGATGAATATCTTTCCCTCCACGTTCTCGTGCGAACCTATCTTGTTGCCGTAATAATCATAGGCCCTCAGGAACCATTCCCCGTCCCATCCGTGCTCGATTATGGCCTTCTCCATAGCGTCGATTGCATCGGAGATTCCGGCAATATTTTCCACGAATTTGTCCTTGTCCAGAGCTTCGAGCAGTTCCAGATACTGTCTGCCGCAGAACACGAACTGACCTGCAATCATCAGCGATTCCGCCTTGCTACCATCGGCTTTGTTCTCCGTGGTCTGGAACGAATCGTCGGGGTTGTTGCTGAAACAGTTGAGGTTCAGGCAGTCGTTCCAGTCGGCCCTGCCTATCAGCGGCAGTCCGTGAGGGCCAAGATTGCGTACCACGTGGCCGAACGATATCTGCAGGTGCTCCAGCAGAGTTTTTTCGCTGCCGGGTTTGTTGTCGAAAGGCACGGGCTCGTCCAGTATGCCGAAATCCCCCGTCTCCTTAATATATGCGCAGGTGCCGAAAATCAGCCACAGAGGGTCGTCTCCGAAGCCGCCGCCTATGTCATTGTTGCCCCTCTTGGTGAGAGGCTGGTACTGGTGGTAGCAGCCGCCGTCGGGGAACTGTGTCGAAGCTATGTCGATAATGCGCTGCCTTGCGCGTCCGGGTATCTGGTGCACGAAGCCCACAAGGTCCTGGTTTGAGTCCCTGAATCCCATTCCGCGTCCGATTCCGCTCTCGAAGAAGCTGGCGCTGCGGCTCATGTTGAAGGTGACCATACACTGGTACTGGTTCCAAACGTTCACCATACGGTCCAGCTCCGGAACGCCTGATTCTATGCTGAACTTGCCCAGAATCCCGTCCCAATAGCTGCACAACTGCGCGAACTTCGCATCCACCGCCTCACTTGTGCCAAGGGCTTCGAGTATTTTATAAGCCCTTGATTTGTTGATTATTGCGGAGCAGGAGTTGATTTCCCTGCCTGTTCCTTCGATGAATTTTTCCTCCTGGGGATTCTCTACGTATCCCAGCACGAACACCAGGTCGCGTGATTCTCCGGGAGCGAGGGTCAACTCTATGTAATGCGAAGCCACGGGGCTCCATCCGTGGGCCACCGAGTTGCGCGGGCGGCCTTCGATTACTGCATCGGGACTCCCGAAGCCGTTGTAAAGGCCTATGAAACTTTCCCTGTCCGTGTCGAATCCCTGTATGGGACAGTTTACGCCGTAGAAGGCGTAGTGGTCACGGCGTTCGCGGTACTCGGTCTTGTGGTATATCACGCTGCCCTCGACCTCAACCTCTCCGGTGGAGAAGTTGCGCTGGAAGTTCTCCATATCGGTCTGGGCATTCCACAGGCACCATTCGACGAACGAGAACAGTTTGATTGCCTTGTAGTCCGTACCTTTGTTTGTCAGCGTCATTTTCTGCACCTCGCAGCGCATTCCCACGGGCACGAAGAACAGCACTGACGCCTCGATTCCGTTCTTGCTGCCGGTAATGCGCGAATAGCCCATTCCGTGGCGGCATTCGTACCTGTCGAGAGCCGTCTTGCACGGTTTCCATCCGGGATTCCAGACACAGTCACCGTCCTTTATATAGAAATAGCGGCCACCCTCATCCATAGGCACCCCGTTGTAACGGTAGCGTGTTATACGGCGGTATCTCGCATCCTTGCAGAAGGAGTAGCCTCCCGCCGTGCCTGAGATAAGGCTGAAAAAATCCTCGGTGCCCAGATAATTGATCCAGGGCCACGGTGTGGCCGAATCCGTTATCACATATTCTTTGTTGTTGTCATCAAAATGACCGTATTCCTTCATATATCCGGTAAACTTATTTTTTGATAGGGTAAATCTTGACAAGCAATATCATAATGGCCGCTATGCAGGCGGGGATTATGGAGAATATGGACCATATCATCTTCTGCACTGCGGGCAGACATCCTTCGGCTATGGTTACAACGGCATTGCCGTCTGCATCACTGCCGGATGCGAATCCCACGGCACCCAGAAGCAGGGTGAGCAGGGCTCCGGAGATAGCAGAACCGAACTTTTGCGCCATAGTTCCGGAAGAGAAGATGAGGCCTGTCGAAGAGGTGCCGTTCTTCTCGGTGGCATAGTCAGCCACGTCGGCATACATCGACCACAGAAGAGGAGAATAGAATCCTATACCTGTTGAAGTGAGCACAACCATTGCAACCATCAGCCAGATATAAGCGGAATCCATAGGGATGAAGAAGAATGCGACAGAGGTCACCAGGCAGATTATGGAAGCCCAGATGAAGGCTTTCTTCTTGGAACCCACCAGTTTGGTGAAGGCGGGCGAGAGCCCTCCGAAAATCATGCAGGTCACCTCTCCGAAGGTCATGAACACCGTATAGTTGATGATGAGCTTGTTGATGGTTATGTCGCCGCCAAGGCAGTAGGTGAACATATATCCGGCCACGGCGTAGCGGAATCCGTTGAAAAAATTGCTGCAGATACCGGTCAGGGTAAGATATATCCAGGGCTTGTTTTTGATCAGGTCGGCAAAGGGCTTGAACGAGAATTTCTCAGCCCTTACGGGTTTGAGACGCTCGCGGGTCATGAGACCGCAAATCAGAGTCATCACGGCTGCGATGCCTCCGAGGACGGCTCCGAGCACGGCATACTGGTGCGCCTCGCTGCCGCCCACCATCTTCTGCAGGTAGGGGAAGGAGAGAAGAGTGACGAAGCCCATTGCATATGCTCCCACCATACGGAATGAAGAGAACTTGTTCTTCTCGTTGTCATCGTCAGTCATCACGCCCAGAAGTGAGCCGTAGGGCACGTTGACTGCCGTATAGATGGCCATCATCAGCAGGTACAGCGAGTAGGCCCATACGCGTTTGCCCGCGGGCGAGAAGTCCGGGGTGAACAGCAGCAGGGCGAAAATCAGTCCGAAGGGAATCGCGCCGAATATCAGCCAGGGACGGTAGGTGCCCCAGCGGCTGCGCGTACGGTCGGCCAGCGCTCCCATTATGGGATCGGTGACAACGTCGAACAGACGGGCCACCAGCATCAGCGTGGCTGTATCGACAACCGTAAGACCGAAAATATTCGTGAAAAACAGGGGGAATGCGATGGACATCACTTTCCAGGTAATGCCGCCGGCTGCGGCATCTCCGAGAGCATAGGCTATCTTCTCTCTGAATGCAGGTTTTGTCGGAACCATAAGTCGAATTATTTTGTGTTTTTGTCAATGAGTCTGTTGAGCCTTTCCACGGTCAGGCCGGTGCGCCCGCCGTCAGGCTCCGTATTCAGGCAGTAGTCCACAAGACGCTCCACCGTCGAGGTGGCCACGTGCATGCGTGTGTCGCTGGATGCGTAGTAGATGAACACCTTGCCGTCCTCGTCGCATATCCATCCGTTGGCAAAACATACGTTCATCACGTCACCTGTGTATTCGCCTCCTTCGGGGGCGATGAAGAAGCCGGAAGGCTGGCCTGTGACTCGTGTGGGGTCGTCAAGGGCCGTCATATACATATAGAGGACATAGCGCAGACCGCTGGCGCATCCGCGTACGCCGTGGGCCAGATGCAGCCATCCCTTGGCAGTCTTCAGGGGGTGCGGACCCTCACCGTTCTTGACCTCGGTGATCATATGATAATGACGGGCGTTGATGATTTTCTCCTCCTTCACCACGGCGTGTTCCATAGAATCCACGAGGGCCCAGCCTATGCCTCCACCGCTGCCGGCATCGATGAAACCGTCCTGGGGACGGGTATAGAGGGCATATTTCCCGTTCACGAACTCGGGATGCAGGCACACGTTGCGCTGCTGGCTGCGTGATTCCAGGTCAGGAAGCCTTTCCCAGTTCACAAGGTCCCGTGTGCGGGCTATGCCGCAGGCTGCGGTGGCCGCCGAAAGATCGCCCTCGACGCTGTGGTCCTTCCTTTCCACGCAGAACAGACCGTAAATCCATCCGTCTTCGTGGCGGGTGAGTCTCATGTCATATATATTTGTGGCCGGCTCGCCCCATTCGGGCATAGTTATGGGCCTGGGACGGAAGCGGAAATTGTCCACTCCGTTGGGACTCTCGGCCACGGCGAAGAACGATTTGCGGTCATCCGCCTCCACGCGTACCACCAGCACGTACTTGTCGCCCCATTTTATGGCTCCGCTGTTGAAAGCGGCATGTATTCCTATCCTTTCCATAAGGAAGGGGTTTGTT
This sequence comes from Candidatus Cryptobacteroides sp., assembly GCA_045597605.1. Lineage (GTDB taxonomy): Bacteria > Bacteroidota > Bacteroidia > Bacteroidales > UBA932 > Cryptobacteroides. The sequence continues at coordinate 31,883 of JAZLKN010000034.1, read as the reverse complement.
TTCTCGTTCAAGTCATACCTCCACTCCAAGGGTGCGTGCGCACCGGTAAGTATAGGATTGACGTATCTTTCATACACACCGTTCACGTAAACGGGTTCGTTCTTTCTGCTCAGAAGACTCTCGTGCTCCGTCCGTAACGCTTTGACCTTTTCTTCAAAATTCATTTTCCGGTATTTTATAGTATCAGTCCAGCATTGTCACCTTTCCGCCTTCAATCCATTTCACGAAATCCTTCTCGGAAGGTCCGCCCGGCCAGGGAGCGTAGAAATGCTTGAGACCCTGAGGCCTGGTATCGGCGTTGCGCCATACCAGCAGATATGAAACGGGTATGCCTTCAATGGCCGGCGTGAGAACCTCGGTCCACCATTTTTCGTAGGGCAGCGATTCGCAGCCTGTTTCGGTCAATGCCAATATCTTGCCGTGTTCTGCGGCGAACTTTTCCCGGATGGTGAGGTTTTCCCTGACTTTTGCCACATAGTCGCTGAAATCCTCTGCTTTATCGGTTACCGTTGAATGGCAGTAGCAGTCCAATCCTATGATATCCACGACACTGTCGCCCGGATATCGGGCCTCGAAAAATTCCTGCTCGGTGCCTGGAGAAATGGCCCACAGCATATTGTCAAGCCCTTTTTTCTTTACCAGATAATCATAGGTCATCACCCAAAGTCCGTTGTACTGGGCCGGAGTGCACAGATTCTTCCCCCACCAGAACCAGCTGCCTGTATGTTCGTGCCAGGGCCTGAAAATAACGGGAATCACATTACCGTCCCCATCCTTTAGGGATGAGAGATACGCGGCCAGTCTGTCGAGCCATCCCAGGAAATATCCGTGCTTTTCACCTCCGGGGAGAATGGAGTCCACGACCTTGTCGCTGCTGACGTCCCAGGCGTCACCGCCGGTGAGCGGGTTGCGTATGTGCCAGCTGAAGGTCACGATGCCGCCCCTCTCATGATGTCTGACCACAGCCTCGCGCATAAGGTCGAAATTGTTGCCGTCCAGATTGCAGGAGTCGTCACGCTCGATTCCTCCCAGGTCGAGACCCAGTACTGCGGGATATTTGCCTGATACGGCAAATACGTCTGACCTTTCCATAGAATGGTCGTTCTCCCTACTCACGTTCCACTCCAGATGGCCGTACATCAGGTCGTCCTGATGGCCGAAGAGGGGAGTGCCGTCCGCAGCCGCCTTTGTCAGGGCATCGTAAACGGTCTTTGCCGTGCCTGTTATCACCCTTGTCTCCAGCAGTTCTTTGATGTTATCGTTGGCTTTCTTTATCACGGCTATGGTGCCTGCGTCACAGCTGAATACGGAATTCAGGCCCTGAGGCTCCTGTGAAGGGTCTCCGCAGAACTCGTCACCCTCCTCCCATATTGTGTGCACGGGCCTGGCTTCGCCGCCCCAGCCCCAGAAATTGCAGCCGGCCAGCTTGCCGCCGACCCTTGCAGATTCCACTATGCGTGAGAATACGCAGTCGTAGATGCTGTTGCGTCCTTCCGTCGTATTGCCGGTCGAGAATCCGAAACCGTCGCGGGGATAGCCGAACTCCTCGATGATCACAGGCTTGTTCAGCTTTCCGGCGAGTTCTATATGCATATCTATATATTCATTGATTTTTACGACGGCATTGCCTATACCTTCCTCAATAGCGTCGGCCTTTACCCAACTCCAGTTGTAGGGCCAGATGTGTATGGTGATGTAATCAACTGCGGGGCAGTCATTTATTCTCTCGCACAAATCCATATCCAGCTCACATCCCCAGTAGCCTTCACTTCCCGTGCTTACCATATGGTTGGGATCCAGGGATTTGATGAGCCCGGCGGTCGCGTGTATGTATTTCACGAAACTGTCCTTGACCTCGGGGGTGGGGCTGAAGCAGCGGGGCTCGTTGCTTATCTGCCAGCTGAAGACGGCGGGATGGTCCTTGAAGCGCGGTACTATTGTCCTGATATGATCGTGGCTCAGGGATATGGCCTTGTCGTTGGTGCAGAATGCCGACATTGCGTTCATATACACGGGATATGAACTGGTGGACGGCCTGGGCTGTGTTCCGGCTCCGGCTGCTTCGAGATAATCGGCGAACCCGTATGACCATTCCCAGGCATTGTTCAGGAACAGAACGGCTCCCATACCATACTCCTGCATCCTGTCCAGGGCATAGGCCAGATTGTCCTGATCCTCTCCCTCCACTGCGAGTACGCGGAGGTTATTCACTCCCATTTCCTTCAGGGTCTGCAGCTCGGTCTCCAGACGGGACCGGCCCTCAGGCGTGGCGCACAGGCGTCCGGCATACCACAGATTTGTGCCAACAAAGTACTCGGCTTTTCCGTTTCTGACTATGTTTCCGTCCGATGCCGACCAGAAGCCATCATTCGCGCGATTGCAGCTGGTAACAACTAACGTGCTGATTGTAAGCATAATAATTCCGGTTAGGCTGTTGAATCTTGATTTTGTTGACATATTAATCGGTTTTGTTTTGCTGGTTGAACATATCATCCTACCAAATATACTACTATTTTGACATTTTACGTCCTTGTTACGTGTTTTTTTTGGCAGAATATAGCATAATTCCTATATTTAGAGTTGCTTTTTGAAAAGCTTGTTGATATCATCAAACGCATAAAATATGAAAGGAAAACTTTTTCTTCCAGCTATTCTGCTTCTGGCAGTTGCCTGCAACAGGGCTGACTGCGTGCAGGTTCGTACCGATATGGGCACAACCCGCGTCGAGGCAGTCGCTCCCGGTGTATTCCACGTGACATCCGTTCCGAGAGGGGCCTCGTTCAGCAAAGAGGCATCCCTCTGTGTAGTGCCTCAGAAAGGGGCTTCCGACTGCAGCCTGACCCTGGACGAGCATTATGTATCCCTGACTTGCGGCGGTGTGACGGCCCGTGTGGACAAAGCCAGCGGACTTGTCACCTTCCTTCGTGACAGTGTGGTCCTGACCGGAGAAAATACCAGGATCTTCCAACCTTTCACCGCTGACGGTGTTTCCGCCTGGACGGTACAGCAGGTATTCGATTCTTCCGATGACGAGTCTTTCTTCGGTCTCGGTCAGCATCAGGCTGACGAATGGGACTACAAGGGACGCAACGAAGAACTTTACCAGTACAATACCAAGATTTCCGTTCCCTTCGTGGTTTCGTCGAAGCGCTATGGCATACTGTGGGACAGCTACAGTTTCTGCCGCTGGGGCAATCCCCGTCCCTACGCCTCCCTCGGAGACGTGTTCACTCTTTACGACAAGGATGGCGTCGAGGGTGCGCTGACGGGTACATATACCCCCGTACAGGGTGAGCCCCTCGTGCGTCGCGAGACTTCTCTCGAACAGGAATTCCTTCGCACACCCCAGTGTGACGTGGTGCGCAATGCTCCGGAAGGCTTCAACTTCACGGGCAGCAAGGTACTCTTCGAAGGTAGCCTGGAGCCCCACGCTACAGGCCGTCACGATTTCTATCTCTACTATGCCGGCTATACCAGGGTGCTGGTTGACGGCAAGGAGGTCGTACCCGAAATCTGGAGGACGGCCTGGAACCCCAACGGGCGCAAGTTTTCCCTCGATATGACCGCCGGCGTGAAGGCTGGTATCAGGGTGGAATGGATTCCTGACGGCGGAGTCAGCTACGATGCCATAAGGGTGTTGAGCCCCGTTTCCGATGCCAGACGCGGCATGATGAGCTGGTGGGGCGAAATGCAGGACCAGATTGACTACTATTTCGTAGCCGGTGACGACATCGACGGAGTTATAGGAGGATATCGCACCCTTACAGGCAAAAGCCCCATCGTACCCAAGTGGGCTCTGGGCTATTGGCAGAGTCGTGAACGCTATGTTACTCAGGATGAAATACTTTCTACATTGAAAGAATTCCGTGACAGGGAGATTCCCGTTGACAACATTGTTCAGGACTGGCAGTATTGGAAGCCCGACCAGTGGGGCAGCCACGAGTTCGACGGGAGCCGTTTCCCCAATCCCAAGGCAATGGTGGACAGCATACACGCCCTGGATGCAAGATATATGATTTCCGTATGGCCCAAGTTCTATGTCGGCACCGAACACTTCAAGGAGTTGGACAGCAAGGGCTGGATATACCGTGTGGCCGTTGACAGCAATGTTGTGGACTGGCTGGGCTATGAGCAGTCATTCTATGACGCCTATGCTCCCGGCGCCCGCAAGCTCTTCTGGCAGCAGATGGAGGATCACCTCGTTCCCCTTGGTGTGGATGCCTGGTGGATGGATGCCAGCGAGCCGAACATCCACGACTGCACCGATATGGATTTCCGCAAGGCTATGTGCGGCCCTACGGCCCTCGGCCCATCTGCGAAATACTTCAACGCATACGCTCTGATGAATGCCCAGGCCATATACGAAGGTCAGCGTGCCGCCGATCCCGACCGCCGCGTATTCCTCCTTACCCGTAACGGTTTCGCCGGCCTGCAACGTTATTCGACCGCATCCTGGAGCGGTGACATAGGTACACGCTGGGAGGATATGAAGGCTCAGATAAGCGCAGGTCTCAACTATTCCATCTCCGGTATTCCCTACTGGGGGCAGGATATAGGAGGCTTCAGCGTGGAGAACCGCTATGTCGCCGCCCAGCAGCTGTTCGACCGCACCGGCAAGGTCAACGAAGACCTCAAGGAATGGCGGGAACTCCAGGCCCGCTGGCACGAGTGGGGCGTTTTCTGCCCTCTGTACCGTGCCCACGGCCAATGGCCCTGCCGGGAGCCATGGAACATTGCCCCGAAGGGTACGCAGACATATGACATAATAGTGGATACCGACAAACTCCGCTACCGCCTTATGCCGTATCTGTATTCGCTTGCAGCCAAGGTGCATTTTGACGATTATACCCTTATGAGACCTCTGGTGATGGACTTCACCGATGACGTGCGTGCACGCGGCATTTCGGACCAGTTTATGCTGGGCCCTGCCATTATGGTATGTCCCGTATACGAATACGGTGCCCGTTCGCGTCAGGTGTATCTTCCTGAAGGACAATGGTATGATTGGAACAGCGGAGAACCTGTGCAGGGAGGTTGCAGTTTCGTTGCCGACGCCCCGATTGACAGGATACCCGTCTATGTGCGCGGCGGCAGCATACTAGTTACCGGCAATCCCGTGCAGAGCAGTGCCGAAGCCCAGGACAAGCTGATGATACGCATCGCTCCCGGTGCTGACGCGGATTTCGTACTGTACGAGGATGACGGCCTGACCTATGCATACGAAAGGGGAGAATACTGTAAGACCACCCTGCATTGGGATGATGCCGCCGGGACTTTAATCGTTTCCGACAGGACCGGCTCGTTCGAGCCCGGTGACAGGAGTCTGCTGGTGACTGTCTATGGCTCCGATGCGAAGCCACAGTTCGTGAAATATGATGGAAAAGAGATTGTAATCAATTGCAAATAAAGTAATTATGAAAATGAATAAAATTTTCTTCTCGGCAGTTGCGACCCTGCTCTTTGCTTTCTCCGCATCTGCGGAATTCTCACCGAAATATCCCTGCAGCGACTCGATGGTGCTGCAGCAGAATACCGATGCCATGGTCTGGGGACACGGTGATGCCGGCAAAAAGGTCGTTGTGAAGACCTCGTGGGACGGCGGAACATATACCGCCAAGGTGGCTTCTGACGGAGTGTGGCGCGTATATGTCAAGACCCCTGCCGCTTCCTATAACCATTACGAGATTACTGCCGAATGTGGCAGGGAGACATTCACCATCCACGACGTTCTGGTCGGCGAGGTATGGGTTGCATCCGGCCAGTCCAATATGGAAATGCCCATCAGGGGCTTCTACAACTGCCCCGTGGAGAACGCCAATTATCATCTGGCAAATCCCGCAGGTGCCGACAGGGTTCGTATGTTTACGGTCTGCATTGACCAGCCCGATGAGCCCGTCGCTGACGTAGCGAAGACCAGAGGCTGGGAGAAGGCCACAGTGGGCGGCATTGCCGAGATGAGCGCTACAGCCTATTTCTTTGCCGAGCAGTTGACTCGCAGTCTGGATGTGCCCGTCGGCATTCTGGCTCTTCCCAGAGGAGGAGCCCGCGTCGAGAGCTGGCTGCCCAAGGCCACCGTGGAGAAATTCGGAGAGGATTGCAGTCCCGAAGCCGTAGCCGCACGCAACGAATACACACGCCCCTTCCAGATGTACAACGGAATGGAGCAACCCGTCAAAGGCTATACCGCACGCGGCTTCATCTGGTATCAGGGTTGCAGCAACGTTGGCGCGGCCGAGGTTTTCGTCACCAGGATGACGGAGCTCGTACGCCAGTGGCGCGAGGACTGGGGTGACAAGGACAACAGTATGCCTTTCTACCAGGTGGAGATTGCTCCCTACAACTATGGCGGAGGACAGCAGGCCCAATCTCCCGCACTGCGTGCCGCACAGCACGAGGCTGCCAGGGTTATTCCCAACAGCGGCATCATCTGCACCAATGACCTCGTCTATCCGTACGAATGGTACAACATACATCCTTGCCAGAAACAGCCTGTAGGAGAACGTCTTGCATATCTTGCTCTCAACCGCACCTATGGATTCGGGACTATTTCCTGCAATTCTCCCGAGGCCGTTTCCATCGCACGTAATGCCGAAGATGCCTCCATGCTGCTGGTATGGTTCTCCAACTGCCCCAACGGCATTGACCGCGAACAGGGTGTCGAAGGCCTCGAAGTGGCCGGTGCAGACGGCGTGTTCCATCCCGTCAGCTCGGTATATATGGACTGGAGGGAAAGTACGCTGCAAATCAAGTGCCCGGAGGTGGCTCATCCCGTCACCGTCCGCTACGGCTGGGGTGACTTCCGTCCCGGCAACCTCCATAACGCAGAAGGCCTTCCCTTCGTGCCCTTCTGTCTGGATGTGAAATAATAACTGGTTATAAATCAATAGGAAACAATGAAGAATAGAATGATGACCGCAGCGATGCTGGCACTCGCACTGCTCTGCTCCTGCTCCGCCCACAAGGGCCATTCCCCCTATGAGGCTCAGATACGCAAACATCTCAGGCAGATGACTCTCGAGGAAAAGGCCGGACAACTTGTCCAGATAAACATCGACGTGGTGTGCGACCGCAACACTATGGAACTCGACCCCGCCAAAGTCGATGAGGTGATAGGAAGGTACAAGGTTGGCTCCATTCTCAATACTATGGGCGTGTGTCCCACCGCGGAATGGATGTCACGTATTGTGGCGGGCTTGCAGGAGAAATCTATGGAGACTATGGGCATACCCTGCGTTTACGGTCTGGATATGATACACGGTGCCACATACCTGGACGAGGGTACTTTCTTTCCCCAGGAGGTGAACCTCGCCGCCACCTTCAATCCTGAGCACGCAACCAATATGGGCCGCATACTGGCCTATGAGACCCGCTCGATGCAGGTTCCCTGGGTGTTCTCGCCCGTGATGGACCTCGGACGCGATCCCCGCTGGCCCCGCCAGTGGGAGAGCTGGGGAGAAGACCCCCACGTCCAGACGGTGATGGCCGAGGCCGAGACGCGTGCAGCACAGGGCGGTGACTACAATACCATAGGCAAGGAAAACGTGGCCGTTTCCATCAAGCATTATATGGGCTATGGCGCGCCTTTCACCGGAAAGGACCGCACCCCCGCCTACATCCCCGAATATGACCTGCGCGAGCGTTATTTCCGTCCCTTCAAAGCCTGTATTCAGGCAGGAGCCCTCACTATTATGGTCAACTCCGCCTCTATCAACGGAATCCCCGTTCACGCGAACCATACGCTGCTGACCGAATGGGTAAAGGACGAACTTGACTGGGACGGTATGATAGTCACTGACTGGGCCGACATCGACAACCTCTTCACCCGCGAGCACGTAGCCGCCGACCGCAAGGAAGCCATAGCCCTCGGTATCAACGCCGGAATAGATATGATTATGGACCCCTACCGTGCCGAGACAGCCTCCGACATCTGCGAACTCGTCAGGGAGGGCCGCATCTCCAAGGAGCGCCTTGACGACGCCGTTGCACGCGTACTGCGTCTGAAATACCGCCTCGGCCTGTTCGACGAGCCTGTCTGGGATTATGATTACCCCGACGTGAACTGCGCGGAATTCGAGGCAGAGGCCCTTGCAGCCGCAGTGGAGTCTGAGGTTCTGCTCAAGAATGACGGCATACTGCCCCTCGCTGCGGGCACCAGAATACTTGTCACCGGTCCCAACGCCAATTCCGGCCGCACCCTCAACGGCGGCTGGTCATACACCTGGCAGGGAAGCAATTATCCCGCCTACGTGGGCAGATTCAATACCATATATGAGGCTCTGAAACAGAAATTCCCCGCTACCCGTTACGTACCCGGCGTGGAGTACAACGAGTTCGGCCCCTGGTGGGAGGATAATGCCACAGGCATACGCACAGCCGTTGAGGCCGCCCGTTCCTGCGATGTCATAGTGGCCTGTATAGGTGAAAACACCTACTGCGAAACCCCAGGCAACCTGAATGACCTGAACATCTCGGCCAACCAGAGCGCTCTGGTCAAGGCTCTCGCTTCCACAGGCAAGCCCATAGTCCTCATCCTCAACGAGGGCCGTCCCCGTGTTATCAACGCCCTGGAGCCTCTCGCTTCGGCCATCGTCGACATAATGCTGCCCGGCAACTATGGAGGAGACGCTCTGGCCAGCCTGCTTTGCGGCGAGAATAACTTCAGCGGCCGTCTGCCCTTCACCTATCCCAAGTGGGTTAACTCCCTGCATACCTATGACTACAAGGTGAGCGAGCATCGCGACGTGATGGGAGGTGCCTACAACTACGATGCTGTAATGGATGTCCAGTGGCCCTTCGGACACGGTCTCAGCTATACCTCTTTCGAGTACTCCGATTTTACAGTCACCCCTGAGCAGTTCACTGTTGAGGATGACATTACGGTTTCCCTTACGGTCCGTAACACCGGTGCCGTGGCAGGTCAGGAGAGCGTGCTCGTGTACAGCAGTGATCTCGTGGCCTCGATGGTTCCCGACGTGAAACGTCTGCGCGCATTCACCAAGATATCCCTTGAGCCCGGCCAGTCACAGTCCGTCACCCTCACCATCCCCGCCCGTGAACTTGCCTTCGCCCGTGATGCCGACACCTGGCTCCTCGAAAAGGGTGACTTCCGCATCAGTACCGGTTTTGCAGGTGGTCAGAACTCCGGTTCTGCTACGGCCTCCGCAGTGATAACCTGCACACGGACAGCCTCCTTCGGGAACTGACATAGAGAACTGAGTAAAAGTCTCATAGCACTTCACGGCACGTTTTATCATGGGTTATGTGCCGTGAAGTGCTATGGGACTTTTACGCGACTGCTATTTGTGGCGGATGACTTTTCCTGCGCCTGAGCAGTTGACATTTTGAACGTCAGCGGGACCGTAGCAATGCAGATTGCTGGCTCCGCTGATGTTTCCTTTTATTGTGCCGTTGACAGAGATTCTGGCATTTGATGCTCCGCTCAGGCTCACTTTGGCTATTGATGTTACGAATTTATTGGCATCGACGTTGCTGGCTCCTGACAATACTGTGTCGAATGTGCGGCTGTGCCCGTCTATATAGGCTTCCGCTGCTCCGCTGGCCGTAATATGCAGGTTGGAAACCTCCAATCTTCCGTAGAAATTCGATGCTCCTGACAGAATCACGGAGAATTCTTCGCCCTTTATGCAATCATCCACCTGTACCGAGGCGGCACTGCTGACAACAGCCGCTTTGAGTGCCGGGTTCCAGGGCAGGGTGACTACGGTGGCGTTGGAACTCCTGATTCTGCGCGGCTTCACTATGTTTATGCGTTTCCCTTCGTATTTGATGACCAGTTTGTTGTCAGCGACATAAACTTTGATGTATGGCATAAGACTCTGATCCGCAGTGATGCAGGCTTGCTTGCATTGTGAGCTGAAACGCACCTCGATGTCGTTTCTGACCGACACGGTCTCGTATTGTCCGGAAATCTTTACGTCCCGGGATGCCTGCTCCCCGGTGAGCACAATCCTTTTGGCCTGAAGTGTCAGGCAGGCGAGTATGACGGTCGCGGCCAGTATTGCTTTTTTCATTGGAATGTTTTTTTATGGGTTCGGGTTATGTACTTGTTGGCGGAACTTATTTTACAAGTCCGAGTTTCCTCATCAGGGCTTCAGGCTGAGGGTCGCGTCCGCGGAATCTGCGGTAGAGTACTGCGGGGTCTTCGCTGTCGCCCCTGGTGAGTATATTCTCACGGAAGCTGTCGGCAGTCGCCTTGTCAAATATGCCGTTCTCCTTGAACAGCGAGAATGCGTCGGCTTCGAGCACTTCTGCCCATTTGTAGGAATAGTATCCGGCGGCATATCCTCCGCTGAAAATGTGGCTGAAGCTCTGACAGAAGCTGGTTTCGGATGTTTCGGGAAGCACCCCGTAGGGCCTGAGCACGCGTTTCTCAAATTCACGCGAATCCTCGTCCTGAGGCACAGTGGTAAGGGTATGCCAGGCCATATCTATGGTGCCGAAATGCAGCTGACGTACCTGTCCGTATGCGCTGAGGTAGTTCTGACTGTCGATGATCTTCTGCAGCAGTTCCGCCGGGATGGTCTCGCCGGTTTTGTAGTGTTTCGCGAAACTGTTCAGGAATTCGGGCTCGAAGCACCAGTTCTCGTTGATTTGTGAAGGGAGCTCCACGAAGTCGCGTGCAACGTTTGTTCCTGTTTGGCTGGGGAATTCTCCCTCGGCAAGTATCCCGTGCAGAGAGTGGCCGAACTCGTGAAGGAAGGTGGTGAATTCGTCGTGTGTAATCAGCGAGGGTTCGCCTGCGGTGGGCTTGGTAAAGTTGCACACTATGCTGATGAACGGACGTTTTTCCACGCCGTTCTCGATGCTCTGTCCACGGAATTCTGTCATCCATGCGCCACCGCGTTTGCTCTCGCGTGGGAAGAAGTCGGCATAGAAGAGGGCCTTGTGCTTGCCTTCCGCATCCTTGACGTCATATACTTTCACGTCCTTGTGATAGACGGGAAGGTCGATGGGTTCGAACTGAAGCCCGTACAGACGTCCGGCGAGGCTGAACGCCGCACCGATGCAGCTCTCAAGTTCGAAGTAGGGTTTGAGATCTTCAGCGTTGAAGGAATATTTCTCCTCTTTGAGACGCTCGCTCCAGAAACTGAAATCCCAACCCTCAAGCTTGCCTTCGAAGCCCTTTGTGTGGGCGAAATCCTCGATTCCCTTCACTTCGGCGCGGGCGAAGGGCAGGGTAGGGGTCATGAGATTCTCAAGGAAGTTCAGGACGGTCTCCTTGTTCTTTGCCATACGCTCTTCAAGGGCGTAGTCCGCATAGGTGGGGTAGCCGAGGATGTTGGCAATCCGGATTCGCGTGTCGGCGATATCCTTGATTGTCTGAGAGTTGTCGAACTCACCGCCTACGGCGCGGGTGTTGTAGGCCATGTAGAGTTCCTTGCGCAGGTCACGGTCGGCGCAATATCTCAGGAAGGGTCCGTATGAAGGGGCCTGAAGTGTGAATGTCCAGCCTTCCTGTCCTTTTTCTTCGGCAGTCTCGGCACCCTGTGTGAGTATGTATTGGGGCATTCCGGCCAGTCTGGCGGAGTCGGTCACATTCAGGGTGAAGGCGTTTGTCGCGGCGAGGACGTTCTTCCCGAACTGGAGACTCAGCAGGCTGGCTTTTTCAGACAGTTCGGCGAATGTCTTCTTGTCGTCGTCAGTGAGATTGGCTCCGCTGCGCACAAATGACTTGTAGGTCTGTTCCAGCAGCCTCAGCTCATTGGGCTTGAGGTTCTCCTTCTCCCTGTTCTCATACACGGTCTTCACTTTCCGGAAGAGGGGCTGGTTGAGAGAGATGTACATACTGTATTCGGTCATCATCGGGCTCAGTTCCTCGGCAAGAGCCTGCATTTCGTCGTTGGTGTCGGCCTCGAGCAGATTGTAGAATACGCCGGATACCTTGTCGAGTATGGGACTGGCGAACTCCATGGGTACGATAACGTTCGCGAAGCAGGGTGCGGCGGTGTCTGCCACTATTCTGTCGATGTTTGCCTTGCCTTCGGCGATTCCGGCTTCGAATGCCGGTTTGTAATGTTCTGTCTTGATTTTGTCAAACTCGGGTGCGTTGTATGCGAGCTCGGATTCGGTTAGAAACGGATTTTCCATTTTGCAAGATGATAGCAGGGCCAGTGCGGCTGCTGCCGTGAGTATAACTTGTTTCATTTTTTTGAAGATATGTCCTTCAAAGTTAACGTTATTCTTTGAATGTTGAAAATTCTGGACTCGGAAATCTTGAAAGATATGTCATAACAGGAGTAATGATATGTCGGACGTCGTCCGATCCGTGTTATGGCTGTCACGAGATGCGGGTTGAACCCCATTGACTGCGCCTCGGCCAGCGGAATCTGCTCTATTCCCATTTTCACAAGTGAATTGAGCAGGTTGTAATTCTTTTCCAGATTCCTGTTCACCTTCTCCTTGAATGCGATATGGACGTATCTGCGGTTGTTGTTGTACCTGTTCTTGCACACTTCACAGCAGAATTTCCTGTCGGATCGCCCGTATCCCATATCATTTCCGCACTGCAGGCATTTCTGTTCGGGTATTTCCTTGTAATCGTCCATCTTTTTTTCTGCAATAATGGCACAGACGCGGGCAATGTGCAAGTGTTGCAGTCGATTATGTGTTTTTTCCGATGGTTTTTTTGTTTTTTCTTAACAAAATGCATTTTTCTTGCGGATGTTGTGATTTCTCAAAAAACGTAAAAAATCGCAAAAGCTTTTTCCGCCTCTTGCATATTCCACGGACAGGTTTTTCCTTTGCCGTCGTAAACCAAATTCTAATAAACTATGGAACAGATCAACCAAGTAATCATCCGTGGCCGTGTCGGAATCGTAAGATTGAATACGGTGAATGAAAAGAACGTGTGCAATTTCTCCGTTGCGACCAATCTCGTGAGACGCAATGGCGACAATACCGCTGTAGAGGAGGTGACCTGGCACAACTGCACTGTGTGGGGCAACAAGCGTCTTCCGGACCTGTCGCTCATCAAGGTTGGCTCTCCCGTCGAGGTGAAAGGCAGGCTCAGGAACAATAAGTACACCGGGGCGGACGGGGCTGAGCACTATTCCACGGAAATCTCTGTCGTGGAATTCAACATTCTCAAGGATAGCGAGCCGTTGACGGCTGAAACCGCCTTGTAACGCTTTTCTTTGGTAATTGGCGGATTTTCTGACTGTAATATGTTGATTTTTTCTATATTTGCATCAGTATACAATCAAGATATGGCGACTAAGAAAATCCCGTTTCTGAGACAGGCCAGAATTGTACTGGCCTGTTCAGTGTTCATCCTTTTCGTTCTCCTTTTCATGGATTGGGGCGGAGTCTTTGACAAGGCCCTGGGCTGGCTTCCCAAAACGCAGTTCTTTCCGGCAATTATCGGCGGGAGCGTGGCTACGGCCATCCTTATCATAGTATTCACTATGGTTTTCGGACGCGTCTATTGCTCCGTGCTCTGCCCATGGGGTCTGCTGCAGGATGGAATCTACCGTGTCAGCACGGCAGGAGCGAAGAAAAGGCGTTTCCGTATGCATTTCACCGGGAACAGGCATGCGCTGCGTCTGACCGTGCTTTTCATATTCGTCTTTGCCATAGCGTTCGGATTCGGAACGATAGCCTATCTGGTAGAGCCGTACAGCAATTTCGGCAACCTGATGGGAACGCTCAAGGGCAGGACTGGTCTGGAAGTGAGTATTGTGGCGGGCGTGACTCTTGCCGTGCTGGTGCTCTTCGTTCTCAAGGGAGGAAGGTCCTGGTGCAATACAGTCTGCCCCGTGGGAACCATACTGGGAATATTCAGCCGCAAGAGCCTGTTCAGGCCGGTTATCAATACGGACAAATGTGTATCCTGCGGACTTTGCGGCAAGGCATGCCGAGCCTCGTGCATCGATACGGAAAACCACGTTGTGGATATGTCCCGCTGCATACTCTGCTTCGACTGTCTTGACAACTGCAGGGAAGGGGCCATAGAGTACAGGTGGACAGCCGGTTCCAAGACCGCTGATATCGTAAACAGGGCACAGGACAAGGATAGGGACAGGGACAAAGGTCAGGACAAAGATTCTGGAGACGGGAATTCCCGCAGGGCATTCCTTTCCGCCGCTGCGCTGGCAGTGGGGACGGCCGCTCTCAAGGCCGAAGCGGTTCAAGGGGGGCTCGCCATGCTCCAGAAGAAGCAGTCACCTGAAAGGTCGGTTCAGATATGCCCCGCCGGATCGTCGTCTCTCGCCGCGTTCAACAGCCGCTGCATAGGTTGCCAGCTGTGCGTCAGCGTGTGCCCCAACGGTGTGCTGAGCCCCGCAGTGGGCTTTGATAACTTTATGCGGCCGGTGATGAACTATGAGAAGGGTTTCTGCCGTCCCGAGTGCACGGCCTGCGGCGAAGTTTGCCCCACGGGCGCGATAAAGAAGGTGACGGTGGAGGAAAAGTCATCCATCAGCATTGGCCACGCGGTATACAATTCATTCAGCTGTGTCGTCAACACTGACGGCGTAAGTTGCGGCAACTGCGCGAGGCATTGCCCGTCCGGTGCCATTACAATGGTTCCCAATATGTTCGGAACGAGGCCCGATTCACTTGTGCCTTCCATAAACGCCGAGAAATGCATAGGCTGCGGCAATTGCGAATACGTCTGCCCCGTAAGGCCCGTGAGTGCCATATACGTAGAGGGCAATGAAGTTCACCACATCATTTAATTGAAGACTATGGACAGAAGAACATTCATCAAGGATACGATTGCGGTGGCCGGAACTGCGGCCCTTGCAGCTTGCACGGGAGTGGGGAAAGGTGGAAAAGCAGGCAACGCCCCCCTGAACGGAGAAATGACGATGCGTATTAATCCCAAGGACGGCTCGAAAGTCAGCATTCTGGGTTACGGGTGTATGAGGTGGCCTGAGACCGAGGATGAAAACGGCGGGTATGCTTTGGATCAGGAGCAGATCAACCGTCTTGTGGACAGGGCTTTGGAGGCTGGCGTGAATTATTTTGATACGGCTCCCGTTTATAGCCGTGGATTGAGCGAGAAGGCTACTGGAATCGCTTTGTCAAGGCATCCCCGCGAATCGTATGCCGTGGCAACCAAAATGTCCAATTTCTCGCAGTACGACCTGGATTCTGCCCGCAGGATGTATGAAAATTCTCTGAAGAATCTACAGGTGGACTATATCGATTATTACCTTCTGCACAGTTTGGGAGGCGAGAGGGAAGGCTTCCACAACCGTTTCGTGGACAACGGAGTACTGGATTTTCTTCTGAAGGAACGTGAGGCCGGCAGGATTCGCAATCTGGGCTTCAGTTTCCATGGTTCTCCCGCACTGATGGATTATCTGCTGTCCCTTCACGAAAAATATCATTGGGATTTCGTGCAGATACAGCTGAACTATATCGATTATAACGGCGATGCGAAATATCTTTATGAGCAGCTGGAAAAAAGGGGCATTCCCGTCGTGATAATGGAGCCTCTGTTGGGCGGACGTCTGGCCAAGGTGCCGGATTTTGTCGGACAGCAGCTTCAGGAGCGGGACGGCTCGAGGAGCATTGCCAGCTGGGCATTCCGTTTCTGCGGTACTTTCCCCGGCGTGCTTACCGTGCTCAGCGGTATGACCTATGTGGAGCATCTGGAGGATAATCTCAAGTCATACAGTCCTCTGCAGCCTCTTGACGAGGAGGAAATGGCTTTCCTGTCCGACACTGCGGTGAAACTGGCCAAATATCCCACAGTTCCCTGCACCGCGTGCAATTACTGTATGCCCTGCCCCTATGGCATTGACATACCTGGAATATTCGCACATTACAACAGGTGCGTCAACGAGGGCGATATAGCGCATGAGGGCGATCCGTCATACAGAAAAGCCCGCCGCCGCTATCTGAATTCATATTCGCGCGAGATTCTTCCCGAGCATCAGGCCGACAAATGCATTTCCTGCGGCAAATGCCTTCCCAAATGCCCGCAGCGAATCAGGATACCGTCCCAGATTCTTCGCATAGACCGTTACGTCGAGGATCTCAGAAGAGGGAAATCCCGGGATTGAGCATACGGGCCTCTTGCGTGTGTTCAATGATAGAAGATAAATCCCACGTATAGTCTCGGGCCTGAGGGGATTCTGTATTTTCCGTTTATGCAGCTCAGCCAATCCGCCTTCAGCGTCAGGTGAAAGGCCTCGGACACGATATAATCGCAACCGATGAAGGGGTCTATGGCGAGAAATGCCTGCTTGTTGAAATATGTATTGTCGACAGGCTCCCAATCAGGGACGGGGCTTCCCTTTATAAGTAGATTCGTGTTCACACCACCGCCTATCGTCAGGCCTGCGTATGGCATGAAACGGCCTGTCTGCCGGATTGTTTTACAGTAGACATATAACCTTCGCTGCCGACTCTCCAATGTTCTCCCAGGTGAACCCTGATTACACCACCTATTCCGAAAGGCATCCCGGATACAGTATGGGGCAATTGCGGAAAATCACCCTTTATAAATCCGGTGTGCAGCATCATTCCGCCGTCAAACCCTTTTACGATGCCGGTCTCCCGGGCCAAAGTATTGAATGAAATCAAGGTAAGCAGTAGAAATGGCAGAATGACTTTATTCATAATTACAAAGTTATGTAACAGTGTGCAAAGATACGAGATAATCTTGGAAAGATTAATAATTGCATGAATGAAAATAATTTTCTGAAATATCCGTTCGCAACCCAAGCAGCAGGAGACAACGTTCAAGCTGAAGCTTACGTCCAATGACCCGACTCTCGGTAAGGTGAAAATCGGCAACGGCCTGGCAGGCTCATCAGCAGAGCAGGAAATTGTCAAAGGCAACTCAGTCCAAATTCACGCGATTGCAGAAAGCGGCGCGTCTTTCCTGAGATGGTATGACGGCAACACAAATGCGACCCGCACGGTGACAGTCACTGAAGACATAGAATTCATTGCAATCTTCGTTGATGATGAAGAAGACGGACCTCCTATGTTCTAACACCCACAGGTTGTAAACCGAAGTAAACTGAGAGACCCTCCGTGGATGATAAATCTGCGGAGGGTTATTGTTTATACTCCTTTTCCGTCATTGAAAGGGTAGTGAAAAAATGCTTCGTTGTGCAAATGTTGTGCAAGTGGCATAGAAAAAGCCCCTCCAGATATCTGGAAGGGCTTTTTTCGTGACTCGTACAGGATTCAAACCTGTAACCTTCTGATCCGTAGTCAGATGCTCTATTCAGTTGAGCTAACGAGCCGGGTGAGGCCTGGGCCTCTATGTCGGGATTACTCCTCGGTCTTGCCTGCGAACTTCTTCTCGCGGATGCGGGCTTTCTTGCCTGACAGGTTACGGAGATAGAAGATGCGTGCGCGGCGTACTTTACCGACTTTGTTCACCTCGATTGAGTCGATGAAGGGTGATTCGAAGGGGAAAATCCTCTCCACACCTACGCCTGAGCTGATCTTGCGGATGGTGAAGGTCTTGGTTGCGGGGGTGGCACCCTTGATCTGGATGACTACGCCTCTGAATTTCTGGTCACGGACCTTGTCGCCCTCTTTGATCTTATAGGTAACGGTGATGGTGTCACCGGCCTTGAAACTGGGGAATGTAGCTACTTTCTCGTTCTTGAAAGCGTCTTCTACGATTTTGATGTAATCCATTTCAAAAATGTTTTTAGCGGCAACGTTGGCGACCCTTTTTACCCCAAAGGCCCAAGAGGTTGCGGAATTTTGGACTGCAAAAGTAGTCAAATTTTTACTATCTGCAAAATATTTCTGATTTTATTTGGTTTCAAAGCAGGTCCCGGTCTCTTTTTCACTGCACTTTGAAGCTTTCGGCTTCAGCTATCCTGTCTACGAGATCCCTGTCATCTCTGGATATCTTGCGGGGGATGAACACGTCCAGCTTGATATAGAGGTCTCCGGTGCCCGAGCCGTAACCGCTGACTGCGGGAAGTCCCTTGCCGCGCATCTTGACTACGGTGCCGGACTGCGTGCCCGCATCTATGCGTACCTTTGAGGGACCGTCGAGAGTCATTACGTCGATGTCTCCGCCCTTTATTGCGTCGGCAATCGATATGGTTTTGTTGGTGAACAGATTGTTGCCTTCGCGTTTGAACAGCCTGTGCTCTTCCTCCTGGATTAGGAGCAGAAGGTCGCCGTTCACGCCGCCTTTCTTGGCACTGTGGCCTTCGCCGCGTACGGTAATCTGCATTCCGTCTTCGACACCTGCGGGTATTTTCACCCTGATTGTCTCCTTGGTGCGAACAAGGCCGCTGCCGCTGCATTTTCGGCAGGGATTGCTGACAATCTTGCCTGTGCCTTCGCATTGCTGGCAAACGGATAGCTGCACGCTCTGGCCGAATATGCTCTGCACTGTGCGTCTTATCTGACCGGTACCACCGCAGGCAGGGCAGGCCTTGATGTCTGAAGGATTCTTCGAGCCTACGCCGTCGCAATCGGGGCAGGGCCTGTTGCGTTCCAGACTGATTTCTCTTTCGACTCCGCGGGCAATCTCCTCCAGAGTGAGTCTCACCTTTGTGCGTATGTCGCGTCCGCGCGGGACTCTCGGGCCGCTCTGACCACCTCTGAAACCTCCGAATCCTCCGAAGTCGAATCCTCCGAATCCGCCGCCTCCGAATGCTCCTCCGAACAGGTTGTTCAGGATATCGTCCAGATTGCCGAACCCGCCGCTGAAGTCAGGTCCCGGATTGTCTCCCAGGCCTGCGTGACCGAACTGGTCGTATTTGCGTCTCTTCTCGGGGTCGGACAACACCGAGTATGCTTCGGCTGCATCCTTGTATTTCTCCTCGGCTTCCTTGTTGCCGGGATTCTTGTGGGGATGCCACTTCATTGCGGCGTCGCGGAACGCCTTCTTTATTTCGTCGTTGCCGGCGGTCTTTGGGACGCCCAGCACTTCGTAGTAATCTTTCTTTGCTGCCATAATGTCAAAATGCTTTTATTGGCCGACAACGACCTTGGCATAGCGTATAACTTTCTCGCCAAGCATATAGCCTTTCTGTACGGTGTCGTACACCTGGCCTTTTGCGGCCTCATCCTGAACGGGGAACTGGGCCACGGCTTCCATATATTCAGTGTCGAAGGCTTTTCCTTCGGTTTCGATTTCCTTGAGCCCCTTGGCCTTGAGAATATTGAGCAATTTGTTGTAAATCAGCTCGGTACCTTCTTTGGCTGATGCGCAGTCGGCCGACTCTCCCAGAGCCTTGAACGCTCTTTCGCAATCGTCCAGGATGGGAAGGATTTCGAGTATTATCTTCTCCGATGCCGTGTTGATGAGTTCCAGACGTTCCGCTGCGCTGCGGCGACGGTAATTCTCGAATTCCGCCATCAGGCGTATATAGTCGTCCTTTTCCTTGGCGATGTCGTTCTCAAGGTCTGAAATCTTGGTTTTCAGAGAGTTGAGTGCGTCCTTCTTTTCTTTGCGGCCCATTTTCTGCTCTTTCGGGGCCTCATTCTGTTTGATATCTTTCTCTTCCATAGCGTTTGCTGTATAATCAAATTATCTGCCAATGCGTTTTTGCTGACATTTTGGCAGGCTGCAAAGGTAGCAAGATTTTTGTTATTTTGTGAATCGCTCCATTATATGTATATTTGTAAGATTTATTGATAAGATTATGTCACTAGCCGGAATATTCAAGGCGATCTTCGGATCCAAAGCAGACAGGGACCTCAAGTCCCTCAAACCGATGTTGAACAGGATACTCGCAGTGTATCCTTCCATAGATGCGCTCTCTGACGACCAGCTGCGCGAGAAGTCCGCAGCGCTCCGTCAAACAATCAAGGACCGCACGGCGGCCGATGAGCAGCGCGTTGCGCAGATACGCGAGCAGCTCGAGCACGAACTTCCTCTCGACCAGAAGGAGAAGCTGGCCAAGGAGCAGGATACATTGGTGAAAAAAATCGACGATACTATAGAGGTTGTCCTCGAGGAGATACTTCCGGAGGCTTTCAGCGTGATGAAGAGTACGGCCCGCCGTTTCGCGCAGAACCCCGAGATTAGGGTGAAGGCTACGGATTTCGACCGCGAACTTGCTGCGAAGGGAAAGGATTTCGTGACGATTGACGGTGACGATGCCGTATGGGTGAACCATTGGATGGCCGGCGGCAACGAAGTTACCTGGGATATGATTCACTATGACGTACAGCTCATAGGCGGTATAGTTCTGAACCGCAGCCGCAAGAATCCGGCCAAGAAACCCGGTGAACGCGACCGTGAGGGTTGTGTGGCCGAGATGGCTACGGGTGAGGGCAAGACTCTTGTAGCAACGCTTCCCGTATTCCTCAACGCACTTGCAGGCAAGGGCGTGCACGTTGTGACGGTCAATGATTATCTGTCAAAGCGTGACTCCGAGTGGATGGGGCCCCTGTATCAGTTCCACGGTTTGAGCGTGGACTGCATCGACAAGCACGAACCTCATTCCGAGGCGAGGAAGAAGGCCTATATGTGCGACATCACCTTCGGTACCAACAACGAATTCGGTTTCGATTACCTGCGTGACAATATGTGTACGAGCCTGAACGACCTCGTTCAGCGCAAACATCATTATGCCATAGTGGATGAGGTGGATTCCGTGCTTATCGATGATGCCCGTACACCTCTTATCATAAGCGGCCCGGTGCCCAAGGGCGATGACCAGCAGTTCGTGGAGTTCCGTCCCTATGTGGAACGCCTTTACAACCAGCAGAAGAATCTGGTCAACAACGTTCTCAACGAAGCCAAGAAACTTATTGCCGCGGGCGATAACAAGGAGGGCGGCAAACTGCTTCTGCGTGCCTACAAAGGCTATCCCAAGTACAAACCTCTCATCAAATTCCTGTCCGAGCAGGGAATGAAACAGCTGTTGCAGGATACGGAGAACTACTATATCCAGGACAACGAGCGTGAAATGCACATCGTTACCGACCCTCTTTATTATGTAGTGAACGAGAAGCAGCACAGCGTGGACCTTACCGATAACGGTCACGACGTACTCGCTTCAAATCTTGATGACAAGGATTTCTTCATACTTCCCGACGTGGGCAGCAGGATTGCGGACATTGACCACAATCCGGGCACCGTTCAGGAGAAGATGGAGAAGAAGGATGCCGTTATGGCGGATTTCGCCCTCAAGAGCGAGCGTGTGCATACCGTCAACCAGCTGCTCAAGGCATACACGATGTTCGAGAAGGACGTGGATTACGTGATAGTGGACGGCCAGGTGAAGATAGTGGACGAGCAGACCGGACGTATAATGGAGGGCCGCCGCTGGAGTGACGGACTGCATCAGGCCGTAGAGGCAAAGGAGGATGTGAAGGTAGAGGCCGCCACTCAGACTTTCGCCACCATCACACTTCAGAATTATTTCAGGATGTATCACAAGCTCGCCGGAATGACAGGTACCGCAGAGACTGAGGCTGGCGAGTTCTGGAGCATATACAAGCTGGACGTAGTGGTTATCCCCACCAACAAACCCGTGGCCCGCGATGACCAGAACGACCTTATCTACAAGACCAAGAAGGCCAAGTTTGACGCTGTTATCGCCGAAGTTGTCCAACTGACAGAGCAGGGACGCCCCGTGCTGGTCGGTACCACCGACGTGGAGACATCCGAACTGCTGAGCAGGATGCTCAAGCTGCGCGGCATCAAGCATCAGGTCCTGAATGCAAAGGAACATGCGCGTGAGGCGGAGGTTGTTGCGCACGCCGGCCAGAGCTCGACGGTTACCATAGCCACCAATATGGCAGGCCGTGGTACGGATATCAAGCTGGCACCCGAAGTCCGTGAGGCCGGGGGTCTTGCAATCATCGGTACCGAGCGTCACGACAGCCGCCGAGTTGACCGTCAGTTGCGCGGACGTGCCGGACGTCAGGGCGACCCGGGTTCTTCAAGATTCTATATATCATTGGAAGACAAGTTGATGCGTCTGTTCGGATCCGAGCGTATCGCCGGTGTTGTGGACAAATTGGGAATGGCCGATGACGAGGCTCTGGAGGCATCTATGCTGTCATCTGCGATAGAGAAGGCCCAGAAGAAGGTTGAGGAGAACAACTTCGGCATACGTAAGCGTCTGCTGGAATACGACGACGTGATGAACTCCCAGCGCGAGGTTGTCTATACCAAGCGCCGCAATGCCCTGAGCGGAGAACGCATCGAGATAGACGTTCTGAATATGATGCAGGATATGGCCGAGATTCTGGTGGACACGACCGACGGATACGGTTATGAAGAGTTCGAGGAACACGTTATGAAGAACCTGTCCATAGATCTTGGCTTCGACAGGGATTTCTATGAGCATTCCAAGCCGCAGGCCATTGCCGATAAACTGTTCGGGCATATGCAGGAGGTTTACAGCCGTCGTATGGATACAATAGCTCAGAAAGCTTATCCTGTAATCAAACAGGTCTATGAGAAACAGGGGCAGATGTATACCAACATCCTCATCCCCATTTCCGACGGCATCAAGCAGCTCCAGCTTGGTGTTAATCTGGAGAAGGCAGTTGCCAATGAAGGCAAGGAGATTGCCCGCGAGCTCAGCAAGACAATGACGCTCTACAATATCGACGAGCTGTGGAAGCAGCATCTCCGCGATATGGACGACCTGAAACAGAGCGTGCAGAATGCGTCATACGAACAGAAGGACCCTCTGCTCATCTACAAGCTGGAGAGCTTCAACCTGTTCAAGACTATGCTCGAAGAGATGGACAAGGATATACTTTCCTTCCTCTTCCGTGCCCATATCCCTCTCCGCGACCCGGACGAGGTCCGTCAGGCTCCCGCACGCCAGCAGCAGAAGGTCAATTACCAGACCAGCCGCACCGATCTTGTCACCAACGGCGAGCAGAAGGCCAAGACTCCTGTCCACGTGGAGAAGCAGGTGGGACGCAACGATCCCTGCCCTTGCGGTTCGGGCCTTAAATTCAAGAACTGCCACGGGAAGGGGATGTAATCCTCCTCTTTGATTTTCAGATGATTATTCCAGCGTTTTCGCGAAGTTGTTCAGGATTTCGCGAAAACGGGGGAGTTCCTTGTCGAAGTCGATGACGGGGGAGTCCGCTCCGTCGCTCACGCATTTGATAGCGCAGAATTTGACTCCCAGTTCTTCGCAGATATTGGCTATGGCGTAGGACTCCATATCCATACAGTCAAACTCGTTGTGCATCCATTCTATCTGCTTGTCGGAAAAGTTCTCCTTGCATACAAAGAAGTCCGACGACCCGCAAACCAGACCGGTAGGCTCGGGAAATGTGTCACAAGTTATGCGGTGGCGTATGAAATTGTCGCCGTTGTTGTAGAAATTGTCCACCAGGAGGATGTCACCTTTTTTATATTTGGCGCTACCTGCTGTGCCCAGCGACACTATGACGGGACCTTTGCCGGCTGCAAACAGTTCATAGTTGTCGAAAATGTATTTGACGACAGCTCTTGTGACACGTGCCTTACCCACGCCGGTATATATGACAGGCGTCTTAAGAAGCTCACTGTCAAGCTCTTCCTTCATTGCGACAATATAAATCTTGTCTGCCTTTCGTAAAAAATCCAAATTCTTTTGATTCATAGCCATATTCCGCTTTATGCCTGCAAAGATAGTAATTACCGATGATATTTTCTATCTTTGCATTTTACCAAATGATAGTATGATGAAAACTACAAACAAATTGTTCTCAGAGGACTGGATTGCGGTGTGGATAGGATTTGTGATAATCGCCATTGCCTGCCTCGCGTCATTTACCGGCTGGTTCGACTTTTCGGCTCTCAAATTCAAGACCTGGGGAGTGGGGGAGAACTCTATGACCCTGTCCGAGACCCTTCTTCCTCAATTCGGTGGAATCAAATTCTGGATACAGCTGCTGATGACGGTTGTCACTCTCGGCGCGCTGTTCACTCTCGGAGTGAAAGCCCAGGGCGGCAGTACGAAAAAATACCTCCCGGCATTCTTCGGCGTTTTCGCGATTGCTGTGGTCATACGCATAATCAGCGCCGAATTCACGCTCAATAGGTATCTCGAATGGGCTTTCTGGGCATTGCTCGTCGGACTGCTCATCTCCAATACCATAGGCACCCCGCAGTGGATTAAACCTGCCGTTAAGACCGAATATTACATCAAGACGGGTCTCGTGATTATGGGCTTCAGCGTGTTATTCAGCAATATCGCGAAGTTCGGACTCTACGGCCTTGGCATAGCGTGGATAGTCACCCCTGTTGTCATAATTTTCATGTGGTGCTTCGGAACCAAGGTGCTCAAGATAGGCAACAAGTCCATGGTCATTACTATGGCCTCCGCCACGTCGGTCTGCGGTACCAGCGCGGCCATCGCCACCGGAGCCGCTTCCAAGTGCAAGAAAGAGGATCTTGGAATGGTTATCAGCATTTCAATCATCTTCACAATACTTATGATGGTATTCGAGCCTGTTCTTCTCAAGTATTTCGGAGTCAACCAGTTGATGGGCGGTGCACTGATAGGCGGAACCGTTGACAGCACCGGCGCCGTCGTAGTTGCAGGAACGGCTCTGGGCCCCGAGGCTCAGACAGCCGCAGTCCTCGTGAAATCCATACAGAATATACTCATAGGCTTCATCGCCTTCTTTGTGGCCCTGTTCTTCGCCTTGCACGTTGACCGTCAGGCAGGCGTCACCGTAGGCCCTTCAGAGATATGGACACGTTTCCCCAAGTTCATCATAGGCTTCTTTGCCGCATCGCTCATAGCCTCTTTCGTGATACTTCCCGTTGCCGGTTCGGACCAGGTCGGAGCTATCAACAAGGTACTGGACCAGTACAAGAACTGGGCTTTCGTGATGGCTTTTCTCTGTATAGGCCTTGACACCAATTTCAAGACCATATGGAAGCAGATGCAGGGCGGCAAGGCCCTTTGGCTGTATGTCGTGGGTCAGGTTTTCAACATAGGTCTGACATGGTTTGCCGTATGGCTGCTTCTCAGCGGAAAATTCTTCCCTGTACCGGTTTTGAGCTAAGTGTCGTTTTGAAAAGTAAAACCTTTAATATTATAACGGTTGCAGTGGGGTGTCTCACCCTGCTGCTTTGCATTTACATTATGCTGAACGGCCTGGGGCTTGTTCCAGAACTTGATTTCGGGGCGGGGGCCTATTATTATGCCGACATCCCGGACTTCGAGAAGTATATGCATTCTGATGCGTTCAACCCCAGTTTGCCTCTGTGGGTTTATATACTGCTCTTTCTGTGTTGGGGATATCTTATGTGGAGACTTTGGATATGGGTGGAAAGGAAGAAATAGAATTGCAGGCAAAACCAAAACTTTGGAACGCAAATTATCTGAAGGTGTGGTCTATCAATTTTATGATACACTTCGCCTTTACGCTGATTGTGCCTCTGCTGCCGCTGTATCTTAGCGAAACATATGAGGCAGACAAGCACACGATTGGACTGTGCCTTGCCGGATACAACATTATGGCTATTCTCATACGTCCGTTCAGCGGATATTTGGTGGACAATTTCCCGCGCAAGACTATACTTATGACCTTCAGCCTTATATTCGCTCTGCTTTTCGGAGGTTATGTGATAGCCGGTTCCCTGTTGGTCTTCACCATATTCCGCACGCTCCACGGGCTGCCTTTCGGAGCACTGACCGTATCGGCGAGCACGGTGGCCATCGACGTACTCCCTTCCGAGCGCAGAGGGGAGGGGATAGGCTACTATGGGCTCAGCAACAACATTGCCACGGCCATAGGGCCGGCTTTCGCCATTTTCATCCTGCAGGCATTCGGAGGCAATTTCGATGTCCTGTTCTGGCTCTCCATAGTCACTTCGATTATAGGGCTGGCTCTGGCTTCGTCTGTCAAACTGGAAAGGAAAGAGACGCCGAAGAAGCGCAGAGTGATATCCCTGGACCGTTTCTTCCTTATAAAGGGCTGGAGGGAAGCCGTAGCAATCCTTTTCATAGCCTTCGCTCACGGCATACTCCATACCTATGTCGCCATCTACGGCAAGGAGGAACTGGGGATAGTGACAGGTACCGGTCTGTTTTTCAGCCTGTTTGCCATAGGACTTATTGTTTCCCGGCTTACCGGTGCGCATGCCCTGAGGGATAACAAGGTGTCACGAAATGCTACAATGGGACTTCTGGTGTCCCTGTGCGGTTACCTTATCTTTGCGTCCGTCCATAATCCCGTGGGTTATTATTCCTGTGCCTTCATAGTCGGGCTTGGCAACGGTCATATGTATCCAGCATTCCAGACAATGTTCGTCAATCTGGCCGAGCATAATCAGAGAGGTACGGCCAACTCATCCATTCTTACTTCCTGGGATACAGGTGTGGGCCTGGGCATACTTTTCGGCGGCATAGTGGCTCAGTTCTTCGGCTACCATTGGGCCTTCTGGATGGCGTTCCTGCTTGACCTTGTGGGAGTTGTCTGCTACTTCAGTTTCGTCCGCAGCCATTTCGAGGCCAACAAACTCCGCTGACGGTGGCTCTGCCGCATTCCGGATCTTCTATCTTCTATTTTTAACATTATCCTTAAACTATTCGAAATAAGGACCTATATTTGTAAAAATTTAACAACCTGTATGAGACTTCAATCGGGGCGGATTCTATTTGTGAGGGGCTTTTGCTTACCATTGCTTATTGCGATTTCTTTTCTTTCATTATTTTCTTGTGAAAATAGACAGATTCATGTTCTGCTTGACGATGTCGAATCGTTTGTACAAGAACATCCGGACAGTGCATTGACTTTTCTGGAATCGCTTCCTGCGGACGCTATTAGATCACGTGAACTTAAAGCCAGGTATTCTCTCCTATATGCGACTGCGCTCGACAAAAACTATATCGATACGACTGACTTGAGCATCATTCGACCTGCCTCGGATTATTATTCCAAGTATGGTCCTTCGATCAACAAAATGAGGACATACTTCTATCAAGGGCGTATTCATGCTAATAGGGGGGAGGATGACCGTGCTATGTATTACTATCTGCTTTCATTGGAAGATTCATCACGAATCGTTGATTATCACTATAAAGAACTAATTAATTCGGCCATATCGGATATCTTTTCGCGTAATCATAACGGGGAGCAGGAATTACAGTATGCCATTGATGCGCTTAGATATGGCTGCATGGCTGAAGACAGTGTTGGAGTATGGGCAATTACCGGTCATATTGCTTCATGTTATGGCAATCTTCGAAGATTTGAAGATGCAGAAAGAGCGTACCGAGATTTCTTTGCAATGCCAATATATGACTCACTAACATACGTCAAGAGAGAGATTAGCTATGCTAAAGATTTACTTAGGAAGCAAGAACCAGAACCCGCCAGATGCATTGTAATATTGGAAAGAATTGCCAATACTACCCCGAAAGCGATGACGGCTGAAGCATATTGTATTTACGCATATGCTCATCAACTTTTAGGAAACAGTTTAATTGCCAACGGCATTATCAAACAATTGGAATTTTTCAGTTGCAATCAGGATGTTGTAAAACTATGGCGGTATAGAATATTTAGGGAGCAGGGGCTGTACATGCGAGCCATTGAAGATCTTGAACAGTCGGTACTTGTGCAGGATTCTATTGTTTTATCAGCATTGACTCAGTCGTTAATTCGTTCGCAACGGGACTATCTAAAAGCAGAAACGGAGATTTTAAAGAAAGAGAATAGGATTGAGCATCAAAGATTATCGCTTATTATCGTCATTTCCATCCTCGTGATAGGGTTTTTGTTTTATTTGTATTCTAAGAGAAAAGCTTTCTTCAATAGAAGAGTTGAGGAGTTATCCAAACTGCAACTTGAGTCTCAACAGATGTTGGATTTGCAAAATGCAAAGGCGGCTTTGGTTAATTCACAATTAGCGGAAAAAGATGCAGCATTACTGGAAATTAGGAGGCAATTCGCCTCTTTGTATAAGGCACAATACAAAACGTTAAATGACTTGTGCGCCGCTTATTTATCTCCGGTAAAGAAGGATAGAAAAGACCTACTTTATGACGAAGCTATGCGCCAACTGGAACTAATAGTTAACGATAAAGATGCTCAATATAAATTTATGTCGATGGTTAATAACTCCCTCGACGGTATTATAGATAAACTCCGCAAGGCTCTTCCCGACCACAAAGAACAGGATTTCCGTTTTTTGATGTACGTAATTGCCGGTTTTGACGCAACAACCATTTCTAATTTAACCGGTTATTCTGTTGGAACTGTATATACTAAGAAGAACCGTCTCAAAGGAGAGATCTCAGGTCTTTCTTCTCTATACAGAGATTTCTTTCTCCAGTTTATATAGTAAATACTTGGCAATCAATAAAATAATCCCCGTCTTAATATTTTCTGGCGTAGGGGAGGGTATGGCGTTGATTATCAATAAGTTACAAAGGTTGTTAAGATTCTGTATCTATACAATCGTATAAATTACTGATTTTCAGTATTATAGAACCGTGATTGTTAAGACTGCTCCTGCACTATATTAACGTGTATGCATCGTAACTTTGCAACAACAAATCAAATGCAAAGCTATGAAAAGAATTGTACTATTTCTATCAATCCTCTGTTTGTCTTCAGTTACATCTTCAGCTGTTAATGACGGCGATTATCAGTTTATCCCAATTCGCGTGCTCGATAATACAATCGAAACAGGAACTACCCATCGTTCTCAAGAGTATATACCTATACAGGCATATTATGATGATTTAACTTCTTCTATCTGTTTTGCATTTATCAAGAATATAGGAGAAGTCGAAGTATCAATAAGCAGCTTATATAGCGGAGACTATATCGAGTATAATGTCAATACTGGCATCGGTGGAACGATGATCCAGATAAGTGGTAATCGCGATATCTATCATATCACAATACTTCTCTCAAATGGAGGAATTAGAGGCTATGAAGGAGAATTTGAAATCGAATAATTCGATAATTATATAATTAATCACTAAAAATCAGATTGTTATGAAGAATTCTATCGTTTGTTCTGTATTGTTTATTGCTTTACTAGCGTCTTGTAACAAAAGCGGCGTAAAAGAAGTAGAAATGAGTCAGGAATCCGAGTATTCCACACTGAAAGAACAACTTGTATCGCTTAATGCAAATTTACCGAACAATAATGAGTATGTTGCTACTAAAGCGAAGTGGTGGAGATACTTACTGGTTGCAGCGGCAGATGCCGGTGGCTTTTTTTTGGGCGGCGGCGTCAGTGCAGGAGCTGGATCAGTAACAGCTGGTTGCGCTGTTTCCACACTGGTTTGGAATCTTGTTAAAGAGGAGAAAAAAGCTGAAACGAAGGCTGTTATAGGCAATGAAATAGCATCTGACTTTAATGACCGCAGCATAGCTTTATCATGTGTGGATGGGGCAGGATTAGTTCACAATAGAGTAATTCTTGATTTATATGAGGATAATGGTGAGGAATTATTCGGATATAGCGTAGAAACTCTTATACCGCTTGTGGCTGAAAAAGTAGCTATCGAAACAAATTGTTCATTTAATGAAATAACTTTGTCCCGGCAAGAGCAATATGACATTGTTAATAGAACAGTAACAGCCTATACTTCGTCATCTACTATAGATGAGTTTATTTATAATCTTGGGTTAGCGGCACCTGAACGAATTGCACTTCTGGAGATTGTAGAAATTATCTTGACAGGCTTTGATTCAATCAATGCCGTTTCTGATAATGGTAACTATTGCTTAGAAGTCCAGACTATTATTGCAGATTCGGGCATATCTGATGAAGCAAAACAGATTCTTATTTCCACGACGTCTGTGGCCAATGCTAGTGCTCGCTTATGGAAGGTAGAATAGTAGAATCATACGTATTGTTATCACTCCTGTCACTGGTACTTCTTCTTGCCAGTGGCAAGAGCGTATATGCGCAAGAAGTCACGAATCGTGTTTTCTTCTCTGTTTCGGACTATTACTCTCCCAAAACTAATTCAAGTACCTTTGAAATAGGGGTTGGATATCTTTTCCCTAAAGTTGGAGTCGGTCTTAAATATGGCAGAATAGGATTATCTGATGATAAACAAGCAAACGAAGAGGTTATATCTATCTTTGTACCGACGTTCAAAATCAAGTCCTTCTCAATGGTTCCTGAAGTTGCTGCAGGAATCATCCACGGAAAAATAAGTCCAGAGGAAAGCACCACGGTAAAACCGCAAGTACAAATTGGTGTAGCAATAGAATACATTATTTCAAGCAATATGTCATGTGGTATCGTTTATAAAACCATCCTTTATAGCAAGGGAACAATACCTTTACTTGGATGGAAGTTTACATTATTCTTTTGAAATTTTGCATAATGCCCTGTTTCGTGTAAATAAAAAAACGGCCAAGAAAAATTTTCTTTGACCGTTTTTCGTGTGGGAGCAGAGGGAGTCGAACCCCCGACCCTCTGCTTGTAGGGCAGACGCTCTAAACCAACTGAGCTATGCTCCCGAAATGAACTTTCCCCGTTTGGGACTGCAAATGTAATAACTAATTTTGATTTGCCAAAATTTTTTTTGAATATTTGCACAACAATGGGGATGTTTTGGTTTTGACAGCAATGATGTCGAGATGTAAGCATGCCGGGCGTGGGAGGTTTGCCCGTTAATCTCAGCTTTCGAATTTTTAGTAGGCAACTACTCTTACTCATACGCTTGCTAGTCTCCAAAGGAGAACGCATTAATCCGCGGGACCAAGGCTGTTCCGCCGACGTATGTCCCTCCGTTCTTTAAGCCGGTTCAGAACGGGTTAAGGGGCATCATCAAAACCGGACGCACGGAACTATTCCCCTAACGTTCCGCCAAGATTCAGGGGATAAGCCTGCGGTGGCCTGCCTTCCGGCAGCTTCAGGCCGACAATCAAAGAAAGGATAAGCATGTAGAAAGCCTCCCGGTGCGTTGTTTGGACGGCGGTTCGAGTCCGCCCATCTCCACAATTTACATTGTGTATCAACGAGTTACACATTTTACGCACAGATTTACGCACTAACTTTTAAGGGTAGTGCGTAATTTATTTTACTATACTGTGCGTAACTGATTTTGAGATAAAACAACCCTCCGCAGATTTTTACATCTACGGAGGGCATTCTTTCAGTACCGGCCTCGCGGCCTACGGCTCAGGCTAGTCTTCTTCGGCCTCGAAGTGAGCTACTGCAAGCATTTCGCCCGACTTCTCACCGGTGGAAGTATTCACGAAAAAGTACTTGAAAAATACTTTCGGATTGCCGGCTGACACTGCGCCGTACTTGGCCTCGTAGTCATCCTGGATGTCGACTGCCGTTGTGGAAGGAGTCTCAGGGCCACCGATTTCTGCTGCCTTGCTATAAGCACGGCTGATACCGTTGCTCTGTGGAGCGGAAGCACAGATGATGAGCTTGAGGTTGGTGGTAACAGAAGGAACGGAGTTCAGCTTGAAAGTGAACGCCGCGTCGGTGAGAGTGATGGTTGCATCTGCAGGAGCATCAACGCCGGTGAGAGCCGGAGGAGCTGTCATAATGCTTCCTCCACAATAGAGTACCCAGTAATTCAGACGCATGAACAGGTTGGAGCCTGTGATCTTGGTCTTGGTACCGAGAACGGACTTGGCCTCGGCTGACAGGGCAGCGGAGTTCCACGCAAGGATCTGGGCATTGGTGAGGGACTGCCAAGCCTGTGAGAGTTTCTTGAAGATGGCTTTCACAGATGCCTGGTCTGATGTGCGTACACTTCCGCCGTAACCACGGTTTCTGATGTACTTGCGACCACGCGTTTTTGCAGCGGTCACACCCTTTGCGGAGCCTGACATCTCCTCAAAGGCGATTGAAGGAATGTACTTCATAATTTGAAGGGTTTAAGTAGTGAAACAAAATATATAGCTGCGCACACTATCAGTGTAACAATAATTCCCAAAGCAATTCCACCCAGCTTGAGCTTCAGTCGCTGCCACCAGGTCAGCTCTGCAGGAATCTCGATGTAATGGTCAACGTC
>JAZLKN010000033.1:0-12509 GCA_045597605.1 Candidatus Cryptobacteroides sp. | reverse complement strand
AAAGGTGAAAAGTACTTCGATGAGAAGAGTGAAATAGATCCTGAAACCATACGCTTACAAGCGGTCGGAGCTGTTTTATGCAGTGACGGCGTGCCTTTTGCATAATGAACCTACGAGTTACCATCACTGGCAAGGTTAAGTAACTAAGTTACGTATCCGTAGTGAAAGCGAGGCTGAACAGGCCGATGAGTCAGTGGGGGTAGACGCGAGACCAAGTGATCTACACATGGCCAGGATGAAGTCCCGGTAACACGGGATGGAGGTCCGCACCGATAAGCGTTGAAAAGCTTCCGGATGAGCCGAGTGTAGGAGTGAAAGGCCAATCAAACTTGGAGATAGCTCGTACTCCCCGAAAGGCATTTAGGTGCCGCGTCGGATGGTTACCCTGAGAGGTAGAGCGACCGATAGGATGCGAGGGCTTCACCGCCTATCAAGTCCTGACGAACTCCAGAAAATATTAAGAAGGCGTTGGGCATCAGCGCCATTGCCGCAGAATATTTCAGTTGGCGTTCTGAAGAGTCAAAGCCGGCAGCCCAGATAGACCTTCTCATTGAAAGGGCCGACAGAGTGGTTAACGTCTGCGAGATGAAGTATTGTTCAGGCGAGTATGCTTTGAAGAAAGAGGAGGATCTCAAAATACGCAATAGAATCGAAGCTTACAAGGCAGAATCAAACACAAAGTGTGCCGTAATGCCAGTACTGGTAACCACCTATGGATTGCAGAAGAATACCTATTCCGGCAACATCCGGAATGTAATCGTGATGGATGATTTGTTTGCGAAATAATCTGACATCAGGGACTTATTAAGGCCGGGGCATGTGATGATGTCTCGGCCTTTTCAAAATCATCACCGATATGGGATGTCTGAAAATTCATTGTGTTTCAGCGTATTACATTTAGTAGCGTGTCTGACTTAATGGTACATACAACTGTAATTAAGGTGACAGGGGTGCTTTTGGGCATTCCGGTAGGCCAATATGGTTGCCAGGCTGCTATGCTCCCCAAGATCGCAATTCGGTGAGGGAATCGGGCCTTTTACTCACCGAATGACATCGCAATCCCCAAACGGTGCGCCAGTCGAGACTGCCTGAAAGATTTTCGGAAAGCCGGGAGCCGTTACGGCGAGTGACGGGCCCGGAAGGTTCCGAAAAATTTCAGGTAGCGAGCCAGCACCGACGATATGGGCCAAACGGTGAGGAAATCAGGCTTTTGGTCACCGAACGTGTCCAAAACACAAAGTGCGCAGCTACAGGCTCGAGGCAAGAGATAAGACTCGGACGGTAAACTTATCCTCCGGATGTTTCAGTAATGTTTCGGTAGGGAAATAATAAAGCCCCTATATCTGATTGATATAAAGGCTAAAATAAAATTTATTAAGTGGTCTCTGAGGGACTTGAACCCACGACCAACGGATTATGAGTCCGCTGCTCTAACCAACTGAGCTAAGAGACCTTCAGGAAACGGCCGCAAGTTAGGCATTTTTTCGGCCACGTGCAACCGTTTCTTCGATTTTTACTCCAATTAGCTGAGTTTGATGGACACGTCCACACCTGCGGGGAGCTCCAGCTTCATAAGGGAGTCCACTGTCTTCTGGGTGGAATCGTGGATATCCAACAGACGGCAGAAGGAGTTGAGTTCGAACTGCTCGCGGGCTTTCTTGTTCACGAAAGTGGAGCGGTTCACAGTAAAGATCTTCTTGTCAGTGGGAAGGGGAATGGGACCATTCACCCTTGCGCCTGTAGCAGATACTGTCTCAACTATCTTCTTCGCTGATTTGTCAACCAGCATATGGTCGAAGGATTTGAGTTTGATTCTGATAATTTGACCCATATCTTTGATTTTTAATTATTCATCCTCTTCAGGTGTCTTGTAGCCACTCTTCTCGATGATGTCCTTCGCAAGGTTCGCGGGAACCTCTGCATAGTGGTCGAAGGTCATTGTCGAAGTGGCGCGACCTGATGAAATTGTACGCAGAATGGTCACATAACCGAACTGCTCTGAAAGGGGAACGAAAGCTTTTACAATGCGGGCGCCGACTGTGGAATCCATTGCGTTGATCTGGCCGCGGCGACGGTTAAGGTCACCTACGATATCACCCATATAATCCTCGGGTGTAACCACCTCGAGGGCCATAATAGGCTCCAGAAGAACGGGCTTGGCCTTCGGGCAGGCGTGGCGGAATGCCATACGCGCTGCAATCTCGAAAGACAGCTGGTCGGAATCCACGGGATGGAAGGAACCGTCCTTGAGAGTGACCTTGAGGGAAGGAACCTCGTAACCGGCAAGGACACCGTTGGCCATCGCCGATTTGAAGCCCTTCTCCACAGAAGGTATGAACTCTCTGGGAACGTTTCCGCCCTTCACCTCATCAATGAACTGCAGACCCGTAACGCCCTCGTCCGCAGGTGCAATCTCGACGATGATGTCGGCGAACTTGCCTCGACCGCCCGTCTGCTTCTTGAACACCTCGCGATGCTGTACGGGAACTGTAATGGCCTCCTTGTAATTTACCTGAGGTGCACCCTGGTTGATATCGACACCGAATTCACGGCGGAGACGGTCAACGATGATGTCCAGATGAAGCTCACCCATACCGCTGATGACGGTCTGGCCCGTCTCCTGATCTGACTTGACGGTGAACGTGGGATCCTCCTCGGCAAGTTTTGCGAGGGCTATGCCCAGTTTGTCAAGATCCTTCTGAGTCTTGGGCTCGACGGCGAGTCCGATAACGGGATCGGGGAACTCCATCGACTCGAGGGTTACGGGAGCATTTTCGGCACAGATGGTGTCACCGGTACGCAGGTCCTTGAATCCGACAGCGGCGCAGATATCACCGGCCTCGACGAACTCGATGGGGTTCTGCTTGTTGGAGTGCATCTGATACAGACGTGCAACCCTTTCCTTCTTGTCCGTGCGGGTGTTAAGCACATACGAACCGGCATCCAGACGGCCTGAGTATGCGCGGAGGAAGGCAAGACGGCCGACGAAAGGATCCGTGGCTATCTTGAAGACCAGTGCGCAGAAAGGCTCTTCGGAGCTGGAATGACGCTCAACTTCGGCTCCGGTACGTGGATTGGTACCTTTGATGGAACCCTTGTCCAGCGGAGAAGGAAGGTAACGCATCACTGCGTCAAGAAGGAACTGAACGCCCTTGTTCTTAAATGAAGAGCCGCAGCAGGCGGGAACGATGGCCATGTCGATAGTGGCTTTGCGCAGGGCGGAGACTATCTCGTCTTCCGAAATGGAATCCGGATCGTCGAAGAACTTCTCCATCAGCGTATCGTCGTATTCGGCGGCAGCCTCGACGAGTTTCTCCCGCCAGGTGTCCACCTCGGCCTGCATCGATGCAGGTACCTCTTCAATACTGTAGTTTACAAGGTCTTCAGTATTGTTGTAAATGTAAGCTTTGTTCGAAATCAAATCTACGATGCCCTGGAACTTGTCCTCGGCGCCTATGGGAAGGCATACGGGAACGGCCCGGGCTCCGAGCTTGGTCTGAATCTCCTCCACAACAGCAAGGAAATCCGCACCTACACGGTCCATCTTGTTGATGTAGGCTATTTTAGGAACTCCGTACTTGTCAGCCTGACGCCAAACGGTCTCGGACTGAGGCTGTACACGACCCACTGCGCAGAACGTTGCAATCGTGCCGTCAAGGACACGCAGCGAACGCTCCACCTCCACCGTGAAATCCACGTGGCCCGGGGTGTCTATCAGGTTGATCTGATAGGTCTGATCCTTATACTTCCAGAATGCCGTCGTCGCAGCGGAAGTGATGGTTATACCACGCTCCTGCTCCTGTACCATCCAGTCCATTGTAGCGGCGCCCTCGTGGACCTCTCCGATTTTATGCGTCTTTCCAGTGTAATAAAGGATACGCTCGGAAGTCGTAGTTTTGCCGGCATCAATGTGAGCCATGATACCGATGTTTCTGGTAAATTCAAGATTTCTTGCCATCTTTCTACTAGTTCAAGCTCTTACGTAGATTAGAAACGGAAGTGTGCAAACGCCTTGTTTGCTTCTGCCATTCTGTGCATTTCCTCTTTGCGCTTTACGGCACCACCCTCGTTGTTGAAGGCAGCCAATATTTCAGCGCAGAGTTTTTCTGCCATGGAGTGGCCTGCACGCTTGCGGGCGAAAGAGATCACATTCTTCATTGAGAGTGAAACTTTCCTTTCAGGACGAACCTCCATAGGCACTTGGAAGTTGGCACCACCGATACGGCGACTCTTTACCTCAACCTGAGGTGTCGCATTCTCCAGTGCCTGTTTCCAGATATCCAGAGGAGCCTTGTCAGAATCTTTCATCTTCTCGCCTACCATTTCAATGGCATCGTAAAAAATAGAATACGCGATACTCTTCTTCCCCTGCAGCATCAAGTTGTTCACGAAACGGGTAACCTCCACGTCGTGAAACTTGGGATCAGGAAGTAGAATCCTCTTCTTAGGCTTCGATTTTCTCATTTTCTTAAAAATTGATTAGGTGATAAATAAATGTTACTTCTTAGATTTCTTCGGCCTCTTGGCGCCATAGAGAGAACGTGACTGAAGACGACCCTCTACGCCGGCAGTATCCAAAGCTCCTCTAAGGATGTGGTAACGTACACCGGGGAGATCCTTCACACGACCGCCGCGCACCAGCACGATGCTGTGCTCCTGCAGGTTGTGGCCTTCTCCGGGAATGTACGCGTTGACCTCTTTGGAATTCGTGAGACGTACACGGGCAACCTTACGCATTGCTGAGTTAGGTTTCTTAGGGGTAGTTGTATACACCCTGACGCATACGCCACGCCTCTGAGGACAAGCATCCAACGCACGTGATTTGCTCTTTTCTTCAAGAGTTTCACGGCCCTTGCGAACTAATTGTTGAATTGTAGGCATTTGTTAATAATTTTAATAGTCCCAAAATTTGGGGCAGCAAATATACGGTTTTTTTTCAGAACGGCAAAAGAAATGCTCTGATTTCCATCATTCTGTAACTTCCAATATTTTACCATTATCAGCGGCGACGGCGGCTTTCCATTTTTCGGAATAGCCGGGCTGGGTTATGCCGTCCGGGATGCCGTAGCCGTTTGTCACCCAGGTACCGTCCGGATTCTGCGCCTTGACGTTGCCGTCAATGAACTTCACCAGCAGGAATTCTTCCAGCGCCGTCCACTGTCCGAATATCTCATCAGCGGCAGCACAGCACCTTTCCGTCAGATGCTTCCTGACGGCTTTTTCATTTTTTACGAGTTTCAGAGCTTCGGCATCCCACACAGTAAGGGCTTCGGCGCAGTTCCTTTCCCACTGCAGAGCCTTTTCCTGAACTGTGGGAGCCATTATGTCATAAGCCTTGTAGCAGGCATTGGCTATGCGGTTGCATATCCAGAAAGCGGAAGTCGGAGAATAGTGCAACATATCTCCGTTGCCGTGCTCGAAACAGTGGGGAACCCTTGTTACTGATGCATAAATGGGTGTCAAATAAGATGTTGCCGCATCGTCGCAGCCGAACCAGATAACCCCGCCTATAACATCGGGCAGAGACGGACGTGCCTGAGCCACGAACCAGAAACCGGTCTGTTGGGTGGCAATGGCCCTCTCGTTGTAGTATTCCCTGCCGTTCACGGTGAAGGACATCGGACGCCAGCGATAGGGGAGTCTGTTTCCTCCGGCTCCGATATCCGTGGTCATATCCATGGGCGTGCCCTCGTAGTGGTCACGCATCACACGGGCCACGTCGGCGACGCTGAGCTTGCGCGAGGGCTTTACAAAGAGCGGAAAACGTTTGGATTTGTCATGCCCGAGAGCATATTCGATATAGTCCGTCGCGGGTCGGGTCTGCTCCACGCCATTCTCGTCCATAAAAGTGAAACTGCCGTCACAGAGTATGTTGAACGCGCTCCACGCTCTGGCTTCGCAACCTCTCATACCGCCGAAATCCAGAGGATTGTACGCATCGGCAAAACTGAAATCCTCGTCCCTGCCGTCGAAATAGCCGCGCTCGCGGGCGAAGGAAATCACGTCTGGAGAATATATGCATTCTTCGGGACGGTCAAGCGGGAAAGTGGTGATACGGCTCTGATTGGCGTGGGAACATATATAGCCGTCGGGAACTCTTCTGGCCACATAGACTATGCCCTTGCCGAAATCGCCCTTGCCTATAAGGTCCATCACCCAGGCTTCATCCTTGTCGGCGATGGAAAAACTTTCGCCACCGGAACAATAACCGTAACGTGAGGTGAGGTCATAAATCAGAGCTATGGCTTCCCTCGCCGTCGTACAGCGCTCCAGGGCAATGTAAATCAATGAGCCGTAGTCAAGCATAGCATCATTCCAGGTGCAGAGTTCTTCCCGGCCCCCGTAAGTCGTCTCCCCAATGACCAGCTGGCGTTCGTTGATGTTGCCCGTGCGTGTATAGGTCACGGATGCCTGCGGAATCTGTCCGAGAGGCCTCCCGGAATCCCAATCCGTTACCTGTCGCATCTCACCGGGCTTGTGCCTGCTTCCGGCCAGGTGGTACAATTCACCGAAAAGCTGGTGGGAATCGGCAGCGTAGGATATCATATTGCTGCCGTCGGCACTGGCTCCGCGCGTAATTATGACATTGGTACAGGCATAGGCCCGAATCTGCCCCACAAGCAGGGCAAGTACTGAAAATATCAGCGACAACTTTCTCATTTTTGCCATTATTATAAATTTGACTAAATTTGTCCTTTCAACCTACAAAGTTAACATTTTATGCTGACAAAGAAAAAAACAACAGTCATCGCCGTATTCCTGCTTTTCTGCTTCGCCGCAACCGCACAGGAGGGGCAGGAAAAGCCAGACCCCGTCGATCTGGCTGAAAAAGAGACGGAGAGGCTGGAAAAAATGCTCAAGCTGGAAGACTGGCAGGTATTCTACATCGACAGCACCCTTGTCACCAACTATACGGGCTGGATGGAGGAAATGGATGCGCTCGGCAAAGCCAAAGTCGAGAACACCGATATCTATATCGCAGTCCAGGACAAATGGATGGAACGCAACGAGGCCGCATACAGGAAATTCTTCACCGAAGAACAGTGGAAAGAGTATCTGAGGCAGGGTGGGGAACGCATAATAAAGGACAGGCAGAAACGCAGGGACAGAGCGGCCGGCATAGACAGCAGAAAGAAAAAACAAAGAAAAGATAATGAAAGAGAAGATTGAGGCTTTGATGGCGGAGGTTGAATCTCTGAAAGCGACCACACGTCAGGATGTTGAGGATGCACGCATACGCCTTCTGGGCAAGAAAGGCAGCATCACCGAACTGTTCGAAGAATTCCGCAACGTTGCTCCCGATATGAAACGTGAGTTCGGCGCAAAACTGAACGTCCTCAAGAATGCAGCCACGGACCGCATAGCCCAGCTCAGGGAAGATGTCGAGAATAAGGCAGCCGCATCCGCAAACGGGGCTGCAAACGACCTGACAATGCCCGGCACGCCGGGAGAGCTCGGATCACGTCACCCCGTGTCCATTGTCCGTCAGGAAATCGTGGACATTTTCCGCAAATTCGGTTATGACGTGGCCGAAGGACCGGAAATCGAAGACGACTGGCACGTTTTCGAGGCACTCAATTTTCCCCCGGAGCACCCCGCACGCGAAATGCAGGACACCTTCTTCGTTTCCGACGGAGAGCTGGCCGGCGAAGAAAACGGAGTGAAGGCTTACCGCAATCCCCTGCTTCTCCGCACACACACATCTTCGGTGCAGGTACGCACAATGGAGAAAATGCCTCTGCCCATAAGGGTCATCTGCCCCGGCAGGGTTTTCAGGAACGAAGCCATCTCCGCACGCGCACACTGCATTTTCCACCAGGTGGAAGGCCTCTATATAGATGAAGGTGTGACATTCGCCGATATGAAGCAGGCCATTCTGCTCTTCGCAAGGGAAATGTTCGGCCCCGAAACACAGATTCGGATGAGGCCCTCATACTTCCCCTTCACCGAGCCCTCTGCCGAGGTTGACGTAAGCTGCAACATTTGCGGTGGCAAAGGATGCAACATCTGCAAGGGAACGGGCTGGCTGGAGATTCTGGGCTGCGGAATGGTGGATCCCAACGTGCTCGAGGCGAGCGGCATCGACTCCAAGAAATACAGCGGATTTGCATTCGGAATGGGCATAGAGCGCATCGCAATGCTGAAATGGCAAGTCAAGGACCTCCGCAATTATTTCGAGAACGATCTCAGATTCCTGCGTGAGTTCGAGACCGTCCTCTAAAAAAAGTGCGAATTTATTTGGAGATTGGAATTTTAGTGCTACCTTTGCAGTCCCAATCATTGAAATAGCAATTGATTTGCACGCGGAAATAGCTCAGTTGGTAGAGCACGACCTTGCCAAGGTCGGGGTCGCGAGTTCGAGTCTCGTTTTCCGCTCAAAATAACGAAAGGTGGCCCTCGCGGTCACCTTTCGTTGTTTATGTGGCTGCTGACTCGAACGAGCGGCCCTACCTTGATACCGTTACGTTCTCTGCAGTGACCTTGTCGAAACTTTTGGCCCCGTCATTGACAACAGGACAAACCTTACCGTATACTCCTGTGGCCGTCAGATTCTTGACGGAAAGATCATACGCTTGGTTGTCACGTCCGATGCTGACGGCTATGGGTCCCAAAGTATTCTCCATCGTGCAATCGATGACGTGGAAGCCTTTCAGGTCACCGGGAGCAGCACCCCAGCCGCCGGGCTCGATGATGACCCCGTACAGCATATTGGTGCGCCTGGCCTCGCCGCTCGTGCGGTGCGGATAATGGCCCGGGCCCTCGAAACGGCAATCGTGAATGTTGACTCCGTCCGACGGCATTATCATTCTCACACCGTTGCAGGACGAGTTCACATAGCAGTTCCTCATCTCCATCGAGGTCCAGTAACCGCCTGCCACGCTGTCGTCACCCGTCTCGAAACGGCAACCCTCTATCAGAACGTTCACCCCGCCGCGAATGTGAATGCCGTCCCAGCCCTCGCTGATACTGACATCACGGAATACCGCGTTCTCCAGTGCATAGCCCATAAACGCATAGTTGGCGGCACAGGTGATGCTTATGCCTTCCAAACGTACGTTGTGACAGTCTCCGAACACGATGGCGTGAGGTCCGCGCATACGCTCCTCACCCAAAGGGTCGAAGACGTGACGCCCGTTGACAGTGCCGCTGCCGGTGATGGCCACATTGTCAACGTTGTTCGCAAGGATGAGCGCCCTGTTCCAGCGGGCATCCTTGGAATTGTTCTGGTTCAGCGTCCCGTTTCCGCTGTCATACATGGACAGGTCACGCTGCGGGACAAAATTGTCATATGCCTCCGAATCTTCCCAGCCCAGAATCTCCGAGCCTTCATAAAGTCTCAACTCCACATCCGACTGAAGATGTATCGACCTGCAAAGATATCTGCCGGCGGGAACCACAACGATACCCTTGGCCCGGCTGCACTCCGCAATCGCGCTGTTGAAGGCCTCGGTGCAATCCGTCTTTCCGTCACCACGGGCTCCGAAATCCTGTACGTTGAACTGCTCCGCGACATTACCCGCACAGGCCTGCATCACAAACAATGCAGAGAGTGCGAGCATAGTGAATTTTATTCCAAGTCTCATGATTAATGGTAATTCGGATTCTGTTTCAGATTGGGATTTTCAGTTATGAAGTCCCTTCTTGAGGGAAAGGATGCGGAATACGCTCTCGTCTATACGCTTTTCGGAAATCTCGCCGTTTTCGACGGCCCTGATTATCCCGTCCACAGACTGTTTGAAGTCCGCAGGCAGCAGAATTATGTCCGCCCCGGCCTTCACGGCTGCAACAGCCGCCTCTGCAGGGCTGTACTTCAGGGTAATGGCACCCATTTCCATCGCATCCGTAATGACAAGCCCTTTGTAGCCGAGGTCACCACGCAGTTTTTCCTGCAGAATCACAGAAGACAGAGTGGATGGCAGGTCGGTTCCTGTCACGTCAGGCACGGCGATGTGTGCAATCATTATCAATCGTACACCCGCCGCTATCCCGGCCTTGAAAGGCACCATTTCGCAACCGTCTATTTCAGCCCAGCTCTTCGTCGTAGCCGCATAGCCGAGATGTGTGTCGTTCCTTGTGTCACCGTGACCGGGAAAATGTTTGATGCAACCGATAATGCCTGCATCCGAAAGGCCTGCAAGATAACTTGTCACCATCCTGGCGGCAGTTTCCGGCTTGTCGCTGAAAGCCCTGGGGCCTATGATTATGTTGTCGGGATTCGTATTGACATCGGCAACCGGCGCAAAATCAATGTCAAAACCGTATTTCCTGACGTATTTGCCTATATAATGCGACGCGTCATATACCTTCTTCTCATCATTGTCCGCGGCCAATGCGGTCATACTTTCGAACCTTTCAAGACCGAAAACATCATTATTGGCAATGCGCGCCACACGGCCTCCTTCCTCATCGACGCATAGAAGCAGTCTTGGAGACAAGGAATGCAGGGCGCCCGTAAATTGCAACAGCTGCTCCGGCGTAATTATGTTTTTCGGGAAAAGACATATTCCGCTTACGGGGTATTCCTTATAGAAATCCTTCATCTGACGGCTCAGCTCCGTGACCTCCAGACTCAGTGGGTCGTCAGGACGGACAAGAGTCTCCGGACGGACGATGAACATACGGCAAACCTTTTCCTGCAGTGTCATCTTCCTTATGAGACGGGCCGGGTTTCCCGCCGCAAAGGTGCAGACGGAGATGACGGCAAATGCAATGATTGAGATGATTCTTCCGGTCATATACGGGTGTCATAAGTTTATTCTACAAAAATAATGATTTTGCATATCTTTGTAAATAACTGCAGAAATTTCTTTGCATTCACCTGAATCATTCGTGCATACCATTAAGTTTGACGCGCTACTAATAGCCCTTTGCTTGTTTGTACAATTTTTTGTACGTATATTTGCGAAAAGTTTTTACTATGGTTGCGACAAACATCTCAGATTTCAGGTCAAATATCAGACAGTATGTGGATCAGGTTTTAAATGATGGCTGCGCTGTTATCATTAACCGTGGGAATACCGCTGCCGTACTTATTTCTTTGGAAGAATATAATTCTATAAGAGCGACGGAGGATTTGATAACAACTGGAACTACTCCTGCTGAGATTGAAAATGGTATTGCTGCTTTTACATCAGGAAGCTGCATTCCTATCAACATTGATGAGCTATGACACTTGAATTTTATCCTGCTGCTCTTGATGTTTTCCGAAAAATCAAGAACTGCGAACCTGACCTTGCCGAAAAAATAAAGCTGTTGTTGAAGGACGTTCTTGAGCATCCAGATAGTGGTATAGGAACTCCCGTACAAATGAGCGGGA
The DNA here is from genome assembly GCA_045597605.1 of Candidatus Cryptobacteroides sp. GTDB lineage: Bacteria > Bacteroidota > Bacteroidia > Bacteroidales > UBA932 > Cryptobacteroides. The sequence continues at coordinate 1,192 of JAZLKN010000033.1, read as the reverse complement.
GATACGCCGGAGTGTGGGCCCGCAAAATATCATTTGAAAACACACTCTACTATGTCTTTAATGAAGAGAAAGTTGTCGTGCTTTCTATGAAATTATCTTCAAGGCACCTTGCAGTAAATACTGAAACTTCGCCTGATTTCGACGGGTTGGTAGTAGAGGCCTTTTCTGATGAGGATTATTCTTCTGTTTTGGCATTGATGCAAGCCAACAGAGGGAAGGATTCCGAACCGAAAATCGGTATTTTCTGGTATAACAGGGCACGCAATGAATTGTTCGGGGTTGTCTCCCACAAGCTGTCCGATTATTCCAAAGCCAATGCTTCAGATGGAAGAATAACCTGTTCCGAGATGCACGAAGACGTTTGGAAACGCGAATTCAGAAAGCAGAAGTACCACGGTGATGGCACAGGTCCATATATTGGTGCCTATCAGGATAAACCGCGAGGGAGAGTATTCTACAACATAAATGAAGATCGTTACGAAGTAGCCGTAGGGAAATGGATAGAAGACTTTCCTGCTGCGTATCAATTGGTCCTTGAAGAATTCAATCTTCCAAAAGAAAAGACATCCATCAAATATGCCATTCATTGGGATATAGGTATGTCGTGGCGATAATTATTTAACTTTAGATAATGTCAAAAGTAGCACTACACTTACGAGAGCATGACCTTCCGGCGGAAGTCTTTGATTTTCAGGCTGGCCGGGATGGTCTCACCGATGAGCTTGTAGTACGCTTTGACTTTTTTATTTGGTGTTTCTATCAATATTTCTCCATGCTTATTGCGGAAGCACATAAGGGATTGCGTCTTGCCGGTCACTTCGCTGACCGACAACCCGCTATCGTCCAGTGCCTTGCGCATATTCAGGAAGATAATGGTGTTCATTATGTCGCTGAGTATCTTTCCCCTGACTGTATCTGCAGACCATTTGGCCAGCGGCAGAAGGCCGAGATACTCCTTGCTCGTCTTGATGACGCCTTCGATATCCGTCCTGCCGAAGTACTCGGTAAGCAGGTCCACGGGCTCCAGTTTCTTGTTGGAAAGAAGAACGAAGTACCCGAAGCGCACGGACATCCAGTCCTTCTCCTTGTCCTTCAGGGCGGCGTACTCCTCGGGATGATCAAGCATATAGTTGCGTTCCCGTTGAAGGGCGTTGTGCTTGTCCACATACACATAGGCAAAGATCTTCTCGCC
>JAZLKN010000032.1:0-15480 GCA_045597605.1 Candidatus Cryptobacteroides sp. | reverse complement strand
GGTTGGTTGAATATTGACTCATAACTTTAATTGATTGGTACTCATAAAGTTACGAAAAATATTTCAATTAACCTACTGATTTTCAAATATTTACGCGGCTATATAACATTATTTTTCAATAAAATTTAAACAGCTTCTTATATTGTTTGATTTTTACAAATTCAGGGTATTCGTTCATCAGAAATCTCAAGTACGGAGCACTGTCTTTTCGCAGTGCGATTTTCTTGAACGCAAATTTCAGACCGAGTGAAGGGCATTGCTCCACAAGAAGGCCGGCCTTTGAATTCACTTCCAGTTCAGACCCTGAATACTGCATTCCGAATATCAGTGCAAGAGCATCCGACAGTTCTCCTTCAGGGCACGCCATATTCACCTGTTCACCGCTTATTCTTCCGGCAAGAGATCCAAGATGTGCATCGACAATCCTGTCGGCTATATCCCGAATAGCCGCCTTACCGGCATATCTCAGCTCACCGCGCAACTCATCCAAAGATATCACATCCGAACAACGGCTGATATAAGGGCCATACAGTCCCCTTTGCGCGGCAAGAAGACAGAAACCGCAGAAATCGTCCAAAATCTCGTCCGCCGTCTTGCGTGAGAAATGCAGTCCATCCGGCATAAACTGTTCAACTCTGACTCCCGGGTCAGCTCCGAAAATCCGCACACAATTGTCATATATTGCATACATCTCGCCATACAGAGCATTTCTGAAGGTTCTGGACGCCACATATTCCGAATAATTGAAAACGTGTCCGCTCAAATAGGGGGTGACAGCATCAATAAATCTTTTGGTCCCGTCTATTTTTATGGACTCCCCCTTGATGGTGAAACCGTCATCGGGAACAAAATCCACCAGAATCCCGTCCTTCACACCACGCAAATTCAGGCATAATGCCGAAGGGTAACACAGCCCGTCCCGGAAAGACAGCCCCATGGCATAGCTCTCGCTCTCGACGATGTCTTTCATATCGAAAAGCGCTGCATTGAAAGCGTCAATTGCAAAACTGCCATGCAGTGGCCTGGATTCCCTATCACCGGCATTGAAATATTTCAGGGCAAGTTTACCGGCAGCATTGTCGTATCGTCCTTTGGCAAGCACCATCGGAGCCTTCCAGGCTTTGTCACAGAATTTGAAGGCAAGAGAATCGAATACATCCACCGCACAGGCTTCCAGACGCGCGTGATATGCAGCAGCATCCTCTCCGTCCCTGCTCATTGCCCAATGCACAAAGCTTCTGGATATATTGTTGAGAATCTCCCCCTTGCCTTTCTTGTAGTTGTTGCGCTCCTTTTCCCTGGCTGCATCATCCTCGGTTTTCGTTGCATCCAATTTCTGGCGTTCAGCCCTGTACCACTTTGCTACTTCCCGCCATACGCGCTGGTAATTGCCTATCAGATTCTTTTCCGGATACCGGAACTGAGGCAGATGATTGGCATCAGACGCAAATTCACCGTCAAGAGCGCAGTACTTGTAGACTATGTTCTCCATTACCGTGGTTGCATCGAAGATGTCCTCCACATCCTTCCTCATCTTTGTATAAACCAATGCAATAAGCAGCTGCTGTTCCTGATTCAAAGGTTCTGTGACCTTTTTCAGTGCTGTATTGGCTATCTCATAGCGCCCGCTTTCATAGGCAGTCATAGTACCCGACTGCGCAAGGGCAGGAAAGCTACAGCACAGAAAAACAAGGAAAACAGCAATCTTCTTCATCAAACCAATGGCAAATATCTTTCAAAGATAATAATTTTTCCACAAAAAAAGAGTTGGCACTTCCGCGAGTGACTCGCGGAAGTCCCAACTCTTTGAGCGAGAGTGGAGATTACTCGGCCTTGGCCTCCTCTGCGGGAGCTTCAACCTTGGGCTCTTCCTTCACCTCTGCGGCCTTCCTGGCGCCACCGCGGCGCGTTGTCTTCTTGGCAGCGGCTTTCTCCTTTGTGGCGAGAGCGGCCTCGTTGAAGTCAACGAACTCGATGAGGGCCATCTCAGATCCGTCACCCTGACGGAAACCTGTGTGAAGCACGCGGGTGTATCCACCGGGACGGTTCTCAATCTTGGGAGCAACTGTGCGGAAGAGTTCGGCAACGGCCTCCTTGTTCTTCAGATAGCTGAAGACGCAACGGCGTGATGCGGTAGTATCGTCCTTGCTCTTGGTTATCAGAGGCTCGACATATTTCTGGAGAGCCTTTGCCTTGGCAACTGTGGTCTGGATTCTCTTATGCTCGATAAGAGAGCAGGCCATATTGGCCAGCATGGCTTTGCGGTGACCGCTCTGACGTCCAAGGTGATTGATTGATCTATTGTGTCTCATAACTATTCAACCTTTTTCTTAATGTCAATATTATACTTGGAAACATCCATTCCGAAGGAGAGTTTCATCTTCTCGACAAGAGCGTCGATTTCGCTGAGTGACTTGCGGCCGAAGTTGCGGAACTTCATCAGTTCTGCACGGCTGTAGGAGACCAGATCGGCGAAAGTGTCGATATCGGCAGCCTTAAGGCAGTTGTATGCACGTACGGACAGACCCATATCGGACAGTTTTGTCAGAAGGAGATTCCTCATACGGAGGTCTTCCTCGCCAAGCTCCTTGCTGTCGGACTCGAAAGTGCTCTCCAATGCGAGCTTCTTCTCGTCGGCAAACAGCTTGAAGTGATAGATAAGGATGCTTGCAGCTTCCTGAAGGGCAGCCAGAGGGGTGATGGACCCGTCGGTTGTAACCTCCATAGTAAGCTTTTCGTAGTCAGTCTTCTGCTCCACGCGCCAGTCATCCTGAAGCCAGTTTACATTCACAATAGGGGTGTAGATGGCATCCACGGGAATCGTTCCTATGGCTGTATTCTCATCCCTCATCTCATCGGCTGGAACAAAGCCGCGACCTTTGGTGATGGTGAGTTCAATCTGGAATTTCACGGAAGGCTCCAGCGAGCAGATGTGGAGCTCGGGATTCAACACCTTGAAAGAAGACAATCCTTTGGAAATCTCCTCGGCAGTGAATTCGGTTTTGCCGCTTACAGTGATTTTTGCAGTCTCTGTATCGACAGTATCGACCATCCTTTGGAGACGGACTCTTTTGAGGTTGAGGATTATGTCCTGCATCCCTTCAAGAACGCCGGGAATGTTCTGGAATTCCTGATCCACTCCCTCGACCTTGATGGAACTGATGGCAAAACCCTCCAAAGATGACAGCAGAATGCGACGGAGCGAGTTTCCTACGGTCTGGGCATAACCATGCTCCAAAGGGCGAAGCTCAAAACGGCCTGTGTTGCCGTTTGACTCCAGCATTATCAGCCTGTCAGGTTTCTGAAATGATAAGATTGCCATAATTTATCTGGTGTTAGATTTCTACTTAGAGTACAACTCGACGATAAGCTGTTCGTTGATAGCCTCAGGTATCTCCTCGCGTACGGGGACGTTAAGGTATTTGCCTGAAAGAGCTTTGGCGTCGAACTCGATCCAAGAGAATTTCACAGCGCTTGCGACAGCGGCTGTAATAACCTCAAGACTCTTCGAGCGCTCGCGTACGGCAACGACATCACCGGGTTTTACCTGGGTTGAAGGAATGTTGCATACGGCGCCGTTGAGAGTAATGTGGCAGTGTGAGACGAGCTGGCGTGCAGCGGCGCGGGTAGGAGCAACACCCATACGGTAAACGATGTTGTCAAGACGGCTCTCGAGCAGGAAGAGCAGGTTCTCACCTGTCTGGCCCTTCATACGTGATGCCTTGGCATATGTGTTGCGGAACTGACGCTCCAGCACACCGTATGTGTATTTAACTTTCTGTTTTTCGCGCAGCTGAATACCGTACTCAGACTGTTTTTTGCGTTTCTTTGCGAGTCCGTGCTGGCCGGGAGGGTAATTTCTCTTCTCGTAATCTTTGTCAGCACCATAGATAGGCTCGCCGAATTTACGTGCAATTTTGGTAGTAGGGCCTGTATATCTTGCCATAATGATTCAAAATTTAACGGTTAAACTTTACGACGGCCTTTAGGACGGCATCCGTTGTGGGGCATAGGAGTCACGTCGATGATCTCCGTAACTTCGATACCTGCACCGTGAATGGTCCTGATGGCTGATTCACGTCCTGAACCGGGACCTTTTACATATGCTTTCACCTTGCGGAGACCGAGATCGTATGCAGTCTTGGCGGCATCTGCAGCGGCAACCTGAGCAGCATAGGGAGTGTTCTTCTTGGAACCCCTGAAACCGCTCTTACCGGCAGAGCTCCAGCTGATAACCTGGCCTGTGGCATTGGTAAGAGTAACGATAACGTTGTTGAAAGTTGATGAAATATGGGCCTGGCCATAAGCGTCAACCTTAACGACTCTTTTCTTGGTAGTTGTTGTTTTCTTTGCCATAATTCATCTGCATTATTTGGTTGCCTTCTTCTTGTTGGCAACAGTTTTCTTGCGTCCTTTACGGGTACGAGCGTTGTTCTTGGTGCTCTGACCACGTACGGGAAGACCTTGACGGTGAGCGACGGCACGGTAGCAACCGATATCCATCAGCAGTTTGATGTTCATCTGGATTGAAGAACGAAGCTCACCCTCGATCTTGTACTCCTCGCCTATCTTGGCGCGGATTGCTGCAATCTGGTCATCGTTCCAGTCACCACATTTGATGGTGGGGTCGATACCGCACTCTCCAAGAATGGTCTTGGCAGAGGAGCGTCCTATACCGAAGATATAGGTCAGACCGATCTCACCTTGCTTGTTGTTGGGTAAATCAACACCGGCTATACGTGCCATAATTATTCCTTGTTTTTAATTTAATTAACTACAACTGAGATATTTTATCCCTGGCGCATCTTGAACTTGGGGTTCTTTTTGCAGATCACATAGAGACGGCCTTTGCGTCTTACGATCTTGCAGTCTTCGCTGCGCTTTTTGGTGGATACTTTGACTTTCATAATATCTGATTTTTATTTGTATCTGAAAGAAATTCTTCCTTTGGTCAAATCATAAGGTGAGATCTCAACTTTCACTTTGTCGCCGGGAAGTATCTTGATGTAATTCATCCTCATCTTGCCTGAAATGTGGGCAAGAATGACATGGCCATTCTCCAATTCCACTTTGAACATTGCATTGGGGAGAGTTTCGATGATTACTCCTTCCTGTTCGATTGCGGTTTGCTTTGACATAAATTCACTTTAAAATTCAACTTTTCCTTCAATATAATCAAAGGTAGACAGTATTTCAGGCTTACCTTTTCTGACAACAACCGTAAGTTCGTAATGAGCCGATGGCTTGCGGTCGGCAGTGCGTACCTCCCAGCCGTTTCTGGCCAGATATACGCCGCGCCCACCGGCATTGATCATAGGCTCGATACAGATTGTCATTCCGCTGGACAGACGTGCTCCGCGACCCTGGTGGCCGAAATTCGGCACTCCCGGATTCTCGTGCATCTGTCTGCCTATTCCGTGTCCTTCCAACTCCCGGACTACAGAAAAACCGGCGGCCTCACAATACGATTGCACCGCGTGTCCGATATCACCTGTACGGTTCCCGTCCACAGCCTGAGCTATACCCTCAAAAAGCGACTGCTTGGTCACCTTCAGAAGTTTCGCGACCTCCGCGCTCACCTCCCCGACCGGGAAGGTGTACGCAGAATCGCCGTTATAGCCCTTGTACAGTGTGCCGCAATCCACCGATACGATGTCACCTTCCTTCAGCGCATAGTCTGAAGGGAAACCGTGAACAACGGTATCGTTGACCGACATGCACAATGCCGCGGGGAAACCGTCATAACCCAGAAACGAGGGAATTGCTCCGTTGTCACGGATGAAGGTCTCGGCCAACCTATTCAACTCTTTAGTTGTCACACCAGGGGCCACCGCACGACCGACAACTGCAAGCGCTTTGGACACGATGATCGCGTTCTCGCGCATCAGTTCGATTTCCTCTTCTGTTTTGGGTTTTACCATCTATCAAAGATCTTCTTACATTCCGGAACGGCCTTTCAGACGTCCGGTTTTCATCAAGCCGTCATAATGACGCATAAGCAGCTGGCTCTCAATCTGCTGGAGTGTATCCAGAATAACACCGACAAGGATCAGCAGTGAAGTACCACCGTAGAAACTTGCAAAACGGTTGTTGACACCGAAGAGTATTGCAATGGCCGGGAAGATGGCGATGAATGCCAGAGCGATGGAACCGGGGAGGGTCACGCGTGACATTATATCGTCAAGGAAAGCGGCTGTAGCCTTGCCGGGTTTTACACCGGGAATGAATCCGCCATTCTTCTTCATCTCCTCGCTCATCATATTGGGATTGACGGTAACGGAGGTGTAGAAATAGGTGAAGGCTATAACCAGAAGGCCGAATACAACATTGTACCAGATGCCTGTGTAGTCACTGAACGTGGCAGCAAGACCACGTGTGCTGTCGAACTGCGAGAAGATAATGGGGAACAGCATCAATGCCTGTGCAAAGATGATAGGCATAACGCCGGCCGCATTTATCTTAAGGGGCAGATACTGGCGCACACCGCCATACTGCTTGTTGCCGATAACCCTCTTGGCATACTGCACGGGAACCTTGCGAACTGCCTGTACGATTGCGATGGCCGCAATGAACACGAAGAACAGAACAACGAGTTCCACAACGAATATGAGCGGACCGCCCACGCCGTTACCCACGAACTTGGACTGGATTTCAGCGAGGAGGGCGAATGGCAGACGGGCGATGATACCGACCATGATGATGATTGAGATACCGTTGCCGATACCGCGGTCAGTGATACGCTCGCCAAGCCACATCACGAACATAGTGCCGCCCAGAAGGACGAGAGTGCTGGTGAGGTTGAAGAAGAAGTTGCTCCAACCGAGCTGGTTCACTGCCACAAATGCCTCTGCAGGTATCTGGTTGTGGAGGGCGGCCATATAGGCGGGGCCCTGGATGGCAATGATCAGAATGGTCAGGAAACGGGTCATCTGGTTCATCTTCCTACGTCCGCTTTCACCCTCCATCTGGAGTTTGCGGAAATAGGGAACGAACACACCCAGCAACTGGATCACGATGGAAGCCGAGATGTACGGCATCACACCCAGCGCAAAAATTGACGCGTTGCCGAACGCACCGCCGCTGAACATATCGAGCAAACCCACGAGACCGTCGGCTGTCGTCTGTTTCAACTGGGAACCGGCAAGAAGAGTCGCATCGATACCGGGAAGCACGATGAAGCTGCCCAGACGATACACCAGTATCAGAAGGAGGGTGTAACCTATCCTCTGACGAAGCTCGTCAATTTTCCAGATGTTCTGAATTGTCTGAATGAACTTTTTCATTATTCAATGACTGTGGTTTTGCCGCCGGCAGCCTCAATCTTGGCAACAGCTGATTTTGAGAAAGCGTTGGCAGTTACGTCAAGTTTCGCTTTGAGTTCACCTTCACCGAGAATCTTCACGAGCTGGTTCTTGTTGATGAAACCGGCCTGCTGGAGAGTTTCGATTGTGATGGTGGTAGCTTTGGTCTTCTCAGAAAGGGTCTGGAGAGTAGCTACGTTGATACCCTTGTACTCAACCCTGTTGGGGTTGGTGAAGCCGAATTTGGGAAGACGGCGGTTGATAGGCATCTGACCGCCCTCGAAACCTTTCTTGTGGGAATAACCGGAACGTGAAGCGGCACCGTTCATACCACGGCAAGCCTGTCCGCCGTGACCGGAGCCTTCACCACGACCTACCCTTTTCTCTTTTCCAAGAGAACCTTTTGCAGGTTTGAGATTATTGAGTTCCATAATTTTGATCCTCCTTATTTAGTCTCCTCAACTGTCACCAGATGATTGACCTTTGCAATCATACCGAGAGTGATGGGATTCGATTCAACAACAACGGTCTGGTGCATCCTGCGCAGTCCCAAAGACTCCAGATTCGCAATCTGGCGCTTTGTTGCACCGCTTTTGCTGCGGATTTGAGTTACTTTCAATTTTGCCATAATTCAATCCTCCTAACCGTTAAACACTTCTTTCATTGTAATACCGCGCAGACCGGCTACAGTATAGGCGTCCCTCATTTCAGTAAGGGCGACTACAGTAGCTTTCACGAGGTTGTGAGGGTTTGAAGAGCCTTTTGACTTGGCCAGTACATTCTTGATACCTACTGACTCGAACACGGCACGCATCGCACCGCCGGCCTTCACACCGGTACCGGGGGCAGCGGGTTTCATGAACACGCGTGCACCGCCGAACTTGGCTTCCTGCTCGTGAGGGATGGTTCCGTTCAGAACGGGAACCTTCACGAGATTCTTCTTGGCATCTTCGATACCCTTTGAAATAGCTGTTGTAACCTCATTGGCTTTTCCAAGACCATAGCCTACAACACCGTTCTCGTCACCGACAACCACGATTGCGGCGAAAGAGAAGTGACGACCACCTTTGGAAACCTTGGTTACCCTCTGGATGGCTACCAATCTGTCCTTGAGTTCCAGATCGGTTGTTTTTACTCTGTTAACGTTTGTATTTGCCATAATCCTAGAAAATTAGACCACCCTCACGGGCAGCGTCTGCCAAACTTTTAACTCTACCGTGATAGAGATAGCCTCCACGGTCGAAAGAGATTGTGGTGATGCCCTGTGCAAGAGCGCGCTCAGCAATCTTCTTTCCTACGATGGCTGCTGCCTCGATACCGGATTTGCCCTTGCAAACAGTTGCAAGTTCCTTGTCATTTGAAGCGGCTGCTACAAGTGTAACGCCCTTCAAGTCATCAACTACCTGTACGTAAATCTGTTTGTTGCTACGGAAAACAACCATACGGGGTCTTTCAGCAGTACCATTAACGACTTTACGGATACGGTAGTGAATTCTTTGTCTTCTTTGAATTTTATTCAATGCCATAACGTTGTCCTCCTAATTATTTAGCACTTGCTGACTTGCCGGCCTTGCGACGAATCTGCTCGCCGACAAACCTGATACCTTTACCCTTGTACGGCTCCGGTTTGCGCAGAGAACGTATCTTGGCGGCAACCTGACCGACAAGCTGCTTGTCGGCACTCTTCAGGATAAGAACAGGATTCTGTCCTTTCTTGACGGCGGGTGCTTCTGCCTGAACTTCTGCAGGAACCATCATTTGTACTTCGTGTGAGAATCCGAGGGACATTACGATAAGCTGTCCCTGAACCTCAACCTTGTAACCGACACCGATGAACTCCTGTTTGATCTCGAACATCTCGGACACACCTTTCACCATATTGGCGATGAGGGCGCGGTACAGACCGTGCATTGAACGATGATGGGGAAGATCGGTAGGACGTGTCAGTTTGATCTCATTCCCCTCGAGAGCTACAGTGATGGAAGGATCCACCTTCTGTGAAAGCTCACCGTGAGGGCCTTTCACCTTCACCACACCCGCGTCAATCGTACAGGTGACGCCGGCGGGAAGGACTACAGGTGCTTTACCAATTCGTGACATTATTACTTCTTTTTACATTAATAAACATAGCATAATACTTCACCACCCACGTTGAGCTCCTTGGCTTCCTTGTCGGTGATTACGCCCTTTGAGGTTGAAAGGATGGCAATTCCGAGGCCGTTGAGGACCCTGGGAAGATTGTCAACGTCAGCGTAGGTACGCAGACCGGGACGGCTGACGCGCTCAATCTTCTTGATTGCGGGAGTCTTGGTCGCCGGGTGGTATTTGAGGGCGATTTTGATAGTGTTGAAAGGTTCGCCTTCAACTACCTTGTAGCTGAGGATATAACCCTTCTCGCACAGAATTCTGGTGAGGGACTCTTTCATCCTGGATGAAGGAATCTCCACGACCTTCTTACCTGCGAGGTATGCATTGCGCACCCTGGTAAGATAATCTGCAATAGGATCAGTCATGATTTTTCTTGTTTTTTAAGGTTCGACGCTGTTTCGCGTCCGATATCCTATATTGTTAAACTTAAATTGATAGTCTGTTACCAGCTTGCCTTCTTGACACCGGGGATGAGACCGTTGGCAGCCATCTCACGGAACTGGATACGGCTGATACCGAAGTAACGCATATATCCTTTGGGACGTCCAGTAAGAGAACAACGGTTGTGAAGACGGCAGGCGCAGGAGTTCTTGGGGAGCTTGTCAAGAGCAGCCCAATCCCCCGCTTCCTTGAGGGCTTTACGTTTCTCGGCGTATTTAGCAACTAATTTCGCGCGTTTTACCTCGCGAGCTTTCATTGATTCCTTTGCCATAATCCTTAGTTGTTTTTCTTAAAAGGCAAACCGAACTCACGCAGAAGGGCATAAGCCTCGGCGTCAGTGTTTGCTGTTGTTACGAATGTAATCTCAAGACCCATGATCTTCGCAATCTTCTCGATGTCGATTTCGGGGAAGATGATCTGCTCCTTGATGCCGAGGGTGTAGTTGCCCTTGCCGTCAAGTTTGGTGGCTATACCGTTGAAGTCACGGATACGGGGAAGGCTGATGCGGATGAGACGCTCGAGGAATTCGTACATCTTCACTCCACGGAGAGTGACTTTCGCACCGATGGCCTGACCTTTACGAAGCTTGAAGTTGGAGATGTCCATCTTGGAAGCGGTGATGACGGCTTTCTGACCTGTGATCTCTGAAAGCTGCTGCTGAGCGTCGTCAACCAGCTTCTTGTCCTGTGTAGCGTCACCGACACCCATGTTGAGGGTAATCTTGGTGAGCTTGGGAACCTGCATAATGGTCTTGTAACCAAACTCCTTGGTGAGTTTGTCTATGATCTGCTCCTTATAGACCTTCTTGAGGTCGGGAGTATAGCCTTTGGGAAGAGCGGCCTGCTCTGCTACTTTCTTTGCCATTATTTGATCTCCTCTGAAGATTTTTTGGCTACGCGCACTTTCTTGTCACCTTCAATCTTGAAACCCACGCGAGTGGCTTTGCCGCTCTTGGGGTCGATGAGGGCCACGTTTGATACGTGAATGCTAGCCTCTTGTTTAATAATACCTCCCTGGGGAGCTTTTGCGTTGGGTTTGGTGTGCTTGCTTACCATAGCCACACCCTCGACGATAACGCGCTCCTTCTCGGGAATCACTGTAAGCACTTTACCTGTCTTGCCTTTATCATTACCGGCAATCACAATGACATTGTCACCTTTCTTAATTCTGTTCATACCTATAATAAATTAAAGGACCTCGGGTGCCAGTGAAACAATTTTCATATAATTCTCGCGGAGTTCGCGGGCAACGGGGCCGAATATACGCGTTCCGCGCAGCTCGCCGGCGTTGTTCAGAAGAACGCAAGCATTATCATCAAAACGGATATAAGAACCGTCCGGACGACGGATCTCTTTCTTGGTACGTACTACCACTGCCTTAGAGACGGTACCTTTCTTGGCCTCGCCTGTAGGAAGGGCATTTTTGATTGCAACGACGATCTGATCGCCCACTTTTGCATAACGGTGACGCGTACCGCCAAGTACACGGATGCAGAGAACTTCCTTTGCACCGCTGTTGTCAGCCACCTGTAAACGTGATTCCTGCTGTACCATTTCTACTTAACTTTTTCTACGATTTCTACTAATCTCCATCTCTTGGTTTTGCTCAAGGGACGGGTCTCCATGATGCGGACTTTATCGCCCTCGCTGCACTCGTTCTTGTCGTCCTGTGCAACGAACTTGGTGGTCTTCTTCACGAACTTGCCGTAGATGGGATGTTTCTCCTGAGTCTCCACGGCCACAACGATGGTTTTGTCCATCTTGTTGCTTACCACCAGACCTATTCTTTCTTTACGAAGATTCCTTTCCATTGTGATTCAGATTAATTCTGTTTTTCTTTCTCTGCAAGAATTGTCATCATACGGGCGATGTCAGCTCTTGTCTTTGCAATTTTGGACGTATCCTCTAAAGGAGAGATCGTGTGATTCAGTTTCATTGTTGCGAGATTGGCTTTTTCAACCTCAATGCGGTCGCGAAGATCAGCGACTGACATTTCTCTAACTTCTTGTGCTTTCATTGTTTCTCTTCTTTAGACTATTCGACATAATCCCGGCGAACCACGAATTTGGTCTTTACGGGGAGTTTCTGAGCTGCCAGACGAAGAGCCTCTTTGGCTATCTCCAAGGGAACGCCCTCAGCTTCGATAAGAATACGACCGGGAGTGATAGGAGCTACGAAGCCTTCGGGATCACCCTTACCTTTACCCATACGTACGTCAAGAGGTTTCTTGGTGTAGGGCTTGTCGGGGAATACCATAATCCAGATCTTTCCTTCACGTTTCATATAACGTGTAACTGCCTGGCGGGCAGCTTCGATCTGGCGGCCAGTAAGCCAGCAACGCTCCAAAGTCTTGATACCGAAAGAGCCGAATGAAAGCTGATTGCCCCTCTGGGCCATACCCTTCATAACGCCTTTCTGTTGCCTTCTGAATTTGGTTTTCTTTGGTTGTAACATAGCTTTATGCTTTAAAAATTATAAATTTTCGCAATTTTTGGGATGCAAATATACGCATAAAATACAAAACTGCAAAGTTTTTTTGCAAATTTTGTACTTTATTTTTTGAATGTTAAAGTGCTGATTTTACAAGCACTTACGGATTGTGTTGAAAAATATTTCCGTTACTTTTGGACCGGAACGCAGGCGGGCGAAAGGCTCGTTCCGGGCAAGGTCTTCATCAGCCTTGGCCACTATATGCTGAAGAATTTCCAGGTCCTGATAACGCCACAATATTCAAGGTGAAATCGGCTCAGAACAAGTGATTTGCCCGAAGGAGTAACCCACGTGCCGTAAAAGCCCTACATCTTCATCCGGGCCTGAGTCCTGATGTCATCTGAGGCTGCGCCGACGAGGATGTCGAAGTCACCGTCTTCGGCAACCCATTCGTGACGGGCGGCGTCGAAGAAGGAGAATGCGCGCTTGTCAAGCTCCACCTTGACGGTCTTTGTCTGTCCGGGCTCGAGCCATACCTTGGCAAAGCCTTTGAGTTCCTTGACGGGACGGTCCACAGATGCTTCGAGGTCAGATACATAGACCTGGACAACCTCGGCCCCGGCCACTTTGCCCGTGTTGGTGACGGGCACGCTGACGGTCACGCCGTCGCCGTGGAAATGCTTCGAGCTGAGCTTGGCCTCTCCATATTCGAAGGTAGTGTAGCTGAGTCCGTGACCGAAGGCGAACAGAGGCTTTATGTTCTGTGCCTCATACCAGCGGTAACCGACATAGATGCCTTCCGTATATTCCTGCTCCCATATGCCTTTTTCCTCTTCGGGAGCGATTCCGGGATACTGGAGCTCCGTCCTGACGGAGCAGACACCCAAAGACACGGGGAAGGTGAAAGGAAGTTTTCCTGAAGGGTTGACCTTGCCCGTAAGTACATCTGCAATAGCATTGCCGGTCTCGCTGCCCAGATACCAGGCCTGCAACGCCGCAGGTACCTTGTCTATCCAGGGCATAGCCACGGGAGAACCGCTGACATTCACGTAAATGAGGTCGTTGCGAACAGCGGCAAGAGCCTCAACCACGGCATCCTGGCCATAGGGAAGCTCGTAATCCTGCCTGTCCTTGCCTTCGCAATCCTGATATTTGGCCTTGTTGAGGCCTCCGAAGAATATCACATAATCGGCATCCTGCACTGTTGCAAGAGCATCTGCAAGCATCTGCTCCGGAGTCCTCGGGTCTGTCAGGTCATACAGACTGTAATTGTAGCCTTTGATGGTGGGCTCACCCTGGTATGCCCTCTCATAAACCACCTCCGCGTCGGGGAAAGCGGCCCTGATGCCTTCCAGAGGAGAAAGTTCATAGCGGGCCTTGAGCGAAGACGAGGAACCGCCGACTGCCATAGGCTTGATGGCGTTCTCACCGAGAACGACTATCTTATGTGCATTAGCCGATACAGGCAGCACCGCATTGTCGTTCTTGAGCAGCACTATGCCCTCACGCGCGATTGCAAGGGCATCGGCGCTGTGCTGGGGGCTGTTCATCGAACCGTAGTATTCCTTGCCGTTCATACCCGTACGCAGCATCAGTCGCAGCACGCGGCGGCACTTGTCATCCAGTTGGGTCTGGCCCACCTCACCGCTGCGAAGCTTGTTCAGATAAGGTCTTGCCAGATAATAGTAGTCATAGGCATTCTCGACGTTGGTATCAACACCGTTCGTACCCGTACCGAATTCCAGGTCAGTACCGTTGGCTATGGCCTCGTCAGTGTCGTGGACTCCGCCCCAGTCGCTTATCAGCGCACCGTCAAAACCCTATTCACCCTTGAGTATCTTGTTGATTGTAATATCGTTATGGCAGCAATGAACACCCTTGTAGAGATTGTATGAGCCCATCACGGACCAGACGTGGCCTTCCTTGACGGCCTTCTCGAAGGCCGGCAGATAAATCTCGTACAGCGTCCTGTCATCGATGGTCACATTGACATTGTGACGCTTGAACTCCTGATTGTTCAGGCAGTAATGCTTCACGCAGGCGGCAACGCCGTTGCTCTGCACACCTTTGATATACGGGGCGCATATTTCACCGGCAAGGTAGGGGTCCTCACCCATATACTCGAAGTTGCGTCCGCAGAGTGGCGTACGCATAATGTTAACGCCCGGGCCCAGAAGAACGTCCTTGCCGCGATAGCGGGCTTCAGCACCTACGCTGCGGCCGTAAAGGTCCGCCATATCACGGTTCCAGGTAGCAGCAAGACAGGTAAGGGACGGATATACCGTAACCGAGTCGTTGGTCTGGCCAGCAGCGGACCAGTCATCCCAAAGCGTTTCAGGCCTTACTCCGTGAGGGCCGTCGTCAGTCCAAAGTTCGGGTATTCCCAGACGAGGGACTCCGGCAGACGAAAACTTCGACTGCGCGTGGATGATACCTGTTTTCTCTTCCAGGGTCATCTGTGAAAGGTAACCCTCCACCTTCTCCTCCAGTTTCTGCTCATCGCTCTTGCAAGCGGCACACATAAGGGCGATGGCGCCCAGAATAAAAAATAACTTCTTCATATACATAAAATTTACGTTCATCGTCAGCGAAGTTACAATTAAACTCTTATACACGCAACTTTTTGTATTTACTTATCGGTTTCTGACAATCTTCACCTACTGCCAAAATGGCAGACTTTCCCCGTTGGCTCGCGCTTTGATGGGTGGGAAGGAAAAGCTGTTTTGGGAGGAAGATACTATGAACAATAAATACGAAACTCTTGAAAAATTCGCGATAAACCTCAATGAGCGTGCTTCCAGCGGGAAACTTGACCCCGTAATAGGGCGTGATGAGGAGATTCGCCGCGTGTTGCAGATACTGTCCCGCAGGACGAAGAACAACCCTATACTGGTGGGAGAGCCTGGCGTGGGCAAGACAGCGATAAGCGAGGGCATCGCCCAGAAAATCGTTGACGGGCAGGTGCCGGAAAACCTTAAGACAAAGACCATTTACTCCCTCGACCTGGGAGCCTTGATTGCCGGTGCAAAGTATCAGGGTGAGTTTGAGGAGAGGCTCAAGGGTGTTGTGAAAGAAGTCGTCGAAAGTGACGGTGAGGTGATTCTGTTCATCGACGAGATACATACTCTGGTCGGGGCCGGACGCACAAGCGGGGCGATGGA
>JAZLKN010000031.1:0-9419 GCA_045597605.1 Candidatus Cryptobacteroides sp. | reverse complement strand
CAGGATATCGCATCGCGCCCTGGCTATGGAAGCCATGTTCCGTTTTCTCGCCACCGATGGCAGAAGTTTGATAGAAAGATAATTACATTTATGATACTTCATATGCGCAGATTTGTTCTTACTGTATGTTCGCTGGCCCTCTGACTGGTTCTGCAGGGTCAGTCCCAGAGTTTCTAGCTCGGGCAGTGGATGGAAATACAGACCTCTGTTATGGGAAATCTGTCCAAATATTATGTGGACAGCATACCCGTGGACAGAATGTATGAGGCCGGGCTGGCCAGTATGCTGGAAACCCTGGACCCGTATACCGTATATGTCCCCGAATCCGGGCAGGACGATTTCGAAATGATGATTTCCAACAGCTACGGCGGCATAGGCGCGATCATTTACAAGCCTTCCAGGGAGATGAACGTGATTATCAACGAACCTTACGAGAACTCTCCCGCCGCCAGGGCGGGCCTGCGTTGCGGGGACGAGATACTTTCAATCGACGGTATGTCTCCCGTGGGGCTGGAAGTGGGCGAGGCCAGTGCGAAAATGAAGGGCAAGCCCGGCACTGTCGTGACGTTTCAGGTAAAGAAAGTGCGTACCGGGGAAATCTGCGAGGTGAAGATAACCAGGGAGAGGATACATCTGCCTAACGTGGAGTATTTCGGGATGCTGGAAGATGGTATCACAGGGTACATTTACCAGACGGGATTCACTGCCGGAACGGCCGATGAAGTGCGTTCCGCTGTCGTGCAGCTCAAGAAGCAGGGAATGAAGAAGCTGGTCCTGCACCTTCGCGGAAATGGTGGGGGAGCTATGGAGGAGGCCATCAGGGAAGTCGGCATATTCGTGCCCAAAGGTACTCTGGTGGTTACGACGAAGGGTTCTGTCGAGCAGGAGAAGAAATATTTCACGAAAGATGAGCCTGAAGATACGGAGTTGCCTTTGATGGTGATGGTGGATTCAGGCTCTGCGTCGGCCTCTGAGATAGTGTCGGGTGCTGTACAGGATCTGGACAGGGGCATCATAGCCGGCAAGAGGACTTTCGGCAAGGGACTTGTCCAGAAAATACTGCCCATTGCCTACAACGGACAGCTTAAGGTGACTACGGCTAAATATTACACCCCGTCCGGCCGCTGTGTGCAGGCAAAGGATTATTCCAACAGGGCGGAGGATGGCAGTGTCGGCAATATCCCGGATTCCCTCATCAGGGAATTCAAGACGGCTTCCGGACGCATTGTCCGTGACGGAGGCGGCATCACTCCCGACATAGTTGTGGAGTCCGATTCCTATAACAGGGTGACCTATGCGGCAGTGCTCGGCGGGCTTACGAACAACTGGCCAGTGGAGTTTGTCAAGACTCACGAATCAATAGGTCCCATTGAAGAGTTCCATCTTTCTGACGAGGATTATGACGCGTTCGTTCAGTGGGCTGCGGAACAGACGTTCGACAACCGCAGCGAAAGCGAGACCTATTTGGACCTGCTGGTGAAACAGCTGAAGAAGGACGGAGAATACGAAGATGTCAGCGCCCAGCTTGAAGAAGTGGAGAAATTGGTGAAGATGGACAAGAAAGCCGCGCTGATGCGCTCGCGCGAGCAACTCAGGCCCATACTCGAAGAAGAGATAGCCGTGCGCTATTATTTCCAGAAAGCAGGCCCCCAGATAAGACTGCGTACGGACAGCCAACTGAAGACCGCGCTAGCGTCCTTCACTGTCCTTCCATAGGTAAATCCTGTCACCCCTGCGGGGGTATGAGTCCTCTCCGTTGGACAATGGAACGGGAATGGAGATGAGCGAGCCTTTGACGGCTGTCTCCACCGGTTCCAGTTCGTATCTTATCTCCTTGACGGAGAACTGGTTGACCCCTGATGTCGGGCCTATTATCATCACCTGGTCGCCTATGCTCAGGTCACTGCTTTCCAGCTGGACCTCGGCCACTCCGAGTTTGCTGAACCAGTTGGTGATGCGTCCGCAGTTGACTTTGGTCTTCGTGGCGTGTGACCCGTACAGATTGCTCCATTCCCCGAGTCTGGCTCCCTGGTAGTAGCCGTCCCAGAAACCGCGGTTGAACACCTCGGAAAGTTCCTTCTTCAGTTCAGCCCCCATTGCGGCGGAATAGGTTCCGGCAGTCACCGCATCAGCAGCCTTGCGGTAGCACTCCACCGTGCGCCATACGTATTCTGCGCTACGGGCTCGTCCCTCTATCTTGAAGACCGTTACGCCGGCGGCGATGATTTTGTCCAAGAACTCGATGGTACACAGGTCTTTGGGTGACATTATGTACTTGTTGTGTATTTCCAGTTCATTGCCTGTTTCCAAGTCGGTTACCCTGTAGCCGCGCCTGCATATCTGGTAGCAGGAACCTCTGTTGGCCGATGCCCCGTATTCGTGCAGTGACAGATAGCATTTGCCGGAAATGGCCATACACAGGGCTCCGTGGGCGAACATCTCTATGCGTACCTTGTTTCCAGAAGGCCCGCAGATGTTCTCCTTCTCTATGGTGTCGTGTATTTCCTTCACCTGACCCAGGTTGAGTTCCCTGGCCAGTACTATCACGTCGGCCCATTGGGCATAGAATTTCAGAGCATCCACGTTGGATATGCTGAGCTGCGTGGAAATGTGCACTTCCAGACCTATGGACCGGGCGTATATTATGGCAGCCATATCTGAGGCTATCACTGCGCTTATCCCGGCTTTGGCTGCGGCATCCAGCGTACTCCTCATCGCCTCCAGGTCCTCCTGGTACAGGGCTATGTTGAGGGTCAGGTAGCTTTTTACATCGGCCTCCCTGCATATCCCGCATACCTGTTCAAGATCCGCCATCGTGAAGTTGTTGGCGGAGTGGCTGCGCATATTGAGTTTCTCGACGCCGAAATACACGCTGTCGGCGCCTGCCTGTATCGCTGCCTTAAGGCATTCGAAATTGCCGGCCGGGGCCATTATTTCCAGTCTTTCACCCATAAGAGACTTTATTTTGTACGCCCCACCAGCTTGTCCGCGTAGCGTGACAGCATTTCGGTCTTGACTCTTGAAAGCCCTATTCCGGAGGCATATTCCATCGCCTTGCCGTGATAGTGGAGTATCTCATATTTTGCGTCTTCGTCTATACCCAGTTCACGGTACAGCGCCGTAACCTTCTCGATTCGCGCGGCATTGAGCTCAGGTGTGCCTACAGGCAGGGAAATGGCTGCCAGCATTGCCGTCTCGTCCTTCTCCATCGCCTTTGTGAGCAGCCAGGTCTTCTTGCCGTTGAGTATGTCTCCGCCTATCTCCTTGCCGAAGGTCTTGCTGTCACCGAAGGTGTCCAGATAGTCGTCGGCAATCTGGAATGCTATGCCCAGGTCATATCCATAACGGTACAGCAGGTCGCAGTCACCCTGCGGGGCTCCGGCCACAATGGCACCCATCTTGGCGGCGCAGGCTATCAGGCAGGCGGTCTTCAGGCCTATCATATCCGTGTAGTCCCGCATTGAAACTTTGGGAAGGGACTCAAATTCCATATCATACTGCTGGCCCTCGCATACCTGGGCTGCCGTGTCGCTGAAAAGCTTGAGAGCCGCGGGAAGCGCTTCCGGTGTGACTTTCGCCAGATGCCGGTAGCTGTCTATGCTCATTACGTCACCGCTCAGTATGGCAGTGTTGCTGTCCCATTTTTTCCACACTGTCGGAACCCCGCGTCTGAGCGACGCCTTGTCCATTATATCGTCGTGTATCAGAGTGAAGCTGTGGAAAATCTCCAAAGCCGCCGCAGCGTCCAACACTCCATCTGCGAAATCGTCCTTGTACAGCCCGTAGGTGGTCAGGCAGAGGCGCGGACGTATGCGCTTGCCCCCTATGCCTATCATATATCTGAGCGGGTCGTAGAGGCCTTCGGGGCGAAGAGTGAATTCAAATTTTTCAAACATTCCGGAAATGGTCTGTTCAATGACGGATTCGTTTATCATAACGCTGCTGTTTGGTTTTTGTATCATACAAATATAGTCATAAAACTCAAATTTGCCTATATTTGTAGTGTGAAAACCATTCAAGCAACGGTAGTGAAACATACGGGCAGCCATTATCTGCTGTCCGAGCTGCCGCAGTGGAATCTGTTTCCGGCTGTGATACGCGGAAAGGTCCGCTTGCAGAAGTCCTCGGCCACGAATCCGGTGGCGGTTGGGGACAGGGTTGTCTGCGAAGTGCCTGAAGGCGTATGTGAGACAGACCCTGCGCTGATTACCGAGGTGCTGCCACGCGTCAATTATGTGATTCGCAAGAGTACCAACCTCAGCCGTCAGGCGCATATAATCGCGTCGAATCTGGACGGAGTGTTCGTGGTTGTAACTCTGGCATTTCCGGAGGTCAAACTGCCTTTTCTGGACCGTCTGCTCGTGACCTGCGAGGTGTACGGCATACCGGTGACCATAGTCCTGAACAAGGTGGACCTTCTTCGGGAGGCGGGTGCGGAAGATGTCGTGGAGAATTTCCGAGGCATCTACGGCAGGGCGGGATACCGTATCATAGAGACTTCCGCAAAAACGGGTGAGGGCATAGAGGAACTGCGCGCCGCTCTTGCCGTGAACGGCCAGGGGGAATATGGCGTAAACCTCCTTTCAGGTGTCTCCGGTGTGGGCAAGTCATCCATAGTCAAGGCTCTTGACCCTTCGCTCAATCCTCGGACCGCGCAGATATCCCTCAGCCATCTTCAGGGCCGGCACACCACGACTTTCTACGAAATGTATCCGCTGTGTAGCGGAGGTTTCATAATAGACACTCCGGGAATCAGAAGTTTCGGGCTTCTGGACCTTGAGCCGGAGGAGATAGCCCTTTATTTCCCCGAGATGCTGAAGGCGTCTTCTCTCTGCCGTTTCACGCCCTGCACCCATACGCACGAGCCGTTCTGTGCCGTGAAGGCGGCAGTCGATGCCGGAGACATAAGTCCCGAACGTTACAATTCCTATCTCGGAATGTTGGAAGAAAACACCAAATACAGGAGCAAGTGAGAACCATTTCAAAACAGGTTCTGAGATGAACAAGGCGCAGATAAACAGGTCCATATTCCGGCTGGCGATACCGAGTATCATAGCCAATATAACCATCCCTATCGTGGGTATGGTGGCAATCGCCGTCGTCGGCCACATCCGTGGAGAGGCTGAATTCAGCACCGCCACGCTGATAGGAGGCATATCCATAGGGTCGATGCTGTTCGATCTGATGTATTGGAATTTCGGTTTCCTGCGCACAGGTACCGGCGGGCTGACAGCTCAGGCTTACGGGCGTGATGACAGAAATGAATGTGCCGCGCTTTTCTACCGGGCAGAGGGAATAGCTCTTGCTTCCGCAATGTTCCTCCTGATCATACAGTGGCTTGTAGTGCAGCTTGCTCTTGCCGTGGTGGATGCAACTCCGGAAGTGGAGTATCTGGCTGCCAGATATTTCTATGTCCGCGTATGGGCTGCACCGGCCACTCTGAGCCTTATGTCCATAAAGGGCTGGCTGATAGGTATGCAGGACGGGGTGAGCCCTATGCTCACCGACATAGTGGTGAATGTGGTGAACGTCGTGATGAGCATAGTGCTGGCTCTTGGAATACACGTCGGCCCCCTCGACTATGACGGTGTCGGCTTCATAGGAGTGGCTCAGGCAACGGTGATTGCGCAATATTCGGGTTTCCTTCTCGGCCTGTTGCTGGTGTTTGTGAAATACTCCTCCGTGTTCCGAGGCCGCAGTCTTGGCGATGCCATTGCCGCTTTTCACGGTCCTCAGATCCGGGCATTCTTTCGTTTGAACTTCGACCTGTTCATACGCAGCCTCTGTTTCATAGGCATTTACATAGGTTTCACGGCTATCGCCGCCACTTATAGTGACCTGATTCTGGCCACGAGCTCCATAATGATGCAGCTGATGATGCTGTTCTCCTATATCACTGACGGTTTCGCATACGCCGGCGAGGCAATGGTGGGACGCTTTGTGGGTGAGCAGAACCTGCATAGTCTGCGGCTGACCTCCAGATTCGTGACCCTGTGGAGCTTTATGGTGACACTCGCCTTCCTTGCACTTTATTGGTTTTTCGGAGACGGGATGCTTTCGATGCTTACAAATGATGTCGAGGTCAAGGGTTGCTGCCACATTTTTCTCATCTGGCTGCAGCTTATGCCCATAATCGGTTGCGCGGCGTTCACCTGGGACGGAATATTCACAGGAGCCACTGCCACTGTGGATATGCGTAACGCTATGCTTTTGGCCACCTTGTTGAATTTTGCCGCCTATTTCGCGGCCAATGCCTTTCTCAACCCCGCACACGACGGCATTCTGGGCCTGCACATTCTGCTGACCGCATATTGCCTGCACCTCCTGGTCAGGACCATCTATCTCTGCTTCCGTTATCGCAAAGGCGTCTGGGGCAAGATCACTGACGAACGTTCATTCGTCTGAACGGATGATTCAGCAAAAGTACCTATGTCACTTCGGGGACCTTATACCCTTTCCCCAGGTTCCCGAAGTGACATAGGTACTTTCCGCACGAGTTCATTTGTCTGGACGTATGATTCCCGATGCTAAAGTGTGCCTACTCCCCTCTGGAGAGGAGGGAGTGAGCACGGTGATGGCAATCGTTCGGACTTTTTCTCACCGAAAGCCATCGCGGCCCCGAACAAAAAGGGCCTTCGACACTTCGAGGGCGTTGAAGAAACGAGCCATAGCACCTCACGGCACTTTGTATCATGGGTTATGTGCCGTGAAGTGCTATGGGACTTTTATGTCTGCGCGAATGATTTCGCCAAAGACCTATGCCACTTCGGGGACCTTATCCCCTTTCTCCAGGTTCCCGAAGTGGCATAGGCCTTTGGCTTATGACGTCAGGACAAGGATAGTGATACCGGCCAGAAGGACGGCCAGATCGATGGCCTTTTCCCTGATGCGTTTCTCCCTGAAGATTATGGCGCTGCCAGCGAAGGTGACTATCACCGAACAGCGGCGTATGAGGGATGTGATGGAAAGCATTGCCCCTTCGTCCTTAAGGGCGAAGAAATAGAAGGCGTCGGCAATGACTATTACAGCCGCGGTGGCCGGCAGCATCCAGTCCCAGCGGAACCGCTCTCTCTTGCTGCCGTCGCGCAACTGCTTGACGAGCAGTACAATTCCCATAAGTACGCCGATATACAGATTGCTCCAGCACTGGACGAATACAGGTTCCAGCTGTGCGATGACGTACTTGTCGTACAGCGCGCTCGTCGCTCCCGAGACCACCGACAGCCACATCCACAGAATATGGATGTTGTGGGTGAAATATACGCCCTCCTTGCGGGATGAGCGGCTGAGCATCCATAGTGCCACAAGAGTGAGGATTACTCCGCACCATTGCCAGGCGTTCAGCCTCTCCCCGAAGAGTATGATGCTGAAAACCAGGACAAATACCGGCCTCGATGCCTTGATTGTACTGGTCGTCGTCAGCGGCAGGTTCTTCATCGCGATGAGGCCGGAAATCCAGGATAGGGTGACCAGGAATCCCTTGGGCACAAGCAGAAGGAAATCCCACGCCTCTCCTCCTCTGAAAAATGGTGCCAGCATCAAGGTTGACAGCACGGATACCGAGAACAACACCCACATCACGCTGTTTTTGGACAGCGATTTTTTCTTGAAAATATCATAGAAGCCCAGAAAAAGGGCGGAAACAAGTGCCAGATATACCCACATAATGCAGAAATACGGCACGAAGATACTATATTTTTTGTAAATTTGCGTCCCATAGGCAAATGACGAAAATCGAGCATAAGGCTTTTGGCGTTTTGGACAGGCTTACCACTAATCCCTGGACAGCTTTTCCCATATTCATTCTGGTGGTGTATTTCCTTTTCTGGTGTACCTTCTCTCTGGGTACCTACCCTATGGGTTGGATTCAGTCGGGAGTGGATTTGCTTTCCGCCTGGTTGGATTCCATTATCGGCATCGGATGGCTGCGGGATCTTGTGGTCAGCGGCATTCTTGCCGGTGTCGGCGGTGTGCTTGTCTTCCTGCCTAACATAATCATTCTCTACCTGCTGATTTCCGTTATGGAAAGCACCGGATATATGGGCCGCGTGGCGTTTATAATGGACAAGGTAATGCACCATATGGGACTTCACGGCAAGAGTTTCATTCCCATGATAATGGGTTTCGGGTGCAATGTGCCGGCCATATTGGCCTGCAAGGACATAAAGACCTACAAGAGCCGGCTCATTACGGTGATGATAATCCCGTTCCTGTCCTGCAGCGGCCGCCTTCCGGTCTATCTTCTGCTCGTTGCGGCGTTCTTTCCGTCCCACGGGCCTCTGATTCTGCTTGGCATCTATGCCTTGGGCCTGGTGCTGGCCGTGTTCGCGGCGAAGATACTTTCACTCATAGTGCCGGGGATTTCGGAGCACGACCACGTCGAGCTGAATCCCTACAGGCTGCCCCGCGGGAATTACGTTCTGGGCAATACCTGGGAACAGGTCCGCGAATATCTCAAGAAACTTGCCGGCCCCATATTGATATTCTCGGTGGCGCTGTGGATGCTCGGATATTTCCCTCGCGGAGCGGAGACACTGACCCCCCAGCAGCAGAAAGAGCAATCCTGCATAGGGATGATCGGGCACGCCATCGACCCTGTGCTGGAACCTGTGGGAATGAATTGGAAAGACGGTATAGCCATTGTGGCCGGTGTTGGAGCCAAGGAGTTGATCGTCAGTACGCTCGGAGTAATATACAGTGATGGCGACAACGGTCTTCAGGAAGCATTGGTACAAGCCCATACACCGGCGGGAGCCCTGGCGTTTATGATATTCGTGCTGCTTTATTTCCCCTGCATAGGAACTTTCGTGGCCCTGCGTCACGTTACGCAGAGCTGGAAATGGACGCTTGTCAGCGCGGTCAACAGTATGCTGGTCGCCTGGCTCATGGCCTTTGCCGCCTTCCATGTTTTCAGCCCGGTATTATGAGACCTGCGTTATGAAATTACTGCTCCATACCTGTTGCGCACCCTGTAGCGGCGCCATAATCGAGACGCTGCTCAAGGAGGGGATAAAGCCCGTCATATACTATTGCAACCCCAATATCTACCCCTTCGAGGAATACGAAAAGCGCAAGACCGAGTGCAGCCGTTATGCGGCGGAATGCGGTCTGGAGATGGTTGATGCCGACTATAACCACGAAGTCTGGCTCCAATGTGTGAGTGGACTGGAGCATGAGCCGGAAAGGGGAGCGCGCTGCACGGAATGCTTCCGTCACCGTCTGCTCTCGTCGGCGCAATATGCGGTGCATCACGGTTTTGATACTCTGGCCACGACTCTGGCATCTTCGCGTTGGAAGAATCTCAATCAGGTGAATGCAGCGGGCCTCTGGGCGGTGGAGAAGGCTAATGCCGAGGCAGTCTCGTGGCGTAAACTGGATGAATCCAGGACTCAGCTTCCACAGGGCGAATCCCCCGAGCC
>JAZLKN010000030.1:0-27225 GCA_045597605.1 Candidatus Cryptobacteroides sp. | reverse complement strand
CCTCCCATACGCATAGGATACCCCGTCACGCGCTCATCTATGAAGCCTGTAAGATGTCCGTTTTCATCCATTTCGAGCTGTCCGCCCGGTATTTCTTTGATAAGCACATTGCCCTTGTCGTCGATGATGCCGCAGCGACGGAAACATTCCGTATTGCAGTACATATTGTGCCCGACGGAGTCAAACAGGGCGACAGACAGCCCGTGTGAGGCAGCATCCAGTTCGGCCAAAGTTATCGGGTCCGCCCCGGACATGCGAATAGCGTACATATCCCATCCGAAACCGAACAGACAACTCTTGCCGGAATTGACGGCTTCAAGAGCAGCGGCATCGACTTTCTTCAGGATTTCAGCCTTGCCATCCTCGTGTGCAAAGAGTATCCCACCCTTCATATTGGCAAGACAAATCGTCATCATGTAATGCGCATGACCATCGTAACAGCCCGGCATAACCATACCCTTGCCGGTATGGTCAATCACCTCGGTGGCGCCTTTTTTAATATAGGCTTCGGCCCCGGCCTTGTCACCTACGTAAATGAACTTGCCATCCTTGACGGCGACAGCTTCAGCTACAGGGTTGCCCTCGTCCGCCGTGCGGATGGTTCCGAAGACAACGGTGTCAGCCGCCTTGTTGCAGCCGACTGCCATAAAGATGGCAATTGCGTAAATGATTTTCTTCATAAGGGAATATTGAATTTTAGATAAGATTTGTGCACCAATCGGTGAAGCTAATCATTTTTCAATTCATCTGCAAAATCTGATTTGTACCTTTTTCAGAAAGGGAAACGCATATTCTCAAAAAAACTGCAAGAATGCTCTAACGCCGCTGCCTCACAGCCTCGAAAAGCAGTATGGCCGCGCTCACGCTGACATTCAGAGAATCCAGTCGACCAAGCATAGGGATGCGTATATGCGCTGTCGCGGCCTCGCGCCAACGATCGCTCAGTCCCGTGCTCTCCGTGCCCATCACAATGGCCGTCGCCGCTTTCATATCACATTCGTAATACAGTGACGAGTCCTGAAGCTGGGCCGTCAGAATGGAGAAACCTTTACTCTGAAGCCAGGCTATGGTCTCGTCAGAGGAACACGCCACTACAGGCACAGTGAAAACCGCGCCTATCGAGGCCCGTATGAGATTGGGATTGTACAGGTCTGTCAAAGGATCGCAGACGAGGACGGCATCGGCGCCGGCAGCATCTGCGCTTCGCAGCACGGCTCCCAGATTCCCCGGCTTCTCCACACTCTCGAGGACCATTACCAGAGGATTCTCCTTTTTCTCCAGCAGTTTTTCCAAAGTATCGAGTCCCAAAGCCTTCGACTTCATTTCGGCTATGATGCCTTCCGTCCCCTCTCTGTAGGCTACCTTGGCGTAAACTGCAGGTGAAAGATTGAAAACTCTGGCCTTATCCAACCCGGAAGGCAGTTCGGAAAGGATTTCGGGGCAGAAGAATACCGTGTCCGGCTCATATCCGCATTCCAGACAATGCTCGATTTCCCTGCGCCCCTCGACAACAAAAAGCCCGTTTTCCCGACGGGTCTTGCTCTTGTTCTGCAGTTCGAGCAGCAACTTGATTTTCGGGTTCTGTGTCGAAGTTATCCTCTCCATATTTTAAAAATTCTCTAATTGTCACTTGTGACCGCGGCGGGTAGCCGCGTATTTCCCCTCGGGGAACGTCGCGTCAGCGACAAGGGGGTAAGCAAACCGGAGGTCCAAAAGCATCTAGTAGATGCTTTTGGGCCTCATCTGAGGGAAGAAGAGTACGTCCTGAATGGTTGTCTGACCGGTCATGAACATAGTCAGGCGATCGATTCCCATTCCCAGACCGGATGTCGGGGGCATACCGTATTCGAGGGCGCGCACGAAGTCCATATCTATGTACATGGCCTCATCGTCCCCTTTGCTCTTGAGGGCGGCCTGCTCCTCGAAACGCTCCAGCTGGTCAATGGGGTCGTTAAGCTCGGAATATGCGTTCGCAAGTTCCTTGCCGCAAACGAAAAGCTCAAAACGTTCGGTGAGCGTGGAATCGTTGCGGTGACGCTTCGTAAGAGGCGACATCTCCACGGGATAATCCGTAATGAATGTAGGCTGTATCAGTTTTTCCTCGCAGTATTGTCCGAATATGGCATCTATCAGCTTGCCCTTGCCCATAGAGGAATCTGTCTCGACGTTGAGTTTTTTGCAGGTTTCGCGCAGCTGCTGCTCATCCATACCCTTGACATCAACTCCGGCATACTCCTTAATGGCATCGAGGATGGGAAGACGACGGTACGTGCCTCCGAAATCCACCTCATTGTCACCTATCTTCACCTTCGTTGAACCTCCGTTGACCTTCGCAGCCACGATGGCAAGCATCTTCTCCACGAATTCCATCATCCACAGATAGTCCTTGTATGCTACATAGATTTCCATACAAGTAAACTCGGGATTGTGGGTTTTGTCCATACCCTCGTTGCGGAAATCCTTGGCGAACTCATACACTCCGTTGTAGCCTCCGACTATTAGCCTCTTGAGGTAGAGTTCGTTGGCTATACGCATATACAGGTCGATATCCAGAGCATTGTGATGCGTTACGAAGGGACGCGCGGTGGCACCGCCCGGTATGCTCTGGAGTATGGGGGTCTCCACTTCGAGGCATCCGGCCTGATTGAAATATTCGCGCATAGTGGAGATTATAATGCTCCTCTTCACGAAAGTTTCACGCACTGAGGGATTTACAATCAGGTCCACGTAACGCTGGCGATATTTCAGCTCGGGATCGGAGAAAGCGTCGAAAACCTTTCCGTCAGCCTCCTTGACGATGGGAAGCACGCGCAGCGACTTGCTGAGCACGGTCAATTCCTGCGTATGCACGGAAAGCTGACCCGTCTTGGTGATGAAGGCAAAACCCTTGATGCCCACTATGTCACCGATGTCGAGAAGTTTCTTGAAAACGGTGTTGTACACCGTCTTGTCCTCGCCGGGGCATACGTCATCCCTGTTTATATAGACCTGTATGCGTCCTTCGGCATCCTGAATCTCGAAAAAGGCTGCGGCGCCCATAATGCGCCTCGACATTATCCTGCCCGCTATGCAGACATCCTTGAGATTGTCCTTTTCCGCGTCGTACTCAGCCTTGATGAAGGCGGTGGACGCATTGACCGGGTACATTGCTGCGGGATAGGGTTCTATGCCCAGTTCGCGCAGTTTGGCAAGGGATTCGCGCCTGCCGAGTTCCTGTTCGTTGAAATCCTGTATCATAACGTTCTGTAAAATGCGTGTTTTGAAAAAGCGTATCGCCTGCAAAATTACGATTAAATTCACAAAATAGAAAGTTTATCGTACCTTTGCGTACCTATGAATTTGCGGAATGATATGAAAAAAACGGGAAAATCGAAAAATAACGGCTTTGGCAGACTGAAACTGTGGACATTCGCCGCCATCCTCAGCATTCTGACTATGGCGATATTCCACAAGCCGTTCTTCAACTACATACTCGGAAACGTCGAGCGGGACTTCAACGGGATGGTCATCACGGCCAGTCTCGGAGCCATAATGCTGGCGGCGAACTTCTTCGTCTTCTACCTTGTGCTGTGGTTGGGAAGAAAGGTCGGAAAGATACTCTCCGGGCTGCTGTTCATCGGCAATTCCATAGCTCTGTATTTCATTAACACATACGACGTTATAATAGACGACAGCATGATGGGCAACGTGTTCAACACGAATACCGCCGAAGCCACTTCCTATTGGTCTTCCACAGCCCTGCTGTACATACTTCTGGCCGGTGTTCTGCCGGCCGTCGTCATAATGCTCGCAAGGCTGGATTACGGCTCGTTCAAACGTATGCTGGCCAACGTCGGCACAGGCATAGCCATAGTGGCAGCCGTGGCTTTCGCCAATATGTCAAACTGGATGTGGATAGACAAGAATTCGACCGTAATGGGCAGTCTGATTCTCCCCTGGTCGTACATAGTGAACACCTTCCGCTACAAGAGCGCCGAAAGGGAGAGAAACCGTCAGGAAATACCGCTCACGGACGCTTCTATCAGGGGAGAAGGCAAGAAAATAGCCGTGCTTGTCATCGGAGAATCCGCCAGAAGGGACCACTTCTCACTCTACGGATACGGACGGCAGACAAATCCGTTCCTGGAGAAGACGGAAGGCGTGAGAGCATTCAAAGCCAATTCCGCGGCAACCTACACCACAGCCGGAGTGAAAGCGATGCTTTCGCACAAGGACTGCAACGAACTTTATGAAATACTGCCCAACTATCTGCACCGTGCGGGAGTGGACGTGATATGGAGAAGCAGCAACTGGGGCGAGCCGCCTCTTCACATAGAAAAAATCAGTACAGCCCGCAACATCGCCTCCGAACACGAAGGACTCAATCCCGACTGGGACGAAACCCTGTTGTACGGCCTCAAGGAAGAAATAGCGGCCAGCACCAGTGACAGAATACTTGTAGTGCTGCACACAAGCGTAAGCCACGGACCTTCATACGGCAAGAAATACCCCGCTGGCTTCGAGCGCTGGACTCCGGTTCCGCAGACAGTGGAGATGTCCAAGTGTCCGGTGGAGGAACTGGTCAACGCCTATGACAACGGCATTCTGTACACCGACACGCTGCTGTACAGAATAATCGAAGGCCTGAAAGGAATGGAGAGTTGGGAAAGTTGCATGATGTACGTTTCCGACCACGGCGAATCACTTGGAGAAAACGGATTGTATATGCACGGTGTGCCGCTCTCTATCGCGCCAGCCGAGCAGTATGAGATACCGTTCATCGTATGGACGTCCTATGATGCCGCATACAAGGAAAACTATCTTCTGTCGCAGTTCCACGTATTCCACAGCATACTTCACGCACTTGACATAGACAGCCCAGTTTACAATGGCGAGCTGGACATTTTCGAACAATAGGACGGATTAAGATGGAAAGCTCCATTCTGTACATAGTGAACCCCATCTCCGGGAACAAGAGAAAAAAAGATAGCATAGTCGCCCTGCTGCGCGACAGAGGCTGCAACGTGCGCTTCACCGCCTGCGCCGGAGACGCCGTGAACATTGCGCGTAACGCTTCCGAGGACATAGTGGTGGCTGTGGGCGGAGACGGCACCGTGAACGAGGTTGCCAGAGGGCTGACGGGCACGGGAAAGACCTTGGGAATCATTCCTTGCGGCAGCGGTGACGGACTGGCAAGGCATCTGGGCATCAGCGGCAGTTTCCCAAAAATTCTTTCCATAATCGAGGAGGGGAACACTGCTCCTCTGGACTGGGGCACGATAGACGGGAAGCCCTTCTTCTCCGTATGCGGAGTGGGACTGGACGCGATTGTCAGCGAACGTTTCGCCAAGGCGGGAAAACGGGGGCTTGAGACCTATATCAGGGAAGCCCTCGCCACGTGGAAGCACTTCCGCCCGGACCACTACAGAATCACCGTGGACGGCCGGGCCTTCGAAACGGACGCCGTCCTGATAACCGTAGGGAATTCCAGCCAATGGGGCAACGGAGCGAAGATAACGCCTCTTGCAAGAACGGATGACGGACTGCTGGACATAAGCATTATGGGAATGTTCAATGACCTGGAGATACCGGCCCTCGTGGCAGAACTGATGACCGGCACATTACACAGGAGCAGGCATATCAAATACCTGAAAGGCAAGGAAATAGCCATCGAAAGAAGCGACTGCGGCCCCTGCCATTTCGACGGAGACTACACTCCCGGGGGCAAGACGGTGGAAATACGCCTTCAGAGCGAAAGGCTGCGGGTCATCGTACCCTCTTCCTACCACAACGGACAACAAGCATAATCAGTGCTACACACCCGCAGGCAACGGCCAGTACAAGCAGATTGTAAAATATCGTGAGTGCTGCGTTCACGCTGTGGACGGACTCCGCGTACGGGCTGTTCGTCTTAGAAGCGTCATACCTGGCGAAAGGATTGGTATAGATTACGACACCGTTATCGAAATATGCGGTGAAGCGCACATAGCTGTCTTCCGGACGCATTTTCCAGTGCATAGACTTCGCGTCCTCCACTGATGCAAGCGTCTTCCCGTCCTGGCCGGTGGCCTTGATGCGCGCCACCGGACGCGAGAGCTTCACATACACAGTGTCCGCCTCAAGTCCTATGTCGGAAATCTGCGGAAGACTTTTGTTTTCCGCATACTTCACTTCCCAGTCCCCTTCGCCAAAGTCGGGTATGCGCATGCAGTAGTACGCACCTGACAGCAACGTGGATTTCAGAGTCCCGTAATCAGCCCCTTCACAGCAAAGCATATTGCAACGCACCGCAATCTTGTCGCTGCGGTCGGGATAGTGCAAATCGTCGTTTGCCAAGGCAAAGGAATAATGGCCGGCACTGAGGGCCCAGTCCCAGTATTCCTGCTCCGTGGTGACTCCGGAATCCAGTTCGATTATCCTGTAGCCCGTAAGGCACTCCATATCGTCACGTGAAGTCAGGTTGGTGCGGAACGGATGATTGAGCTGTATGAAATCCGAATCCTTCCCAAGCATATCCAGTTTCCACTGCCTCTGTGAGGTAAGTATGGGCAGAAGCGGGTCGAAAAGTCCCACTCCGTCGCTGCCGAACACCAGCAGGTGATACTTGAACAGATTGTACCCGTGCTCATATACATTGACCTGCAGCGTGCTGTCGAAAGGATGCTTTGTGAGGACGTTGTGGTTGGAGAATGTCACGATGTCGTATCCGAATTTGGAATAGGCGTCATACACCTCGCCCGGCCAATAGTCGCATTCGTTGAGTATGGATTCTACCTTGGTATGGGTGTGGAAATTGGCCCTTTTCCAGGATACGGTGGTATCCAGAGCCGAATACGGGTTGAAGATGTCGGGTCCCTTGAAAGGGCCCGGTATATCGAAATCATAAACGGGGCTCACGCTGAAAAGCGCGAGCACGGTGACAAGTGACAGTAGCACTATGGCCAAAGACTTCCCTATCGTGAAAAACAATTTTTTCATGCTCCAAAAGTACGATTTTATTCGTTATTTTGAAACTTTATCACTATCTTTGTAAAGATATGGCTATGGATAAAAAATGGGAAATGAAAGCCGCGGCCGACCAGGAAACTGTCAGCCGCCTCGCTTCGGAGCTGGGCATCGACCGCGTGCTGGCAGAGTTGTTGGCACAGAGGGGGTTGCACACCTTCGAGGACGCCAGAGCTTTCTTCCGTCCCAACCTTGACAACCTGCACGACCCCTTCCTGATGAAGGATATGGACAAGGCCGTGGAGAGGGTTTCGCAGGCCATTCTCGGCGGAGAGAAGATCCTGGTGTACGGAGACTATGACGTGGACGGCACCACTGCCGTGGCTCTGGTCTATTCCTTCCTGTTGAAATTCACCTCCAAGATAGAATATTACATACCCGACCGCTATGACGAAGGCTACGGAGTATCCTACAAGGGCCTCGACTGGGCCGCTGAGAACGGGTTCAAGCTTATCATAACCCTTGACTGCGGCATCAAGGCCATAGAGAAGACCAAGTACGCACGCAATTTGGGTATGGATATGATCATATGCGACCACCACCTCCCGGAAGACGGACTTCCGGACGCCGTCGCCGTCCTGGACCCCAAACGCGAGGATGACAGCTACCCCTTCGACGACCTCAGCGGTTGCGGCGTAGGTTTCAAGCTGGTGCAGGCGTATGCCCAAAAGGCGGGAATACCTTTTGAGGATCTCATTCCGCTGCTGGACCTTCTGGCCGTTTCGATTGCGGCGGACCTTGTCAGCGTGACGGGAGAAAACAGGATCCTGGCCTACTACGGCCTCAAGCAGCTGAACACCAATCCCCATCGCGGTCTGCTGAGCATGATAAACCTTGCAGGCCTCGACCCCACGCATATTACCTTCGACGACATTGTCTTCAAGATAGGCCCGCGTCTCAACGCGGCAGGCAGAATGGAGAGCGGAAGGATTTCCGTAGAACTGCTGACGGCCCCCGACCAGAAGACGGCGGACCGCGTGGCAGGAGAAATAAACAGGCACAACAACGAAAGGAAGAACATAGACAGGGAAATCACGAAAGAAGCTCTGGAAATGGTCAAAACAGATTCCTGTCTATGTTACGGCAATGTGACCATAGTCTATAACCCCCAGTGGCACAAAGGTGTCGTGGGAATAGTCGCATCCAGGCTGGTGGAGGCTTATTTCAAACCGGCCATCGTGCTGACTCGCAGCAACGGTTTCATCACGGGATCCGCAAGGAGCATCGGAGGCTTTGACCTGTATTCGGCAATCGAATCCTGCGCCGATATACTTGAAAACTTCGGAGGACATCTCTACGCAGCGGGGCTCACTCTCAGGGAAGAGAACCTCGAAGAGTTCGTGAGCAGGCTGGACAGGGCCGTAGAAGGTAAGATAGACCCCGAAATGCTGACTCCCGTCATAAGCA
The DNA here is from genome assembly GCA_045597605.1 of Candidatus Cryptobacteroides sp. Classification (GTDB taxonomy): domain Bacteria; phylum Bacteroidota; class Bacteroidia; order Bacteroidales; family UBA932; genus Cryptobacteroides. The sequence goes on along the minus strand of JAZLKN010000030.1, from coordinate 18,834 downwards.
TCGACGCCAAACTGGATTTCAGCCAGATAACTCCCAAGTTCTTCCGCATACTGAAACAGTTCCAGCCCTTCGGCCCCGGTAACAACGCCCCCGTCTTCGAGACCGACAACGTCTATGACAACGGCAACGGCCGCAAGGTAGGCGCCGACGGAGGACATTTGAAGTTGGAACTCATACAGGAGAACCAACCATACCATCACATAGGTGCCATAGCGTTCGGCAAAGGCGAATGCTTCGAAAGCATCTCTGACGGCAACCCCATAGACATATGCTACAGCGTAGTCGAGAACTACTTCCGTGGGATAGCCAACGTGCAGCTCAGAATCAAGGATATACGCGAACGCGAAGAAATAATCTGAAAATGAAGAAATTCGGGCTAATAGGCAGCGGCATCTCAGATTCAGGATCGCCGGCCCTTTTCAAAGCGGCATACAACGGGAAGTACGCTTACGACCTTCTCGACGGAACTGATTTCAAGGTACTCCTCTCACGCTTCAAAAAGGACTATGCGGCCGCGAACGTCACGTCTCCATTCAAGGAACAGGCCTTCGCGTGTGCCGATGGACGCACTGACGCGGCCCAACTTTGCGGTTCCGCAAATATGCTCATAAAGGGCCCTGACGGCAGGATAACTGCCGACAATTCCGATTTCGAGGGCGTCACCATCAGCATAATGAGCGCATACGCAGTAGCCGGAACGGATGTTGATGACGAGGACGGCTTCGCTGATTTTCTCGCTGACAAGACCGCTCTTGTGGTAGGATGCAGTGGCGCAGGCAAGGCGGCAGCGGCAGCGGCAGTGACTCTCGGTTACGGCAGGACCATACTGATGAACCGGACTGTTTCCAAAGCCCAAGACACTGCAAACGGTATAAGGAAGTTCTACGGGGACATCGCCGACGACGAACTGGAGGTGCTCCCCATCGAAAAATTCAAAGATGCGTTCAAAGAAGCGGATCTGGTGGTATATGCCGCTTCTGAAGGACTGGACTGTGACCTTTCCGACATCGCTCCCGACAATGGCCGGCTGGTGCTTGAAGCCAATTACAAGAAGCCCTGGCTGGAGCAGTGGAAAGACAGATACACATACATCAGCGGCCTCAACTGGCTCTATAACCAGGCCTTGGTATCCTATATGGAGTTCACCGGCGAAGATCCGGACGAGGATGCGATGAAACAGGTTTTATAAATGATTTAAAAACGATACGTTATGTCACTGAACAAAGTTATGCTTATCGGTAACGTCGGAATGGATCCCGAAGTGCGTTACCTCGACAATTCACAGACCAAGGTCGCCAGAATCCGTCTGGCCACCACAGAACGCTATACCGACCGCAACGGTGAAGTAAGGGAAAATACCGAATGGCACACAGTTTCCTGCTGGCGTCGTCTGGCCGACACCGTGGAGCGATTCGTAAAGAAAGGTTCACAGATCTATGTGGAGGGACGTCTCCAGACCCGCGAATGGACAGACAATACGGGAGCGAAACGCTACTCTACAGAAATCAGCGCCGACAACATCCAGCTACTCGGCAAACGCGAGAACAATCCCGGTCAGCAGGTTGTCTCCACACCCGCAGGCCCCGGCGGATACCAGGCTCCCTACCAGCCCCAGACCACAACGCAGCCCACGATAGCTTCACCGGCATCTCCTGCTCCCGCACAGGGATTCGATGCCGAAGGCAGCGACGATTTACCGTTCTAACATACGCAAAAAATGAGTGCAAAAACAACAAGACTGTTGAACGACAGTTTCATAGCAAGATGGGGCGTGCTGATTCTTGTCGCCTCAATGATGTTCTTCGCATATATGTTCGTGGACGTGATGTCCCCTCTGAAATCGCTTGTCGAAACGAAGCTCAGCTGGAACAGCGAAGTCTTCGGAATGTATGCCGCTTCGGAGTACATACTCACGGTATCCGGATTCCTGATTATAGCCGGAGTCATACTTGACAAACTGGGAGTAAGGTTCTCCGGAATCCTTTCCGCCGGTCTCATGGTTCTGGGCGCCGGTATCAAATACATAGGCATCAGCGACTGGTTCCAGGCCACCGCTTTCTGCGGATGGCTCGATTCCTGGTGGGTTGCCCTGCCCGGCAGCGCCAAGATGGCGTCTCTGGGCTTTATGATCTTCGGCTGCGGCTGTGAGATGGAAGGGACCAACGTGTCCAAGATTCTGGCCAAATGGTTCAAAGGCAAGGAAATGGCTCTTGCTATGGGTATAGAGATGGCCATAGCCCGCCTGGGCGTGTTCGCCGTGATGTGGATATCCCCCATCATCGCCGAAAGGTTCGGCGGTACCGTCTCCGCTCCTCTCGGCTTCTGCGGTGCCCTGCTTTGCATCGGCCTGCTCAACTTCATAATCTTCGCGCTTTTGGACAACAAGTTCGACTCGCAGCTTGTGAAAGCGGGACTCGCCACTGAAGAAAAGTCTCCGGAAGACGAATTCCACGTCAGCGACCTCAAAGCCATTTTCACCAGCAAGATGTTCTGGATTGTGGCTCTTTTGTGCGTGCTCTACTATTCAGCCATATTCCCCTTCCAGAGATATGCCACCAACATACTCGAAGAAACGCTCGCGATAAGCGCAACGGATGCCGCCAGACTTTTCAGCTGTTTCCCCATTCTCGCAATGATTCTCACCCCGGTACTCGGAGTGATGCTGGACTTCATCGGCAAGGGCGCGTCAATGCTTATGACAGGATCTATCATTATGCTGATCTGCCATCTCTGCATGGCATTCCTGCTGCCTGCTTTCCCCGAGAAATGGCTTGCTCTCACAATAATAGTCATCCTCGGAGTCAGCTTTTCCCTTGTCCCCGCGGCACTGTGGCCGTCAGTTCCCAAGATAATCGACGAGAAGATTCTCGGCTCGGCGTACTGCCTCATTTTCTGGGTTCAGAACATCGGACTCTGCCTTGTACCTCTTCTGATAGGAGCCCTGCGCCAGTCCACCGGCGGATATCTGGTTCCCGAACTGGTGTTCGCCTCCTTCGGCATACTTGCCTTCGGGCTCAGCATACTTCTCAAGCGTGAGGACAAGAACTCCGGATACGGTCTGGAAGAACCAAACATCAAAAAATAGACAAGCGGTTTGGATAAAAGAAAAAAAACAATTTGCTGGATTGCGCTGGCCTGTCTGGTCGTGCCGATGTTCGCGTCGTATTTCTTCGACGACATGTTTTCATCGGTGTCACAGCTTTTCAAGACCCCCGACATTCTGGAACTCGGATGGGATTCGCGCGACCTGGGCAACTTCATAGGTGACTACAGCCTTCTGTGCGTATGCGGCGGCCTTATTGTCGGAGGTGTGCTTCTGGACATCTTCGGGATAAGGATAATGGGCTCTGTATTCATGGCGATGATGTGCCTTGGCGGCGCTCTCGCCTATGCAGGTGTGGCCGGTTATTTTCCAAAGGATACGGCAATAGCCATAGGACGCGTTGGGCGTATGCTATTCGGACTCGGCAGCGAGATTGCAGGAGTTGCGGTGACACGCTCCATCGCCAAGTGGTTCAAGGACGGTCCCATGTCCCTGGCGATGGGCCTACAGCTTGCCATAGCCAGAAGCGGCACTGCACTCGCGCTCATACTAGCTCCCATAATAGTCGGCATCCCCAAAGACTGGTACTCCCTGTCCGACACCGCACGTCCGGCCCTGTTCGGACTTTATCTTCTCGCGACCGGAATGCTGGCGTGGGGGGCATTCACGGCCATGGACAAGGCGAAAGACAGGCGCGAAGGCATAGTTTCCGGGCGCGGCACCGTGGCCGGAGAGGACAAGTTCCGTGCGGGCGACATACTCACCTTGCTGCGCAATCCTCGTTTCGTGCTCATAGGCCTGCTGTGCGTCACTTTCTACTGCTGCGTCAGCTCGTTCAAGAAATTCGGGACCTCCGTGGTGATACCACGCTTCGGAATCGAGGATACGGCGGCAGGAACGATGGTAGCGATGATTCCCTTCTTCACTATTGTGTTCACTCCCCTGTTCGGAATGCTCGTTGACAGGGCGGGACACGCCGTGAGATGGATGCTGGTCGGAAGTGCCGCAGTTTTCGCGGGACATCTCACACTGGCATTCGCCCCTCAGGGTGTCGCATTCTTCGGCTATGCCGGCATTGCACTGTTGGGACTGGGCTATTCGCTTGTACCATCTGCCATGTGGCCGTCAGTACCGAAACTGGTTCCGGAAAAAAGCCTGGGAACGGCATATTCCCTTATCTATTGGATACAGAACGTAGGTCTGTTCTTCGTTCCCAAGATAGTGGGTGGCATCTTCGCGACAAGGCAGGGACTGGAAGGAGCGATGCACGTGGAGGCCCTGTTCATATGCCTTGGAGCCTCGGCCATACTGCTGGCACTGTGGCTCAAGAGGATTTGCGGAACACAATTGGATTGAAGAAGACTGAATGTACGAGATACTTGACAAAGTAAATTCCCCCGCCGACATCAAGGGACTGTCAACAGCACAGTTGAAGCAATTGTGCGCGGAGATACGCGCCTATATGATAGAATGCTGCTCCGTGAATCCGGGGCATCTTGGCAGCAGTCTGGGTGCCGTGGAACTCATTGTGGGCCTGCATTACGTTTTTGACACTCCTTCCGACAAAATCGTATTCGATGTATCGCACCAGGCCTATGCCCACAAGATTCTGACAGGAAGAAGGGAAGCATTCAAAATGAACAGGACTGAAAACGGAATCAGCGGATTCACGAACAGGAGCGAAAGTCCTTTCGATGCATTCGGAGCCGGTCATTCCAGCACTTCCGTTTCCGCTGCGCTCGGATTCGCCGCCGCTGCGGCCATCAAGGAATCCGGAGAGAAATCAGTCGCCCTGATAGGAGACGGTTCCCTGTCCGGAGGTCTTGCATTCGAAGGCCTGAACAATGCCGGGGACTCTGATCTGGACCTGCTTGTCATAGTCAACGACAACAACATGTCCATAGACAGGAACATCGGAGGAATGCACCGTCACCTGCTCAACCTCACCACATCCGTATTCTACAATACGATGAAAAGCAAGGTGTGGGATATCATGGGGGAAGGAAAGTTCAGGCGCAGGCTCAGCGGAATGGTCGTAAAGCTCAAGAGCAGCCTCGTACAGCATACCGGAGGAGATCTTTTCGAAGCTCTCGGTTTCCGCTATTTCGGTCCCGTTGACGGCAACGATATCGAATCCGTGGTAAGGGCTCTGCAAAGAATAAAAGTCCTCAAGGGCCCGAGGCTTCTCCATACCATAACCAAGAAAGGCAAGGGCTATGCTCCTGCGGAGGAGGATCAGACGACCTGGCACGCCCCGGGCCATTTCGACCCCAAAAGCGGCAAAAGGATAAGCGGCCGCCACGAAGGAAGCCGCTATCAGGACGTTTTCGGAGAAGTGCTGCTGGAACTGGCAAGAAATGATGACAAAATAGTCGGAGTGACCCCTGCGATGGCCTCCGGATGTGGGATGAACATACTGGCCAAGGAAATGCCGGAAAGGTTTTTTGACGTCGGAATTGCCGAAGAGCATGCCGTCACATTCCGCGCCGGAATGGCCGCAAGCGGTCTGAAGCCCTTCTGCAACATATATTCGTCCTTCTCCCAGAGAGCCTACGACCAGATAATACATGACGTGGCCCTGCAGCATCTTCCGGTAGTGTTGTGCTTCGACAGGGCGGGTCTCGTAGGCGAAGACGGTCCCACCCATCACGGCGCCTTCGATCTGGCTGCCTACCGCAGCATACCGGACTGCACCATTTCCGTCCCGAGGGACGAGATAGAGCTAAAGAGCCTGATGTATACGGCATCTCTGGCAGAAAACGGGCCTTTTATTATAAGGTATCCGCGAGGATGGGCCGAAGGGAAGGACTGGAGGAATGCGGAAATGCGCATCCTCGGGGAAGGAATGGGCGAAAAACTCCTGGAAGGGGAAAAGATTGCCATAGTGGGTCTGGGACCCGCCGTCAACCGTGCCGTGGAGGCGGTGGAAGAGTTCAAGAGCCGGACAGGCAGCTCCATATGCCCCTGCGTATGGGACGCACGGTATCTGAAACCTTTCGACAGGGAAATCAAGGAAGAACTGAAAAGCGGGAAATACAGCTCTGTGATAACTTTGGAGGACGGTGCCGTCAAAGGCGGACTGTTTTCCGAGATTGCAGAAGACATCGCCTCCTCGGGTGCAGCTGTAACAGTCCTTCCGCTGGGTATTCCGGACCGTTTCATCCACCAGGGAACACAAGGAGGACAACGCTCTGAATGCGGTATCGGGAAAGATGAAATTCTCGACAAAATTTTGCAGAATTGGAAATAATATCTATATTTGCAATCCACTTTGAAAAGTGGCTCTTTGAAATAGAAATGCCGATGTAGCTCAGTTGGCCAGAGCACGTGATTTGTAATCTCGGGGTCGGGGGTTCGACTCCCTTCATCGGCTCAGAATTAAATGGGCAAGTACCAGAGCGGTCAAATGGGACAGACTGTAAATCTGTTGGCGATGCCTACGGTGGTTCGAATCCATCCTTGCCCACAAAAGAAGCCCCACAAAAAGGGCTTTTTCTTTGAAATAATATATACGCGGAAGTAGCTCAGTTGGTAGAGCATCAGCCTTCCAAGCTGAGGGTCGCGGGTTCGAACCTCGTCTTCCGCTCCACGCCAGTGTAGCTCAGGGGTAGAGCGCTTCCTTGGTAAGGAAGAGGTCGAGAGTTCAATTCTCTCCACCGGCTCAAATATTTTTTGTAAATAAAACACATTAAATACTAGTATTATTTTATTATGGCAAAAGAAACATTCGTAAGAAACAAGGAGCACGTCAATATCGGTACTATTGGCCATGTTGACCACGGTAAGACTACCTTGACCGCTGCAATTACCACCGTACTTGCAAAGAAAGGTCTGTCAGAGCTTCGTTCATTCGACTCTATCGACAACGCTCCTGAGGAAAAAGAGCGCGGTATTACTATCAACACCGCACACGTTGAGTATCAGACTGCAAATCGTCACTATGCACACGTTGACTGCCCCGGTCACGCCGACTATGTGAAGAACATGGTTACAGGTGCTGCCCAGATGGATGGTGCCATCCTGGTAGTTGCTGCAACTGACGGTCCTATGCCCCAGACCCGTGAGCACATCCTGCTCGCCCGCCAGGTGAACGTTCCCAAGATCGTTGTCTTCCTTAACAAGTGCGACCTTGTTGACGACCCCGAGATGCTTGACCTCGTAGAAATGGAGGTTCGCGACCTTCTTTCATTCTACAACTTCGACGGTGACAACGCTCCCGTTATCCGTGGTTCAGCTCTTGGTGCACTCAACGGCGACCCCAAATATGAGAATATCGTTCTCGAACTTATGGATGCTGTTGACACATACATCCCCACTCCTCTTCGTGACAACCAGAAACCTTTCCTTATGCGTGTTGAGGACATCTTCTCAATCACCGGCCGTGGTACAGTTGCTACAGGCCGTATCGAGACTGGTGTTATCCACACCGGCGAGGAAATCGAGATCGTAGGTCTCGGTGAAGAGCCCAAGAAATCAGTTGTTACAGGTGTCGAGATGTTCCGTAAGATCCTTGACGAGGGTCAGGCCGGTGATAACGTTGGTCTGCTTCTCCGCGGTATCGACAAGAAGGAAATCAAACGTGGTCAGGTTATCGCCCGTCCCGGTACTATCAAGCCTCACCAGAAATTCCAGGCTGAGATCTACGTACTGAAGAAAGACGAGGGTGGCCGTCACACTCCTTTCCACAACCACTATCGTCCTCAGTTCTTCATCCGTACACTGGATATCACCGGTGAGATCGAGCTGCCTGCAGGCGTTGAGATGGTTATGCCTGGTGATAACGTTACCATCACCGTTGAACTCATCTACCCTGTTGCCCTTAACGAAGGTCTGCGTTTCGCAATCCGCGAGGGTGGCCGTACAGTAGGTGCAGGTCAGGTTACCAAGATTCTTGAGTAATACTAACCAAGACTACATACAATGAGAGAGGGTTTCAACCCTCTCTTTTTTTTATTTTTCATCGCTTTTGCTTAACTTGGCAGACGATATCAAGTTAATGCCATGAAAAAGTTATTCTCTCTGACCATTACCCTGCTTGTTGCAACCGGTCTTCTTGCCCAAAACGTACAATATCCGTTTCAGGATACGAAACTTTCCGATGACGAAAGAATCGACAACGTGATTTCCCTTATGGAATTGCAGGAGAAGCTTCAGCTCTTCGGTGGAACCGGCATTCCCCGTCTGGATATTGCCGCCCCGGGCAGCGTCGAGGCCATACACGGGGCTGTGATGAGCGGGAATCCTGCAGACAGCCACAAATTTGAGAATTACAGCACGGCCTTCCCTCAGGGATACGGACTTGGAGAAACCTGGGACAAGGGTGCGCTCAGGACTGTCGGAGAAACTATGGCTGCCGAAGTCCGCTATTATTCAGCGACAAGCGGACGCAACAGTCTTGTGCTATGGGCGCCCAATGCAGACATTGCCAGAGACCCGAGATGGGGACGCACAGAAGAGAGTCTCGGCGAAGACGCATTTCTGGTCGGTACACTTGCCGGTGAACTTGTAAAGGGGATACAGGGACCGGACGAGAGATATTGGACCGCCTGCTCGCTTATGAAACACTTCCTTGCAAACTCAAACGAGGACAATAGGGCATCCACTTCCTCCGACTTTTCAAAGAAACTCTTCCACGAATACTACAGTTATGGTTTCTACAAAGGAGTGCAGGCGGGAGCAAGCTCACTTATGCTGGCGTACAATGCCTGGAACGGAGTCCCATGCACCTGCAATCCTTATGTTTTCAAAACCCTGTACGGCTGGGGGATGAAGGGACAGCTCATAACGGACGCCGGAGGATACAGCGGTATCGTGAATGCCCACAAGTATATGGATGATCTGATCGGGGCCGCGGCGGCCTGCGTGAAATGCGGAATCTCACGCTATCTGGACAAGTTTCAGCCATACGTGGATCAGGCGCTGGAAAAAGGTCTGATTGACGAGGGAGATATCGACAAGGCCATAAGGGGCAATGTCTATGTGATGCTCAAGCTCGGGCTTCTGGAGGCTCCTGGAACTGAAAACCCATATTCAAAGCTGTATGCCGACGGTGACCGGGCTCCCTGGCTTAGCGATGAGTTCAAGGCACGGGCTCTCGATGTGACACGCAAGTCGGTCGTGCTACTCAAGAATGATAAACATACCCTTCCCATTGATTTGAAGAAGGTTACAAAGATAGCAGTCATAGGAGACAAGGCCGAAGCTGTCATTCAGGACTGGTACGGTGCAAAGCCCTCATATACGGTCAATGCCCTTCAGGGTATCAAGAAAGCCGTTGAAGGAAAAGACATCGAGGTTAGGTTCATAGATGTCGATCACGACGGAAGCGCTGAAAGGCTGGCGGCCTGGGCGGATGTCGCTATAGTGGTGACAGGCAGCCATCCCGTTACGTCTCCCGACTGGGGGATGTCTCCCTGGGCTCAAAGGACCAAGCTTTCGGAAGGCAGGGAGGCCATTGACCGCCAGGGCCTTGAATTGGACTCCGAAGATCTTGTGAAGATTGTGCACAGGGCCAATCCGAACACTGTTGTTGCCCTTATATCCAGTTTCCCGTATGCGATAAACTGGACAGCGGAGAACGTCCCGGCAATAGTGCATATGACACAGTGTAGCCAGGAACTGGGTACGGCTCTCGCGGATGTCATTTTCGGTAACTACAATCCTGCGGGACGCACGAATCAGACCTGGGTCAAAAGCATACTCGACCTGCCCAATATGCTGGACTATGATATCACCCGCGGCCGCACCTATATGTATTTCAAAGGCGAACCCCTGTTTGCTTTCGGTCACGGTCTGAGTTATACGTCCTTCGAGTACAGACATCTTTCCGTCGAGCCGGACGATGACGGTGGTTTGAAAGCCAGCGTCGAGATTACGAATACCGGTGACGTGGATGGAGAGGAAGTGGTTCAACTATACGTCAAGTTCAGCGGGGATGATGCGGCGATGCGTCTGAAGGGCTTCGAAAGGGTAGCCGTGCCTGCAGGCCGGACCGTCACTGTGACCATTCCCGTCAACAAGACCGACCTCAGCCTCTGGGATGAGGAACAGGAATGTTGGAAAGTGGTTGCCGGCAAAGCCGTCATCAAAGTGGGAGCCGCTTCCGACGACATCCGTCTGACCCGCTCCATTCGCTTGTACGAATGAACTGAAATTATGAAACGCAATATAATACTCGATTCTATGCTCCTTACGGGAGCCGCGCTGTCCACGCAAAGTCCCGTGGAAACTCATCCATATGAACATCCGCAGCGAAAAGGATTACTATGAGCTGTACAATATCGAAGAAAACCCTTCAGAGACGTTGAATTTAATTCAGGAATATCCGGAAAAGGCAGAGGAACTTAAAAGCATAATGACCGGTGCACACGTTCCGAACCCATACTTCCCGGTTCTGAAAGAGGAAAGTGCCCAATGCCATTGACATGGCCAGAGCACTCGTGCCGTTTCGGGAACGATATTACATAACAAAACGAGCCATAGCACTTCACGGCACATAACCCATGATAAAACGTGCCGTGAAGTGCTATGGCTCGTTTCCTAAACGTTCCCGAAGTGGCATAGGTACTTCGGCTGAAAATATTTCCCAAAAAAACATTATATTTGTAAGGATATAAATAATCTCTGTTAAAAATGAGATTCACTCCCGACACAACGAAAAAAAGCTACAAATGGGAAGTCGTAATCCTGCTGTGGATTGCGTTCTTCCTGAATCAGGCTGACAGACAGGCTTTCAACATCGTACTGCCGCAGATCCAGACGCTGTTCGGCGCCGACGACAGCACGATGGGGCTGATTGCAATGCTGTTCAATGTCTTCTATGCCATAACGGTACCGTTCGCCGGCTTTTATGCCGACAGGCTGAGCCGCAGCCGCCAGATAATTGTCAGCACGCTGATTTTCAGTGCCGCTACGTTCTTTACCGGTTTCGCCAACGGGCTGCTGCTCTTCATCATATTCCGCTGCGCAGGAATGGGAGTGGGACAGGGAATGTTCGGACCGACATATACCGGACTCATCGCACAGTATCACGATTCCACAACAAGAGCCAAGGCACTCAGCCTGCACCAGACCTCCAGCTATATAGGGGTCATCTGCTGCGGAGTTCTCGCCGGATACATTGCCGACAGACTGGGATGGCAGTACTCATTCTACATCTTCGGCGGACTCGGACTCGTGCTGACACTTGTGCTGATGGTACGCCTCAGGGACAAGACTGATACGCAGCCTCCACAGCCACAGGCTGTCACGGTGCAGAAGCCGTCGTTCAAGGAGAGCGTCGCGGCATTTTTCAAGGTACCCACTGCCATTTGCCTGCTCATTGCGTACACGGGCGGCATTTTCGTTATTACAGGATATCTGACCTGGATGCCCAAACTGATGAAGGAGACCTTTGACCTGAGCACTTCAGCAGCCGGTTTCCACTCGATGTTCTGGGCCAATGCGGCGGCCTTCATCGGCGTAATGCTCGGAGGAACGTTCAACGACAGGCTGGTCGCCCGCGGCAAAGGTGCAAACAGACTGATTGTTCAGACGGCAGGACTCATACTGGCCGTCCCCTGCATAGTTCTGATGGGCCTGTCGCACAACCTTTTCGCCGTATGCGCCGCACTGGCCGGATACGGACTGTTCAGAGGGGTGTTCGAGTCAGGCACCTACCCTGTCCTGTATGATGTCATATCATCCAAATTCTACTCCATGTCTTCAGCCGTAATGATTCTGTTCGGCTTCAGCATAGGTGCCCTCGCACCGTGGATTCTGGGCATTATCAGCGACAACTTCGGTCTTTCACACGGCGTGGCCCTTCTCGGCGTGGTATGGGCAGTGGTCAGCCTCGCACTGGTTCTGGCCAGGGTCAAGTTCTACAGAAAGGATTATGCCAATCTGAAAAATGAAAACGACTGAGCAGGATTCCGTATATTCATCCCTCGAGTTGATGTCACCCGGGGAAATCCTCGAAGGCATCAACCGTGAGGACCATCGCGTGGCGGATGCCGTCTTCAAAGCCATCCCCGCCATAGAGAAACTTGTCGACGGCATTCTGGAGCGCGGAGGCAGAATCTTTTATATGGGAGCGGGCACGTCAGGACGCCTTGGCGTTGTGGATGCATCCGAGATACCTCCGACATACGGAATCAGCGGCAAGTTCATCGGCCTGATAGCCGGTGGAGACAAGGCTTTCCGCACTGCAGTGGAAGGAGCCGAGGACAATCCCGAACTTGGAGCAAGTGATCTGATGGCATTCAACCCTACCCCGGCGGACACTCTCGTGGGCATTTCCGCCAGCGGAACCGCCCCGTATGTTGTTGCAGCCGTAAGGAAAGCCCGCGAAATCGGGATGCTGACCGGATGTATCTGCTGCAATGAGAATTCAACTCTGGCAGAAGAAAGTCAAATACCGATAGTGGCCGTTGTAGGACCGGAATTTGTCACGGGCAGCACAAGGATGAAGGCCGGAACAGCCACCAAACTGATACTCAATATGATATCCACGTCGGTAATGATACTTACCGGACACGTCCAGGGCAACAAGATGGTTGATATGCAGCTGACCAACCGCAAGCTCGTTGACAGAGGAACCCGGATGATTATGGAGAAAACCGGAATCGGCGATTATGACAGGGCGCAGTCCCTGCTCCTCGAGTACGGTTCCGTAAGAGCCGCCGTTGAATCGATAAACGTAGAAAAATGACGATAATAGTTGAAAGCGGGGCCACCAAGAGCGACTGGCGCAAAGTGGACACCTCCGGGCAGACCGTCACGAGGCAACTTCTTTCGGGGATGAACGTGTCCACGGTCGGCATGGATCGCATAAAGGAAATACTTGCCGAAGGACTTTCGGTGTCCGGGGCCACCGCGGAGGATACGCTGTATCTCTATACCGCAGGCATCGTGACAGATGCGGTACGCGGCGAGCTTACGGAGTTCATCTTGTCAAAGGTCAAAGTACGTGACATCGAAATTCAGACCGACCTTGTCGGCGCAGCGCGCAGTGTTCTGGGACACGAGCCCGGCATAGTCGCGATTATGGGCACAGGTTCCAACGCCTGCTTCTATGACGGAAAGTCAGTGAGTCAGAAGGTTATGGCCGGAGGCTTCATCATAGGAGACGACGGCAGCGGAGCGGCCCTGGGCAAACTGTTCATCACGGATTTCATCAAGAATCTGATTCCGGATGAGGTGGCCGCCGACTTTGCTTCCAAGTTCGACGCTTCATATCCCGCCATAGTCGGGAACATATACCACAGTGCTTCACCTTCCGGCTATCTCGGCTCCCTTGCCCCCTTCATACTGTCGCATTATGACAATCAATATATAAAGGAACTGGTGGAGTACAACTTCCGGCGTTTCATAGACCGTTCGCTGAAATGCTACGACACGAACCGATACCCGGTCGGAGTGGTGGGAGGTTTCGGATACGCCACAAGGGACATTTTTACGGCAATGTGCCTTTCCAGCGGGATACGTCTCGCAGGATTCGTTCCTGAACCGATAGATGGGCTTATCGGCTATCACCTTACTATATGATTCAGACAAATAAAATATAGAATGGAATATAGGCAATTGGACAAGAGGGAATTCGAGGACATCGCATCAAGAATTCTTTATGAAGACAACCATATAATAATATTGAATAAACGCGTAGGGGAAATCGTGCAGGGCGACAAGACGGGCGATGAAGCCCTGTCGGAAACCCTGAAAGCCTTCATCGCAGTGAGGGACTCGAAGCCGGGACGCGTCTTCGTGGGTGTCCCCCACCGTCTGGACAGGCCCGTGAGCGGAGTTTCCGTGTTCGCAAAGACGTCCAAAGCCCTGGAACGCCTCAACGCAATGTTCCGAAACAGCGAGGTTCACAAGACCTACTGGGCACTGTGCTGCAACGAGCCCGGCAAAGGAAGCACAGCTGACGCAGACGGTTTCACTCTGCTGGAAAACTGGTTGTACCGCAACGAGAAGCAGAACAAAACATATATAGAGAAGGAAGGACAGAAAGATGTCAAACTGGCAAGGTTGAAGTACCGTGTGATAGGCCACAGTGACAGATATCATCTCCTGGAAATTGAACTGCTCACCGGACGTCACCACCAGATACGCTGCCAGTTGGCAGGCATAGGCTGCTGCATAAAAGGAGACCTCAAGTACGGCGCTCCCCGCTCGAATCCGAACGGAGGCATATGCCTGATGGCACGCAGCATACGCTTCGACCATCCTGTGCGTCACAAGGAGATATGCGTGCAGGCCCCTGTTCCTGAGGACTGGCCGCCTGTCCATTGACAATCAAGATTTAAACATTATATTTGTACATACCAAGAAAGAAATTTATATGGCCAAGATAGTTACATTCGGAGAAATAATGCTCCGTCTCAGCCCGGAGGGCAATAACAGGTTCATCCAGACCGAAGCTTTCCGCATAATTCCCGGCGGAGGCGAGGCGAACGTTGCGGTCAGCCTTGCAAATTACGGCCACCAGGCCCTTTACGTCACAAAACTTCCCGCTCACGAAATAGGACAGATTGCAGTCAATGCACTGCGCCGATACGGAGTGGACACCTCCTGCATCACGCGCGGAGGAGAACGCATAGGGCTCTATTATGCCGAGACCGGAGCTTCCATGAGACCCTCGAAGGTGATTTATGACAGGGCTCATTCGGCGATAGCCGAGGCCGAAGTGGAAGATTTTGACTTCGACACCATAATGAAAGGCGCCGCCTGGTTCCATTGGTCAGGTATCACTCCGGCCATTTCCGACAAGGCGGCACGTCTGACCGAACTTGCCTGCCAGGCCGCAAAACGGCACGGGGTAACGGTATCCGTCGACCTTAACTTCCGCAAAAAGCTGTGGACCAGCGAGAAGGCCATCTCCGTAATGCGCCCCCTGATGAAATATGTGGACATATGCATAGGAAACGAGGAGGATGCCCAACTCTGCCTCGGGTTCAAGCCCGACGCTGACGTTGAAGGCGGAAATACCGACGCGGCTGGATACGAAGGAATATTCCGGCAGATGCAGAAGGAATTCGGATTCAAATATGTGGTATCCACCCTGAGGGAATCATTCTCTGCCACGCGCAACGGCTGGAAAGCCCTGATATATGACGGCAAGCAGTTCTACCAATCGAAACGTTACGAGATAGACCCCATAATCGACCGCGTCGGCGGAGGTGATTCCTTCTCCGGAGGTCTGATACACGGAATGCTCAAGTATCCCGGCGACCAAGCTTCCGCACTCGAGTTCGCAGTAGCGGCATCCGCCCTCAAGCATACCGTAAACGGTGATTTCAATCTTGTCAGCGAGGCCGAGGTCCTCAACCTCGTAGCCGGCGGCACAAACGGAAGAGTTCAACGATAATTATCTGCATTATGGCAAAATATGACAAACAGGAGGTCCTGCAGGCGATGAAAGACAGCGCCATGGTCCCCGTATTCTACAACAGATGCCTGGAAACAAGCAAAAACGTGCTCAAAGCCTGCTATGACGGCGGCGTACGCGTATTCGAGTTCACCAACCGCGGCGACTTCGCGCAGGAGGTGTTCGGCGAGCTGGTGAAATATGCCAATGCCGAACTGCCTGGAATGATCGTGGGTGTCGGCAGTGTGGTTGATCCCGCCACCGCAGCCCTGTTCATCCAGCTCGGAGCCAATTTCATAGTCGGTCCCCTGTTCAACCCCGCTGTCGCCACTGTATGCAACCGCCGTCAGGTTCCCTATTGCCCCGGTTGCGGCACGGTATCTGAGGTTGGAGCAGCCCAGGAAGCCGGTTGCGAGATATGCAAGGTATTCCCCGGTGACGTACTGGGTCCCAAGTTCGTGAAAGGTCTCAAGGCGCCCATGCCCTGGAGCAGGATAATGGTCACAGGAGGCGTGAAACCCGAGAAGGAGAATCTGGAAGGCTGGTTCAAGGCCGGCGCAACCTGCGTCGGAATGGGCAGCAACCTCTTTCCAAAGGAAGCCGTTCAGAATGGTGACTGGGCCTGCATCACAAAGTTGTGTGCCGATGCGCTCAATATAATAAAGGAAGTAAGGAAATAAAACACACGCAATATGTCGACCCAGAAGAAACTCATGACCAACTGGAGATGGTGGCTTTGTTCGCTGCTCTTCGTCGCAACCACAGTAAACTACCTCGACCGCCAGGTGCTGTCGCTCACATATGAGGAATTCATCAAACCCGAATTCCACTGGACCGATGCCAATTACGGTACGATAACTTCCTTCTTCTCCATCTTCTACGCCATCGCCTGCCTGTTCGCCGGCAAGTTCGTGGACTGGATGGGAACCAAGAAAGGCTACCTCATCGCCATTTTCGTCTGGAGTCTGGGGGCCTGCCTCCACGCCCTATGCGGCTGGGCCACGGCACATCTCGTTGACGGCATAGGCTCCGTAGCCGCAATGAAGGCAGTTGAAGTCGGAAGTAATGCGGCTCTGGCCATAAGCACGACCTCCGTATATCTCTTCCTGCTGTGCCGTGGGATCCTGGCACTCGGCGAGGCCGGCAACTTCCCCGCCGCAATCAAAGTTACAGCCGAATACTTCCCCAAGAAGGACAGGGCTTTCTCAACCTCCATCTTCAATGCAGGAGCATCCGTGGGAGCGCTTGCAGCCCCTCTTTGCATACCTCCCCTCGCTGTCAGGTTCGGATGGGAGATGGCATTCATCATCATAGGCGCGCTGGGCTTTATCTGGATGTTCTTCTGGGCATTTATGTATGACAAGCCGGAGAACAGCAGCCACGTGAACGAGGCTGAATTGGAATACATACATCAGGATGACGCCGAAGAAGCTGCCGAGAAGGCGGCCATAGCATCCGAGAAAGCCATACCTTTCGGCAAATGCTTCGGCTACAGGCAGACCTGGGCCTTCATCACAGGCAAATTCTTCACGGACGGCGTATGGTGGTTCTTCCTGTTCTGGGCTCCTTCATACTTCAGCAACCAGTTCAACGCCCCCGCTACGTCAGGCCTCGGTCAGGCACTGATTTTCACGCTCTACGCAATAGTCACCGTCGTTTCGATAGGCGGAGGATACCTGCCCAAGATATTTGTGGACAAGAAAGGAATGAACCCGTACAACGGCCGTATGCTGGCAATGCTCATATTCGCCTTCTTCCCCCTGTGCGCCCTTCTCGCACAGCCGCTGGGAATGCATTTCAACACACCCTGGTGGCCCGTAGTCCTGATAGGTCTGGCCGCCGCCGGACATCAGGCCTGGAGCGCCAACCTGTTCAGCACCATAGGCGATATGTTCCCCAAGAGCACCATAGCCACCATAACCGGAATAGGTGCAATGGCTGGAGGTGTCGGCTCAATGTTCGTACAGAAGATTGCAGGCAACCTCTTCACATACGCCGAAACCCAGGGCAGTGCATTCACATTCCTGGGTTTCGAGGGTAAGCCTGCCGGTTATTTCATCATCTTCTGCTTCTGCGGCATCGCATATCTCGTGGCCTGGGCCATAATGAAATGCCTTGTTCCGCAGTATAAGCCGATTAAGGACTAGATTCCAAACCGTATATAGGACAATCGGAAGGGCCATCACTTCAGGGGACTTTTGATTATGGATTATGTCCCCTGAAGTGGTGGCCCTGCCGCTTTGTGGAGCATAGGGGGATCGAACCCCTGACCTTAAGATTGCGAACCTTACGCTCTACCAACTGAGCTAATACCCCATTTGTGAAAATTTTTCCTTAAAGTCTTTAAATTTTCACCGGACAAACGGACGAATCCGAATGTCCGGCTACTTAACCTAAACTTAAACTATGAAAAACTTCGGGACGAAATTAGAGTTTTTATTTCAGAATGCCAAAAAAACCGGCCTCTTTGTGGCAAAAATCACGTCAAATGATGCGTATTTTGGCATATTTCAGTAATAAAGTCTTCTCGCCGAAGTCATCGAAAGCCACGACGACCTTGCCTTCTTCCACCGAGAGTTCCTTCAGAAGGCCAAAGCCGAAACGGTTGTGCTCCACTCTCTGCCCCACCCTCAGGCCCATAATGGGAGAAGGCACGAATGACTCGTCGGGGATACGCTGCGCCGGTTTGGGGCTAACGGTGGACACGGGTTTGGGAATGCCGGTGAGCGTTGGCTTATGGGCCGGCCTATTTTTTGGCGGCACATATACATAGCTGTCACTCAGTGGATTGGCTATGTATTTGCGATCTATCTCCGTCACGAAACGGCTAAACTGATTGCTCTCGCTGCGTCCGTTGCGCATACGGGTGGAGGCGAACGAAAGGCTCACCGATTTCATCGCCCTTGTCACAGCGACGTAGAAAAGACGCCTTTCCTCCTCGATCTCCGAAGGCCTTGCATTCATACTTCCGGAGGGGAAAAGGTTCTCCTCCATACCGATTACATATACATAGGGGAACTCCAGGCCTTTCGCGCTGTGGACCGTCATCAGCGATATCTTGTTGGATACGTCTCCGTCCTCTTCCATATCCACAGCCGACAGAAGCGCCGTATTCTCCAAATACTCCGGCAGGGTCACAACAAGAGCGGCAACGCTTGCATCCGGATTCGCGTCCCCGCCCTCCGCAAGGGCATCCTCGTACGCCTCATTCTCTCTCTGCTCGATATAGGCCTTCACAGAATTGCAAAGTTCCTCGACATTGGCGAACCTGGCCTGCCCCTCCACGCTCACATCGCTTTTGTACAGGGTCCATATCCCGCTGTCCACAGCAATGTCCATAGCCAGGGCATAGGCGTCATCCCCCGCTACCCTGCCGCCGAAACGCAGCATCATATCGGCAAAGGACCTGATTCTGGCGGCAGACGCATTCTTAAGTCCGAAA
>JAZLKN010000029.1:0-41144 GCA_045597605.1 Candidatus Cryptobacteroides sp. | reverse complement strand
AAATGGTGTCCCGTACAGGGACGTTCCCATATCATAATCATCGAAGGGGTAATCTCTGATGTATTTCTCTTTCCTTGCCCAGCGCATAAAGGTGCGCAATCTTGTCATAAGTTTGATGACGGTGTTCTTGCCGCGCTGCTTTGGGAACCGGCACTCCGGAACTTTGTCGTAGGCCTTCTTGTATTTTCGGTCATTTATATAGACGCGTTTCTTTCCATCCACTTCCTCCTCAGTGATGAATTCGTGTTCGTGAAGCAGGAAATGCTCCAACTCGCGCAGGGTGTCCGCAGTGAAATCTTCGAACTCGATACTGATGCCGGTATAGAGAGTGAACCGATGAAGGGCGCGATGAATAACACGGTGCTGCACGCGCTGCGAGTCCGCCATATTGTGCTCTTTGTCAATGTAGCGGGTGAATACATCGAGCATTGTTTCCTTTTTTACAATCTCGGCCTCTTCTCCCTCTTCAATGACAATATCCTTCGTCTTGAATTTCTCAAGCACATCCTTCAGCCAATCCTTACCGAGAGCATCTTTTCCTCCACCGGACTCAAGGAATTCAGACATGATGAATTGTCCGAGAGCCTTCAACTGACCGTTCTGCTCGTTCAGTTCCCTTACAATATCCTTCTTGCCCTCAGTCATAACGCGGATCTTGGGAATCTTGTTGCATTGCCGCTCCTGGTCCCAGTTCTCTTCAAGAGTAAACATTCCGGTCTTTCCGCGAAGATTGATTCTTCCGTGAAAGAAGCGGACCAGAATCTCGTGCTTACAAAGAAGTTTGTCTGTCTTTGGAGAAATAGTGTAAACAATAGTCGCCATATTCAATTCGTATCAACTGCAAAGCTACAAATTTTTGGCGACTTTTTGCCGTCTTTTTCGGTGCTTTTCGAAGTCATTTGAAATCGTTTGAAAAGTCAAAATACGCCTTGCAGTATTGCGTATGGCATATTTTTCGAATTTGCTACTCTTGGGTGTCAACTCCTGTTTCCGTGAGTTATGCTCTCATATCGCGCACGAAATGAAATTGCAATCGTTTGTTTTTCAAGCGATTGCAATTTTTCTTTTAGATTTTTGGCGACTTTTTGGACCAAAAAGATACATAGAAAATAATAAGCCTTATTTTTATGTATCTTTGTAAGATAAAAACTAACGGCAACTATGAAAAAACAACGTCCTGCACTTGTCATCGCGATTCTCGCAATGGGGCTTTCAGCTTCCTGCTCGAATCACGGCAGCAATGCAGCATCCGAACCCGAGGACGGTTTCAAGAAATTCGTCATACTTTCTGACATCCATCTGATGCATCCCGACCTGCTTGTCAGCGAAGGAGAGGCCTTTGACAAATATAATTGGGAAGAATGCAAACTGCTGCGCGAGAGCCCTGAAATTTTTGCGGCCACACTCGAAAGGGCACGGGCATACAACCCGGATTTCCTGATTATCTGCGGCGACATGACCAAGGACGGAGAAACAATTTCTCACAAATATGTCGCTAAGAAACTCAATGAATTCTCGGAACAGACCGGCACAAAAATTCTTGTAGTTCCCGGAAATCACGACCTTACCAACCCCCATTCATTCAGATACGACGGAGCCGTGTCAACGCCTGAACCAAGTGCTTCAGAAACTGATTTTGAGCAGGTATATGCCCAGTGCGGCTATGGTGATGCCGTAGAGCGCGGTCCTAAGAAACTCGATTATATGAGCTATCCCGCAGACGGCATTGCCTTTATCGGACTTGATTCCAATGAGCCGAACACTCCGGACAATGCGGCGGTTCAGGGCGGCCTCACGGAAGCCCAGGTTACGTGGGTGAAGGAAATGGTAAAAAAAGCCCATGATGACAACCGTTATGTCATTATGGGAATGCACCACAATCTCCTCGGCTTCTACAACCATGCATCGTTGATAAGGGGAGCGAACATTGCGAACGCGAAATACGAAAACTACCCCAACGGACAGTTGGTGACAGACTTGTGCAATGCCGGGATTGACGTGGTGTTCAGCGGACATTCCCACATGCATTCCATAACGTCCGAGAAACGGGGTGAACGTGAAATTTTCAGCATTGTCACGAGCTCTCTTGTGAATCTTCCGCTTGCGTATCGCACGGGAAGTATTTCAAAAGACGGGCTTATGACAGTCCACTCAGGAGATGTGCAGGATGTAAAGCCTTCCAATGGCGTCAATCTCATAGAGGAAGGAAAGAAATATTGGTTCAACCTCTCGGGATATTATATGTATGAAGTCTCCAGAGCATGCTGGGAAAATGGGATTGCCCAGATGTTGGTTTCCGATATGCTTGGCCTGCAAAGTCGTGAGGAAGTGGAGAAAATTCTCAACGAAAAGGCTAAAACCCCATTCTACGATTTTTTATATTACACAAGCAACGGCAATGAACATCTGTTCACTCCGAAAAAGAATGCCAAAAGAGCAAAGGCGGCACTTGACGATATCCTTGCCTTTGTCATTGAAAAAATAGCAGAAAGAAGGATGGAAGATGATGATGGATTGAAGCGTAAAGAGGCCGTGAAAGGCGCAACTGAGTCCGTGGACCTTGCTGTGGATCTACTTCTCGGAATGGGGCTGGATGATACCAAATCAATGCTGTATGATTTATTTGACAGTGCCTACCACAACTATTACGGGGCAGACCACACTCCAGTTCCGGATGACTCCATAACGTTACAATTATCAAAGTAAAGAATTATAAGTAATTTCCTTATCCTGCAATTACAATACAAGCCATATGAAAATCATCAATCTTGGCGAGAACAGTTCGATTCTCAACAGCATAGTCGCACAGATGCGCGACAAAAATATCCAGAAAGACAGGGCTAAGTTCCGGGACAACCTGTACCGGTTGGGCCAGATTTTCGGTTATGAGGTCAGCAAGACGCTGGAACACAGGCAGATTTCCGTGGAAACGCCGCTTGGGACCGCAACGGTTGACGTGCCCACAGACAAAGTGGTAGTATCCACTATCTTAAGGGCAGGTCTTCCGCTTCAACAGGGAGTCTTGAGCTGTTTCGACGATGCCGACAGTGCTTTCATCGCCGCATACCGCGCCTATGACGAACATCAGGACATACAGGTATTCACCAGCTACTGCGCCGGTCCTCATCTTGAAGGCAAGACCGTAATCCTGGCCGATACGATGCTGGCTACCGGAGCCTCGCTTCTCGACGGGATAAAGGTCCTGAAAGAAAAATGCGGCGAACCGGCCAGCCTACACCTGGTATGCCCCATCGCAAGCGCGAAGGCTGTGGAGAATCTCCAGAAAGCTCTGCCTAATGACGTCACATTGTGGGTAGCAACAATAGACGCGGAATTGAATCCGAAATTCTATATCGTGCCCGGTCTCGGTGATGCCGGCGACCTGTGCTTCGGCGAGAAACTGTAGAAGCAGTCAAAAAAAAGCGAGCTACTCTTCTTCCAGACAGAAATCCAGAGCCTCACGTATGGCATCCCTGTCCAAGTGTTGCCCTATGAACACGAGTCTCTGCATCCTGTCGCCATAACGCTCGTCCCAGTCACGCCTTAGAGTGGCATCCGACTCCAGCTGCCTACGCAGTTCGTCCTCCGGCATAGCCGCATACCATTTGCCGACATTTTTCATACCTATCTGGGTACCGGCCTGTTCGAAGATGTAGCACTGGTCTATATCCTCGGAGAAATAGCACATACCCTTTGCCCTGATTACCCCTGCGGGCCAGCGGCGGGCTACGAATTCATCGAACTTGTTGATATCCAAAGGTCTGCGATTGAAATACACATAGGTCCCTATGCCATATTCCTCGCTCTCCCCTTCCTCCTCGTTTTTCACAGCGCCCTTTTCCACCTCCTCTATCCAGGCAGCCGAACCGGCCACCGAATCATAGTCGAAAAGACCGGTATTAAGGATACTGTCAAAGTCCACCTCCGCGAAGTCGCACTCGACGATTCCGGCCTTGGGCTGCAACTGACGTATTATTTCCTTTACCTTGCCGCGCTCGTCCGCGCTTATCTCCGAGGCCTTGTTCAGAAGAATCAAGTTGCAGAATTCCACCTGCTGGATTACCAGACTCTCTATGTCATCCTCCCCAATGTTCCCCCTGAGCAGATCCTTGGCACAGGAGAACTCGTCCCTCATACGTCTGGCGTCCACCACAGTGACAATACAGTCCAGACGGGCCGTGCCGTTGCGGGTATATTCCTCTCCCATATATGGTATTGAGCATATTGTACGGGCGATGGGCTCCGGCTCGCATATTCCGCTGGCCTCAATCACCAGATAATCGAATCTGCCCATGGCCGCAATGTCCGTTATCTGCTGCACAAGGTCCATCTTGAGCGTACAGCATATACAGCCGTTCTGCAGAGCGATAAGGCTTTCGTCCTTCGTTCCCACGATGCCATCCTTCTGTATCAGCGAAGCATCTATATTCACCTCACCTATATCATTGACTATCACGGCAAACCTTATGCCTCTGCGATTGCTCAGTATCTTGTTGACCAGAGTGGTCTTGCCACTGCCCAGGTAGCCAGTCAAAAGCAGAACCGGAATATCTATCATATCATCCGCATTTATTGTTTCGCCTTGCAAAATTACTGAATATGCGCTAATTTTGGAATAGTGTCCGTTAACTTCCGACACAAAGCGGAATCTTATCTGTGTTTGTCATCGCAACTGCCCGAATGAGCCTTTACGGAAAATATCTGGAAATCGTGGATCGTTACAGCGAGCCTCTGTACTGGTACATCAGAAGGATGGTGGTTTCCCACGAGGACGCTCAGGACATACTTCAGGACACGCTTCTGGCCGCATACAGGAAGCTCTGGCAGGTGCGTGACGAGGCAAAACTCAAAAGTTGGATATACAGGATAGCCACCAACAGGATAAACAGACATTTCAGGACAAAGGCAAGGGAATGCGATGCACAAGAACTGCCCGACGTAGGAGCCATAACCTATGCGGATTGCACGGACAAGGCTGAAATCGAGTTTCAGAAAGCCATCAAGACCCTCACCCCGTTCCAGCAGACCGTGTTCAACCTACGGTACTACGATGAACTCGGGTATGATGAGATATCCGCCGTAACAGGTTCTTCGATCGGGTCGCTGAAGGTGGTCTATCACAACGCAAAGGAAAAAATCATCAAATACATAGAAGATGAGCAATTATAAGAAATCAGCGATGTATTCAGTCCCCGACGGCTTCTTCGGACAGGTCAGGGAAAAGGCCGCGCACAATGCCGCAACCGTGCGCACTAGGCGCCGCGTGATTGCAGCTGCGCTGTCAATATGCATCTTTGCCGCCATACCGGCAATATGGTACACTTCAAATCAGGCCACCGGTCCGGAAGTGCAACAGGGTAACGGCGATTTTATTGCCGAACTGTCCGAACTGTATGATTATGACGTTTTTCTACAACTAAACTTTGAACAGAATGAAGAATAGAACATTTATCGCACTGGCCATTGCGGCCCTGCTCTCCATCACAGCCACGGCACAGAATCACGGAAGGCACGATGGATTCAAAAACCACGAAGGGAGACCCTCCCACGAGGAGATGGCCAAGGCCAGAAGCCTTGAGATAGCCTCCAAAATCGGACTTGACGAGCCTACTACCGCAAAATTCTCCGAGTTCTATCTCCAGTTCCTGAAGGATACCGGCAAGATGATGAGAGAAATGCACAAACCCTGCGCCGGCAAGACCGACAAAGAGATTGACCGCGAAATAAGGGACAATTTCGCACTCAGCAGAAAGATGCTGGACCTCAGGGAAGCATACTACGAGAAATTCCTGACCATTATGACCCCCTTACAGATTCAGCAGATGTACCGTCAGGAATTCGAGCAGGGGCGCAGGTTCGGAGCCGGGAAACCACAGCACCATGGACCGCAGGGGTACGGGCCGCAGGGCCACGGAGCCCAACATCACGGACCGCAGGACCAACAGCCTCAGAACCGGTAACTGAACCCGAAACCGACGTACCTGGGATAAAGGTCGTAGGCGCTGATGAATCTTTCGCCATTGTTGTTCGACTCGTCGTATGTAAGATAATCAAAGATGTCGGACAATCTGGCGTGGATAGTCCAGTTCCCTATGACCTTTGAAAGGTTCATACCTATTACCAACGCATCCCCGTATGTTATTTTGCCAGTCTCTACCGCACTGTTGTACAACGCTTTCGCGCTGAGAATCCAATTACGCTTGAAATTGAATATGGGCGAAACGCTGAGGTTGTAGTAGGCGTGATTGACACCTGTAGCCTTGTCGGTGTTGAAATTGCCGAATACGTTTCCGGAGAACAACAATGAGAACATTCCCACCTGATATGTCATCGACACGTTGCCGCGAAGAATATGATTCCCACCGCCGTTCAGGTATGTGGTATAGAACTCAGGTGTCAAGGCACCCGGACCGGCAACGGGCTTGACTTCTTCCTTAACCAGATTGTCGGCGATGTCATAACCCACTCCCACACTGACTATCCAGTCGTTGGCTTCAGCGTGCCTGGTAAAAACGTAAACGGCATCCACGGCATGAAGCATGGTGTTGTTCAGCTCCGGATTGCCTTTTATCCATTTTCCGCTATCATAGTTCATAATAAGTTCCGGATACATTTTATCGTTGCCGGGACGTATTATATTGCGTGTACCTATCAGCCTTAGCGCGTGATGCCTGTTTATGTTCCACAGCACGTTCAGATTGGCCGTAACGTCGTGCTCACCCTTCCTGAAGGCCTCGAGGCCTGCTGCCGAGAAATGGCGGCGGTAGAACTGGTAACGTGCGCCCGCGTGCAGGGTAAGCTTCCCGATTCTGTATTTAAACGTCACAAACGGGGAAAGATACAGTTCGTTGCCATCGCTGGTGTCAGAGCTTGTCGGCGTGAAAGTGGAGTTCATGCCGTAATTCAACTCGATTTTCTGATTTTCGTCATCTATGAAAACGTGCTCCAGTTTTGCCTCGCCACCGACAATGTATGGCCTCAGAACCTTGCTTATCTTACTTTCCGTAACATTGTTCTTATTCGTATTGTCATATTTGTAAGATGCCGCAAGCGTAAACTTCGAACCGGCTCCGAAAGTGTGCTTGTATTCTGCGAGCGCTGATACGTTGAGCCGCTGCTGGATGTCACGGGAGCGGAACACCTCATCCTTCTCCCATATCCATCCCTCACCTCTGGATTCGGACATATCCCACAGTGTACTGCGGAACTCGTTCCGGTCTGTGCGCTGTTTCTCGAAACTTTCCCAGGCCCACATCTTGAAACTGTCCTTTTCCGAAAAATCGTATTTAAGGAAAATCTTTGCCGTTTCCTGGCCGTATCTGGTGGATACGGTATCGGTGGAATATACCGTCCTGTCCACCGAATAAGTCTCTGAAAACTTCATCCCCTCCGGATGGTAGTATTCCATATTGAAACTCCCCCGAAGTTCGAGTTTCCCTTTTTTGTAATTGAGGTTGACTCCGGGCATCACGTCAACAGACGTACTGACCCCCGCAAACGCTTCCCCCGAAAAACCCTCCTTCAGCTTTGCCGGGACCAGATTGATGACTCCTCCCTGCCCGCTCTGCTGCTGATCAACGGTAGGGGAAGTCGTTATCTCTACTTTCTCAAGCTCGCTGATTTTAGTCTGCTCCAATATTACATCACGCCCGCCGCCGGTGGATTTTCCGTCAATCTGTATGTCAAAGTTGCTGAACTCTATGATTTCGTCTCTGGATATCAGTTCGGGCATGGAATTCAGGACTTCCTTTACGGCGGTGGAACCGGGGAGACCGAGGTTATTCACATACAGCACCTTTTTGTCGGGAAGAATCTCCATTTTGACATTGGTCACTGCTTGAGCGGACTCTGCCGCGTCCAGGGCCATAACTTTCAGCGTACATACACCGAGTAAGGCAATCACAATAAAGATTCTTTTCATATCAGTCATTCAGCATTTTCATAAGGTTCTACATGAAGGGAAATCTGCGTATCCGGCCCGAAGCGGCGGCATAGCGCAGTCTCGATGTCAACGGTCACGTCGTGGGCCTGTACAACGGTCATTTCCGGATTCACAACCACGTGGGCATCGATGATTATATAGTGGCCGCTGCGTCTGGTCTTAAGGCCGTGAACGCTGTCAACCTTGTCCTGCGAAGCGATAATTCCCACTATCTCATTCTCTACGTCATCCGGAAGCGAAGCCTCCATCAACTCGGCCACCGCCGGACCGGCCATCTTCAGGGATACGACAAATATCACAAGGCTGATCAGACAGCCGGCCAAAGGATCCAGAACCGTCCATGTTCCACCCAGTAAGATTGCTCCGCCTATGCCGAGAAGGGAACCGACGGATGACAGAGCATCGGAACGATGATGCCAGGCATTGGCAATCATAGCCTGACTCTCCAACTTACGGCCTTCCGCAGATGTCCATCGGTAAAGCATTTCCTTCACCACAATCGAAAGTAAGGCAGCCCACAAAGCTACACAGGACGGTTTGGCAAGTGTCTCGCCGTCAATCACCGACTTTATCGAAATCACGCTATCCACCATCATTTTCACGGCGACAGCCATAAGCAGCAGACTGACGGTCAGCGTGGCCAGAGTCTCGAATTTGCCATGTCCGTAATCGTGACCCTTGTCCTCCCTTTTCGAGGATACCCTCACCATCACGAGCACCACGGCATCGCTGACAAGGTCAGACAGGGAATGTACGGCATCCGCCACCATCGCGGCACTGTGTCCCAACAGGCCGGCCAGCAGTTTGATTAGGGACAGACCGAGGTTTGCGGCCGCTCCCCAGGCCGTCACGACGCTTATCCTATGTTCGCGGGATGTCATAAGTCAACATTATCTGTATTTCGGGAAAAGCAGATGCATATCCGCCGCTATGCCCGGTTTCGCTATTTCCTCGGGCACGAAATGCCACTCTCCAAGACGTGTCCTGTCTCCGACGAGTTCAGACGTGACATCAGGATGCTCCTGAAGGAATCTATATATGAGCTCGCGAATTTCCGGCAGTTTGTCAATAACCATATCGTCTATGTGGTCTGTATCCATTCCGGCTCCGATTTTGAGATGGCCGCCTCCTCCGCTGGCCCTGTAAGACGTGAGAGCCACGGTGTATGTGGCATTTTCATCGAAAGGCGTTCCGTCCGCAAGAATGGAAACCTTCACCCTTTCACCGTAAGGCTTCGTAATGTCCACGGTATAGTTTATTCCGCCGGCAGAATCGAAATTGTATGTCCTTCCTTCGAATGACCATTTGTCGGAACCGGTACGGGCATCCTCCTTATTCGCGATTTTCAGAACGTGTCCGCCTTCTTTCCAGGTGTTTATCCATCCTTCATAGGAAAACTCCAGGGCCTTGCGTATCTGTGCGCCTGTCATCTTTATTACGAAAAGCTGGTTTTCGAAAGGATATATCGTGGCCAGATCCAGATAGAGGACGTCCCCTTCCCTGACATAACCGTTGTATGTAAGAGGGGCGGCAAAGGATATCTGCGCGCCGGTCTGCACGAGTGAAACGGTATGGATGAGGTTGATGTAATCGGACATACCCTCGTATGCATCCCTGGTGAAAAGGGGCATACACAGCCGCCCCACCTTGCGTGTGGCGAATACCTTGACGGCGGCATAATCCGCAGCGAACTCGGCACGCATCCTTTCATCCGTCTTTTCCTTGTCCACGGGAATATTCTCGGCGGTAAGACGCTTTGCAACGACTTTCCCCTTGCGAACCTCCACGTCAATCGTGCCGTGGCCCACGTTACGACAATGCGAACCGCTGTTGATAAGCCAGAAGTCCCCGTTGTTGGTGACAAACGGACGATGGTCGTGAGCGCATATCAGGAAATCCACTCCTTCGAGCGAATTCAGAAGGTCAAGACCCTCGCTCTCAAGTGCCTTGCCGTCGCCTTCGCCTGTCCCCGTATGGGCCGCAACAATCACAACGTCAGGCTTGTGCTTTCTGCGCAGACGGTCCACGTCGGCCTGTACGACGGACGAAAGACGGTCAAAATGCATCCCCGACCACAGGACCGGGGACAGCCATCCCTTTATATTTGCATTGTTATAGCCAAGAATCAGGAATTTGATGCCGTCTTTCACCAATACGGAGCAATCGTCAAAATAAGTCCCGCCGTTGTCGTCACGCACCGCATTCAAAGCCATATAGGGAACGTCAAGGTCGGCATTCGCCTTATCATACACGCTGTGCCCGGCCTCGATGTCATGGTTCCCCAGCGCCATCGCATCATACCCCATATATTCCGCCATTCTTACGAAGACGTGCTCGGACACAGTGTCCACATAATTGAAATAATATGAGGCATTGTCACCCTGAAGCGCATCCCCTACATCCAGCAGCACAACGTGTTCCCTGCCGTATCTGTCCCTCATATCGTTCACCAGCGCGCTGACTGCCAACAGTGAAGGTCTCGTCTTGGAGCCAACGTACAGCGAATCGAAATAGGTGCCGTGAACGTCATTTGTCGTCAGAATGTGGAAAGAATGCACACCGTCAGTGGCACGGGCCGCCATAATTACAGCCGATGCGGCAAACAGTACTGAAATAAAAAACTTTTTCATAATTACCTCTATTACCTACAAATTTAGTAACTTTGCTTGATATATACATATATTTTATATGCTGAATTTCGCTTACTGCTCGGACAAGTACCAATACACGATGGGCAAATCCTTCTACGAAAACGGTATGAAGGACCGGAAGGCCATATTCAATTTCTTCTACCGCAAGGCCCCGGAGAACAACAACTGGGCAGTAGTATGCGGCATCGACGAAGTGGTGGAAATGGTGCAGAATCTTGGAAAGGCGACGCCGGACTTCTTCGAAAGATTTCTTCCCGGTGACGAATATGCCCAATTCCGTGAGTTCCTGAGCGACATGCATTTCACCGGTAACGTCTGGGCTATGCGCGAAGGGGAAATAGCCTTTCCCAACCAGCCGATAATCACAGTAGAAGGCCCCATAATAGAGGCTCAGGTACTCGAAACTCCCCTGCTCTGCATAATGAACCACCAGATGGCCGTGGCAACGAAAGCGTCACGCGTATGTAGGGCGACAAGCCATCCCGTCAGCGAATTCGGTTCCAGAAGGGCACACGGTCCCTGGGCCGCCACCTACGGAGCCAAAGCCGCCGTCATAGCAGGATGCGCCGGCACATCCAACATCCTGACCGGAGTGAACTGGGACTGCGGCAGCACCGGGACGATGGCGCACAGCTACGTCACCAGTTTCGGCTGCACCGTAGAGGGAGAACACGAGGCGTTCAGAACCTACTGCAACACACACAGGGGCGAACCCCTGATTCTGCTCATCGACACCTACGACACCCTGCGCTGCGGCATAAAGAACGCGATACGCGCGTTCAGGGAATGCGGCATAGACAATGACTACAAACCGGTGTTCGGCATACGCCTGGACAGCGGCGACCTTGCATACCTCAGCCAGAAATGCAGGAAGATACTCGACGAGGCCGGTTTGCGGGAATGCCGCATATTCGCCACCAACGGACTCGATGAATACCTTATTTCCGACCTGGAACGTCAGGGAGCGTGCATAGACAGCTACGGTGTGGGCGACGCTATTGCCACCTCGAAGGCCGCACCCTGTTTCGGAGGTGTGTACAAGCTGGTCCAGATAGGAGACATGCCCGTACTCAAGCGCAGCGAGGACAAGATAAAGCTCATCAACCCGGGATTCCAGATAAGCTACAGGATACGCAAGAACGGCAACAATGAGGCCGACGTGACCTGCCTGCGCGGCGACAGACTGGAAGTTGCGTTGAAGAAAGGCAGCACCGTCACCATAATGGACGAGTTCGACAGCGACAAGCGCAAGACTTTCTTTGCCGGGGACTACGAAGCGTTCCCCCTGCAGGAGGAAGTCATCAGGAACGGAATGGACGTACATCCTGCACGTTCCCTCGCCGAGAAGAAGCAATATTTCACACACGCCCTTCAGGCTTTCGACGCATCCGAGCGAAGGCTCATCAACCCACACTACTACAAGGTCGACATCAGCGACAATCTGTATGACACCAAAAAATCCATAATAGACAGGTTGAACAGGGAGATTTCCCAATTCAAGTAGTAAGAATGAAGGGCGGACGCAACATATGGTTGGTTCTGGGGCTGGCGGCCTTTGTCGTCATCCAGTGCCTTGCCGCACCCGTCGGACGGCCGGTCTTTATGCATCAGATATTCGACGAGGAAGGAGATACGATAGACATATCGCTGTGGAGCGCCGACAGTCTGAGCAATTTTGCAGATTCCCTGCTGATGGGCTCACAGGACAGCGTAAGAAACGAATTTCTGTTCATCGAAGTCAACGACACCATACAGGAAAAGGTGGACTCCGTATTCAGGGAAATATTCGTGCGGGACTCATTGGAACAGGCGAGAATAGCCTTTGAGAAGAAATTCGCCGCAATGTCGAAGAAAGAGCAGAAGAAGTGGATTTACGAAAACGTCACCCTGCCCAGACAGATGCATATAGCCGACAGCATAATGGCCGTGAAGGACAGTCTGCAGGCAATACGTGACAGTATCATAGAGAACACGCCCCGAATACTCGAGACCCCCTTCATACCCGACTCCCTGCACTACAAGCGCATAGTCCTTATGGAGCAGGACACTCGCTTCGGAGACATCTCGTTCCACAAGCTGGACACCACCTTCAACGCCCACTTCTATGACTATCCCTTCTTCAGGCAGGACGTGAACGCCACCTGGCAGGGCATCGCGGGCTCCGCAGTCCAGCCCCATACCTTCCACAAGCGCGAGGAAGAGGAGAATGCCATATTCTTCACACCCTACCGTTCCTGGACATATACTCCGTCGAACGTCCCCATGTACAATACCAAAACCCCCTACACGGAACTGGGATACTGGGGAACACTGCTGTCCGGTCAGGACAAGGAGGAAATCAACCTGAGGCTGCTGACCACCCAGAACATCACCCCCGCAGCCAACATAACCTTCGAACTCAACAAGTACGGAGGAGGGGGAATGCTGATGAAGTCCACGACGGCCGGCTATGATATGGCCTTGACCACAAGCTATATGGGCAAGCGCTACAACGTTCACGCGGGGTGGTTGCACGACAAGATAACACGCATAGAGAACGGAGGAATACGAGACAATATGTGGATACGTGACACCGTGGTCCAGTCCAGGGAGATACTGGTGAATCTGTCGGAAGCGGAAAACACGATAAAACGCAACACGCTGTTCATCAACCACAGCCTGCGCATCCCCTTCGGCAGCGATTCGCTGACAACAGCCTTCGTGGGACACACCACGGAGTGGAACGTATATACGAAATACTACACGGACAATATCACCGACGACTTCGGCAGAAAGTTCTACAACAACAATTTCTTCATCAACCCCTCGAAGAGCGCCGACACCCTCCGCACGATGAGGCTTGACAACAAGTTCTTCCTCAGACTCCAGCCCTGGAAGGAGAGTTCCGCCCTGTCGAGAATTGATGTGGGCATAGGTGACAAGCTGTTGTCCTATGCGGACTGTATCAACGACAGCACAGGTTTCAGCCGCAAGACCTACGAAAACAACATATACGCGTACGCCGGGCTGAAAGGTATGTTCAAACAGTATTTCAGCTGGGGGGCAAACGCCCAGTTCTACTTCGCAGGCAGGCAGGCAGGAGATTTCAACGTGGACGCAAACATAGGGATCAACCTGTATCCCTTCAGGAAGCACAGGAAGAGTCCGCTCTCGCTCGGCGCACACTTCCATACAGACCTTACATCCCCCGACCACTACGAGCAGCGCATACTGACCAACCACTACCGCTGGGAAAATGACTTCAACAGGAAATCGAACACCAGGATAGGCGTAACCCTGGATATCCCTGTATGGAATCTGGATGCCGACGTATCATATTCTCTGCTTACCGGAAGGATTTATTATGACAATACAGGTATGATACGACAGTTCACCGATGCGATGAACGTGCTCAGCGCCAGCCTGCGCAAGGAATTCAAACTGTGGTGGTTCCACCTCGACAACAGGATACTGTTCCAGATGAGCTCCAACCAGGATGTCATACCCGTGCCTATGCTGTCTCTCAATCTGAGATATTATTTCGAATTCCCGGTGGTGAAGAACGTGCTGAAAATGCAGCTGGGCGCAAACGGGCTGTTCACGACCAAATGGCATATGCCCGGCTTCAATCCCAACGTCGGAGTATTCTTCAACCAGACTCAGGAAACCTACGGAGCCTGCCCCTACATAGACGTATTCCTCAATATGCAGTGGAAACGTGCCTGCATATTCATCAAGTGCGAGAACGTTAACCAGGGTGCACCTATGGACTCCAAGGATTATTTCACGGCACACAATTACATTCATACACAGAGATGCGTGAAGTTCGGCATCTACTGGCCGTTCTACGTCCAGCCGAACAGGCATATACACGGAAGTTCATCCGACAGCCACGGCCATGACCACGGCAACGCGGCCAAACCCGCGAAAGAAATTCAGAAGAGCGTAGGCTGATTCTCGTCAAGGCCTTTGATGACCTTCTCCATTATGGCCTCGCGGCAGATTACAGACTTGGCCTTGCCTTTGAGTACCTCCTGATAGCGCCTCAATGCGGTCGCTTCCATATCGTTGAGAAGCACGACCACACGGTTCTTCCGTACAAGAGCCTGATGTTCCCGGCTACGGAAATCCGGCGAAAGGGTGTGAGGGTTGGGACGTTTCATTTCACTTTTGTGTTAACCGTATTCATCGCGCGGTCAACTCCCTGCATGGCAAAGAGTTTCACGCCCTCTATAACTTTTACGGAAATTTCCTTCATTTGTTCCAACTCGGCATCGGAAAGTTTTCCCAGCACGAAATCAACCTGCTGACCACGGGAAAAATCGTTGCCTATACCCAGTCTTATTCTGGCGTACTGCTGTCCGCCGACCAGCTCTGCAATATTCTTAAGACCGTTGTGTCCCCCGTCCGAACCTCCCGCGCGCATCCTGATGGAGCCGAAAGGCAGATTCAGGTCATCGCATATTACGATTACCCTGTCGATTGGGATGTTCTTCTCCTGCATCCAATAGCGGACGGCCTTGCCGCTGAGATTCATAAAAGTGGAGGGTTTGAGCAGGATGAAATTCCTCCCCTTTTCCCGGATTTCCGCCACGGAACCATAGCGGCCGGAAGAAAAAACAGTGTTGGATGCCTGAACCCAGGCATCCAACACAATGAAACCCATATTGTGTCTGGTGTTCTCATACTCTGAGCCTATGTTGCCAAGGCCTGCTACGAGATAATTCATAACACCGGACCGCTATGTGAAATTAAGCCTCTGCAGCCTCAGCATTCTCAGCAACGGCACGGGTTGAGCGTACTGAGCAGATGATGGTGGCTTTGGGAGAAAGAATGGTCACACCCTCAATCTTGAGGTCGCCGGCTACAATCTGCTTGCCGATTCCGAGAGGTGTAGAATCAACTTCGAGAGTATCGGGAAGTTTGTCGAGTTTGGCGGAGATTTTCAGCTTGCGGGTGGAAACCACCAGTTTGCCGCCGAGCTTGACGCCCTCGGCGTGTCCTGTCACGATAACGGGAACGCTGATTGCTACCGGTTTGCTCTCGTCAACGGCGAGGAAGTCCACATGAAGAGCCTCATCGGTAAGAGGATGATACTGAACCTCGTGAAGAACTGCAAGATGTTTCGCACCGTCAATGTCCAGCTCGATGATGTATGAGTTGGGAGTGTGGGTGATGGTCTTCAAATCCTTTGCGGAGATTGTGAAGAGAATGTTCTCAAGTCCGTTGCCGTAAAGATTGCAGGGAACGTCACCTGCGCGGCGAATTGTCTTGATGGCCTGTTTGTTGCCGACTTTGCGGCCCTGGCCTTTCAGGGAAACCTGTTTCATTGTTGTTGTTTTAAAATGTGTTACTCAGTCTTCCTTTCCGGGAGACCCCATTGCACCAAAAGCCCTTCGGCTTTTATGGGACTGCAAAGTTAATCAAAAAAAATTATTTGACAAGGGAAGTCGCTTTATTCCAGGCCAATCCGCTGTAAAAAGCGCGCAGCCCGGCATTGCTGTCCATCTTGGGTAGATACATACTGAGGCCGCAATGAGTGCGTATCGGAATTTCCAGAAATTTGGGGGTCGCCTCGTTGTACAGCACGCAGGAGGCCATCGCATCGTCGAAAGCAGCAAGCTCTCCGGCAGAAATCCCGGCGTTGACGAGAATATCCCTCAAGTCATAGAACCAATGCTTGCCATCCCGCCAATATCGCTGGATATTGTTCTGGTTCACGTTTCCGATTCCGCTGCGGTATTTTTCGAAAAGATCCGCGCATACGGACGCAAGGCCATTCATATTCCTGCAATCCACGAGGGATATCGTGGCGGAACTGTTCTTGTCCGCATAATAGTTGTAATAGTCCTCACAGACACCACGTACGTCAGGTTCGTCCGAGTACAGCAGGCGCTTGAGCATATTACCATATTCAAACCCGTCCGAAAGCACCTCAGTGGGAGAAACGGCGAGATAATCCGTCACGTTGCGCAGCTCATAGGCACATTCCACACCACCCATCAGGCACATATCCATAACCAGATACTTCAGATGGACAGGAATGGCGGACGCAAAGTCAGCAATCCCGATTTCGCGGTCAGAATACACCTGACCGTTCCTTACACCGTAGTGAGAGCACATGGACTTCACAAGGGGAGGAGCACACATCATCATCGCGTTGTTCACCGAGAACAGTGCTCCGCCGGAACTGTTGCCGTTATAATAATGTTCCGGAAGCCACCCCGTTGCATGCGAAGATATCACCATGCCGTATTTCGCAGACGGATACATCCCGGCAATGTCGCCAAGAACTGTGGCAACGGCCTCGGACGAGGCACCTACCATAGTTTCGGGATAAACCATGACCGTATCCATGACAACCGCACCGTTCCACCTGTCCTTGTACACATCGATGAGTACAGGATGCGTAGGGGTGGTATAATTGCCGAAGGAAGCCGTCTTGTGGGAGAACACCAGCAGCTTGTATAATCCGGAAAGACCGGCAGGCGGAGCGTCCTTGCACAGGATAGAGATATCCTCGGCAAGACTGCCTGACAGGTTATTGTACCCGCAGGAATACAGGACAAGCACTTTCCTGTCTTTCAAGGGATTGACAGGCTCCTGCCTTTCACAGGACACCAGTACCGCCGCGAAGATGGTCGCGGCCAGAATCCAAATTGTCTTCGCTCCTTTCATAGACGATGCAAATTTATTATATTTGTGCAGTTTTAACAAATCATAAAATGAAAAAAAATCTCAGGATGCTGACACTTACCGCCATATTGGCCGCATCAACCGCTTGTTCAAACGACAGAAAGGATGAAAACTTCAAGTATCTGATCGACGAATTCGCCGACCTGCAAATCATTCGCTACCAAATACCCGGCTGGGACGCCCTTACGCTGCAGCAGAAGGAATATGTCTATCACCTCGGCGAGGCGGCGAAGTGGGGACGCGACATAATCTGGGACCAGAACTGCAGATGCAATCTGGAAATAAGGCACGCCATAGAGCAGATTATCAGAAAAGAAGGCAAGGGTGACGGCAGCGCACAGTGGGACGAGTTCCTCGTATACGCCAAAAGGGTGTTCTTCTCCAACGGAATACACCATCATTATACCGAGAACAAGATACTCCCCTCCTGTCCCCGCGAATATTTCGCAACACTTATGGACAGGGCCGGCATAAGGAACGAAGAGCTTCTTGAAACCATATACAATCCCGACATCTTCCCCGAGCACATCTATACAGGAGAAGGCGACATCGTCGTGAACTCAGCCGCAAACTTCTATGAGGGCGTGACCAAGGACGAAGTTAATGCCTTCTACAAGGCAATGGCCGACCCCAAGGACAAATGCCCCATCAGCTACGGCCTCAACAGCAAGGTTGTGAAAGGCAAAGACGGTGTGATACGCGAAATCCCCTGGAAGGTCGGCGGTCTCTACGGAGCGGCGCTGGAGAAAATCTGTGAAGAACTTCTCGCAGCCTCTGAAGTTGCGGAATCCTCCCTTCAGAAGCAGTACATCGCCACTCTGGTGGAATATTACCGCACCGGTGACCTGCGCCTGTGGGACAAGTACAATATCGAATGGGTCGGAGATCTCGACTGCACCGTGGATTTCGTGAACGGCTTCGTGGAAGATTACGATGACCCTCTCGGCCGCAAAGCATCTTGGGAAGGCATAGTGAACATCAGGGACAATGAGGCCTCCGCACGCACCGAGACGATGAGCGCCAATGCGCAGTGGTTCGAGGACAATGCCCCCATGGCTCCCGAATTCAAGAAAAAGGAAGTCAAGGGCGTCAGCGCCAAGGTAATCAACGTCACCACGATTGCAGGCGACGACTACCCTGCCACCGCCATAGGCATCAACCTTCCCAACGCCGACTGGATACGCAAGGACCACGGTTCCAAATCAGTAACTATCAACAACATCACCCGTGCGTACGATTATGCGGCGCAGGAAAGGCCCAAGAGCCTTCTCAGCGAGTTCGCCTGGGACGAGGCCGAAATTGAGCGCAGCCGCAAGTACAGTGCCATCACCGGTGACGTACACACCGACCTGCACGAATGTCTCGGCCACGGTTCCGGACAGCTTCTGCCCACGACACCGGCCAATGCCCTCGGCGAATACACCAGCACTCTCGAGGAGGCCCGCGCCGACATATTCGGCCTTTACTATATGGCCGATTCCAAA
Source organism: Candidatus Cryptobacteroides sp. (assembly GCA_045597605.1). Taxonomy (GTDB): domain Bacteria; phylum Bacteroidota; class Bacteroidia; order Bacteroidales; family UBA932; genus Cryptobacteroides. Next base: position 22,392 of record JAZLKN010000029.1, on the reverse strand, counting down.
CTCGTCGATCTCGGCATACTCCCCGACCTTGAGGCATACAAGGCATCATATGACAGTTACATACGCAATGGCATAATGACGCAGTTCACACGTGTCGAGCCCGGCCGTCCCAACACCGAGCCGCATATGCAGAACAGGAAACTTATTGCAGAATGGTGCTATGAGAAAGGTCTGGGGGCACGCGCTGACGGAGGTGACGTAATAGAAAGACGGGTACGCGACGGCAAGACCTATTTCGTAGTGAATGACTACGAGGCCCTGCGCGGTCTGTTCGGCGAATTGCTGGGCGAACTGCAGAGAATCAAGAGCGAAGGCGACTTCGAAGCCGGAAAGAAACTCGTGGAGCAATATGCCGTGAACATCGACCCCGTCCTGCACAAGGAAGTGCTGGAGCGCTACTCAGGCCTTGGACTCAAGCCCTACGGAGGTTTCCTCAATCCTGACATAGTTCCAGTCGAACGCGACGGAAAGATCGTTGACTACAAAGTGGTTTACGGCGATGACTTCCTCGCACAGCAGATGGAATATGGCGAAAAATACCGCACCCTCTAAACGGCTTCTCTCCGACTTCAGATATCACCTGAAAATAGAGCGTTCCTGCTCTCCGAACACCGTCGAAGGCTACGTAGCCGACGCAAGGGCGTTTCTGGAGTGGGTACAACGCCCTGCCGAGGAAGTGAGCTCCGAAGATATATCCGAATACCTCGAGAACCGGCGTGTAGAAAAAAGCGGGGCCACCGAAGGTGAGGAACTGGCCAAACGCAGCCAGAGCAGGATACTCAGTTCCCTGAAATCCTTTTTCAACTTCCTCGTGGTGGAGGAAATTATTGCCGACAATCCCTGCGACAAGCTGAGTTCCCCGAAAATAGGACGGTATCTACCCCAGGTTCTCAGCGTGGAGGAGGTCTCAGACCTGATAGAGTCCGTGGACACGGGAAACTGGATGGGGCTGAGGGACAGGGCTGTATTGGAAGTCCTGTACGGATGCGGACTGCGCGTAAGCGAGGCCGCCGCCCTGCAGATATCCCACGTCTATTTTGACGACGGATTCGTGCGCATTGTGGGCAAGGGGGACAAGGAAAGGCTTGTACCCATAGGGCAGATGGCTCTGGACGCCATACGTGACTATATTTCGGCCAGACCTGCTGAGTTTGACGATGACACGCTGTTCCTCAACAGGTTCGGCCGTCAGATGAGCCGCGTCGCCCTTTTCAATATGATAAAGAAGCAGGCCCTTATGGCAGGGATAACCAAAACCATATCCCCGCACAGCCTGCGTCACTCATTCGCCACACATCTTGTGGAAAACGGTGCTGACCTGCGGCAGGTGCAGCAGATGCTCGGACACGAAAGCATACTCACGACAGAAATCTACACCCATCTGGACAGCAGCACCTGGCAGCGGGACATAGTGGAGCACCACCCGCTCAAATAGAATAATGCGAATTAATAGTCCCATAGCACTTCACGGCACATAACCCATAATAAAACGTGCCGTGAAGTGCTATGGGACTATTACTCAGATGACCAGCTCAACGGGGCAATGGTCTGAGCCGAAGATTTCGCTGTGTATCGAGGCTTCCTTAATGCGGTCGGTGAGGTCGTTGCTGACAATGAAATAGTCTATGCGCCACCCCACGTTCCTTTCCCTTGCCGCCATACGGTAACTCCACCAGCTGTAGGCATCCTTCTGATCCGGATGCAGGAAGCGGAAGCTGTCCGTGAAGCCGGACGCGAGGAGCTGGGTCATCTTCCCCCTTTCCTCATCGGAGAAACCCGCATTGAAGTGGTTCGTCGCAGGATTCTTGAGGTCTATCTCATTGTGGGCGACATTCAGGTCACCGCACAATATCACCCCCTTGCGTTTTTTGAGGGAGCATAGATATTCCCTGAAGCAATCTTCCCAGTCCATACGGTAGTCAAGACGTTTCAGACCGTCCTGCGAATTGGGCGTGTAGCAGCATACAAGATAGAATTCGGGCATTTCGAGCGTTATAACACGCCCTTCGATGTCGTACCTTTCGATGCCTATTCCACGCGTCACCGACAGCGGGCTGTGCTTCGTATATACGGCAGTGCCGCTGTAACCCTTTTTCTGCGCGAAGTTCCAGTAGCTCTGATAACCCAGGAAATCGAGCTCGCCCTGTCCTTCCTGCATCTTCGTTTCCTGCAGACAGAAGAAATCGGCATCCGCCTCCTCGAAGAAACGATGCAGATTGCCCTTGCCGGCTATGCCCCTGAGGCCATTTACGTTCCAGGATATGAATTTCATCTTCCCTACTCCGATTTCAAGTTAAATGAACCACTCGGCCCCGTCCTTGGTATCCTTGACCGTTACGCCTATCTCCTTGAGAGCATCACGTATCTTGTCCGACTTGGCCCAGTCCTTGGCGGCTTTCGCCTCTGCACGCTCTTCCAGCACCATTTTCATAAGGCCATCGATTACGCCTGCGCTCTTGTCATCCGATGCAGTTTCATTCCTCAGGCCCATTACGTCAAACAGGACCTCGTCGAACAGACGGCGCAGCAGGAGAAGGTCGGCGGGGCTGAGTTTCAGTGAGCCGTCCTTTGCGGAATTGACCAATTTGACCGCCTCGAATATGAAGCTCAGCGCAACGGGGGTGTTGAGGTCGTCGCAGAGTGCCGTGTAGCTGTTTTCATATATGTCCGTCACGGCTTTGGAAGCGGCGGTACCGTCATCCTTGAGGGCATCGGTCATTGTCTTCAGGTCGTTATAGGCCGCCAGGACGCGGACAAGACCCTTTTCGGCCGCCTGCAGGGCCTCGTTGGAGAAGTCCAACGTTGAGCGGTAGTGGGCCTGAAGTATGAAAAAGCGTATCGTCATAGGGCCGTAGGCCTGACTCAAAACGGAATTGTTGCCGTCGAACAGGTCAAACAGCGTTATGAAATTGCCTAGGCTCTTGCCCATCTTCCGGCCGTTGATGGTAATCATATTGTTGTGCATCCAGTAATGCACGCCGCCGGTTCCGCGCGAGGCCACGTTCTGGGCTATCTCGCACTCGTGATGGGGGAACATCAGGTCCATTCCGCCTCCGTGTATGTCGAACTCGCGGCCGAGGTATTTCTCGCTCATAGCAGAGCACTCCAGATGCCATCCGGGAAAGCCCTCGGACCATTCTGAAGGCCAGTGCATTATGTGCTCCGGAGAAGCCTTCTTCCACAAGGCGAAGTCATAGGGAGCGCGTTTGTCGTCCTGACCGTCAAGTGACCTTGTCCCCTCCTTGGTATCATCCAGATTACGGCCTGAAAGTATGCCGTAGTGATGGTCCTTATTGTATTTCTCGACGTCGAAATATATGCTGCCGTTGCTCTCGTAGGCATAGCCTGCCTCAAGAATCTTGCGCACCACGGCCATCTGCTCTATGATATGGCCCGAAGCGCGCGGTTCTATCGAAGGAGGCACCACGTTCAGGGCCCTCATCGCATCGTGGTAGCGCTCCGTGTACATCTGCACGACCTCCATAGGTTCCAGCTGCTCCAGACGAGCCTTCTTTGCTATCTTGTCCTCCCCTTCGTCGGCATCGTGCTCCAGATGGCCCACATCGGTGATATTACGCACATAGCGCACCTTGTAGCCCAGCTTGCGCAGCAGGCGCACCAGGACATCGTAGGTAATGGCCGGGCGAGCGTGGCCCAGATGGGCATCACCATAAACCGTGGGGCCGCATACGTACAGCCCGACAAAACCGGGGGTTACCGGTGTGAAAAGTTCTTTCTGACGCGTGAGCGTATTGGTAATGTAAAGGTTTCTCATTATTTTCCGTTTCTTGACAATTCAACAAAATACGATATCAGGCCGCATACAAGCATTGTGATGGCTTGCGCTTCGTGGTTGAGGGTGGCGCAGAGTATGCCTGTCTCCCAGCTCAGGCCATATATGGACGAAACGGCCAGCGCAACAACGCCGTGATATGCACCGAATCCTCCGGGAACGGGTATTATCCACCCCAGACCTCCTGCCGCGCACACGAACATCGCATCCACGAAGCCCATACCGTCCATAATCGGCAGCGAGCGTATGACGCACCAGCTCATCATCGTGTAAGAAGTCCAAAGAGCAATGGTATACAGCAGAAAAACGAAACCGCCCTTCGACGTGAAACATATCCTGAATCCTTCCCACAACCCCTTCATAAAGGATGATATCTTGCCCAGCAGGACACTTCTCCCCCGCATTCTCCATATGACGGACACGATGATCGCCACGGCCACAACGGCCGACAGCACCCATATCACGGAGCTCCATCCGCGTGAGGCAAGAGACGACACGACATTGTCCATAAAGAAGGCGCCGAACTTGTGCCGGCGCACCACCATAAGAATGGCGAAAAGCGCAAACACCGACACAATGTCGAAGGACTTTTCCATAACCACAGTCCCTATATACCTGTCCACATTGTTCAGGCTGCCCTTGTCACCGTTTTCTGCGGCCTGTCTGCGGCTGACCACCCCGCACTTTACTATTTCGCCTATTCGCGGGAACATGAAATTCGCAAGATATCCTATGCATACCGCGTTGTACGTGGTCAGGGGCTTGATCCCGCTGTCAATGGGCAACATCAGACGGTGCCAACGCTCAGACCTGATAATGAAGGAAACTATGGACATAAGCATCGCCAGCACAATCCAGAGCCAGCGGCACTCATCCAAGCCGGCCCGAAAAGCGGTCCAGTCCACACCCTTGAATGAAAAATACGTCAGGATGACGGCAAGTACAACCGATATCAGATATTTGACTGTTTTGTTTACCTTCATCTGGCAAGCGATAAGACTACAAAAATAGCAAATTTTTATTAAATTTGCGGACAACAATATTCTATGACATGAAATCTATTCTGGGAATCGGAAACGCACTCACGGACATTCTGGCCGTGCTTCCGGACGACAGCCTTCTGACAAAGTACCACCTTCCCCTCGGCAGCATGCAGCACGTCGATATGACAACCGGAGACCTTATCTGGCAGGACCTGCGCAAGATTGGCGTACAATACGTTGCAGGCGGGTCGGCTGCAAACACAATCACCGGAACCGCCATATTCGGAATGCCCAGCGGCTTCATAGGCAAGGTCGGCGACGACGAACTGGGACATCTCTTCAAGAGCGACCAGGAGCAGTACGGCATCAAGTCCACCCTGCTCAAGGGCAAAAGTTCCTCAGGAAGGGCAATGGTGTTCATAACCGGAGCCAACGCGGAAAGGACCTTCGCCGTTTATCTGGGATCGGCCCTGGAACTTGTGCCCGAAGACCTTACACCAGAGATGTTCCAAGGCTATGACTATTTCCATATCGAAGGGTATCTGGTCCAGAACCAGGCACTCTGCCGCAGGGCCATAGAGCTTGCACACGATGCCGGATGTCTGATTTCCATAGATATGGCCTCGTACAACGTGGTCGAGAGCAACAGCATCTTCCTCCACGAAATGGTGGACAAGTACATAGACATAGTCTTCGCCAACGAAACCGAAAGCAAGACCTTCACCGGCCTGAATCCTAAGGCCGCACTGGAAGAAATCTCCAAACACTGCAAGATAGCCGTGGTCAAGCTCGGCAAGCAGGGCTCGCTGGTGCGTTGCGGCGAAGAATGGTACAGAATACCTCCCTGGCCGGGAGAAGCCATCGACGCCACCGGCGCAGGTGACACTTACGCGGCCGGCTTCCTCTATGCCCATTCCCTTGGGATGCCCCTCAAGGTGTGCGGCGAAGTGGGCTCCATAATTTCCGCCAAGGTCGTGGAAATCATAGGTACCAAAATTGATATCCCCCGCTGGAGGACAGCCAAGATGGAAATCCGTGAACTGATGGAGAACTGTTCGCGATGAGAAAATTCCTGTATGTATTACTTATCTCGATGGTCCCCTTCATAGAGCTCAGGGTTGCCATACCCGTCGCCGTCGGAATGGGTCTGCCGATATGGCCATCCTGCCTGATAGCAGTCATCGGCAACATGCTCCCCGTGCCGGTTATCTTCTTCTTCGCCCGCAAAACCCTCGAGTGGGGAAAAGACAAGAAATATATAGGGGGGGTCTTCACCTGGTGCCTTGAGAAGGGCGAAAAAGGAGGCAGAAAACTGGAACAGAAAGCCGGCAAAGGCCTCTACCTGGCCCTCCTCCTCTTTGTGGGCATCCCCATCCCCGGAACCGGGGCCTGGACAGGAACCCTGGCTGCAAGTATGTTGAACATGAATTTCCGCAAGAGCGTCATCGCCGTCCTGCTGGGTGTCCTTCTTGCCGGCGCGATAATGCTGACCGCCTCTCTCGGAGTTTTCGAAGCAGTAAAACTTTTGTAGGCTCATAAGAAAGTTTTTACTATCTTTGCACGCGAAAAAGATAAGCCGTCAGTCTCTGACGTGGACCGGTCTCGTAGCTCAGTTGGATAGAGCAACAGCCTTCTAAGCTGTGGGTCTTGGGTTCGAATCCCAACGAGATCACCAGTGCAGTCCCAAAAGGACCAGGAACGCCCCGCACGGAAGTGCGGGGTATTTTCGTGGCGCAAAGCGTCGGGAGCTTGCTCCCGTAAGCGCCGCGCCACGGAAATACCACGGATACGCGCCAGCGTATCGGGGCGTTCCTGCACGTTATGGGAATGCCGTGACGAGGCAGGGATGTGGCACGCACCAGCGTGGCAAATCCCAATCGCGAAGCGGGTGGCAGGGAAGAAGCCCGCGAAGCGGGGTTATTCCAGGACGCAGACCAGCGAACTGTCGGACTCACCGTGAACCATAGACACTTCGCCACAGATGCCGCGCAGGATTGCACTCTGAACATAATTCTCCTCGCTGTCCAGTATATCGTCCGCCAGATGTCGGGGAGTAGAAATGACAATCTCTTTTCTGGACGTTTTCTCGGAATAGGCCACCTTGACTGCAGTGCCTTTGTCCGCACCGACAACCAGCAACCCTTCCTCTACAATATGCATTATCCTGTCGATGACAGGACCCGGCATATTGTACCTCTCGCAGAAGTTTCCGATTTTCGCCATCATCTCGTAATAGTCGTACTGCTTGCTGCTGATATCATAGGTACACTCCCTTATCTGATTTATGAATTTCCGTGTGAGTTCCTTCTGCGGATTGTTGAAAATCTGATCGGGCGAACCGTCTTCATAGATGACACCCTGGTTCATAAAGAATATGCGGTTTGAAACCTCCTTTGCAAATTTCATTTCGTGCGTCACAACAATCATCGTCATTCCCTTCTTCGCAAGGGTGCGCATCACGCCGAGAACCTCGCTGACCATAGTGGGATCGAGAGCGGAGGTCGGTTCGTCGAACAGTATTATCTCGGGGTCCATCGCCAAGGCCCTGGCTATGGCCACACGCTGCTTCTGTCCGCCGGAAAGCTGGCTGGGGTAATAGTCAACCTTTTCGGCAAGTCCCACGAGTTCAAGCAGTTCCAGTGCCTTTGACTCGGCTTCTTCCCTACTCTTGCCCAGAAGTTTCATAGGTGCGAAGGTAATATTCTCAAGCACGCTTCTGTCATTGAAAAGATTGAAGGACTGGAACACCATTCCCATTTTTCTGCGCAGAGCCGGAACATCCGCTCCGGGCGCCAGAATGTCCTGACCGTCAACTTCTATGCTGCCTCCGTCAGGCTTCTCCAACAGGTTGAGACAGCGCATAAAAGTGCTCTTCCCGGTTCCGGACGGTCCGATGATGCTTATGACTTCTCCCTTGCGGATTTCCGCATTCACGTCCTTGAGTATCTCCAGAGTGCCGTCAAACGTAATCTTGAGATGGGATACGCGGATAATGACGTCATCATCCGATTTCTGCACGGGTCCCCCCTTGCCTTTCCCGAAAGCACGCAAGACCACGGCCGCACCTATTCCGCAAGCTGCGATGGCAACAAGCAGCCATATCCACAGCCCGACTCCGCCCGAAGCAGGGTCCGAATCGCCCGCAACGACTTCCGGCTTTATATACAGATACACATATTTGCTCGCGAAATATGGAATCATTCTCACCATCTTTTCACGTTCCCCGGATATAGAGACTGACGATATGGCGACATCGGTTTTTCTGCTCACAATCGAGGGAATCAAGGCCCCGAAGTCCATAATAGCGAATTCTACCGGACGTCCGAGCCTGGCCGCGAACATACGTATGAGTTCAGGTTCGTAGCCGTCGGCCTCTCCGTTACGCATGAAGTTGAAAGGAGGCATAGTAGCCATTACCGCCACTTTCAGCGGTTTGCCGGTAGTGGGAAGTTCTATGTCACGATGGCTGCCCTCAAGGTCGAAGCTCATCCACCTTTTCCTTATTTCCTGATTTGCTCCGGACGCATTCATTTCGGTAATGAACTTCTCGAACTCTTCTGAAAGTTCCCTGTCTTCAAGATTGAAGCAGACTCCTAGCGGTATAGAAGGAATATCCGTGCCCAGAGTATCGAGTTCCGGATGTTCCAACATCGGCATAAGGGCCACTATGTCGTCAATCAAGAAAGACGCCGCCTTTCCCACCAGCACACTCTGAAGGGCATCCACCTCCCCATTATACGACAGCAGGCCCTTGGACCCTCTCTTGTCGAGCAGATACTGTTCCCCCAATGAAGCACACAACACTGCCACCGGCTTTGCCAGAAAATATTCCTCGTTGATGACGCTTTCCTGACCCATAGTGGAGACTGTCTCAGAATCATTGTTGCTGCAGGACACCCAGAATACCGCCAGCAGCGGCAGGAGAGCCAGTACGGCTGAACGCGACCTTCCGCGTTTCCCCACCCGGCTCAGCAGCAATCCTATCAGCCAGGCAATTATGAAATACACGAGCGCTATCGCTATCAGCGGAAAAAATGCGTCGAAGGTCCTCGCCCTGATGATGTCCGAGGCCTTGGTCATATCCATAACGGCTACGTAGCCGACGATGGAAGTGCTCTTGAGAAGGCTTACGACTTCTCCCTGATAGACGGGAATCATATTTCTGACGGCCTGCGGAAGCACGATGTAGAAGAATGTCTGCACTTTGGTGAAGCCCAGCGAGAGGCCTGCTTCCGTCTGGCCGCGGTCTATGCCCTGAATGTTGGTGCGCAACATTTCGCAGATGTAGGCGGCAGTGTTCATCGCAAAAGTGATGATGGCGACAAGTACCCCGGAGGCATCCACCGGTGCCAGCACTACATAATACATTATCATCAGCATTACCAGCACGGGCGTTCCCCTCATTATGTCGATATAGACTTTTGCCACATTCTGAAGCCATTTCCTGCGGCTCATCCTCATCCAACATACAAGGCCTCCGAGCAACGTTCCCAGAAGCACGGCGAACAACGTAATCGTCAATGTTGTCTTAAGCCCGTCCAATATGAGCAGATAACGGTTCTCCTGTATGAAATTTATCCTGAAAGAGTTAGAGACTGTCTGCCAAAAAGTTATAGGTATCATATAAACACAACTATTGTCCGTTTCATCCGCGAATTTAGTCAGTTCCACGAAGATTTGCAAGTAATTGTATTATGCTTTCTTTTTTCGTAAATTCGTAACACTAAACTTATCAATATTATGTTCAAAAAAACTTCATTATTTTTTCTTTCTGCAGCGATACCGATGTTCGCTGCCTGCAACAAACTTGAGCTGAACCCCAATCCCAACAATCCCCCCGTACAGACGCTGCCACGTCAGGCGTTCACGGTAAAGGTGTTCGTCGAGGAGCAGGGGATCATCAAGGATTCCACGTATGTCTTCGAGGGGGTGGTAAAGTCCAACTGCCTTGACGGGAAGGTGGCTTTCACCTCCGTCACCGGAAAACATGCCGGCGTACCCGCAAGGACGTTCAATGTCAATCCCGATATTGTCGAGCTGGTCCTTACTCCCTGGAACAGCATACGTTTCGAGACCACGGCTCCCGTCAACGCAAGTTCCAGCACCGATGTCGCCGACATCGTAATGGATGGCGGGATGCAGAACTATACAGTCAAAGCGAATATCGACAACGTCAATCCCAGACAACTGAAGGCTTTCGAGTCTTCCGAGTTTTTCTATCCTGAAGAGAGACGTGACAAGCCCGGAGCCATAGTCGAAGGAACCACGGACATCCGTTTCTGGAACGGGGCCGATGAAGGTTCGAACGGCATAGTCATAAGGGTAAGGACAGCCAACCATATAGCAGTCGAGGGATTCGAACTCGAAATCGACGGGGAAAGAGCATTCCTGATGGAGGGCACGAAAGAAACTAATATCTACAACCTCAGCAAGGATGCCGTCATCGCCTATCTTCCATGCGTCGCCAAAGACAGTGAGGAGTGGTGGGAAAACGGTAAACACGGCTATAAGACGGAGGAGGTCTATTATATCGACCAGTTCTCGACTATTGCCCTCATCGGCACTGTTCCCAGAAATGCCACTCCCGACAACAGGATCACGCAGATAATAGACCCGATTTCGTTCATACACCCGGTTTTGGATGATTATTATAGTTTGCAGTATCCTTGGAACTCGGAGAACTGTCCTGAGTTCCGTTGGATGCCTTTCAGAGAGGAAGTGACGAACTGTTTCAATTACAGTGCGGCCTTCAGACTGTATCCCGCAGATGTCCGCTACCGCAAATCCAAGATATGGAATCAGTTCATACGAGAATGGAAAAATGAACTCAGAAGTTATAATTATTTCCTCGACTATTCGGTAACGCCCAATCCCGATAATGAAAAAGAAGTGAAATACTATTGGGGAGAAATACATAACCAGGAATACAAATCAAATTAGCCCACGATAATACGAAAAAAAGGGGAGGCCGTTCGGTCTCCCCTTTTTTGTTGCGTCCTCACAAGGGCTAATAATTGATTGTCCTCACAGTAGTCACAGATTCTACTTTTATAGGAATGTAGTTTTGCATCCTCTGTTGTTCGTAAAAGTCTCCCAGATAACTTTCAGATTTCAAAGTCTGAGATTTATCCGAACCGCCATAGGTGAAATAGCAGCCGTATATCTGTCCTGCACCGGTACGGATGGCTTCGTCGGTCATGGCGTCATACCAGTATATGCCGTTGTAATTCGGGTGCATCGGATAATCGCCTGTCCACTCTATACCTTGCCATGCCCGCAAGGTCCATGCAGCATAGCGAAGGTATATGTACGAGTGTGTCCCGGGAACATCTGTCGAGTTCTCATAATTATCATTATCATACTGCAGCCCTCGGACGGGAAGACTGTTGAGTTCGAAAATGGATGGAGGGGCCGTTAAGTTCTTGCCCGACAGTTTGAATTCATACAGAATGGCAGCAAGATTGCAGCAGACAAAACAGTCGGCGTTATCGTATTTCCGCTGCTCGTCATTTACAGGATAAAGACAAAGGCGGTTCAGAGTGATGGGAGCATATTTGACTTCAAAGGAAGACATATTAAGGCTGTGCCTTTGGCTTGCGTCATGCTTGTTGACAAACAAAGGCGTGACCGTTCTACTGCCCCAAGGGGAATTGATATTATTCCCACTTATCTGCGGCTTGATATACCAGTAAACCATGGCAGTCTCTCCGTCATCCGGCTTGACGGTGTAAAAGTGCAATCTGCCGTTATCTTTATTGTCGTCGCCAGTAAGGGCACCATAGTCATTGCCTACCTTTACCTCGTACCACTCACTTTGATTGGATGACGTGAAAGGTGATCTGCAATATGCCAGATCAATCCGGGCGGTCGTCTCCACCTTTCTGTCGTCAGCAGCTTCCTTTGAGCTTATATTGAATATGTTACAGTCTGTAATGTCGCTGAATTCCGACACCCACTTTGGATAACGGTAAGTGATATATATGGATTTGGGGCCCCAATCGGGCTCGGGAAACAGTTCTGTATTCTTGCCTTTCACATATATCTTCCCTTCAAACTGCTTATCTGATGTGGTCTTGTCAGCAGGCATCTTTTTGAAAAATGCCTTTGGGCCGTCAAAGCCGACATAATCCTTGTACCCCGCATCTACTGAAAATGCCGGTGCCAGTACCTGAGCATACACCTGTTCGTCAAAGTCGCTGACCTCAAATTTAACAAGTGAGCCTGACTCGTAATAATAACCGACCTCCAGTTCGCGCTCTGTTCCGTCTATGCCCAGATGCACTTCTCCTTTCCAGGTGGCGAGCTTCGGTTTCTTGACGGTGACGGTCTTCGATACGGATCCGTCATTGAAAGTATCGTCCGATGTAAGCGTGAGCGTAACGGCATTACCGTTGTTGTAATTATAGGCATAGAGGTCAATCCTGCCGTCGGTGAATCCTACCGGAGTCCCTGACAGATAATTGTCGCTGCCCGCAGCATTTGTCGTACGGAAAACCGTGCCTACATTGCTTGACAACTTCGGTGTACCCAGAAATCCTTTGGACGTTATTCCAGCCTTCTGACCTATGTATATGTCTTTGTCCGGAACAACAAGCTCCAACTCTTCAAGTGCCTTGACAGTAAAGGTTCTCGTCCTCTCCTGCCCTTCTTTTGAAGGAAGAAGAGTCAACGTCACGTCAACCTGCCCGGCACCGGTACGGAATGCATCGAATTTCGCGGCATTGCTTACAGCGAAGGATATGGCCCCCGTCTCTGTCTTGTATTCCGCTGAAATTCCATAGTTCGATAACAGGGATGCCGGCGACGGTGACATGCTGATGGCACAGTCGGTGACATTCTCAGCGTGAAATGCTGACGGGTCCGTCACCATCGGCTTGCCGATAATGGCGTTGGCCCCGGCGGCGGAACCTTCCTTGTTCACATAAACGTATATGCTGTTGCCTCTGCTCTTCCTCACGCCGACGAATGTCGTTTCCAAAGACTGAGTGAAGGATGCGTCCTTCGTCACGTCTATGAGACGGCTGTCCGAGAAATTGGAAGTAGTCACGCGCCACAAGGGTGACGGGTTGAACAGGTTGTCAACCGTAAAACTCATTGTCACGTGATAATTCTTGCCACCCATGATGTCAAAATTACTGCAGTTGTCGCTGCCAAGGTAAAACCGGTAGGTGGCATCTCCGCTGTAGCCGATCTGGGAGGCATAGGCATTGGACGGGTTGACCGTACCGTGAAACTCTATGTACGTCAACTTATTCTTAGCCTGGGCAAGAGCTTCATTGTCCCCACTCTTGAGCGCAGGATCATCCGTTGAAAGAAGAGTCCCCTGACAATTCTCGGGCACGTAAAGAGTATAGGTCTCGCAGTGCCCGTTGCTCATGCTCTCGTCGCAGTCTGCGTCAATGGATATCCCCGACAGGACATTCTTCTCGGCAAACGGACGCAATGACGGGTTTGCCTGACGCAGATATACCTTCTGATTCCTGAAATAGCCTTCATTAAGGCCGCCGTCAAGACCTGTGTGGTCCACGGTGAAAGTCACCTTTGAGAAAAGATAACGGCAGTTGTCCACGGATATACCCTGACCTGTGCCGGTGATCTGCACCCCTTTCCTGGATCCGGAATAGGGTATTCCGTAAGTCTTCACCTCCGAGAACTTCTCATGCCGGTAAACGGAACGGAAATCACTTCCGTCAAACCTGTACTCGGCATTTTTCAGACCACTGTCATAATCCGCAGGCATATCGGCGCCCATAGCCGTAAACCAGTCAGTCTTCAAGCCGGTGTTCTTGTCGATATACCAGCAATTCCCGACGACGTAGAAATCATACACGGCTCCACTGAAAAGCATCATTGTGGCCGACTTCGGCGTGGTCTCGTACCCGGGGCTTGAGATCTGCTCACAGCCTACAACGGTATAGTTGTCTATCTGTGCAACACCGTCTCGGATTATGAATGCGTAAATCACAGCCCCGCTGTGTACGGTCTCGACCCCGTTGAGAAGAGAGCTCTTCGTCTGGGAAACGTCTATTGACGTGCCGGAAAAGTCAATGCTGACATTCACGCGCCCGTCGCCGCCCTCCGTAGGCAATGAACCGACAGCTTCGGTAACTTCGTTAGTGCAAGATGCCGAAAGGAACATGACAAAAGACAATCCTCCGGAAATAATGATTCTGTTTATGTAACTCAAGTTTCGCATTTCTATATTTCGATATTGAATTGAGTAATATCCCATTCCACAACATTGACGTCTACCGACAATTTGGCGTAGTCAACGTAAATGTTAACGTCATCAAGGATATCCTTGTTCCAGTCATATCCCTGTTTTTCCATTTCACGGCCTACGTTCAGGTCATAGACAGGCACCTTCTGCTCTTCGTCCTTTTCAAAGAATTCGAGTTTCAGGGTGTTGCTCTTCTGCCGGGGGATAGACACTACCAGATCACCTGACTGAAGCCTTCTTACCGGAACCTTATATTCTCCGGCAATAGGAAGACCTGACGATAAGCACAACGCATTGCATTCAGCGGACAGTATGATGTCATGTTCAAAATTCTCTGCTGTCTTCTCACCGACAAGAATTATATGAATATCACACCATTTCTTCTTGGGCAAAGCCTTGGAGAAAGCAACTTCACCGTTACAGTCAACAACATCGTTGAACATAAACAGGGGGCCGGACTCCTTGCCTTCCACAATCCTCAATGTGTCTCCATCAATGATACTGTTCTGCAGCCCGCCTATTACAGATATGTAACTGATGCAACGGGGGACTTTAATCTCGTATCCGCCAAACTCGTATTCGTCAGGTACAACGGTATTCTGGATGAAATCCCTGCCTTGTACCTGCACCATTACTGCCGTATATTCGTCTTTCACTGCATAGGCGTCAATGTTGACGTTCAGATAACACGGACAGACGCTACGGTCCTCCTTCACGCTGCATGACAGAATGAAGGGGAACAGCAAAACGGCCTCCAATACCGGCTTATGAGTGAAATTCTTCATAAATATGCGATGTTTTAGATCTCGGCGGAAATAGAAACAGGGGTTTCCCAATCCGAAACAGTAATGGTAGCCGTAACGTCTTCAAACTCGACAGGCTGCCAAGGTTCCTGTGAACCGGGATGCTTGACAGTCAGGCTTACTTCATAGCACTTGTTGGATTCAAGGGCCGAAACAACTTTCTGTATCTGAATGGGATAATACAGAGTTTCTCCATTTATCTGAGTCTCTATCACAAGAATTGTCCCCTTAATCGCCCAGGTCTCCGCAACTGCGGGAGCCGCATCGTTGGGGTATGCATAGAATGTCGAAAGATTTTCAAGCTTGCCGCCATACTCAAGTGTTTTGGCCGCAGTGTAAGTGTCAGCAATAAGATTGTTGGAATCCTTGACATTCTTACCATGCCAATAGCTATGTCCTATGTTTGCGGAGCTTATGTATGTACGTTCCGCGGCAATTGTGTTGAGGTTGTCCAATTTCTGATAACCGGCAACACTCATGAGACAGGCTCCTGTGACTTTCAACGTACCGGCCTTCTGGTAAACGGGGAGTATGAAGGAATTCTTCACTTCCTTCACGACAATCTTGCAAGCCATACGCTTCACTGTCACTGCGATATTGTCACTTGCCTTGTCCAGAGTCTTCACTGTATTGCCTGCCATAACGAACGCCTTTTCGGTTTCTGTGTACTTGTTGTCTCCAAGCACGGTTGTCTTTGCCTTCAGATCGGCCAATGTAAGCACTGCGTCATTCCCTGTCGTGTAATCGGTCGGCGCGTTCACAACAACCCAAATCTCGCGTGAGCCGCGGGTACAGCTCAAGGCTTCTGAAGATGTATAGGTTCTTGAGGCGTTGAGACCGGAGAAACGCTTGGCAGCATCTATCCTGCTTGCCGCGTCCGTGGATTCCTTGCGGAAAACAAGAAGCTGAACATCCTTGATGATGTTGTCATCGGCAACGGTTCCTACCACTTTTGTGTCAACCTTTACGTCATTGCAGTCGAAACTGACGATGAGCTTGCACATGTCGTCCACTTCGGACTTGATGCCGCTGTCGGCGGCCTCCTTGTTGCACGATGCGACTGCGATTGCGCCAGCCACCAGTGCGAGAATTGATTTGATTGATTTTTTCATAATTTTATGAGGTTGATAATGTTCTATCGGGCATCACGGCTGCAATTTTAGCCAACATTATCCGTGTAATGAAAAATGAAACGATTAACTTGAATAATCTCCAATACAGGTATTCGGGAGCCACTTTTTTCTCTCCTAAAAGACAGGCAAACGTCACGACCTCCGGCTGTCTGCCGGCCGCAACCGTTTGTAAGAATGGCAGATGCAGTATGCAGGCGCGTGAAAATTACGCGGATGATTACGCAAAGTGCCCGCGCCGCTCCGGAAACCTGGGAAAGGGGATAAGGTTCCCGGAATGGCACGGGCACTTTGCACACAGGCTCACCCGTATAATCAAGTCAGCCCTGCCGCTAAATTTACAGTGCTCTCTTCAAGCTCTCAAGTGCCGTTTCCAGAATGCTGCGCGGGCAGCCGACATTGAGACGGACGAAACCTTCCCCTTCCGGGCCGAACATTGAGCCGTCATTCAGATAAAGCCCGGCTTTCTTCTCCAACAACATCATCAGTTTCTTCTGGGTCAGCCCCAGAGCGCGGCAGTCGAGCCATATCAGGAACGATGCCTGGGGAATCATTGCCTTTATCTGGGGGATGTTACGACGCAGATACCTGTCGACGTACTTTATGTTGCCCTCAATGTATCTTAGCATCTTGCGTCTCCAGGCCGCACCGTGCCTGTAGGCTGCCAGCGTGGCTTCTATGGAGAAAATCGACGGAGAATCAAGCTCGTTCGCATTCATGAAGGAGAAAAAACGCTCCCTGAGCTCCCGGTTGGGGACAATGGCGTAAGAAGATACTACTCCTGCGATGTTGAAGGTCTTCGACGGAGCCATAAAGGTGATACTGTTGCTTGCAGCAGCGTCGTTGACGCTTGCATAAGGAATATGCTTGAAACCCCTGTGAGCCATTTCGGCGTGTATCTCGTCCGAAATGACGAGCACTCCCCTTTCGGCTGTCAGCTGTGCAAGCCTCTCGAGAGTCTGACGCGGCCAGCATACGCCGGAAGGGTTCTGGGGGTTGGAAAGTATCAGGACCTTGCCACCTTCGTCGATACAACGTGCCAGACCATCGAAATCCATTTCATAGTTCACCAGTCTTCCGTTCTCATATATGGGGATGAGAGGGTTTCGGAGCACCTGCATCCCGTTCTTCTCGGACACTATGCGGAAGGGATGGTAGACAGGCGGCTGGATTATCACCTTGTCGCCCTCATTCAGCAGACGGCACTCCACAAGTCCAATACCTTTCACTATACCGGGGACGTAGCACATCCACTCCGGACGCACATCCCATCCGTGCAGTTTCCTTACCCACGAGGCAATGGTCTTGAAATAGCAGTCCGGAATGAAAGGATAGCCCAACACGGGGCACTCCAGACGTTTCCTGATTGCGTCAATTACGAAATCCGGAGTTCTGAAATCCATATCGGCGACCCATAGGGGAATTAGGCCGTCTGGGATTCTGTCATATTTCACACAACCGGTCCCTTTGCGGGGCACACTTTCGTCAAATTCACATTTGCAAGCCATAACACCCGGATTGTTTATTTTACCACCACTCTCTCGATGCGACGCGGCACGGAGGTGAATATTTCGTATGGAATGGTTCCGAGGACCTCGGCCATATGCGCAGCGGAGGGCTCGATTCCGAAAATGGTGACGGTATCCCCCACCTTGGCATCCACACCGGTAATGTCCAGCATACACATATCCATACATATGTTGCCTATGGTCGGCACGGGATGTCCGCCCAGCATAAAACTGAAATTGCCGTTGCCGAGGCGTCTGTCTATGCCGTCGGCATATCCCACGGGTATGGTGGCTATGACAGTGCCGGCCTTTGCAATCTTGCCGTTACGGCTGTATCCAATTGCCCCGTCCCCTTCCTTCAAGGTCTTGATCTGCAATATTTTGCACTTGAATGAAGCGGCCGGTTGCAATTTGTCGGCAGAGAAAGGGCTGAGTCCGTAAATGCCTATGCCCAGGCGCACCATATCGAACTGATACTGGCTGAAACGCTCTATGCCGGCGGAATTCAGTATGTGATACATGGGCTTGTAACCCAAGGCATCGCTGATGCGCGGGGCATTGCGGCGGAACATCTCTATCTGGGCGAGGGTGAACTCGTCGAGCGTGGGGTCGTCGGCCGTGGCAAGATGCGAATATATGCTCTTTACCCTGACCTCGGGGCAGTTGGGGAGGAACTGCACAAGTTCATCTATCTCCGAACTCATGAAGCCCAGCCTGTGCATGCCGGTGTCCAGTTTTATATGTATGGGATAATGGTCCACGCCCCTTTTGCGCAGCACGTCAATCAGTATCTTCAGCGTGTACATATTCGGCACCGCAGGCTCCAGACGGAAGTCTATCATCTCGTTGAAATAGTCTGTGCCGCCACTAAGCACGAGTATGGGCAGATGCACGCCGGCATTGCGGAGTTCAAGGCCTTCCACGGGATAGGCGACAGCCAGATAATCAGCCCCTTCGGCCTCCAGCACCCTGGCGAATTCAACGGCGCCGTGGCCGTAGGCGTTGGCCTTCATAAGGACCAGCAGTTTGGTGGAATGTTTGAGCAGCGACCTGTAATAGCGGTAATTGTTACGGCAGGCACTGAGATTTATCTCCAGACGTGAAAAGTCATCAACTTTGTGCATAGCGAAAACTGTATCTTTGCAAAGTTAATAATTTATTGCCAAATTTGTAATCGTAAATTGATTGACTATGACAAGCAACTTCATTTGGTTCATACTCATTCTGGTGATGTTGGTAAGCTACCTCATCCAGAACATCCTGAATTCGAGGTTCGAAAAGTATTCCAAGATTCCCACCCCCGGAGGGATGACAGGCGCCGACGTGGCCCGCAAGATGTTGAATGACTTCGGCATACACAACGTGAAAGTGGAGCACGTATCAGGCAAGCTCACCGACCATTACAACCCCCAGACCAAGACCCTCAACCTGTCCGACGCCGTTTACGGCAATGCCAGCATAGCCGCAGCGGCCGTAGCCGCGCACGAATGCGGTCACGCGGTGCAGCACGCCTGGCAGTACGGCCCTCTGCAGATGAGGTCGGCCCTCGTTCCGGCTGTGTCCTTCGCGAGCAAATTCGTGAGCATAGTGCTCATCGCCGGCGTCATTTTCATCCAGACCTTCCCCACCCTGCTGTGGATAGGCATAGGTCTGTTTGCGATGACCACCCTGTTCAGCGTGATAACCCTGCCCGTCGAGATAAACGCGTCCTCCCGTGCCGTAGCATGGCTCGGCAAAAGCAACATAGTGGACGCCCAGACAAAACCGATGGCGAAAGATGCCCTCAAATGGGCCGCTTACACTTACGTGATTGCAGCCCTGGGATCAATCGCCACCTTGATTTACTATATCAGTATCGCTAACGGTCGCAGAGACTGATTATTCATCAAAAAGTACCATAGCACTTCACGGCACTTTGTATCATGGATTATGTGTCGTGAAGTGCTATGGGATATTGTTCCCGAAGTGGCACAGGTACTTTTTCTACATCATTCCACCCATTCCGGGGTTCATCGGAGCGGCCGGTTCCGGCTGGGGAATATCGGCGATGGCGCACTCCGTGGTCAGGAACATTCCGGCAACGGAGGCTGCATTCTCAAGAGCCACGCGGGCTACCTTGGTGGGATCGATTACGCCGGCCTCGAACATATTGACGTATTCGTCAGTACGGGCGTTGTAGCCGAAGTCGTCCTTGCCTTCGCGTACCTTGTTGATAATCACGCTGCCTTCCAGGCCTGCGTTTGCAGCAATCTGGCGAAGGGGTTCCTCGATGGCACGCTGGATAATCTTGACGCCGGTGTTCTGGTCGGCATTGTCACCCTTGACTTTCGCGAGAGCGTCTATTGCCCTGATGTAGGCCACGCCGCCGCCGGGAACGATACCTTCCTCCACGGCCGCACGGGTCGCGCTGAGAGCATCGTCCACGCGATCCTTCTTCTCCTTCATCTCCACCTCGGTGGCCGCACCCACATAGAGGACTGCAACTCCGCCGGCGAGCTTGCCGAGACGCTCCTTGAGTTTCTCCTTGTCATAGTCTGAAGTGCTGACGGATATCTGCTTGCGGATAAGGGCAACGCGCTCCTCTATCTCCGCCTTGTTGCCTGCGCCGTTCACAATTGTGGTGTTCTCCTTGTCCACAACGACCTTCTCGGCCTTGCCCAGCATCTGTACGGTCGCCGTCTCCAAAGTGAAGCCACGCTCTTCGCTGACAACTGTGGCGCCGGTCAGCACGGCTATGTCCTGAAGCATCTCCTTGCGACGGTCTCCGAACCCGGGAGCCTTGACGGCTGCGATTTTCAGGGTACCGCGGAGTTTGTTCACTACCAGAGTGGTGAGTGCCTCTCCGTCCACATCCTCGGCAATCACAAGCAGGGCCTTGCCCTCGCGCGCTATGGGCTCGAGAACGGGCATAAGGTCCTTCATAGTGCTTATCTTCTTGTCTGTGATGAGGATATAGGGAGCGTCGAGAACGGCTTCCATCTTGTCGCCGTTGGTCATGAAATAGGGGCTGATGTAGCCGCGGTCGAACTGCATTCCTTCCACTACCTTCACCTCCGTGTCAGTGCCCTTGGCCTCTTCCACGGTGATGACGCCGTCCTTCTTCACCTTACCCATGGCATCGGCTATGAGTTTGCCGATATAGGAATCGTTGTTTGCGGAAACAGCACCGACCTGCTCTATCTTGGCGAGGTCGTCACCCACTTCCCTGCTCTGTTTCTTGAGACTCGCCACAACGGCCTCGACAGCCTTGTCGATACCGCGCTTGATGTCCATAGGGTTGGCGCCTGCCGTGACGTTCCTGATGCCTTCGTTGATGATGGCCTGAGCAAGAACGGTAGCGGTGGTAGTGCCGTCACCGGCCTGGTCGTTGGTCTTGGACGCAACTTCCTTGACCATCTGCGCACCCATATTGGCAAATTTGTCCTCCAGTTCTATTTCCTTGGCTACGGTCACACCGTCCTTGGTAACCTGGGGAGCACCGAATTTCTTGTCAATGACTACATTGCGTCCTTTGGGGCCAAGTGTCACCTTGACCGCATTTGCCAATGCATCCGCACCTTCCTTCATAAGCGTGCGGGCATCGCTGTTGAATTTGATATCTTTTGCCATAACTGTACGTTTTGTGAATTAAAGTATTGCCAGAATGTCTGACTGTTTCAATATGAGGTAATCCTTGCCCTCAACTGTGATTTCCGTACCCGCGTATTTGCCGTAAAGCACTACGTCACCCACTTTCACTTCCATGGGTTCGTCCTTCTTACCGGGGCCTGCAGCCACCACTTTACCCTGCTGGGGTTTCTCTTTTGCCGTATCGGGAATGTAAAGACCCGACGCTGTCTTGGTCTCGGCCTCCTTGGGCTCGATGAGGACTCTGTCTGGAAGGGGTTTGGTCATAATTGATATTGTTTAATTTGTTATACTGTTCCTGCCCCCTTCCGCTTCCGCATATGCTGCTTGCTATGCTGCTTGTTGATGCTGCCTGCTTATGCTTCTTACAATGCTGCCTGCAATGCCGCCTGTTGATGCCGCCTGCTTATGCTTCCGCGACCGGGGTACGCCCTTCTGAAAGGCAATCTCCGTGCCAGTGACAATTTGGCAGAGCGGGTATGATGAACTCTCCGGCTTTCTCGGGGGCCTCCAAATTTTCCCTGGGGGCTTAGGAGCCTCCTGTTTTCTTAGGGGGTTTATCCCTGGATTTTATTGCCTCGACCCTGTAGCTGTGCCACTTTGGTCTTGTTTGGGGGCTTTGGTCTTGTTTGGGGCCTTTGCCCCCTTACCCCGCTGGCTTTTCGCTGCAAGGAAGCAGACTTCCGGCGCCTGACTTTTCAGGGGGCCTCCCGCCCCCTTACCGCCGCTAGCGCAGCTACCCCTGGCGGCCTTTTCGTATTTCTTTCTGCCCCGGGAGCCGGCAAGCAACCCTCCAGGCTCCTGACGGCAAGCCGGTCCTGTCGGACAAAAGTCGCCTGATGGGTTGCTTCCCTCTGCCTTGCGGTCGGAATGTCTGGCCCGCTCGACCCGCTGATGCGTTTTAGCAAGAAAATGCAGTTTTCTTGCTAAAACACTGTTCAGGCCATCACTTTTAGCAAAAAATCGCAGGATTTTTGCTATTTCGGCTCACAAACCCTCATTTTTAGCAAAAATACGGGCATATCTTGCTATTTCATATCGAGAACTGCAGGTTTTAGCAAATAACCGAGGAATTCTTACCTTTTCGCTGCTCGTGTACGCCACCTCTGGACCAATTTTTCGTCCGAGGGAGATCATATTCCGCGATTTTGATCTTGAAACGCTGAAATTGTTGCTCTGGAAGATCATTTAGGGCGATTTTGATCTCGTAAACATTGTTTTTTGTCTCGGGAAGATCATTTCAGCCGGATTTGATCTTGCCGGGACGGTATTTCTTAGGCGCGGGATCAAACCGGCACGACCACCTAATCAGGAAAGGACAGACGCTC
>JAZLKN010000028.1:0-20566 GCA_045597605.1 Candidatus Cryptobacteroides sp. | reverse complement strand
CTTTCTCGTGGTTGGAAAACTTCAGGAGGATTGCCATGGACTATGAATTTTACTCAGAAACGGGGGTAGCGATGGTTCAACTCGCTTTCTGCCGGCTCATGTATAATAAAATTTACGATTGAAATTTAAACAGCTTCTGAGTTTTTTCCTCTGTGTACCATAACCCACGACCACCACGTCATCCAATTCGAGAGCTTCTTCGGAGAGAACCACCACGTAGTCTTTCCGGCCGTCGACAACGGTGACGGTTTGAGTCTCATAGCCTAACGCTGAAACTTCAAGAAGAGCTCCAGCAGGAACAGAGATGGAGAAAGCGCCGTTAAAGTCGGTAACCACACCATTGGTAGTTCCTACCTGTTTGACGCCTGCTCCGAGGACAGGATTGGACGATGCGTCCAATACCTTGCCGGTAACCTTGACTGCCTGCGCATCGGCAACGAAGACCGCTGTGCAGAGAGCCGCGATTACCAGAACAGTTTTTTTAATGAAATTCATAAGTTATTTTGGTTATTAGTAGTACTTATACGTCGGCAATATAACATTTTATTGTTGAAGTGCCATCGGGAAAATGTAAAAGACCCCCAAAAAACACGCTAGAATAGTATAAAAAAGACGTAAATCCCATCTACGATTCTTAATCGTTCCCCAAGTACAGGGCGATGATTTCGTTCTTTTCCACTTTCGCCCCCTGGGCTGCAGGCACGGCCACTAGGCGTCCGTCGGCGGGAGCGACCACGTCCTCGATGCCGTAGAAACACTGTATGTGTCCTATTGTCTGACCGGCCTTTACGGCAGTTCCGGCTATGGGAGCCTTCGAATCGTCGGCAACGTCTATCTGCCACAGCATCTGCCCCTTGACGGGGGCCTGGATAGGCAGTGCTCCCGGGTGAGCCTTGAGGACGGCGTCAATGTCCCAGGAAGGCATTTCCACAACTTTGCGCTCTATCACTATGGGTGCTCCGGCCTTGGTCTTGTGATCTTCCAGGTCCTTGTTGAAGCGCTCTTTGGCTATGCCGCTGCGGTAATCCCTGTACTGACGCTCGTGCATCGCCAGCTCGAACAACTCTTCGTCGTCCT
Organism: Candidatus Cryptobacteroides sp.; assembly: GCA_045597605.1. Lineage (GTDB taxonomy): Bacteria > Bacteroidota > Bacteroidia > Bacteroidales > UBA932 > Cryptobacteroides. The sequence continues at coordinate 19,489 of JAZLKN010000028.1, read as the reverse complement.
GTCCGCAGTCCCATCCTTCCTCTTCCATCATCTTGCGGAACTTTGGAAGTTCGTCTGGGAATGCGTCCTGAGGGTCTCCCTTGTAGAATTCAAGCCCCTTGGCCTTGGCAATCTCCACGATTTCGGGTGCCAGTTCGCCCGGCAGTTTTCCCATCTTGCCAAGAATCATATTCCAGGTATCCTTGTCTATTGTGGCCCAGCGTTCGCCGCCTTTGAGAGTGCTCATAAGGTTCATCAGCGCGGTGTTCTTCGTGTATTGGCTGAAGGGAGTAACCAAAGGGGGATAGCCCAGTCGTGGCCAGACATATGCCACTTCATCGAAAAGTTTGACCATCAGCTGGTCCAGGGTGAGATCTTCCTTGCCCCTTGCCCTCAGACCGGCGTTTATCGCGCCGTGGAAACCCTGGAGGTCGGCCATCATCGAGCCCATCATTCCTCCCGGAAGTCCGCAGCCCACGAGCAGAGAGCTCATATGGGAATTGTTGGGGTCTATCCAGTAGCCGAGGAAGTCGTCGATGAATTTTTGGGTGAGAGCCCTGACGTCCATATAGGCATCCATATTGATATCCTTGACCAGGAACCCGTCTGCACGCAGCATCTGCTGTATGGTGATTACGTCCGGATGTATCTTGCCCCAGCTCAGAGGTTCCACCGCCACGTCGAGATAGTCGGCGCCTGCCCGTGCCACCTCCAGCATGGAAGCGGGGGAGAATCCGGGACCGCAATGGCCGTGGTACTGGACCTTGAGATGAGGATATTTCTTCTTGATTCCGCTCACAATCTGCCCCAACGCTATCGGACGCCCTATGCCTGCCATATCCTTGAGGCATATCTCGTCTGCGCCGTATTCAGCCAGCTTGTCCACAATGCCCAGATAGTATTCCACAGTGTGCACCGGTGAGTTCGTTATGGAAAGTGCGGCCTGGCTTATCATTCCGGTCTTCTTCGCACCCTCTATGCTGACTTTCAGGTTCCTGTGGTCGTTCAGACCACAGAATGAACGGGAGATATCCGTGCCCTGGGCTTTCTTGACGCGGAACATCAGTTCGCGCACGTCCTTAGGCACCGGGTTCATTCTCAGAGCATTGAGGCCTCTTTCCAGCATATGGGTCTGAATGCCTGCCTTATGAAAGGGGGCGGTCCATTCGCGCACTGCCTTGTTTGGATTTTCACCGAACAGAAGGTTTACCTGCTCGAAGGCGCCTCCGTTGGTTTCAACGCGGTCGAAGCATCCCATATCTATTATAGCGGGGGCGACTTCTTTCAACTGGTCCACGCGGGGGACGTATTTCCCAGCGCTCTGCCACATGTCACGATAAACGAGAGAGAATCCTATTTCTTTAGCCATATTGTTTGAATTTTAAAGCCACTTCTCGAGCCAACTGAAGTATTCGCGCTGCCAGAATATGCAGTTCTGCGGCCGGACCACCCAGTGTGTTTCTTCAGGGAATATGATGAGTTTAGAGGGAACTCCCATCATCTGGGCCGCGTTGAAGGCTGCCATTCCCTGCTCATAGGGTATGCGGAAATCCAGCATTCCGTGTATGCAGAGTATGGGTGTATGCCATTGCGTGATTCTGGATTCGGGGTCGTTGGCATAATGCTTCTGCGCCTTGGCCGTCTTCGCGTACGGTGCGCCGGCCTGCTGCATTCCCCCGAAAGTGATGCCGTCGCCCTTGGGGCCGGTCTGACCGGGTTCGTATGCGTATTCTGTCAATCCTCCGTTGTCCCAGTTGCCGAACCAGGCCTCTTCGGTGGTGTACCACAGCATCTTTTCGTTGAAGATTCCGGCGTGCGCGATGAAACAGTCATAGAGTTCTCCGTGCAGACCCATAAGGTTGTATACTGAAAAACCGCCGTATGAGGCTCCCACACCGGCGAGCTTGCCGCACCAGGGCTGGCTTTTTATCCATCTGCCCGCCGTCATGTAATCCTGCATGTTCAGACCCTGATAGTCTCCGCTGATCTGCTCTTTCCAGGCTTGTCCGAGGCCGGTGCATCCGTGCCTGTTGGGAAGAATTACGACATAACCCTGCTGTGCCATCAGGAAGAAGTTCCATCTGCGGCTCCAACTCTGGTCCAGTGTGCTCTGGGGGCCTCCGTTGAACATCTCTATGGCAGGCCATTTCCTGTCGGGGGTGAATTCAGGGGGATAGAGTACCCAGCACAGCATTTTGCTGCCGTCGGCGCAGTCGAGCATCACTTTCTCCTGCCGCACCTTCCCGATTGATGCGAAATATGCGTCATTCTCGTGGCTCATTGCCTCGTAGGAAGGTTCGCCGTTGTCAGGTACGGTCACTTTGACCATCTCGGAAGGGAACAGATTGCTCTGATATGTGGTAAGGACAGTTGTGCAGCCTTCCGTACGCCTGATGCCGAAGGGCTTGTCGAATCCGAAATACCAGTCTTCCGGGGTGAGACGACGCACTGACGGTGCATTCCCGTCCACGTTGACGCTGAATAGGGCCTGCACCGCATCCACGACTGCGGGGAATATTATGCTCTTGCCGTCCCCGGTCCAGGCAATGCCGCTGACATCGGCGTCCAGAGATGCCGCCAGTTCGCGTATGTTGTTGATATGCAGCCCGAAACTCTGTCCATCGGTATCAGGCTCGTCCCAAATTACGTCTGCGGTGAAGAGTCTCTGCCTGTCGGCCTCGTAGCCATCCCGTTCCATCGAAATCCAGGCGATGTGGCTGCCGTCAGGGCTCCAGGCAGGGTCGGTGTCATATCCTCCGCTTTCCGTCACGGCAATCTCCGCTCCGGTCAGCACGTCATAGATATAAATGTTTGTATTTGTGCTGAATGCATATTCGATTCCGGTTTTCTTGCGGCAGCTGTATACGATGTGTCGCGAATCCGGGGCCCAGTCCAGTTGCTCCGCACCGCCGAAGGGCTCGGTGGGAAGTTCGAACTTCACGTCGGCTCCGAGTATGTCTATGGAATTGTCCTTCGTGATGATGCCGTTGCACAGATTGGCCACATAGGTATGCGGTGTTTCCGTAACCCAGTGGTCCCAGTGACGGTACATCAGCTGATCCGTGACATAGGCTCTGGCCTTGTCAAGGTCGGGATATGCGTCTTTCGGGGCAGTTACGGGGCCGGGTATTGAACTTATATAGTACAAGCTGTTTTCGTCAGGGCTCAGCTTATAGTCGCTTATTCCGCCCTCGACATTTGTCAATTTTACCTTTTCGCCCAGCTCGCCTACGTAAAACGGTGCTTTCCACAGCTGTCCGTCCTGCAGGAAGAAGATGTGCTTCATATCCTTGCTCCATCTTGCGGCATTCACGCTGGATTCGAAACGGCTTACCGGCACCTTGCCGCTGCCGTCAGCGTTGCACAGCCAGATGTTGCGGTTGGACCTGTTCTCCTCTATGGAGGTATAGGTGATGCCGTACAGTATGTTGTGTCCGTCAGGAGATAGCTGTGGTTCAGACAGATAGCCTAATCTATGCATGTCCTCCGGTGACATTTTTCCATTTTCAGGTACGAGCTGAGGGGGCGCAATGTACCCCTTCTCGTAATTTTCATTGCAGGCGCTGATTGTCATAAGAGCCAAAAGTGTAAAAATAATTTTTTTCATATACGTCTGTACTATGCCGCAAATATACAAAAAATAGCGGGTTGTTATTCAAGTGGACAAATTGTTAAAAAATAAGAATTGTAACGAAAAATAGTGAATTTTTCTCCCAAATAATGTGGCCGTTTCGTTAAAATTATATACATTTGCAAACTAATAGTTAAAAAATAGGGGTAATTTTGGTAAAACAACCCTTGAAAAGGAAACATTTTGATAAAAGGAGTAGTTGAAATATGGTGAAAATCAGTAACTTATGGTCTCTTGTCGCTGTTTCTGCCGCACTTTGCGCCTGCAGTAATGACGGTCTGGAGACGGGTAAAGGAAAGATTCAGCTTACGCTTTCCAGCGGGGATTTCTTCGAGACCGCTACGAAAAGCGTGAACGAATCCGCTTATCGCAACACCGATGATTATGACGTTGTCGTTACCAACGTGAACGGCAAGGAGGTAATAAAATGCAAAGGTTCGGACCTGAGCTCCGCACTGCCAAAGGAGTTTGAAATGGGTTCCTACGATATCGTGGCGTCTTATGGAACGGAATCTGATGCCTCGCGGGACAATTTCTATGTGGAAGGTTCGACTTCAATAATGCTGAAACCCAAGGACGTTGTCCCGATCTCACTTGTCTGCACTCCGACCTGCGGAAGGATTTCCGTAGTCTTCACACCTGAGATGGCTACCTATTACAAGGATTACTATATTGCATTCAGTGGTACCCGGGCCCTTGGCAGCAAGGTTATCACCTATGCAAAGGGGGATACCGAACCCTGGTACGTCAAACTTTCCGAAGATAGGATGGGCGAGGAGATTTCCTATACGCTCACACTTACCGTCAAGGATGAGTATCAGCACAGAGATGTTGACGGCACAGTCAGGAAGAATGCCAAGGTGGAAGGAAAATTCACTCTATTGCGCAATAAAGCCAAGAAACTTACGGTCAAGCCCAACTATACTCCGCAGACTGATGGCGGGATAGGCCTGACCATTACTATTGATGACAGTACAATTGAGAGGCCTGTCAATATTGAGGTCCCCGTTTCCTGGATATAGAAGAATGGATGTAAAACAGAAGCTTATGAAATCTTATAATATAATGGTATCGGCTATCCTTGCGCTTGCAATCCTGAATGCCTGCGCCCTGAAGGAAGATGCCCCCTATACAAAGAAAACAGGTGAACTTTCCCTGAATGTCTCAGAAAATACACCCGCGACAAAGGCCATTACGCAGGTGAACGATTATCCGGTCGATATCATCGATGCGAACGGTGTTACCGTCGCCCACTATGAGGCCGTGCAGGATGTTCCCGAAAAGATTATTCTCGACGTGGGAGTTTACAATGTAGAATCCCATACGCCCGGAGTTCTCCAGCGCAAAATGGATAATCCCTACTATGGCGGTTCCAAGTCGGCCGAGGTACTTGCCGGCAATACGACAAGAGCGGATGTGGTCTGCACTATGCAGAATTCGAAGATAGCTGTCGTGTACGGCGAGGACTTCTTCGACGTTTTCAAGTCGTGGACCATCACTCTTGATGACGGGTTCGGCACCGCATTGTCTTTCAACAACAATGACGAGATCAACGGGAATCAGACTCTGTGCTACTGGCACTTTGAAGGGGAAACCGAGGCTGTAACCTTGAATTTCACGGCTTATACCCGCGAGGGAGACAACCGTATCACCCAGAAGTTCACAATCAGGAAGAGCCAGGCCGAGACAGGTTATGATGATGACAACAAGTATTTTTCCGGCGGAGATGCGCTCGTATTCACTTTCACTCCCGAGGAATCCACTTCCGGCAAGATTGAATCGATAACTCTGGAGGCCGACATTGTATTCACGGAAAGCGAGGAGGATATCATTCTTAACGTGGAGGACGTTCCGACATACGATCCCGACGAGCCGGGTGACGGCCCTGATGAGCCTGTAACACCACCCTCAGGAAGTTCGATCATACTTACCCTTCCTGAACCCATTACATTGGCGGCAGATACTGACCCCGCTCTCGGAGATGTAAAGATTGAAGCTGAAAACGGAATCAAGAACCTTGTCGTCAAAGTGGAAAGTTCAAGTGATGATATGATGGGCGCACTCGAGGCGGTTGCCGGAGAATATCAGGGTGTTGACCTTGTGGGCGGCTGCGAGGTCGTCGGTAATCAGGGTCTTGTCAATTTCCTTGGAGGTCTTGGTCAGACCATTACCGTCCCAGCTCAGGGCGATAAGGAATACACTTTCCCTGTGGGTAATTTCTTCCTCTTCCTTGGAGCAATGCCGGGCGAACACAATTTCATAATGACCGTAACGGATATGCAGGGCAGCGTTGAGAGCGGTACGCTGAAAATCACTGTTCCTGGGGAGTAACGGCTTATAAATGACAGGATTATGAGAAAGGAAACAAAACTTTCAATATTGGTGCTTACATTGTTCTGTCTGGCAACGGCCTGCCGGAAAGAGGATGCTTACGGCTATCTTCAACTGGGACTCAATACCCTCGAATCTACGGTTGATACAAAGGCGGTTACCCCTGTTCCTGCAGGCTATGACGCGAAGAGACTGTATGTGGAGATCGTGGACGAGAATGGTTCTGTCGTGAAGTGCACCAACGATTATGCGAATGATGCGGATTTCAAAGGAACCATAAAGCTTCTTCCCGGTGATTATACGGTGAATGCCCATTCATACGGCTGGGACGGCAGCGATTCCGGCTTTGATGCACCTTTTTATACCGGCAGCACTACAGCAAGCGTTGCGCCTAAGGAACTCAGGAGTGTCAGCCTGGTCTGCAAAATGGCTAATGTCAAGGTTACTGTAAACTATGACAACAGCTTCAGAACTTATTTCAGGAGTGCTTCCACAAATGTCAGGGGACTTGCGGACGATAGTATCGCAAGTCGCGACTTTGCAATGGGAACCACTTCCAGAGCGGCTTATTTCCCCGAAGGCGACTTGGCTCTTATGCTCTATGTCATCAATATGAGAAACACCCCTTTCGTGCAGATGGACACCGTAAAGGATGCCGTTGCGCGCGAGCATATCAAGATAAACTACAAGGTCGCCGAGGCGGGAACTGTGGGAGGAGTGACAGTCAGCGTGGATGATGCCACCAGGACTTACAGCTTCGACATCCCCATTCCCCGCAAACCGGGCATCTCTTTCGAATGTTATGATCCCAAGCCCTGGGGCAATTTCGCGGACCTTAAGGTGGAAATTACGGGCAAGACCGCTTCCTTTGACGTCAACAAGATGGATATTCAGTGGAAAGCCAAGGCTGATGCCGACTGGACCACCATCCCCAATGCTTCACTGACTAAGGTCAATGATGAAATTTACACTTACAGGCTTACCGGACTTTCGCCTGAGACCATATATCAGTACAGGGTGCACTATGCCTCTGACGATCCCATAGACTCAGATGCCTTCGAATTCACGACCGGCAGGCAGGAGGCCCTCTACAACGGAGGATTCGAATATTGGTACACCGACGGCAAGATACAGTATCCCAACCAGAGCGGTACAAGTTACTGGGACACCAGCAACCCCGGCGCGGCAAACTATATAGGCAGCGTGACAGTGCAGGACAAGTCCTTCAAGCACAGCGGTTCATCCAGCGCCAAACTGCAGACACAGTACGCTGTCATCAAACTTGCAGCAGGAAGTATGTATACGGGCAGTTACAAGGGACTTATCGGAACATCGGGTGCAAAATTGGACTGGGGGGTTCCCTTTACCTCCAGGCCTACTGCCCTAAAGGGATATCTTTCTTATACTCCCGGTAAAATCAACAGAGGCACTAAACCTTCCGGTGCCGCGGACAAGAATACCAATGACTTTTGCAGCATATTCTGTGCCCTGCTTACAGAGCAGCTTCACGTGGGCGGCAATGCCGAGAAAGACGGATATGAAAACAGTACGGTGATCGATTGGCAGACCGACACCAGAATCATAGCGTATGGTGAGCTGGAAAGGAGCACTTCCAGCAACGGCCAGTGGGAGGCTTTCGAGATACCTCTGGTTTATCATAATACAACGAAGATTCCGGCATATATGCTGATTGTGTGCTCTTCCAGCAAGTGGGGAGATTTCTTCTACGGTTCGGATGAAAGCGTTCTTTACGTGGATGACTTCGAATTCGTTTACGGCAACAATCCTACTATACAATAATGAAAGCGCATACCTTTATATATATTCTTGCAGCCTTTTTGGCTATCCAGCCTGCCGTCGCGTCGGAGAAATCCGACAGCACTGCGGTGACGAAGGGAGGCAAGCACCGTATCAACCGTTTCAATGACAATGGGGAAAAGAAGGTGTTCATCCCCAAGGGAAGCGTTATGTTCGGCGGTATGGTGGGTGGCAGTTCGGTCGAAGGTGACAACATCAATTTCCTTATTCTGAAGAATATAAACAATCTTGAAGGCTATTATCTCAGCGCAGCTCCCTATATCGGGGGATTCGTTGCCGACAACATAGCCATAGGCGGACGCTTCAGATACAACAGGTATATGGCAAACCTCGGCAATCTGGACCTGAATCTGGGCGAGGATATGAACATAAGCCTCAGGGATCTGTACGCCATAAACCATAAATACGAAGGAAGTATCTTCACAAGATTCTACATTCCTTTCGGCAACAGCAGGATATTCGGAATGTTTGTGGATGCCAATGTCACCTACACCAGAAGTCAGGGCAAGAACACTACCGGCAGCGGAGCTGACCTTGACGGAACTTTCCAGGAAGGCCAGTCTCTGGGGCTGTTCGTAAATCCCGGCCTGTGTATTTTCATGTGCGATTTCGTTGCGGCAGAACTGGGAATAGGAATATTCGGAGTGGATTATTCCGGCACCCGAAGCATAACCAATCAGGTGGAGACGGGCTCCATCACCTCCAAGGGTGCCAACCTTCGCATCAATCCGTTGAAACTGGATATAGGTGTAACGTTCTTCTTCTAAAATCGGAATATCGTGAAAAGATTCAATATAATCAGAATAGCATTGCTTGCGGCGGCACTCATCGCCGTCTCATGCGAGATTGTCAATGACATACCGTATCCTGTGAAGGAAGGCGTTATAACAGCCTTCGAAGTGGAGGGAATGTGTGGGCAGGACGGTACCGGAGACGGGAAAGCCGTTATTGACAAGACGAAACATACGGTGACTGTCCACGTAGACGATTCGGTCAATCCCGCAGCTTTGAAGATAACCAGATTCGAGGTCAGCAATGATGCGACCATCGTTCCTGTAGGCAAATCCTGCCATTCTCCTGAGCTTTTTCCCCAGAAATCGTTCTCGACGGTCTCCGGCGAATCCACACTCACCGATTTCACTTCCGAAGTGCATTTTGTGCTGCGCACATATCAGGATTATGACTGGACGATCAACGTTACCCAGCACGTCATCCGTGAAGTCGAACTTGACGGACAGGTCGGTGATGCCATCATAGATCCCGTGAGCCGTAATGTCATAGTGTATGTGAGCAGCAACCGTGACCTTCACAAGATAAAGGTGAACAAATTCAGTCTTGGGGGTCAGCACGGAAAAGTACTGCCTGATCCCACGGAGTTCGACACTTTTGATTTTTCCGAACTGCCCACAGTGTTCTTCGTGCGCGGAGGCGGTGTGGAATACAGTTACGAGTGGAACGTGTTCGTTTACAAGACCGAGGCGCAGACGGAACTGACGGCAAGCCATTTTTCACGTACCGTGGATGCCACGGTCAGCGGCACCAAACCCGCTGACGAATCCTTGCTTGTCGAGTATAGGACGGCAGGGTCTTCCAACTGGCGTGTCTGCCCCGCATCCGATGTCTTGACGGATGGTACCGATTATACTGCGACGATAAGGGACCTTCTGCCCTCTACGAAATACGTCTATCGTGCGACAGCCGGAGACCAGACTACGGAGGAGGCTTCTTTCACCACGACTGCTGCGGCCCAGTTGGAAAATTCCAGCTTTGACGAGTGGAACGTGGACGGCAAGTTGTATAACCCTTGGCCCTCAGGCGGTTCGCCCTGGTGGGACACGGGCAACCGCGGTGCCACGACGGTCGGCGATTCCAATTCGGTATTTTCTGAGGACACCAGCACCGGGAAGGGTAAGTCAGCCTTGCTCCAGTCCAAATACATAGTGATAAAATTTGCTGCAGGCAATATTTTCACAGGCGATTATGTGAAGACGGACGGGACGAACGGAATCCTCAATTTCGGCCGCGAATTCTCTGCATTCCCCAGCCGGCTTACTTTCGACTACAAATACAAAGGTGCAGTCATCAACCGTACCGGCTCTGATGATTATGCCCATCTCAAGGGGACTCCGGATGAGTGGCAGGTTTACATTGCCCTTACGGATTGGGACAAGCCTCTTGAAATCAGGACCAATCCCAAGAACCAGAGCCTCTTCGACGAGAACGACCCCAAGGTCATCGCTTTCGGAAAAGCAGGAAGTTCCGCCGACCAGACCACCTGGAAGACGGCAAGCATCAATCTCGATTACAGATATACGGACCGTACGCCCAAATATATCGTTGTGGTATGTTCAAGCAGCCGTTACGGTGATTTCTTCACCGGAGGTGAGGGATCCACTCTGCAGATAGACAATTTCAATCTGGTGTATGAATAAATTCCGCTCCATACTTTGCCTTGCGCTTGCCGCTCTGACGGTAGCCTGTCGTACCTTCGACCCCGAAGGTTTGCAGCAGGAGTCCGCCCTGAGGGTGTCGCTGGCAAACGTATCTGCGGACATCGCAGGCACAAAGGCTACTCCCGCTGAATTGGGCCGTCCCTCCGCTTGCGATTTCAATATAAAGGTTGTGCGCAACTCCAACGGCGCCGTGGTTTTCAATCAGTTGCTTGGAGACGGGTCGGCGTTGGTGAAAGTGGCCGCTGATGAACCCTACACGGTTATTGCCTCGTATGGAGACAATGACCTTCTCGCGATGAACGAACCTTACTACATAGGTATGGAGGTGGCTGAAGCCGAGGCGAACCAGACCAAAAACGTCGAAATAGAGTGCAAGGTGGGCAATTCTCTGATTTCCGCACGTTTCGGCTCGGACGAGACCGGTGCGGGACGTTTCGGGAAATATTTCTCGGAATGCTCTCTGGATGTTTATGCAGGCGATTTCGTTGTCAGCCTTCCTATGGGAGCCGACGGTATGAGCGCATATCTCCGTTCGGGCTCGGACTATGGTGTGGCTTTTTCCGGAATAATGAAGGAAACGGGGGAGAGGCGCAGTTTCGACCTTCCTTCCGATATGATTCCCGCAACGCTGGATGCTGCGGAGCATCTTATTATAACACTTGATCTCAAGGTCGAGACGGGTGTCGACATTTCGGTCAGCAAGGCGGAAGTGGTCGAGGTCGGCGTGGAACAGACAATACCTTTCAGCTGGCTGCCCCTGCCGTCTTTCACCTCAAGGCACGTATTCGATTCCGACGGTGTGCTGTGCGGTACGGACCTCGAATGCAGCGCTTCATATCCCGGTTGCGAATGGACCGCCTATGTGCGCAATTCTGCCGGGACTCTCGTCAGAACCCTCAGCGGTGAAGGAGCGCTGACTTCATCCTGGACAGCCTCATCCGACTGGCCTTACCTGCCGTCCGGCACTTATACGGCAACATTCTCATATCAGTACGAAGGGCAGACCGTGAACATAGAAGGCAGGTCAAAGACATTTACCGTTGCATCTCCCACGGGGCTGAAGGCCGGCGCATCGGGATATACGTCATACGACAGATACAAGGCCGGAGAAATATCCGCAGCCAACCAGTGCGAACCTTTCAAGCTCTACGACATAGCCGTTACTCTCGGACTGTCCGATGCAATAAAGGCAAACTCCAACTATTCAGAACTCATATCATCCACATTCGGCAGCATATGGGTGGACGAGAATACCGGAAGGAAGAATTTCACAGGCCTGTCTCTCGGTGAGTTCAATTCTCTCGCCGCAGGGAATCACAGTTGCAATGTGAGTCTTTCTTTTGACGGTGTTTCGTTCAACCTGTCTTTCCCTTTTGTCATTACCGGTCTGCCTTACACCGCTGCGCCGCCTTCAAAGGAAAACGGCTGGTCTGTTGTTCAGGGAGGGAATAAGGTCAGTTTCGGAAGTTCATACCTTTCAATAGCCGATGGCGGTACTACCACCGCTGATCCTACTGTACAGTCACCGAGCTTCTTCTGCCCGTCAGAAGTGTCTTCAATAAATATCACAGTGTCTTCAAAAGGTACTGTCTATACGCGTAATGTGCTGATAAATTATCACTGTAAATTCCATATTTATCAGGCTGAAGAGCAAATATTCAGTAAAACCAGCGACAGCACCAAAGGCAACGCTTTCGCATATTCGGAAGACAGGCTGTTGTCATCAAATAAGAATTATTTCCGAGTGGATACGGACGGAAGGACTGAGCTCAGCGGTTACGCACATATCAATGAGTTCAAGGTTGTTTACAGATAATGCGCAAGTCAATCCTCATATCGCTTCTTGCTGTTCTGCTGTGCTCCTGCAACGCTGAGCTGATCAGGCCCGTTGCCGGCAACGGCTGGCTGTGCATAGAGGATATCACCGTCAGCGGACATTCTGTGATGGGAACCAAGGGTGCTGTGGACAGCGACTTTGTCGTGGAGATAGCTGATTCGGAAGGTAAGGCGGTGCAGAGTTTTTCTGCAGGCAATGTGCCTTCCAAGGTCGCTCTTCCCGCAGGTGATTACAGACTTACCGCCTACAGTACCAACGTTGGCGACTGGAAGTCGGCTGCCGACGGTGTGGGTGCCGCCGCATACAGAGGTGAAACGGATTTCACCATCGAAGCTGAAATGTATGCCTATGTAAAGGTAGTAGCCCCTATGGTCAACTGCGCCGTACGCTTTGTCATTGAAGATGATCTGAGCCAGTGGTTCACGACATTCTCCCTTTCCGCAGAAGGCAGCGGGGGACGCAATCTTACCCTGACTGAGGATATCGCAGGCTGGTTCGACGAAGGGAAACTGTCCTTCCGTCTCAATGCCACGAATACCGATGGTGATTCCTTTGTGGGGCCTGAATACAGTTTTACAGCCAGAAAAGGACATTTGTACACTTTGAAATATAAGATTTCTCCTGCCGAAGTTCAGACAGGAGGAACCGACCTTGACATAACCATCGATGATGAGTTTGTCGATGATGACGAGGAAATTAATATCGATTGAGAATAAAAGTACATATTATGAAAAAAGATTGGTTTATGCTCTTTCTTGCTCTGCTTTCCTGCGCATGCACTAAGGCTGACTTTGGAGTGGAGAAAGATGTTTTGGACTATGGCTATCTCACGCTCAACCTGAGTTCTGACAATGATGTGAATCTGACCAAGGCGGTTCAACAGGTACAGAGCACTGATTTCAGCAGCTGGAATGTGACTGTGTTACAGCAGAGTGGGACTCCGGTTTTCTGCAAGGCCAGCGAACTTTCAGGCAAGGCCTTCGTTGCCGGTACCTATACTGTCAGCGTAAACAACTATGTCGACGACGCAGCAGCCTGTGCGGCCAATTCCAACTGGGGTGCAGCCCGTTATGAGGGCTCGACCGGCGTGACTGTCGAGAAAGGTAAATCCAACCCCGTTACCGTTGCCTGCGGCACGGCTAAGAATGCCCGTTTCAAAGTGGTTTTCGCTGAATCTTTCAAGGCTATATGCACAGGTGACTACAGCCTTACGACATCGGGAACGAGGACTTTGGCTTTCACAAAAGACACTGAAAGCAAACTCGCGTATTATGCCGCCGGGGCAACTGTCGAATATACCCTGCACTATACATATAATGGTGTTTCCAAGAACCCGACCGGCAGTTTCAAAATGGGAGTCGCAGCAACTGAGAAGACCGTTACCATTTCTGCAAACAGCAACGGAACCATCTCGCTCACAATCTCTTATGACGATGCGTTCACCGATGGCGGAAGCGAAACTGTAGAAATCGATGCTGCCACTGGAGACGTTGTCAGCCAGTAGGGAATACGCTTTTAATGCTGACGGGTAATGAAGAGGTTCATTCCGATACTTTTCCTGGTTGCAGCCGTGTCTCTCGCAAGTTGTCAGAAAGAATTTGCGGGAGATGCTCTGTATGATGGAATGGGCCGCATAGAGATTGCTCTTGCTGCGGGGGATGGTGTGTTCATTACTGATGGAACAAAAGCCGGAGACTCCAATCCGTCTATTGAGGATGTCGTATTCACGATAAGCGGAACTACCGCTCAGGGTGCTCAGGTTGTGGGACAGCCTCTCGATATTGTACAGAGAGATACGACGGCCTGCTGTTATTTCATGGCAGGAACTTATACGATTACGGCAACTTATGCGCCTTCGGGCTCAGAGGAAGAGGTTGGTGCGCTGTGCTACAGCGGTACTTCTGAGGAATTCACCCTCGAGACCGGGGGATACACAGGAGCCATTGATATAGCGATGACCCCGTCCAATTCCAAGGTGGAGCTCATTTTCGACTCATCACTCAAGGAGTTCTACTCGTCTGTCAGCGTCAATTTCACATCTCCCCGCAGCGTTTCTTTCTGCTCTTCCGATGCCGGTTCTGACGGCCGCCTCACAGTGTATCTGCCATCTGGTGCCGCCGGGGTTTACGGTATCACGGCAACCCGCCTTTCCGGCAGCGGCTCCGCTGATATAGACATCACAGGCCTGCGTCTGCCCGCCCTCAAGGACGGTGAGCAGCCGCTTTTTCTCGAAGCCGGCAAAGAGTATGCCTTGAGGGTGAAGTTCGCCCCCGGCGGCATCGCAGTCTTCCTTGACGGCGACTCCGCCCCGGTATATACGTCGGAAGAAACCTGGGACGGATTGTTCTCTTAGAGTCCCGCATTGACTATGAAGTGCCGCCTTTCATATCTGATGGTCGTGTTGCTGATGTCTTTTGTCTGGACATCGGTAAGAGCGAATACGCTTAATATTACGGGCTCTGAGTTCAATGGCAAAGTTAAAAATAACACGATATCAATGGGTGGTAATCATATATCGTTTGTGATGTCTGGGTCCAGTATAAATTATGACGATGACAAAATTAATTTGGGTGATGGACCAACTAGTGGAACTATTACTTGGACGCCCAATTCAGGATGTAGCGTTAAGGTTACGAGTATAAAAGTTTATGCCTATGCTTATGCTGTTTTCGATAAACGAAATTTCAAACTTGGTACTACTGAAGAAGATGTTCACAGTGCTGGAGCTAAAGGTGTTTCGGGCTCATATACCGCTGTCGAAGTCAAAAATGACAACGGCTTGGAATCCGGCATTTTCATAGGCGGAACGACATCAACTAAAAATCATCCATACCTTATCCGGCAAATTACAATTATATACACCGTCACCCCTGACGCTCCAAGTCTGAAACAGTCTCAGGAATCATTAAACGTCAGTGTTGACAACGGAACTACTAATTCTCTCAACCTAACGGACTATTTCACTACAGGCGATCATTTTGACGATTATTGGAATTTTTCAGTTTCAACCAATCCGAATGGTGGAGGATTTATCTCCGGTAGCACATTTTATGCTTCCAAAGCAGGTACTTATGTTGTAAACGGTAAAATCAATGAGGTGTCAGGGTGTCACGTTGCTTCTACAGCTACACAATTTACAATACAAGTAAACAGACTTCCAGGTGAAATCAAGGCCAAAGCGGCATCTATGACAGCAAAATCTACACTGGACTTATCTGGCTGTATCGTTTCCTCGCTTGGATCAGGTGGCGTAACTTATGAAATAACCAGTCCTAACAAGTCATCTGCTACAATATCGGGCAGTAAGTTCACTCCGGCCGCAAGTGGCGATTATACGATAAAGGCGGTCAAAAGTCAGGATGAGCAATATACGGAGTCAAGCACTACATTTGTCGTATCTGTCAACAAGATATCCAACAGTTTGACGCTTAGTGGGGACAAGAGCCTTTATGTTGATGGTACGGCAACCGGTATTTATGAAAACAAGAATAGCAATGCAAGTATTGAATACAAAATATCTGACATAGAATATCAGAATGAATCATTGAATAACGGAACGGGTTTGATATCGTTTGATTCTGCTGCCAACAAGATTACTGCATTGAATGCCGGCACAGCTAAACTGACAATAACCCAAGCACAGACGGAAGCATATGAGGGCATTGAAAATAGCATAGTTGTTTCCGTACATAAATATAATCAATCGTTGTCCTGGGCATCAACCGATGTCCCTATGACTTTAGTTTGTGGCCAAACAGTAAATTCGGCAGCATCTTCAGATATTGGGCTGACAGTTTCATATAAATCTTCAGAACCGGGAGTTCTTGCCGTTGACGATAGTGGTAACGTTACAGCATTATCACCCGGTACAAGTGTTATGTCAGCTAATCAGGCAGGGAATTATAAGTATATCCAAGCAGGCGGGCTCTCAAGGACATTCACCGTCATCGACAAATACCAGCCGTTGTTCACACCTTCGTTCAGCGGTACTCAGGCTGCATTGAAGGTAGGGGAGACGGCGACCATAACGCTTGCGAACGTAACCGACGGCTTCAGCATCTCCGCCGGGACTTCCGGCATCGTCAGCTGGACACAATCGGGCAATACGATTACGTTGACAGCGCTGAAGGAGGGCTCGACTACGCTTACCCTCAATGACCCCGGAAACGCCGTCACAAACCCTGCCAGTGCAGTTTACACAATAAGCGTGAGCAAGGTGGACAATACTCTGGACGTTGGGATGTCTTCACTGGAAACGACGGTGGGGAATACCCTGCCGGTAACATTTGAAGGCAAGAACAACAATGACACTCCGGTCGTGGGCACGGTTTCCAATCAGGTGCTGTCCTCCTCCGTCAACAACGGCTCCAACGTCATTTCGTACAGTGACGGTGTCGTGACTGCACTGAACGCCGGTACTGCCACAATAAGTTTCTCGCAGGCCGCGACTGACAAATACACGGCCGCCGTGCAGAAGAGTTTCGACGTGACTGTAACGAAGAACAGCAACTCAATCAGCGTGACCATAGACGGCACGCAACGCAACAGTATAAATCTTGGCCACAATGCCAGCGTACCTTTCGCATACAGTTCGGCAAGCGACGCACCATTTTCCGTGACAATGACTTCCGGCAGCGAATCGATTGCTTCGATCAGCGGAAACAATATAGTTTCTCATAGTACGGACGGCAGTGTGCATTGGGAAATAGTACAGGCTGAAACCTATAGATTCGAGAAAGCCTCCACATATATCCGCGTCAAGGTGAATTCCACGGAGGAAGCAGTCGGATATGTGCTCAACGATAGTCAGGAATATACCCGCAGCTGGGAGAAAGGTACGATTCATCAATACTCGCTTTCGGGACCAGGACAATATGTAGCATATTCAGCAAAAAAGGATGGAGCTGCTATATATTACGCCTTGTCTGTACAATGTTCCAATGACGGAAACATTTGGACTCCCATTCAGAAAAATGAAAAATTAAGCTCAAGCTATTCCGATTTTACCTGCGAGATTCCCGGTGATGCTCGATATCTCAGATTTCAGCTCGAAGATAGCGGTCAGACGTTGACAAAATATATAAAGAATGTTACCGTCACCCGTAGAACCTATGTCAATGCCTCTTCCGACAAGACTGACCTCGGCACCGTGAACACCGGCAGCACGGGTACGGCCACCCTTACCGTTGACTGGAGCAGCACCAACGGCGGCGACATTGCCATAGAGAGTAGCAACCCCAATTTTGCTGTCAGCCCGGCCAAGATTACCGGCACGGCCAATAAGGACGGGAAGACCGCGGTTACTGTCACCTACACTCCGGATCCCACCAAACTTGGTGCAGAAAGCACCACAATCACAGTTTCCGACCTGTTCTATACCCAGGAACTTACGCTCTCCGCGACGGCGGCAAAACAGGGCACGACCATCACGCCCAATTATGATGCGTCTGCAGCCTCCTCGCTGAAGGTTGACGGCACCATTGCGAATGCGTTCACTTTCAGCGGTGTGTCCGCCACGACGCCATCTGCAAGCTCCGACGCCGATTTCCATTACACTATAGCCCAGCACGTCAGCGGAAGTGCCGCCGGAAGCGACCATCCGGATATGGTCGTGACCTATGATCCTACGACCAACAAAGTGACCGCCCTCAATGCCGGTACGGCCACACTTACCATATACCAGAAAAGTACCTCGCTGTATGCGGCTACAAGCGCTTCGTTTGAGTTCTCCGTCGCAAAGCACGACCAGACTGTGAGCTGGGACAAGGAAGACATCGACCTGATCTTGAAAAAAGGCCAGACATTCGAAGACAACACGGCCACGGCATCCAGCGAACTTCCGGTAAGCTATTCATCGTCCAATACACTGTCAATTACCGTTGACGCTGCGAGCGGTGTTATGACTGCCGTGGGGGCAGGTGCGGATGTGACCATCACCGCCTCGCAGGAGGGCAACTACAAGTATAACCCTGCATCCGTTTCCCGCAAATTCACGGTATATGCCCAGTCAACGCCAGTTTTCACTCCTTCATTCGAAGGAACTTCCGCCTCTATAAAGGTGGATGATACTGCGACCATAACACTTGAGAACGTCAGCGACGGTCTCGACGGGGACTTCATCGTGAAGGCTTCCGCAGCCGGTATAGTGAGCTGGTCAAGGGCTGAAAACGTACTGACTGTTACCGCGCTGGAAGCGGGGGAGGTGAAGTTGACCCTTTCCCAAAAGGGGAACGACGATTATCTGGCCAAAACATCCGAGTACAGCTTGACCGTCACTCTTCCTGACGATTACGCTGTTCTGGACCCCTCCGGAGAACTTCCCTCGGCCGGTAAATACAGGAAAATTACCCTGAAGCGCACGATTCCGGCAGGTCTCAGCACCATAGCCCTGCCTTTTGCGACCACGCTCGAAGCCCTTGCCGTCGGCACGTCGAATGCCGGTGCCAAGGCCTATGTGCTGAAGAATGTCGGTGTGGACAGCGGGAAAGGTTACGTGTTCTATTTCAGCGAGGTGACGGACGGCGTTCTTGAAGCCGGTGTCCCGTATGTAGTATCTCTTGACAGTGAGGTGAATGCCCCCGTTTGGCGTTCGGAGGATGGCATACAACTCACGGGCAATGCCGGCACCATCACTTGCGGTGCCTGGAGCATTGTTGCCAACTTCACGGCAGGTAAGTCTATGACCGGCCTTTACGGTGTTGTCAACAGCCCCGACCCTTCAGACGGGAGCAAACGAATCAACAGGATAATGAAAGGTGGCAGCGGAGCCGTTCTCAATGCATATTCCGCAAGTTTCGAGATGGCGGAAGCCGACAACTCCACAGGCCCTGCATATTCCGCACCGATGCAGTCTGGATCAGCAGCGAACAAAGCATCCGGATCCGATGACACCGTCGAAGCTGTACCGCTGTTCTCCATCCCCCTGTAATCTTTTTTGATTGTACATTTGTGTTTTCCGGCAACCGTTTCCATAGAGAATTCGTAGTTTCCGCTTAAATCAATCCTATTCCGGGACGGTCAGGAAGACATATCATTCCGTCCTCGACTGTCATCCCGCTGAACCTGTCGTTGGATATCAGGAGGTTGCCGTCAAGGTCGGCGAAGTCCGCTTCTGGACACAAGTGTGATGCCGCGGAGACTGCGCAGGAAGTCTCGGTCATACATCCCAGCATCACTTTCATCCCCTCTGCACGCGCGCAGGCGATCATTTTTCTGGCCTCGCACAGGCCGGTGCATTTCATGAGCTTTATGTTGATGCCCGAGAACGCTCCCTTGATACGAGGGATGTCCTTGAGCCTTTGGACGCTTTCATCGGCGAATATGGGGATGGGACTGCGCTCCTTCCATCCCTGGTTTGCATCCACCACGAGCGGAAGATCCGTTACGCTGCGCACTGTGCGTACCATCTCTGCATCGTTGTCACGGCCAACCTTGATTTTG
>JAZLKN010000027.1:0-6390 GCA_045597605.1 Candidatus Cryptobacteroides sp. | reverse complement strand
AACTGACTTTGACCTGTACGATTGTATCCGAGGCGTGAAGAGGCTCCCTCAGTTTAGCGATGCTGTTTGAACAGTTCCTTGAAGTCCAGCCTGAAGAAAGCATCGAGGGGTAAGCCTTCCGGTCCGGCAATGAATGAATGGATTATCTTATCCTTATATTTATCTTTAAATTCCATATAACCGTTATTGTTCCTTGCCGAGCCGCTCTTTGCCTCTATGGCTATCAAGCGTTCACCCTTTTTCAGAACATAATCGCATTCCTTCTTCTTGTCATTTCTCCAATACATGACATCGAACTTATCGGTAACAGACCGCCCGAGAAGGAAGGCACCAACAGCCGATTCGACCTGCCTGCCCCACTCGGTTTTATTGATAAGAGCCTCTTTGAATGTGTGTTCACAATAGCGGTTTCTGAAAGCATTGTTGTACGTCTGCAATTTGGGTATGGAATTCCTGGTCCCCACAGCGGAAGGTTCATACTTGAGCATAGGCTTTACGAGCATCGTTTCATCAAGAATTCTGAGGTATGACCCGATGGTGGGAACGCTGCCGCTATTGATGACACCTTGCATCTTTGTCATTGACAATTCGTGGGCAGAATATATGGAAGCCACTTCAAATACCTGACGCAAAAGTGCCGGGTTGCGGATTTCTTCCACTTCGAGAATGTCCCTTGTCAGAATGGGATTAATAATGGCATCATCCATCATATCACGCCAACGGTCCTCGTCCTTTATATACGGAGCCAGACCGGGGAAACCGCCGAAAAAAACGAATTCCTCCATAGAGAGGTCAAATGCATCATGCATTTCGTGCCATTCCCAATACCCCATCTTAATGGTTTCAAAGCGCCCGGCAAGGGTTTCTTCCAGTCCCTTCTGAATCAGCAGCCTTGATGAACCCAATAGGATGACCTTCAGGTTTCTTTTGTCAAGTGTATCCTTATCCCATTCTTTCTTGACGACTTCGCTCCATCCGGCAATCTTCTGGATCTCATCAATAATGAGAATCCTTTCCGACTCCTTGTTCAGCATCATTAATGTGCGGGCCTCATGCCATCTCTCGGATATCCATTCCGTGTTATTCTTTCCGACACCATCGGCGCTGAAAAGTTTGCACGGTACGTCGGTTTGTTCAATGAATTGCCCTACCATAGTAGATTTACCCACCTGACGCGGCCCCATTACGACATGTATCGTCCTCCGTGGCTCCGCCATTCTGGATTTCAAAACCTGAAGATGCTGTCTTTCGTACATAAACAAATCAATTTTTACCCGACAAATATAGGTATATTTTACAAAATCTTTAAATGTATTTTATAAAATCCCCATTAAAATGAACTCATTTGCATGGTAGCGAAGACGGCCTATGACATACAGTTTTGTACCAATAAACGACGTCAAGGACACCGGCTGTTTCGTCCACTGTAGTAAAAAACACATAGTGGAGGGGGAAAAAACGTATGGAGGAGCGAGGATGAATCAAGAGCACCTTTCAGAACCAAAATCCAAATAATATTTGCAAGTACGTGAATAAGTACTTATTTTTGCAAAAATTCAATTGGATATGAGAACTGCAAATTATACTGAGTTAAGAAAAAACCTCAAGGAACACATCGATGCCGTGATATCTGACAACGATGCTCTGATTGTGGAAAGGGGGAACAATACGGGCATCGTAATGATATCCCTCGAAGAGTACAATTCCATTATGGAAACGGAGTACATAATGTCAAATCCCAAAGTGCTTGCTGATATTCAGCAGAGTCTTCAGGAAATTTCAGGAGGTAAGGGCATTGAGGTGAATCTCACAACGCTATGAAAATAATCTTCTCGCCTACTGCAATGGGCCACTTTGAGTACTGGAAAAGGACCAGTCCGAAGATTGCGGAGAAGATAAAGGTCCTCCTTACGGACATCTCTGAACATCCTTTTACCGGAATCGGGAAACCGGAACCGCTGAAGGGCCCCTTGCGGGGCCTATGGTCTAGAAGGATAAGTCAAGAACATCGTCTGATTTATAAGGTGGAAGGACAGGAGGTATTCGTCTATGTCCTTTCTATGAGATACCACTACAATGGCAATACCTAATCCCTCAGCATAACTTCATCAAACAGTGTCTTTTGCATTCTAATATGTTCGTGGTGTTGCGGAATTGGGCTGAGTCAAAAGACCTCTTCCTGGGAAAAGGAATAGCATCCCCTCTCCGAAACGATTATATGATCAATAAGGGCAAGCTCGAACATCTCGAGGGCCTGCCTCAACTGTTTTGTCAGTTTGATATCGGCAGGGGACGGTCTCGGATTTCCTCCCGGATGGTTATGGGCCAGTATCACCGCCACGGCTGAGAGGTCGAGCGCACGGCGAACGATTTTCTTGATGTTTATTTCCGTCATCGACTCTCCCCCCTCGCTGATCCGCATCGAGCCAAGCAGCAGACGGGATTTCTTCAGGAACAGACACCAGCACTCTTCACGTGTCGAGTCCGTGAACAGAGTGTTCAGCACGCCGGCGGCATCCCGAGGGTTATCTATCGTGACGCGACCCTGCAGTTTTTCCACCGCCAGACGTTTTTCCAGTTCGAAGGCCGCTGCCACGATAAGAGCCTTCCCCTTCCCTATCCCCTCTATGCGGCACAGGGACTCCACCGACATCTCGGACAAACGCAAAAGGCTGTTGTCTGCGCTTTGCAACAGCTTCCGCGAAGTATCGACCGCATTGGAGCCGGGTATGCCTGTGCGCAGCAATATCGCTATCAGTTCAGCTGTGGACAAAGCTGAGGCTCCTGAGGACAGCATACGTTCACGCGGCAGGTCAGCCGCATTCCAATCTCTCAGTTTCAAATTTTCCATACCGCAATATACGGCAAACAGGGCACAAGAAAGCCCGCCGGAAAGCTTCGGGATTAAAATAAAAGTTTTTTCTTAATGAAATTTGCGTTTTTTTATGAAAATCGGATTTTCATACGAGTTCCTTGCGCAGGCGCGCCTTGGGAATGTTCAGCTGGTCGCGATATTTGGCTATAGTCCTCCGTGCCAGTATGTATCCCTTGGACTTCATATAATCCACAAGCTGGTCATCTGTCAGGGGATTGCTCTTGTCCTCGGCATCGATGGCATCCTGGAGCACCTTCTTGAGCTCGCGTGTGCTGACCTGATCGCCGTCGGCATTCTCAAGACCTTCGCTGAAAAAGTATTTCAATGAATATATGCCGAACCAAGTCTCAACGTATTTGGAATTGACCACCCTCGAAACAGTGGATATGTCGAAGCCCGTCACCGACGCTATATCCTTAAGCACCATGGGCTTGAGATAGCTGTCATCCCCTTCGGTGAAAAATTCGCGCTGGTAATCCACGATTGCCTGCATAGTGGTCATCAGAGTATTGTGCCTCTGTTTTATGGCCTCAACGAACCACTTTGCGGAATCAAGCTTCTGCTTGACGAACGCCGCTGCCTCTTTCTTCTCCCTTTCATTGCTGCCTGAAGCCTCCATAAGGATGTCCGCATATTTCCTGTTGATCCGCAGCTCGGGTATGTTGAAACGCGGCATCGACAGTTTAGGCTCGCCCCCCTCCATCTCAAGAATGAAATCGGGTACCACCTGTTGGGCCTGGTCCGTATATGAATCGTCAATCTGCCCACCCGGAGACGGATTCAGTTTCAATATCCTTTCCATAGCCGCCTTCAGCTCATCCTGCGAAAGATTCATCTTCTGCATTATCTTCGAAAAATGCTTGGCGCTGAAATCCTGGAAATGGTCTTCGAGTATGCGTTTGGCATTGCCGACCTCCGCACAATCCTTCATCCCTTTCAACTGCAGCAACAGACATTCCCTCAAGTCCCTGGCTCCTACACCTGTCGGCTCGAACTCCTGTATGACCTCCAGCATCCGCAGCACTTCACCGCTGTCCGACTTTATGTTCGCACGGAAATCCATATCATCCACCAGGGATTCGATATCTCTGCGAAGATAGCCGTCCTCGTCAAGAGAGCCTATGATGAAGGCCGCAACCGAATGCTGGTGTTCGTCGAGATTGCGGAAGCCCAGTTGGTCCATAAGGGACTGGGTGAAACTTTCCTTCACGCTGAATGTGTTGTACTGAGGTTTTTCGTCTCTTCCCTGATTGTTGACGTAGAGTCTGTAGGAAGGTATTGCATCATCTTCCTTGTATTCGGAAAGGGATACCTGACGGGATTCGTTCTCCTCGGCGGTTTCTTCCGATCTGGTGTCCTCGTCCAGCACAGGATTTTCTTCCAATTCTTTCCGGATGCGCTGCTCCAGATCCTGAATCGGAAGTTCTATCAGTTTGATGGTCTGAATCTGGATTGGCGAGAGACGCTGCACCAGTTTCTGTTCCTGTACCAGTTTGATGGACATCAATAATTGTATATAATGTTTTCTTTGACAACGAATGCGGCGGGGAAATCCGACTTCACCGAGTTGAGCAGCACGAGAGCCTCGCTGCGGCTACGGAAATCTCCGACGGTGACCTTGAAATTGGGGCTGGTGAAACTGCGGTAGACATTGTGTCCGGGATGACGCTCCGTGAAGAGTTCCGCCGCCGCCAGCGAAGCCTCTCTGGCATTCTGGGCATTCGAAAAATAGATTCTCACGCGGTAACCCTGAATTTTCCTGAACGATGAGGAAGCTATTTTCTCCCTCATTGAAGACTTGACCTCTTCGCTCTGGTTGACGGTCACGTCCGCTGCATCACCTCTGAGACGCGAGGGCATTATTTCAAATATGTCTTTGTCCAGAAGCGCGGAATCCAAAGGGATGCTGCCTTCATAACGCAAACTGTCCTGCACACTCAGGACAAGGGTATCGACTTCGTTGCGTTCCTGTCCCGAAGCGATGGAAACGGCGGCTGTCACCACCAGTAGAATTGTCATTGCGGCACGTTTTGTCATTGTGCTATTTTATCTGTTTTTGAAAATACCTAATACAAAGATAGTAAAAAAACGGCTATCTTTGCCAATATGAAAGTTTATATCGAAACCTACGGCTGTCAGATGAACGTCAACGACAGCGAAGTCATACTGTCAATACTTGGCGGTTGCGGATACACCCTCACGGAAAACATGGAGGAAGCGGACCTCATTCTGGCAAACACCTGTTCGGTCAGGGACAATGCCGAGCAGAGAATCCACGGGCGCATCGAGCAGTTCCGGCTGGCCAAGAGAGGCAAAAAGGATGCCAGAATAGGCATTGTAGGCTGCATGGCAGAACGTCTGAAAGAGGAATTGCTGGAAGGCGGCAAGGTGGATCTGGTTTGCGGTCCGGACTCCTATAGGAAACTGCCGGAACTGGTACAGGAGCTCCGGAACGGAGAAAAGGCTATCGACGTGCAACTGTCCAGAAGCGAGACCTACGCCGAGATTATCCCCCGACGTCTGGACAAGACGGGAGTCTCCGCATTCATCTCCATAATGAGAGGCTGTAACAACGTATGCTCATACTGCGTCGTACCATACACCAGAGGCGTGGAAAGAAGCAGGGAGTCCGAAAGCATAGTGACGGAGGCGAAGGACCTCGAAAGCAAGGGATACAGGGAAATAACTCTGCTCGGCCAGAACGTGGACTCCTACAGATTCGCAGACGAGAATGGACCCATACTGAACTTTGCAGGTCTGCTTGCAAAGGTGGCTGAAGCCGTTCCTGCGATGAGGATACGTTTCAGCACTTCCAACCCACACGATCTGTCGGACGAAGTGCTCGAGGTAATGGCCGCGCACGAAAACATATGCAGGCACATACACCTTCCCGTCCAGAGCGGTTCGAACGCGATGCTTGAAAAGATGCGTCGCAAATACACACGCGAGTGGTATCTGGAACGCGTTGCAGCCATCAGGAGGATACTGCCGGACTGCGGGCTTTCCACCGACATCATTGCCGGATTCTGCGGCGAAACCCTTGAAGACCATCTGGCTACGGTAGCCCTTATGGATGAAGTCGGTTTCGACAGCGCTTTCATGTTCCAGTATTCTGAACGGCCGGGTACACTTGCCGCCAGACATTATGCCGACGATGTTCCTCCCCAGGAAAAAACACGCAGGCTCAACGAAATAATCGAGCATCAGGTCCGTTCTTCCGCCCGAAGATACGGGGCTCAGATAGGTAATATCCACAAAGTGCTTGTCGAAGGGCCCTCGCACAAGAGCCATTCCGACCTGTGCGGCAGGGCCTCCAACAATATGATGTGCGTATTCCCCGACCTCAAGCCGGGGGTCGACCGTAAGGGACAATATGCGGATGTCCGCGTTATCGGCAGCACTTCAGCCACGCTTCTGTGCGAGGAAATTTTACCTTAAATTTTTATAGACTACACATAGGCAGGGCCGGCACTTCAGGGGACATAACCCATAATCCCAAGTCCCCTGAAGTGCCG
>JAZLKN010000026.1:0-49762 GCA_045597605.1 Candidatus Cryptobacteroides sp. | reverse complement strand
GAAAAAGATGGTTATGCCGCTGTACAGCTTGCCTATGACGAGAAAAAAGAAGCACGTGCCAACAAGGCCGAACTCGGCCACTTCAAAAAGGCAGGAACCACACCTAAGTACAAATTGGTTGAATTCGAAGCCGATTTTGCTCAGGAGCTCAAGTTAGGCGACGTCCTCACAGTATCTGACGTTTTCGAGCAGATACCTTTCGTTGACGTTGTCGGTACATCCAAAGGTAAAGGTTTTCAGGGCGTTGTAAAGCGTCACGGTTTCCAGGGAGTGGGCGGTGCCACACACGGTCAGGACGACCGTCTCCGTCACCCCGGTTCACTTGGCGCCTGCGCATGGCCTTCACGTGTGTTCCCCGGAACCCGCATGGGCGGCCATATGGGCAACGAGAGGGTTAAGGTATTCAACCTTGCTGTCGTTAAAATCATCCCTGAGAACAATCTTCTCGTAATCAAAGGTTCCGTTCCCGGTGCCAAAGGTTCTTATGTAATTCTGGAGGGTTAATGCTATGAAACTTCCCGTATTGAAAATCGACGGTACTCCTTCAGGCAAGGAAGTAACCCTCAAAAAAGAGATCTTCGGCATCGAGCCCAACGATCATGCAATCTATCTCGATGTAAGGCAGTATCTGGCAAATCAGCGTCAGGGTACGGCCAAGACCAAAGAGCGCAGCGAGAACAGCCACAGTACAAAGAAAATCGGTCGCCAGAAAGGTGGTGGAGGAGCCCGTCACGGTTCTCTCAAATCCAACATCTACGTAGGTGGCGCCCGTACTTTCGGCCCTCAGCCCCGCGATTACGCTTTCAAATTGAACAAGAAGCTCAAACAGCTTGCACGTCTTTCAGCCCTTACATACAAGGCCAAGAACAAGGCAGTCGTGCTGGTAGAGCAGTTCGAGATGGAAGCTCCCAAGACCAAGGAGTTCATCGGTATTCTCAACAATATCAAAGCCGGCGACCGCAAGATTCTCTTCGTTCTGCCCCAGAACTCCGACAATATCTTCATTTCATCACGCAATCTTCCTAATGTGAACGTCATTACTGTTGACGAAATCAATACATACGCCATCATGAACGCGAACTCTCTCGTTCTGACTGACGGTGTACAGGAAATCCTTGCTTCACGTCTTAAATAAGGAGAAAAAGAAATGGAAATTCTGATTAAGCCAATAGTAACAGAGAAGCTGACGGCTCAGGGCGAAAAGTTGAACCGCTACGGCTTCATCGTCAATCGCGAGGCCAACAAACTCGAGATCAAGACAGCGGTAGAGCAGAAATACGGCGTGACTGTAGCAGACATCAATACCGTTAATTATAATGGTAAGAGGAAATCTCGCTACACCAAGGCCGGCATCCTCACCGGACGCACGAATCACTTCAAGAAAGCATATATCACTCTTGAAGGCGAAGATAAGATAGATTTCTACGCTAATATCTAAAGGTAAACGACAATGGCAGTAAAGAAATACAAACCCACAACCCCTGGACAGAGGAACAAGGTAATTAGTGCTTTTGACGAGATTACCTGCAAGAAACCCGAAAAGAGCCTGTTGGAGCCCATTCGCAAGAGCGGTGGACGCAACAACCAGGGTAAGATGACCATGCGCTATATCGGCGGCGGTCACAAGCGTATGTACCGTATCATCGACTTCCTCCGCAACAAGGACAACGTCGTTGCCGAAGTGAAGACCATCGAATACGATCCTAACCGCAGTGCACGCATTGCACTCGTACAATATGAGGACGGAGTAAAGAAGTATATCATCGCTCCCAACGGACTCCAGGTCGGCCAGAAAATCGTTTCCGGCAGCGGCGTGGCTCCTGAGGTCGGCAATACTCTCCCTCTGGCTGAAATTCCTCTTGGTACACTTGTTCACAACATCGAGCTTCGTCCCGGTCAGGGTGCCGCTATGGCCCGTTCAGCCGGAACATACGCACAGCTCGCCGCACGTGAAGGCAATCACGCCATTCTCCGTCTCCCTTCAGGTGAGACCCGTATGGTGCTCGTTACCTGCCGCGCAACCGTGGGCATCGTATCAAATCCCGATCACAACTTGGAATCTTACGGTAAGGCCGGCCGCAGCCGTCATCTCGGACGCCGCCCCCGCAACCGTGGTGTCGTAATGAACCCTGTAGATCACCCGATGGGTGGTGGTGAAGGTCGTGCATCCGGTGGACATCCCCGCTCACGCAAGGGTATGCCTGCAAAGGGATATAAGACCCGTAATCCGAAGAGCACTTCCAACAAGTTCATTATTGAAAGAAGGAAAAAATAACGGAATAAACAGTTAGATTATGAGTCGTTCTTTAAGAAAAGGTCCTTACATCCAGGAAGCTCTGGAGAAAAGAGTTCTTGCTATGAATGATGGTAGCAAGAAGAAAGAGGTAATCAAGACCTGGTCACGTGCCAGCATGATTTCCCCTGATTTCGTAGGCCACACCATCGCAGTTCATAACGGCAATAAGTTTATTCCTGTTTATGTTACTGAGAATATGGTTGGTCACAAGCTCGGTGAGTTTGCACCTACACGTACATTTAGAGGCCATTCGGGCAATCGTTAATAGTTAAAATTTGAAATTGTTATGGGAGCTCGTAAAAGATTGATGGCCGAAAAATACAAAGAGGTCAAGAAGCAGACAGCTATCGCCAAGCTTAATGATGTACCTACATCTCCCCGCAAGATGCGTCTGGTGGTTGATACCATCCGCGGCGAGGAAGTAAACCATGCCCTTGATTTGCTGCATTTCTCAAAGAAAGAGGCATCTATACGTCTGGAGAAACTTCTCAAGAGCGCTATCGCCAACTGGGAAGCCAAGAATCCCGACGATGCAAAAGAATTGGATAATGGCAACGTCTATGTCAAAACCATTATGGTTGGCCCCGGACGTACGCTGAAACGTATCCGCCCCTGCCCTCAGGGCCGTGCCGGTCGTATCCGCAAGCGTTCAAACCACGTTACCATCGTTCTCGATAAGAAAACCGCTAAAACAGTGGAGGCTTAATAACTATGGGACAGAAAACAAATCCTATTTCAAACCGTATCGGTATCACCCGTGGTTGGGACTCTAACTGGGTAGGTGGAAACTATGCCGAGAAAATCACAGAGGATTACAAGATCCGTGAGTACCTGAACGTACGTCTTGCAAAGGCCAGCCTTTCCAAGATAGTCATCGAGCGTACTCTCAAGCTCATCACAGTGACCATTTATGCCGCACGTCCCGGTGTCATCATCGGAAAGGGCGGTCAGGAAGTGGAGAACCTGAAGAACGAGCTGAAGAAGGTTACCAAGAAAGATATCCAGATCAACATCTACGAGGTCAAGAAACCCGAGGTTGACGCACGTATCGTTGCCGAAAGCATCGCACGTCAGATCGAAGGCCGCGTTTCTTACCGTCGCGCCATCAAGATGGCTATCGCCACTACGATGCGCGTAGGTGCAGAAGGTATCAAGGTTCAGATCGCAGGCCGCGTAGGCGGTGCCGAGATGGCCCGTACCGAGATGATCAAGGAAGGTCGTACACCTCTGCATACTTTCCGTGCAGATATCGACTATGCACTGGCTGAGGCTCACACCAAGGTCGGCGTACTCGGTATCAAGGTGTGGATATGCAACGGTGAGGTTTACGGCAAACGTGACCTGTCTCCCAATGCAGGCATCGCAGCCCAGAAAGCTCAGGGCGGCGAGCGTCGCGAGGGAGGTCGCGGTGACCGTCGTCCCCGTCGTGACAACCGTCGCGAAGGCCGTGGAGACCGCAAGTAATTCTCAGCATTCCCGAAACAGGGGGCCGGATTCATTCCGACCCCTTATTTTTTATTATATTTGTTCCGGCCAAAGAAAAAACGGATGACAGTTCGCGAGAAAATAGCCCTTTTTCCACATTCACCCGGTGTCTATCGCTATTATGACAGTGAAGGGAATATAATCTATGTGGGAAAGGCGAAGGACCTGCACAAGCGTGTGGCCCAGTATTTCGTGCCCAGGGAGAGGCTTACCCGCAAGACTGCCATAATGGTGGGGAAGATAGCCGACGCCCAGTATTCGGTAGTGGATTCGGAGGCGGATGCGCTCTTGCTGGAGAACAATCTCATCAAGCAGTACAAGCCCAAATACAACATATTGCTGAAGGACAGCAAGACCTATCCCTGGATATGCGTCACCAACGATACTTTTCCCCGTGTATTCCTGACCAGACGTGTGGATAGGAAGGCCGGACGATATTTCGGACCTTACAGCAATGTTATGCACGCCCGTGCCCTTATGGACCTGTTCTCCGAACTTTACCCTCTGCGTTCCTGTCGGCTCAATATCACTTCAGAGGCTGTCCTAAGGCACAAGTTCCGCCCCTGTCTGGATTTTCATATAGGGAAGTGCAAGGGACCCTGCGTCGGCGGCATCTCGGCAGAAGAGTACAACGGCGATATAGAGGATATTTGTTCCGTGCTCAAGGGGCATACGTCTGGCGTTATATCGCATTACAAGTCCCTGATGGCGCAGGCTGCGGAGAATCTCGAATTCGAGGCTGCCGATGTGTACAAGAAGAGGCTGACCGGGCTTCAGAAACATTACTCCAAGAGCATCATAACCGGTGCGGGAGGCGCGGATATGGATGTATTCTCGCTGGATATGGATGCTACGGATGCGTACTGCAATTTTCTGCGTCTGCGAGAGGGCAGCATAGTGCAGAGTCTGAACCTCAATCTCAAGCTGGGCATAGAAGAGCCGAGGGAGACAGTGCTTACCGCGCTTGTCTGCGTGGTGCAGGAGAAGACCGGCGGACTCAGCGGGGATGCCATAGTTCCTTTCCTTCCGGATACCGGTTTCGACGGGGTGAAGTTCCATATACCGTCACGCGGTGATAAACTGTCCCTGCTCGAGCTAAGTGCCAAGAATGCCAGGGAGATGCGGCTGAATGCGCTGAGACAGAAAGAGCATACCGACCCCGACGAGTTCTCCAGAGGCGTTCTGGAGGAGTTGAGGCAGGCTCTCGGTATGTCCGTGCTGCCTGAGCATATCGAATGTTTTGACAACTCGAATATACAGGGGACCAACCCTGTGGGAGCCTGTGTTGTATTCCGTGGTGCCAAACCGTCCAAGAAGGATTACAGGCACTTTATCATAAAGACCGTCGTCGGGGCCAACGACTATGCCACGATGAAAGAGGTTGTGAATCGACGCTACAGCCGTATGCTTGCGGAGGCTCCGGACGATTTGCCGCAACTTATTGTAATAGACGGCGGAAAGGGTCAGTTGGGATGTGCATACGATGCATTGTTCGAGTTGGGCCTCACAGACAGGCTGACTGTTGTGGCACTTGCCGAAAGACTTGAAGAGGTGATACGCGTGGGTGACCCTTATCCTCTTTTCCTGGACAGGAACTCCCAAGCCCTGAAACTCCTGCAGCATCTGCGCGACGAGGCGCACCGTTTCGGAATCACCCACCACCGCAACCGCCGCAGCAAGGCGCAGATAGATTCGGCGTTGAGGCACATACCCGGAGTCGGACCAAGAACAGAGGAGAAACTTCTTCTGCATTTCGGGAGTTTGAAGCGCATTTCCCAGGCTTCGGAGGAGTCAATAGCCTTAATTACGGGGGAAAACTTGGCGAAACGGATAAAAAAGGTTATATTTGCAGAACGTACTGAAAATATTTAGTAATAATAAAATAACAAATTTATGGCATCTGTTACAGATAAAGTGAAAGCCATCATCGTTGACAAGCTTGGCGTTTCACCTGAAGAGGTTACCGAGACAGCTTCCTTTACAAATGATCTCGGTGCAGATTCTCTTGACACCGTTGAACTTATTATGGAGTTCGAGAAAACTTTCAATATTACCATTCCCGATGAGGACGCTGGTGAGAAGATAGCAACCGTAGGTGACGCAGTGAAATATATCGAGGATAAACTCAAATAAGTTTTCACTTTTTACAAAAATGTCCGGATTGAAAGTCCGGACATTTTTTATTCGCTCTGTCTGAATGAATATGTGAGTTTCAGTCTTGGAACAGCCCCCGATGCAGGGTCGGCTTTCGGGCCTCGCAGTACGGCGTTGTAATACCTGTCCTTGTCGAGTGCCGTCGATGTGGTGGTGGAAGTGCCGTTTCCGCTGTTCATATTGGCGTACATGGCCTGCATCATATAATAATTATAGTAATTGTCATAGCCATATCCTCCATATCCGCCGTAACCGCCATATCCGTATCCCCCGTATCCGCCGTAACCTCCGTATCCGCCCAGCATGCTGTTGTAGTAGTTCAGATATGCCATCTGGGAGTAATAGTCGCTTGTGGACTGGCCCTGATCCCTGGTGGTGATAGTCTCCGTCGCCAGAATAAGGAACCATAGATTTTCCCTTTCCAGACTGTCGCGGCCGCCCTTGGTGCCGGGATTCGTTGCGAGTATGGTCTGAAGGTGGTGGGAGATGTCAGGCCTGTAGGTCATCGTGCTGCGGTCTATGTCCCCCTGATTTTCGGTGGAGACGCTGGCATCGGTCAGTCCGGCGTACATAACGGTATCCTTCTTGCTGATGCGCATCGTAGGGTTCAGTACCTGGGGGTAGAAGCCCATATCCCTGTAGTCTTCCGGCATATCGTAGGGCAGCATTACTGTGGCTCTGTTGACGGTCAATGACATATCTTTGAATACCTTGTCCACGTTCTGTCCGTATTTTTCAAGCGTGTCGGCAACGGCATTCTTCACCAGTTCGCGCAGATGGGCAGCCTTGATTACAGGTTTCAATCCCGAGCCGCCTTCAATGCGTATCCTTTCTTCTGCAAGACCGCTGAGACCGGCACTCTCATGCTCGGAACAGTTGAATGCGTAGTAGGATGCATTCTGGATGTTGAAGCTCGTGGCTCCCAGCCCGAAATAGAAGGCAGTATCCACGTTCTCCCTGATTTTGCCCGTCTTCTTGTCGTAGTAATCGGCCGTGAAAGACAGTTCCGCATAGTTTCCATACAGGACATTGTCGTTGTCATAGTCCATTGCAGTGGTGAAGAAATCGAGTCTTCCGCCATAGCCCGGAATATCGTCGGTGCAGATGAATATACCGGGATGCTCCTTTGTGTATTTGTCAAGAGAATCGAGTTTTTCGACCTTACCGTCCGTCCTCACGTATTTCATTGCAAACTCCTCGGTGAAGTCGAAGGAAAGCGAGTCTCCGCCGTCATACATCGGCACGCCGGCACATATAAGAGGCGAGCCTTCGAAGTCTGAGGTCTTGAGCTGGCAGGAATACAGGAAGGTGCTGTCCAGCGGGTGCTTCAATTCGTACACCCTCACTTTCTGCATTATGTGCTCGAAACCTCTCGGGCAGGAGGCGGTGTCGCGCTCGGCGATGAAATGGAACTTCCCGAAACGGAAATTCCTGCCGAAGTCCAAAGAGTCACCGAAAGGAATGAGAGAGAAGGCAGTATTCCTGCGGGTGAGTCCGAAGATATCGTCCCGTATAGACCCTATGGTCATTCTGTGAGAACTGTAGGCTGACAGGCTGTCAACCGGCAGCATCCATATCTCGTTCAGAGGGATGGTCACCGTCCTTGTCAGGTACCTCTCCCTCGCCGGGATGAAGCCTTCGCCCAAGTTGTAGTTTATGTCAACACAAGAAACTGCGCCATATATGATGGCACAGCCCAGTATAAATCTCTTCAATCCGGTAAAGTTCATCTACAAATCAGTGTAAAAACTGTGATAGCGGTCCACGAACGAGCCGTTACCTACTGCTGTCTTGTCATAATCCAATACTGGCAGACCCTTCGCTTTGGCATAGGCGAACAGTTCTTCGGGAACGTTTTCGTCGGCCATAAGCACTCCGTCGCTGTATTCGACGGCAAGTTTTGCAAGATTGATGCCAGTGGGCTTGTCCAGCAGGGTGACGTCTTCTTTTTCAACGCTTTGGAAAAGAATCAGATTGGCGAAATTGTCTTCGAACGGTTCGGCCTGGATATCATTGAACAGGGAGAGAACCACCTTGCTTGAAGAGAAGATGGGGTCATCCTTGTAGCATTTCTTGAGATAGAGAGGGAGAACGTGTGAAATCCATCCGCTGCAGTGTATGATGTCCGGACTCCAACGCAATTTCTTGACAGTCTCCAACACACCCCTGGCAAAGAAAATGGCTCTTTCTCCGTTATCCTTGAAACTTCTGCCCTCAGCGTCGCCGTACAGGGCTTTGCGGCGGAAGAAATCGTCATTGTCGATGAAATACACCTGCATCCTTGCAGAGGGAAGGGAAGCCACTTTGATGATAAGCGGCCTGTCCACGTCATCTATGATGATGTTGATGCCGGAGAGGCGTATGACTTCGTGCAACTGGTTCTTGCGCTCGTTTATGAGCCCGTAGCGGGGCATGAAGGAACGTATCTCCACCCTTTTCTCCTGGATTCCCTGAGCAAGGGTTCTGGTCGAAAGAGCAATGGGAGAATCCGGAAGATATGGACACATCTCCGAATTCACGAACAGTACTCTTTTAACTTCAGTTGCCATTTGAAGAAGCGAATAATTACGCAAATATACCAAATTTTTTTGATAATTCATTATCTTTGAGGGCTGAAACAACTTAAAAGTATTCCTATGGTCTCGAAAGAGAATAAAATAATGCGCAAACGCCTGATAAGTGCGTATGTCTCATCGATATTCAGCATTTCGCTGGTCCTGCTGCTGGTGGGCGTGGCTTCGTTGCTGCTGGTCAATGCCGGCAACGTATCCGACTACTTCAAGGAGAATATGAAGCTCTCGGTGATTTTCCGTCCGGATGCAAGGGAGGCGGATGCCAAGAAATACTTTGACGTGCTTGAAAAGAAAGACTACGTCAGGGCCGTTGAATATGTCACGGCGGAGCAGGGAATGAAGGAGATGGAGGACCTGCTGGGTTCGGATTTCCTGTCGGTGTTCGAGACTGCTCCCGTTCCCGTGTCGCTCAATGTCTCGCTGAAGGCGGCGTATGTGACAACCGAGGCAGTGGAGGGGATAATGAAGGAAATTTCCTCGGAGAAGATTGTGGATGACGTGGTATGGCAGAAATCCCTGATAGAGACCCTCAACTCCAATCTCAGGACAATCTCGCTGGTGCTGGGCGTGTTCATCGCGTTGCTGCTGTTCATTTCGTTTGTTCTTATAGGAAACACGGTACGCCTGAATCTGTACAGCAAGCGTTTCACCATACACACTATGCGTCTTGTCGGTGCGACCAAGGCCTTCATTCGCAAGCCTTTTCTTGCCGGTGCCGTGTTCCAGGGGATATTGGCGGCCCAGATGGCAACGATAATGCTGATATGCGCACTGCTCATACTCAAGCGGCAGTTTATCCAGATGTTCACCATCTTCAAGATGGACCAGCTGATGACCGTGATAGGGATTGTAGTACTCGCCGGTGTCTTTATATGCCTTGTAGTGACCTTCTCCGTAGTGGGCAAGATGGTGAGTCTCAAAAAGGAAGAATTGTATTATTGATATGAACGGAAAATTCGCTTTGACGCCCAAGGGCGTAAGATTGATGATTATCGGGCTGGTCGTGATGATAGCCGGTTACATTCTGATGTGCGGTCCTGCAGTGAAGGATCCCGCGGTTTTCAACTATGATATGTTCGATTTCCGCCGCCTTGTCGCCGCCCCCGTTGTGATAGTATGTGGCATTGTAATCGAAATCGTGGCCATAATGAGGACCGGTCGCAGGGAGGGGAAGTAGTATGGAGTGGTTTGAAGGGATAATATTGGGCCTTGTGCAGGGGCTTACCGAATTTCTGCCTGTTTCCAGCAGCGGACACCTGATGATTGCCCGTGAGATACTCGGGATAGAATTGCCTGACGACGAGGCCTTCCTGTCGTTCGAGGTGATGGTGCACGCCGCCACGGTGCTTGCCACCATAGTCGTTTTCCGCAGGCAGATATGGCGGCTGCTGTGCGGCCTTTTCAAGTTCAAGTACAACGAAGAGACGGACTATATCCTGAAAATCTGCGTTTCGATGATACCCGTTTTCATTGTCGGGATGTTTTTCAAGGATGAGGTGACCGCGCTTTTCTCAGGCCTTCGTGTAGTGGGTATCTCCCTGCTTGTGACGGCAGTGCTGCTATTCCTTTCCGACAAGCTGGCGGAAGGGGGTGACAGACAGTGTCTGGCAGAGCGCAAGGGCTACAGCAACGGGATTTCGTATCTGCAGGCTTTCGTAGTGGGCCTTGGACAGGCAATTGCAGTGACACCCGGTCTGAGCCGCAGCGGCACAACCATCAGCACCGGCCTTCTGTGTGGCGTGAAACGTTCCGATATGGCGCAGTTCTCCTTCCTGATGGTGCTCGTGCCCATTCTCGGCGAGGCTTTTCTGGACCTCGTTGACGGCGGTTTCGGTGATTCGGCGGCCGCGATAGGCAGCCTTCCGCTGATACTCGGTTTCGTCAGCGCCTTCGTTTCCGGCCTTTTCGCCTGCGAGGTGATGATAGCCCTAGTGAAGAAGGCTTCCCTCAAGTGGTTTGCCCTCTATTGCGCGATTGTAGGTGTGGCCATACTTGCATTTATTTATGGGGTCTAGACACACATATTTCGTATCGGACGTGCATCTGGGGCTTCAGGTAATGGATCCAGAAGGCAGAGAGGCGCGTTTCGTGGCGTTTCTGAAAAAGATAAACGACGGGAATACGGATGCCTTGTATATGCTGGGGGACATCTGGGATTTCTGGTACGAGTGGAAATACACCGTGCCCAAGGGTTATGTCAGGGTGCTGGCTGCGCTGACCGAACTTATGGATGCCGGTGTGAAGGTATATTTCTTTCAGGGCAACCACGACGTGTGGACCTACAGCTATTTCGAGGAACTCGGAATGACGAAGCTGGTGCAGCCGTCGTTCGTGGAGATAGGAGGAAAGACATTCTGCCTCGGCCACGGCGACGCCCTGGGCAGAACAGACCTGTCCTACAGGATATTGCGCAGGGTATTCCACAGCCGAATCACCCAGTGGATGTTCAGCAACCTGCTGCATCCTTCGGTGGCTATGGCCATAGGCCACAGGTGGAGCCGCAACAACCGTCTTGCGCGCCGTGAGCAATATGTGTGGAAAGGCAAGGAAGAGCCGCTGGCTGTATATGCCGAATCGGTTTTGAAGGAGCGCAAGGTGGATTACTTCATCTTCGGACATCTCCACGTCGAGGCCCGCGAAACTCTTTCCACGGGTGCCCAACTGATAATCCTTGACAGCTGGATTTACCGGGACAACTGGTACGAGTATTGAGGCGGCAATTCGGTGACGGGAGGTTCCTCCCAGAATATTTCATAGTAGGTTTGCACGAAGTCTCCGGCCCACCATTGCCGTACAAGTTCCTCCGTGGCCTCGTCTTCCCCGTCGGGGTCGTAGGGGCGTTTCAGGTCTTCTCCGAAAAGTTTTGCTATGCCCTGCCAGAAGGCTGCGGCATAGTTGTTCTTGAATTCCTGTATTATGCTGTAGGGGGTGAAGCCGCATTCCCTGCCTATGAGTTTCATAAGCAGTTCCCCCTGCGTGACGGTTAGGTTTTTCAGAGGTTTCTCAAAGTGGTGGAACAGTTGCTTGGTCACCTCGCCCACATATCGGTCCTTCCTCACGTATTTCAGCCCGTCAGCCTTGATGGTGCTGTCAACTTCCTCCACAATGTCCCTTGCAGCCACCGCATATGGATACACCTTCGCGAAGTTATAGACGAGCCGGTAGTATTTGCGCCACTGGCGGCCTTTCTTGCGGGGTTTCTTCTCATAGACGCGTGCAGGGTTGAGCGGGGCCAGAAACACCGTGTCACCGTTTTCTATGACATAAGGAAGCAGAGAGCCGCCAAGTTTTTTGTAGCCGTCCTGGGCGATGGTGCCGTCAATGCCGGCGTGCAGCAGGATCAACGCGGCGAGTGCCGTGAGTATGAGTTTTTTTCTTTTCAAATTCTGTCAGAAGTTTTCCATCCATTTCAGGAAAAGGTCGATCCTCGACCGCGATACCGTGAATTCGAAGGGGGGCTCGGGGGACAGTTTTGCAATAAGGTGTCCCGCATTGTCCCTCGTCGCGCCGGTCAGTGCTCTGCGGTTGATTATGCAGCCGCGGGAAATTCTGATGAAGGTATCGGGATTCAGTTCCGTTTCCAATTGTTCAATGGTACGGTCTATCAAATAATGTTCCTTGTTGAAGGTCATTATATAGTTGGCCTTGTTTTCGGAATATAGGCAGGATATTTCGTCCACGTTCACCGGGATGATGTTGTGACCGCAGTGTATTGTGAGCAGTTTACGGTATCCTGTAATCTCCCGGCATCGACCCACGGCCTTGCGCAGTCTTTCTATCGGTATGGGTTTGAGAAGATAGTCTATGCTCCCGGTCTCGAAGGCCTTGATTGCATATGAATCATAGGCAGTGGTCATAATTACGGAAGACCGGATGTCCGTTCTCTTGAATATCTCGAATGCATTGCCGTCGAGCAGTTCCACATCCATGAATATTACATCCGGCTGGGGATTGCTGCGCAGGTAGTTCACACTGTCCACTACGGAATCGGTCATGCAGACAATGTCCATATCCTGAAAATTGGACGTCAGTACGTTGGCAAGCTGTTCGCGCGCCATGCGTTCATCCTCTATGATCATCGCTTTCATATCCGTTACAGAAAAGGAAGTATTACAGTGAACGATTCGTCAGTCGCCCTGATAATAAGGCTCTTGTCGCCCAGGTCGCGATATTGTTTGCGCAGGTACGAAAGGCCTATGCCCGTCGATGTCTGGTTGTTCAATTTCGGGCGGCGGTTGTTGGACACAACAAGACTCTTGTCCGTGGAGTGTATGCGTATGGACAGTTTTTTGTCAGGATGTACCGCATTATGTTTCGTGGCATTCTCTATGAGCAGTTGGAGGCTGCACGGAACGACTTGCCTGTCCATGTGGTCGGGTGCAATGTCTACGGTGAATTCAAGTCCCTCCGGCCATCGTACTTTCAACAGGTCGATATACTGGGAGACGAAACGCAGTTCTTCGCTCAGACTGACTATCTGCTTGTCGTCGTTTCCCAGCATATATCGGTATATTTCGGCGAGCTTGTGGGTGTAGGCACTGGCCTTGTCCTTGTTCTGTTCCTGAATCAGGCAGTCGAGTATGTTCAGGCAGTTGAAGAGGAAATGAGGGTTCACCTGCTGCTTGAGTTTCATATAGCGGTATTGGGCCAGATTTGCCTCCATTTCCGAAATCTTGGCTTTCTGATGGTATTTTATGGCATATTCCGCCACCCAAACCAGAGCCGCGCAGGAGAACACGTAGTCAAGCAGTACGCCGACGAGCATATTGCGGCTGTCGCTCAACTCGTGCGTGGCGAGAAGGAGCGTAAGGCGCACTACGATGATTATCACGAACGCGACCAGAAGCCACCTCAGGTTGAAGGAAGCCTTTTCGTCATCGGAATAGGGGTGTCTTTTCGTATAGGCAGAGGCCGCTTTCAGCCATCCCCATCCCATAATCTCGGTGCACAGGAACGTTGACAGCGGATAGATGGCCAACGGAGAATCCGTGACAAGCGAGATTACCGCCGCCGTTCCCTTGCCCAGAATCACCCCGACGATATTCACGAGTATCACGCTGACGGCCATGAACACCGCACTTGTCTGGCAGCGGAAACATATTACCACCACAAGCAGCATTGTGAGCAGAGTCAGCATCAGGTCGTCGGCAACGCCTATCAGACGGCAGCCGAGGGCAACGGCCAGATGCATTAGGGCGAAGGCGTGTATGAAGATATGGTTCTTCCTGTCGTTCATAACTTATGCGAAGATAACATTATTAATACTTCTGACAAAACTCTGTGCAATTCATCCTTAAAATTCCGCAGTTCATCCAAAAAAACTCATAGAAAACGGTCGGAATTTCTAATTTGCGATGAATTAGACACTTATATGGCTAGAGATACAAAGCTTTCCTTGAGGAGCATTTTCGACCTGAATTTCGGTTTTTTCGGAGTGCAGATCGCGTATGCGCTACAGAGCGCGAACATTTCCAGGATATTTGCAACCCTTGGCGCGGATCCGCACCAGCTCAGCTTCTTTTGGATACTGCCGCCCCTTATGGGTATGCTTGTGCAACCTCTGGTGGGCAAATATTCAGACAGGACCTGGTGCCGTATGGGACGCCGCAAACCATATCTTCTTGCAGGCGCGCTGGTAGCAGTGCTGGTAATGCTTATGCTCCCCAATTCGGGCAGCATAGATTTCGGGACAAAACTCTTCCTCGGATTGAACGGAGCCATGTGGTTCGGCCTTTTCAGCCTTATGCTTCTGGATACCAGCATCAATGTGGCGATGCAGCCTTTCAAGATGATGGTCGGCGATATGGTAGGTGAGAACCAGAAGGCAAAGGGCTATTCCGTGCAGAGTTTCCTCTGCAATGCGGGCTCGCTCGTGGGCTATCTTTTCCCGATTTTCCTCACCTGGATAGGGCTTGCCAACACCGCACCTTCCGGTATGGTGCCGGACAGCGTGATATGGAGCTTCTACTGCGGAGCGGCCATATTGATATTGTGTGTGTTGTACACCTTCTTCAGAGTGAAGGAAATGGCTCCGGAGGAATACGCCGAATTCCACTCGCTCGGCCCTGACGCCGCTTCTGAAAAGGAGGGTGACCTGTCCTTGTGGAAACTTCTGAAAAAAGCTCCCGGGACTTTCTGGACGGTGGGTCTCGTGCAATTTTTCTGCTGGGCGGCATTCCTTCTGCTATGGACATATACCAACGGGGCTATTGCCGATACCTGCTGGGGAGTGACCGATGCCGCGTCGGAAGGTTATCAGGCGGCAGGCAACTGGGTGGGTCTTCTCTTCGCCGTCGAGGCTGTGGGCGCTATGATATGGGCCCTCGTGATTCCCAGGTTCAAGACATTGAAACTTGCTTATGCGGTGAGTCTCGTGCTGGGAGCAGCAGGTTTCCTGTCGGTGTTTTTCATACACGACAAGTGGCTGCTGTTCGCAAGCTTCATTCTAGTGGGATTCGTCTGGGCGGCAATGCTTGCCATTCCGTTCACCTTCGTCACGAATGCGCTCACGGACCATATCGGAACTTATCTCGGTCTTTTCAACTGTTCCATCTGCCTCCCCCAGATAGTGGCGGCTGCCACGGGCGGTTGGATGCTTTCACTCGCGGGAGGCTCGCAGGCCGCAATGTTCATAATAGCCGCTGTGCTGTTGCTGCTGGGCGCCGCCTGCACCGCATTGATAAAGGAACACAACAAACAATAATACACTAACATATCAACAAACCAATCTTTTTATGAAAAAAATCCTAACCACACTTGCCCTCATTGCATTCTCTTTTGCAATGTCGGTTGGAGTATCCGCCCAGGGCGGGTACGAGGTAAAGGGAGTGGTCGTTGATCAAGTCGGGCCTGTAATCGGCGCTTCCGTCGTCGAACAGGGTACCACCAATGGTACCGTTACAGGCATTGACGGCGATTACTCCATCAAGGTTGCTTCTCCTGACGCAGTACTGGAGATTAGCTGCATAGGCTATACTACAGTTACTGTGAAGGCTTCCGAGGTTCAGGCGAAGACCGTTCTTGCTGAAGACAGCGCTTATCTTGACGAGGTCGTAGTCATAGGCTACGGTACGGTCAAGAAGAGCGATATGACCGGTTCGGTGTCAGCCGTCAAGGCCGACCATCTGAACAAAGGTGTCGTTGCTTCGCCCACAGAACTGCTGCAGGGCAAATCAGCCGGTGTAGTCGTCACTACAGGTGACGGTGCTCCCGGTTCCGGCTCTACAATCCGTATCCGTGGAGGTTCTTCACTCCAGGCTTCCAACGACCCTCTCATCGTTATCGACGGTCTCCCCATCTCAAATGACGGTATCAGCGGTACAAGCAATCCGCTTGCTTCCATCAACCCTAACGATATCGAGACCTTCACAGTCCTCAAGGATGCTTCCGCAACCGCTATTTTCGGTAGCCGCGCCTCCAACGGTGTCATCATGATTACCACCAAGAAGGGCCATACCAGCGGAAAGGTTCCCCACATTGACGCCGACTTTACGGCATCCCTCAGCCAGAATGCCAAATATGTGGACGTTCTCGATGCTGACGGAATGCGCAAGCTCGTAGGCAAACAGTTCGGAACGGAAAGTGACATCTACAAGAATCTCGGCACTGCCAACACTAATTGGCAGAAGGAGATTTTCCAGCTGGCCCAGACTTATGAAGGAAACGTTGCCGTTTCCGGTGTGACTGAAGGCAAAGACTTCTCAATGCCTTACCGTGCATCCATCGGCGTTCTCGACAATAACGGAACTCTGAAAACCTCGAAGATGGACCGTCAGACCGTGTCCCTCAACCTGGCTCCGACATTCCTTGACAAGCACCTTACCATCAATCTGAACGGAAAGGGAATGAATATGGATACCCGTTTTGCAAACACGGGCGCCATCACCCAGGCTGTTCAGTACGACCCCACCCGTCCCGTTTATGACAAGGACGGTCTTAACGGTTACAGTTGGTGGAACTACGGCAAGGGCACATTCACCGTGGACAATTGCAACACTATGGCAAACCAGAACCCCGTCGCTCTCATCAATGACAAACTCGACAAGAGCAACGCCCAGAGGTTCCTCGGCAATGCGCAGATTGACTATAAGATTCACGGTCTGGAGGATCTCCGCCTCAACCTGAACCTTGGTATGGACTATACCCATTCGAAGGGCACAGTTGACGTGAAGCCCGATACCGAGCAGTCAATGCACTCGACCAGGGAGCAAGCCAACAACCACGCTTCAGGTTACCACACGAACTACAATCAGACCAAGATTGACCAGACTCTCGAGGCCTATGCCGACTACACCCATACCTGGGTTGAAAAGCACAGTTTCGAGGCTATGGCAGGTTACAGCTGGCAGCATTTCAAGACAGAGTCTTTCAATGAGACTTACAAGGCTGACAGCACTCCCAAGACGGATCCCAGCTATTTCCTGGCCAACCCCAACACCTACAAGGGAGAGCTATTCCTCGTGTCTTTCTTCGGCCGCGTCAACTACAGCTATGACAACCGCTATATGCTGACCGCCACATTCCGTGCCGACGGTACCTCACGTTTCTCCAACAACAAGTGGGGTCTTTTCCCGTCAGTCGCTTTCGGATGGAACATCAAGAACGAAAAGTTCCTCAAGAACACAAAGGCCGTTTCTGCCTTGAAACTCCGTCTGTCATACGGTCAGACAGGCCAGCAGGATCTCGGCAACGGTTTCTATCCCACCATTGCGTCATATGTATATAACACTGACGCCTGCCAGTACAACTTTGCCGGCAATACCATACAGCCCATCACGGCCAAGGGTTACAATGCCGACCTGAAATGGGAGACGACCACCACTTACAACGCAGGTTTGGATTTCGGCTTCCTCAATGACAGGATTACCGGTAGCGTGGACTTCTACAAGAGGTACACCAAGGACCTGCTCAATTACACTCCCGTGGCGGCAGGCGCAAACTTGAGCAACTATCTCGACGCCAATATCGGTGACCTTCAGAATACCGGTGTCGAGGTCGAACTCAATGCAGTTGCCATTCAGAAGAAGGACTGGCACTGGAGCATAGGCGTGAATGCAGCCTGGAACCAGACAAAGATTACCCGTCTGACAACCGATGACGAACGTCCCGGTTATTATGGCGTATTTACCGGAGGAATCTCAGGCGGTACCGGCAACACCATTCAGGTGCACCAGACAGGACAGGCACCCAATTCATTCTTCGTTTACCAGCAGGTATATGATGAGAATGGCAATCCCATTGAAGGCCTCTACGTGGATCGCAACAAGGACGGAAAGATTGATACCGGCGACAAGTATTGCTTCCATAAGGCTGCCCCCGACTGGACTTTCGGCTTCAATACACAGCTCAGCTGGAAGGAACTCACCCTCGCCATCAGCGCGCATTCAAATGTCGGCAACTACGTCTACAACAACGTGATGAGCAACGGCGACCTTCTCACGGACCTCAGTACCAACAACTTCATCAACAACCGTTACGTTACGGCGGAACAGCATAATTTCCAGAACTATGCACAGTACTGGTCAGACATGTACGTCACCAACGCTTCTTTCCTGAAGATAGACAACATTACTCTGAGCTACCGTTTCCACCTCTGCAACGTGATTGCCCGCGATATGTACCTCAGCGTTTTCGGTACAGTCCAGAATGCGGCCTGCATAAGCAAGTA
Source organism: Candidatus Cryptobacteroides sp. (assembly GCA_045597605.1). Classification (GTDB taxonomy): domain Bacteria; phylum Bacteroidota; class Bacteroidia; order Bacteroidales; family UBA932; genus Cryptobacteroides. The sequence continues at coordinate 31,587 of JAZLKN010000026.1, read as the reverse complement.
CAGAGGCATCGATCCCGAGATTTTCAACGGTATTGACAACAATATGTATCCCAGACCCCGCACCTATATACTCGGTGTGAAGTTCAATTTCTAATTTAACACGACTGAGATATGAAAAAGATTCAATTTTATGCAACAGCTCTTGTGGTTCTGATGCTTGCAGGCTTCACATCTTCATGTGTTAAAGACCTCGACGTTACCCCTATAGATCCCAATACCGTTCTCCCCGAGGACGTACTCAATTCACAGGAAGCATTCAATCAGCTTCTGGCAAAATGTTATCAGGGCCTCTGCTCATCTTCTTCCGCAGGTCCGGACTCAGGTCCCGACATCGACGGTGTGGACGGCGGTTACGGCCAGTATATGCGTGCAGTCGTGAACCTTCAGGAAATCACCACGGACGTGGCTACCTGCTGCTGGAACGACGGTACTCTGTTTGACCTTCACAACCAGTGCTGGAACGCCTCCAACGAGTTTGTTTTCAGTATGTATATGCGTATTTTCTTCCAGATCAGCCAGTGCAACGAGTTCATCCGCAGGGCGAATGCCGCCACTTTCAACGGCTTTGCCAAGCAGCAGAACTACATTGCAGAGGCACGTGCCCTCAGGCTGCTGAGCTACTATCACGCCATCGACATGTTCGGCAACGTTCCTTTCCCCACGGAGAATGATTCCGTAGGTTCAGTGGGACCGCAGATGATCAAACGCGCCGACCTTTTCGACTGGATGGTGACCGAGGCCAGGGATCTTATCTCCGGAAACGGTCTTGCAGAGCCCGGTACCGGTGAATACGGCCGCGCTGACAAGGGTATGGTACAGATGATACTCGCAAAGCTCTACCTCAATGCCGAGGTATGGAAGGGAAGCGCAATGTACGGTGACTGCGCCACGGTATGCGAAGATATCATCGCGAAGTATCCTCTTCACGGCAAATATTCGGAACTGTTCTGCGCCGACAACCACCTCTGGACAAGAAACACTACCAATAACGGTGACGAAATCATCTTCGTCGCCCCTCAGGACGGAAATCTTCTGCGTTCATACGGTTCAACCAATTTCCTGACCTTCGCCAACACCTGGGCAGTTACAGGTAATGAAGGCAAGACCATGGATGCGGGAGCGATGGGCATTTCTTCAGGTTGGTCAGGTCTTTCCCTGACAGGCGCTTTCACAAGCAAATTCAGTGAAGAAGATGCACGCGCCACATTCTTCAAGGGTGATTTCAAGCAGTACATAGACCAGCTGCGTGATGCGGCAGGTGCATCAGAGGGTTGGAAATCAATGAAATTCGTCAACGTGAACCACGACGGTACTGCTGCACAGGCCAATGGTTTCGTCGATATCGACTTCCCCGTATTCCGCTCGGCGGACGCTTACCTGATGTATGCCGAGTGCGCCGCCCGTGGAGCAGCTGACAAGACCAAAGGACAGACCTACCTCAATACAGTGCGCAGCCGTGCCGGTGCAGGTGACCTTGCACTTTCTCTTGAGAATATCATCGACGAGCGAGGACGCGAACTCTATTTCGAGGGCTTCCGCCGCCAGGACCTTGTCCGTTTCGACCTTTTCACCACATCGGATTATCTTTGGGAATTCAAGGGCGGTGTCGCCGAAGGCAGGGCTGTCGATGCACACTTCAACATCTTCTCAATTCCCGCTGACGATATCAACGCCAACGGCAACCTTGAACAGAACCCCGGTTATTAACAGTTGACAATTATGAAAAAGATATTTTATTCGCTGATTGCCCTTTCCGGTCTGTTCCTTGCGGCCTGTACGCAGGAGCATATCGAGGTGCAGATCAATCCCAACAACCTCAAGGCCCAGGCATTGGGCAACATTGAGGGCTGCCAGCTGGCTGAAGACGGAGAGAACATTACAACCACCTATTCGGAGGCTGAGTTCGGACTCCCCGTGACTCCCGCTGCCTACGTTCTGTATGTTGACGTGCAGGGCGACAACTTCGAGGAAGCGAAAAAGGTGGATGCCACAATTGCGGACGGTGTCATCTCTTTCGGTCAGAAGAAATTCAACAAGATATTCCTCAACATGGGCTATGAGCCCAACACCACGGTCAACGCCGAATTCCGTCTGGATGCATACATTCAGACCGACAAGGGTGTGAATATCGAGGAATACGTTCAGCACTCCAATATCGTATCCGCCGCCTTCGTGCTTTTCGAAGAGACAAAGGGCGAACTCGACGTGGTTGACGTTCCCGGTGATTACCAGGGATGGGCTCCTGCCGATTATCCCAAACTCTTCAACTATTCTTACGATGGCATCAACTACCGCGGCGTAGTTGACTTCCAGTGCAAGAAAGAAGACGGAACAGCCTCTACAGGCTTCAAGTTCACCTATGGCGGCGACTGGTCTTCAGACACAGGAAACTGGGGTTCCGAGGCTCAGGCCGAGGCCCCCGAGGCAGCTTCCTTCAAACTCATCAACGGTGACGCATCACAGAATATAATGTGCTACGGCGCGCACAGATACTATCTGTTCAACCTCAACAAGGATGAACTTGTAGTGAACAAGCTTTATGGCTTCGACAAGGTCGGTGTCATCGGACTCAACGGAGATTGGGACAACGATGTCGTGATGAACTACAATATGTTCTTCGGCCGCTTCTGGGTTGACGTGGATGTTCCTGAGACTACTGAGTTCAAGTTCCGTCTCGATGCCGGTTGGGACAACAACTGGGGCGGTGACCTCGAGAACCTCGCTGCAGGTGGAGCCAACATTCCTATTGAGGCCGGCCAGTATCGTATATACTTCTATATGGGCACCGAACCTATGACTGCCGAAATCAGTGCAGATATGTACGGCAAGGATGAGCCTACAGTAGAACCCGAACCTGAACCGGTTCCCGCATATCAGGGCTGGGGCATCATAGGTGTCGGAGGCGATTGGGAGAATGATGTCGCAATGACGGAAGAAGGCGGTGTATGGACAGGCTATGCCACAATTGCAGCCGCCGACCAGTTCAAGCTTCGCAAGGATGCCGCATGGGACGAGAATCGCGGTGCACCCGGTGAGACAGAGCCTTATGTGGTTACACTCGATACACCTGTTGCCGCTACTGCAAACGGAAAGAATCTTGCTGTTCCCGCTGACGGCTTCTACAAGATTGTTTACAATACGGCCGATGAGACCATCACCATTTCAGATGGCACCGTATGGGGCGTAATCGGAGGATTCAATTCATGGGCCGGTGACGTCTTCATGACAGAGGCGGAAGGTGTCTGGACAAGCCCTGCAATCGAGCTGAAGGGCGGTGACGGCTTCAAGATACGCAAGAATTCCGCCTGGGACGAAAACCGAGGCGCAACCGGTGAGACCGAACCTTATCAGGTAACGCTCGGCACTCCCGTCGATGTCGTGAACAACGGCAAGAACCTTTGCGTCGAGGCCGACGGCAAGTACTTTGTCATCTATGATTCCACTGCAGAGACCATTACAGTGAACAAGGCTATGCCGGACAATGCCTGGAGCCTTATCGGTGTGAACGGTGACTGGGATAACGACATATTTATGAATGAGCTTATGCCCGGTGTATGGGTAAGCCCCGCTACGGCTATGAGCGGCGAGTTCAAACTCCGCTTCAACCACGACTGGGGCGTGAATCGCGGTTGCGCTCCTCTCACCCTCGGAGGCGCAGCACAGACGGCGACTCATGACGGTCCGAACATAGGAATTGCCGAAGGTACCTACGTCGTTGTTTATGATGCAAATATGGAACTTGTCTACCTCCAGGGCTGGTCTCTTATCGGAACACTCAACGGATCCAACTGGGATACGGATTACCCTGTAATTCCTCTGGGTGTTGACGACAATGAGGTCGGCTGGATGAGCTATCCTTTCCAGGTTGACGAAACCCAGGAGTTCAAATTCCGCTACAATGCAGGATGGGATGTCAACAAGGGCGGTGTATTCACCGACTTCTGTACACCATTCCCTGCAGTGGACGATGGTGACAACATCAAGATTGGCCAGGCAGGTTACTATTATGCCGCATACAATCCCGCTACCGAAGAGCTCGGCGTAGGCCGTGCCGATTGGAGCCTCATAGGCGACTTCAACGGTTGGGGCGGTGATACCGTGTTGTACGAAGGTGAGCTCGGAATATACGCCCTGCTTAATCCCGTATTCCTCAAGAAGGGTGAAGGCTTCAAGCTCCGCAAGGACAGGGACTGGGGAACCAACCGTGGCGATGCCGGAGAGGTGGAACCCGCCGAGGTTGCCCTGGGTACGGAAATTCCCGTTGTCAACAACGGCAAGAACTTCACGGTTCCCGCTGACGGACTTTATTTAATAAACTACGATTCCGTGAAGGATGTAGTAATCGTTGTAGCATTGACCGAATAATTTTTTGTTGAATGGCGCCGGCGCCGGAAATATTTCCGGTGTCGGCGTGTTTTTTCATATATTGCGGTATGAAAAAATATCTTGTTCTTCTTATTCTGTCTTTTCTGGTAATTTCCTGCAACAAGGGAGGCCACACGCCCGATCCGGGTCCGGATCCCGTTCCGGTGGAGAACGGTGACTCGAAAATTTCATACCAGCTGCTGGTTTACAGTTTCGCCGACAGCAACGGTGACGGAATCGGGGATTTCAGGGGCATAGAGCAGAAACTGGATTATTTCACTTCGTTGGGAGTCGAGGCCCTGTGGCTGTCTCCCATACACAAGGCCACGTCGTATCACGGATACGATGTGGAGGATTACGCTTCCGTGAACCCCGAATACGGTACGGAGGCTGATTTCAAGGCCCTTCTGGACGCGGCACACGCCAAGGGCATAAAGATATATCTCGATTATGTGCTGAACCACAGTTCCAAGAATCATCCGTGGTTCCTCGATGCGACTTCTTCCGCGGAATCCCCATACCGCGACTACTATATGATATCAACCGACCCGGAGAAGGACGTCAAGGCCGGCAAATTCCCTATGATGTCAAAGACGTCCTACAATGCGGGCGAATGGACAAGGATTGCCACAGGCAGTGCGGCATCTGAGAAGGTGAAATTCACCCTGACGCTCAGCGGAGGCAAACCTTCGTCCGTAAGGATGGACAAGGTGGAAGACGTTTCCAACACGGGCAGTCAGAATTCCGGGGTATGGCTCTATTACGGTGACGGCCGTATGGAGCAGTTCTACAAGGATGGCAGCGAGTGCAGTCTGGCCCTCAGTCTGGAAAGCGCCTGGGGTGTGCTGCTGCGTACATCCACCTCCGACAGCTGGCCCGTGGGCACCAAATATGGCGGCAAGGAAGGGCAGAATATGCTGGAATACGGCAAGAGCGTCAATGTATATCCCAGCAGCAGTTCCTTCGACCCGGCCGACCTGTTGCTTCCCGGAATGAGCCAGGAATATTACCTGTCGGTGTTCGGCTCATATATGCCTGACATCAATTACGGAGCGGCTGAAAGTTGCGAGAATTCCGCAGCGTTCAATGCTGTGACGCAGGCTGCCGACAAATGGATAGAAATGGGCGTGGACGGCTTCCGTCTGGATGCTGTGAAACATATCTACCACAATCCCAAATCGGACGAAAATCCCGTTTTCCTCAAGAAGTTTTACGACCACTGCAATTCCACTTATAAAGCTGCCGGCGGCAAGGGGGATTTCTATATGGTGGGAGAACATTTCTCCGAGCCGGCGGAAGTGACACCATACTATGCCGGAATTCCGGCTTTCTTCGAATTCGGTTTTTGGTGGAGGCTCACGGAAGCCCTCAATTCCGCCAATGCACAGACTTTCGCCGCCACGATAAGCACCTATCACAATTCTTACGTGCAGAAGCGCAGCGGCGCGATAGCGGCTACGAAACTTTCCAATCACGATGAGGACAGGGCAGGCAGTACTCTGGGACGCAATACGTCCAAAATGAAACTGGCGGCTGCGGTGTTGCTCACCTCTGGGGGTCAGCCCTACATATATCAGGGCGAGGAACTCGGATATTGGGGGACAAAATCCGGCGGGGATGAATACGTGCGTACTCCTATGATGTGGAACGCTGACGGCTCGTCGCTGGCCGATGCCAAAATCAGGGTGGACAAATCCATGCTCACCTCCGCCATCTCAGTCCAGACCCAGTCTGCTTCGGATGATTCGATACTTGCCCTGTACCGCAAGCTGGGCCTGCTGAGGAAGGAATACAAGGCTCTTGGGGAGGGAGATATGACTCCCTGTGCCGTATCCAATTCCTCTGTCGGGGCGTGGTATCGCACGTGCGGAACACAGAAGTTGCTTGTGGTCCACAATTTCGGAGGCTCGCCCGCCAACGTTACGCTGAACGACGATATGTCCAAGCTTATTTTCTCGAACGGTTCCGTCAAGGTAAGCGGAGTTACGCTTTCCCTCGGTTCATATTCATCTGTGGTATTCCAACTGTAACGTATGAAAATAAAAACACTTCTTCCACTTCTCTGTCTCGCGTCACTCCTTTCCTGCAAGGACGGGAACGGTGAAACGCCGTCAGACCCGAACAAAGAACAGACAGATATTCCCTTTGCCAAGGGTGCCGACATTTCGTGGGTCACCGAAATGGAGAGCAAGGGCCTCAAGTTTTACAATACCGCCGGCGAGGAAAGGGAGTGTACGGCGCTGATGGCCGAACTCGGCTGCAATATGATACGACTGCGCGTGTGGGTCGATCCGGAGGATGGATGGTGTGGCAAGGAGGATGTGCTGGTCAAGGCGAAACGTGCCAAAGCACTGGGTATGAGGATAATGATTGATTTCCATTATTCCGACTGGTGGGCAGATCCGGGGAAACAGAACGTCCCGGCCGCCTGGAAGGGATATGACGTCCGTCAGATGGCTGCTGCCGTGGCCGACCATACGCGTGAGGTGCTCGGTTACCTGAAGGACAACGGAATAGAAGTGACCTGGGTACAGGTGGGCAATGAGGTGGAGAACGGAATGCTATGGGAATCGGGCCGGGTGAAGGGCAGCGAGGCAGGCAATTTCGCCAGTTACTTCAATGCCGGTGCACAGGCTGTGAAGGAGGTGTATCCTGATGCCATAGTAGTCCTTCATATCAGTAATGCATGGAAGAATGATACTCTAGTATGGTTCTATGACCTTATGAAGACTGCCGGCGTGAATTATGACATGATAGGCCTCTCGCTTTATCCCTCATATTGGGCGGGTGGCGCTTATCCGGACTGGAAGCCCAAGGCAAAGGCATCGGTGGCCAATTTCAATCTGCTGCACGTCAACTACGGCAAACCCGTGATGTTGGTGGAATTCGGAATGCCGGCATCTCAGCCCGAAGAATCTATGGACTGCCTCAAGTACCTTCTGGACGGAACATCGGGATTGGATTGGTTCAAGGGTATTGTGCTGTGGGAACCGGAGTCCGAACATTCAAGAAACGGCTACGATTACGGAGCATTCAAGGATGGACGGCCCACAATAGCTCTGGATCCGTTCAAATTTTAAATAATATAGGAGTTTCTGTAAATGAAAACTTTACTGACATTCGCGCTTCTGAGCGTACTGTTGCCTTGCTGGCAGTTCCGTCACGATCACGATTACAAGGCCGTGGATGGTTGGACTGATGTGCGCGTTCCGCACGACTGGGCTATAGCCGGGCCTTTCGACAGATCTGTTGACATACAGGTCGTAGCCATAGTACAGAACGGCGAGACGAGTGCCGAAACGCATACTGCACGCAGCGGTGGCCTGCCCTGGATAGGCAAGGGATGTTATCGTACCGATGTAGATATTGCGAAGGTCGAGGGACGCAGTCTGGTGTTGAACTTCGACGGAGCGATGAGCAGGGCCCGCGTGCTGGTAAATGGAGATGAAGCCGGATTCTGGCCCTACGGTTACAACGCCTTCAACGTGGATATCACTCCTTTTGCGAAAGAGGGATCCAACGAGATAACGGTGCTGTTGGAAAACGTTGAGGAATCTTCACGCTGGTACCCTGGAGCGGGGTTGTTCCGCGAAGTTCACCTCATAGACAAACCGGCGGTACACGTACCTGTATGGGGACAGTACATAGTCACTCCGAACGTTGAGGCCGACAAGGCAACGGTGACCGTGAAAACCTGGGTGGAAGGCCTGGAGAAGGGTAATGTCGTAACGTTGGAAACAGGCCTTTTCGATGCTTCAGGCAGAAAAGTGGCCTGCAGTGAAGACACGCGCAGAATATTTTCTCCTGCAGAGCCTTTGACCCAGCATATGATTGTGGAAAATCCTGCGTTATGGAGCCCCGACTCTCCGTCGCTCTATACCGCAAGGACGGTATTGAAGACAGGGGCGTCCATAGATACCGAATGGAACGTGGCCAAGTGGCGCAATCGCGTCACCACGACGTCCGGAACGTCAGTATGTGACAGCGTGGTTACACGTTTCGGCATACGCAGTCTGGAATACCGTCCTCTCGAAGGTTTCTTCCTTAACGGGAAGAGAACTATGTTCAAGGGGGTTTGCAACCATCACGACCTTGGGGCTCTCGGCACTGCGGTCAACCGTTCGGCGGTAAGGTATCGTCTGGAACTGCTGAAGGATATGGGTTGCAATGCCATACGCACATCCCACAATATGCCTTCGCAGGTGCTTGTGGAGCTGTGCGACGAAATGGGAATAATGCTGATGGTGGAGTCTTTCGATGAGTGGGACGTGGCCAAATGTGCAAACGGTTACCATCTGTTCTTTGAGGAATGGGCTTCCAGAGACGTGGAAAATATGGTTCGTCATTTCCGCAACAACCCCTCTGTGGTGATGTGGAGCATAGGCAATGAAGTGCCGTCACAGTGGTCTGAAGAAGGGGTGGCGGTCTGCCGCTATCTGCAGGGCATATGCCATCGCGAAGATCCCACACGTCCTGTGACCAGCGGTATGGACCAGCCTGACGGAGGCATAGCATATGGGATAAGTTCCGCCCTGGACATACCCGGCTTCAATTACAAACCAGGCCGATATACGCAGTTGTATCCGCTTTTGCCGCAGGGTTTTATCTTGGGTTCGGAAACTGCGTCCACCGTGTCTTCGCGCGGCGTTTATCATTTTCCGGTCGAAAAGGTCATGAACGGCAAGACAGCGGACAGACAATGCAGTTCATATGACCTGGATTACTGCATATGGAGCAATATTCCTGATGAGGATTTTGCCGCCGACCTGGATTATCCCTGGATGCTCGGCCAGTTCGTATGGACGGGTTTCGACTATTTCGGCGAACCCACTCCCTACGGTGATGACGACTGGCCCAATCATTCATCTATGTTCGGTATCATAGACCTCGCCAATATTCCCAAGGACAGATACTATCTCTACCGTAGCGTATGGAACGAAGAGGACCCGACGTTGCACATAGTCCCGCATTGGACCTGGCCCGGCCGCGAAGGTGAAGTCACCCCGGTGTTCGTTTACACTTCCTATCCCGAGGCCGAACTGTTTGTGAACGGGCAGAGCAAGGGAAGAAAGACCTTCGATTCCGCTTCTCCCCTTGGACGTTTCCGCCTGATTTGGGACGATGTCGTTTACCAGCCTGGGGAAATCAGGGTTGTGGCCTATGATGACAAGGGGAACGTGGCTATGGAACAGACGGCAAGAACTGCGGGCAAGCCTTATGCCTTGAAGACGGAGTTGTCCAGAAGCAATCTGGCGGGACGCGATGACCTTGCATACGTAACGGTCACCGTTGTGGATGCCGCCGGAACCCCCGTGCCCGATGCGTCGAACTTAGTGAAAATCAAGGTAGAGGGAGCAGGAAGTTTCAAGGCAGTGGCCAACGGTGACCCCACCTGCCTCGAAAACGTGCAGCAGCCCTGTATGCACCTTTTCAGCGGTGCACTCAGCTTTATCGTCGAGGGCGGCGATGTGGATGGAAATATCGCAATATCTGTGTCATCAAAGGGTTTGAAAACAGCTGAAACAACTATAATCAACAAGTTATGAAACGATTAACCATTATCCTGTCCTTTGTCCTTGCGCTTGTTTCCTGCACGGCTTCCTTGCCGCAGGAAGGAAACCACGCAGACTGGACCAACGGAACGACGGTATATGAGATGAACGTACGCCAACTAACGCCCGAGGGAACTCTTGCCGCCGCGGCGCAGCAGCTTCCGAGATTGAAGGAAGTGGGTGTGGACATAGTATGGCTTATGCCCATATATCCCATAGGCGTGAAGGAGCGCAAGGGTACATTGGGTTCATATTATGCGCCGCGCAAGTATGATGACGTCAATCCTGAATTCGGAAGCCTCGAAGATTTCGATGCCTTTGTTCAGACTGCCCATTCTCTCGGGCTGAAGGTGATTCTGGACTGGGTCGCCAACCACACGTCTCCGGATTCCGAATGGGCCGAAGCCCATCCGGATTGGTTTCTGCGCAATGAGGACGGCAGCTTCGTGGTACAGCACGACTGGACGGACATTGCCCCGATGGATCTTTCCAACGGGGAGATGAGAGCCGCGATGCGCGATTGTTTCCGTTTCTGGCTTAATCGCGGGGTGGACGGTTTCCGCTGCGATGTGGCAGGCGAAATGCCCGTCGAGTACTGGGAAGAACAGCTTTCCGCACTGAAGGGTGAATATCCGGGAAAATACTGGCTGGCCGAGGGCGAAAAACCGGAATTGCATACTGCCGGCTTCGATGCCACCTATTCCTGGAATCTGCATCATATGCTGAACACCCTTGATGAGGGCGGAGTGACAGCCGATTCTCTGGCCGCGTACGTTGAAAAATACTTGGCAACCTATCCCGAAGACGCATACCGTCTGACCTTCACTTCCAACCACGATGAGAATTCCTGGGCGGGAACTGAGTTCGAACGTCTCGGCGAGGCCTGGAAGGTTGCATCCGTTCTGTGCTGGACTCTTCCGAATTCCCAGCCATTGCTCTATACGGGACAGGAAATCGGCATGAATCACCGTTTCGCATTTTTCGAGAAGGACACTATGCCTCAGTCCTTCTGGAATGCTTACAGTGATTTCTACAAATATCTCAATGACCTGTATCACAGCCATCCCGCCCTGTGGGCCGGCAACACTTCCGAGTTTGAAATCATTCCGGCTGGGGACAAGGTCTTCCGCTTCCGTCGTACTCTGGGGGATGACAGTGTGGAAGTTTCTGTAGGATTGGAGGCCCCCTGGGACTACGAGATAACCACATCACGTGACAGGGTTGACAGAATCGAGCCCCTGTGCTGGTGGACAGGAATGGAAACTCCGCTTCAGCTTATGATTCACGGCAAGGAAATTTCCAAATACGTCCCGTCGTTCAACAATGCGCCAGGCATAAGCATCAAGGCCGTGCATAGGGCCGATAGTCCCGACTATCTTTTTGCCGATGTGGAAATCAACGCAAAAGCCGCCCCGGGTATCTATAATCTGGAATTCGACGGCCCTGACGGCAAGTTCAGCGTTCCCTATGAATTCGCGCAGAGGCGCGAGGGTTCGGCGCAGAGGGAGAGTTTCGGCACGGGCGATGCCATTTATCTGATAATGCCTGACCGTTTCTCCAACGGCGATCCGTCCAACGACAACACTGACGATACTGCCGAAAAGGCTGACCCCAAGGCTTTCTTCGGGCGTCACGGAGGTGATATCACAGGCATAGTGAACCATCTCGATTATATTGCCGACCTGGGAATGACCGCAATATGGAGTACCCCTCTGCTGGGAGACAACGAGCCCAATTCCTCTTACCACGGTTATGCCTGCTCGGATTATTATCATATAGATTCCCGTTTCGGGGGCAACATTGCCTACCGGCAGATGGTGGACAGGGCGCACGACAAGGGCATAAAGGTGATAATGGATATTGTGACCAATCACTGCGGTTCGGCGCATTGGTGGATGAAGGACCTGCCCTTCGGGGACTGGGTGAACCAATGGCCTGAATACACCCATTCCAACTGCGCTTTCTCGGCACAGAACGATCCCTATTGCTCCAAACTGGACAGGGAGAATATGGAAAAAGGATGGTTCGACACCTCTATGCCTGACATGAACCTGGACAATCCGTATGTGCTCCAGTATTTCAAGCAGTGGGCAGTGTGGTGGATAGAGTGGGCGAATCTGGACGGACTGCGCGTGGATACCTACCCGTATAACGAGAAGGAGCCTATGTCTCAGTGGTGCAAATCGGTGCGCGCGGAATATCCCGGCATCAACATCGTGGGCGAGGTATGGAGCGAGAACGTGCCCCAGGTGGCTTATTGGCAGGCCGGCAACCCGAACCGTGACGGCTTCAATTCCAATCTGCCTTCCATTATGGACTTTCCGCTTTACGGTGCCCTTACACGCGGTATTAATTCCGATTTCTGCAACTGGGACGAAGGACTGCAGAAAGTGTATGACAGCATTGCCGACGACGTGTATTTCAAGGATATCGACAATATGATGATTTTCCCCGGCAATCATGACACAGACCGCATTGCCGATATAGTAAATGGCGACACGGGCCGGTTGAAAATCATAATGACGCTGATGGCGACACTGCGCGGCTATCCCCAGATTTTTGCCGGAGACGAGCTGGGTGTGCGTTCTCTGGACCGCAGTCAGGGTCACGGCGGACTGAGAGTGGATTTCCCCGATGACTGGAAGGACAATGCGTCTATGAAGGAACTCCACGACTATGTGGCGGCTCTTCTTTCCTGGCGCAAGACCTCGGATGCCGTACAGAACGGAAAGACCCTGCATTTCCTGCGCCGCAACAACACTTATGCGTATTTCCGTTACACGGAGGACGACACAGTGTTCGTATTCCTGAACAACAACCCGGAAACAGTGAAAATTCCGTGGTTGGATTATAAAGAATTTACATTAACTTTGTCTGACGGGCATTGGGAGAATGTCCTGACAGGTGAAGTCATAGACCCTGAAAATATCGAAATCAATGAGAAGAGCAGCATTGTTTTGCATTTTGTTCCTGCTGGCAGGTAACCTGATTTCCTGCGCAGACAAGCCGGAGATCACGGATGTGACCATACTTTCGTCTCCCGGCAATGTGCTTCACATGACTTTCACCCTGGATGCTGACGGGCATCCGCTATACAGCCTTGACAGAGGTGATACGAAAGTCCTGCTGCCTTCAGGCCTCGGTTTCGAACTGCGTGGTGTGATAAAGGCCCAGGGACTGGAATATGACGGAGACAAGATATTGAAACCGGACGAGATACCTCCCTATATGTTCAATGACGGATTCCAGGTTGTTGAAATCAGCAATTCGTCCCTGGACGAGACCTGGTCTCCCGTATGGGGCGAAGAATCGTTCATACGCAACAATTACAACGAACTTCTCGTATGTCTGAAGCACGTAGGCGACGACAAACTGATGAACATTCGTTTCCGCCTGTATGACGACGGACTGGGTTTCCGTTATGAATTTCCCGGCAATCAGCCTCTCGGCCATTTCGTAGTCAAAGAAGAACTCAGCGAATTCAACTGTGCGCAGGATAATACTGCATGGTGGATCCCCGGCGACTATGATTCACAGGAATACGAGTATGCAACATCTACGCTCACCGGCATTTCCAAGGTGTTCAAGGAGCACACGAACCGATACAATTCCAGCACTACTCTGTACAGTACGTCCGGAATACAGACCAGCGTCCAGATGAAGACTCCTGAAGGCCTGTACGTCAATATACACGAGGCCGCTCTGGTGGACTACCCCTGCATGCACCTCATTTGCGACGGAACGAAGATACGCTCCTGGCTCACTCCTGACGCCCAGGGCTGGAAAGGCCGTCTTGAGACTCCCTGCGTGACACCGTGGAGGACTGTCCAGGTGGCCGCTTCTGCTCAGGAGCAGCTCGCATCGAGACTTGTCCTAAATCTGAACGAGCCTTGCGCCTACGATGACGTCAGCTGGATTCATCCCGTGAAATATATGGGCGTATGGTGGGAGATGATAGCCGGCGCGGGCAGATGGGACTATACCGATGCTTCGTCCGTGAAGATAGATAGTTTCGACTATGCATCAGCCGTACCTCATGGCAGCCACAGCGCGAATAATGCAAATGTACGCAAATACATAGACTTCGCTTCCGACAACGGTTTCGACGGTCTGCTGATAGAAGGCTGGAATATAGGCTGGGAGGAATGGGCCAACTGCAACAAGGATTACGTGTTCGATTTCGTTACTCCATACCCCGATTTTGACATAGCCTCCCTAAATGAATATGCACACTCCAAGGGTATCAGGCTGATAATGCATCACGAGACTTCTTCCAGCGTCAGAAACTATGAGCGTCATATGGAGGCTGCATACGGCCTTATGAACAAATATGGCTATGATGCCGTCAAGTCAGGATATGTCGGTGATATTCTCCCCCTCGGGGAATATCATTACAGCCAGTGGATGGTCAACCATTATCTTTATGCCGTCACTCAGGCGGCGAAGCATCACATTATGGTGAATGCCCACGAGGCCGTGCGTCCCACGGGACTGTGCCGTACCTATCCCAACCTTATAGGCAACGAGTCTGCCCGCGGTACGGAATATCAGGCCTTCGGAGGTACCGCCCCGGAGCACGTGACCATATTGCCGTTCACCCGTCTGAATGGAGGCCCTATGGATTTCACGCCAGGAATATTCGAACAGAACCTTAAGGAATGGTGCGGCAACGACTCTCACGTGAATGCGACCATAGCCAACCAGCTGGCCCTCTACGTCACTATGTATTCGCCTCTGCAGATGGCCGCCGACACACCCGGGCACTACGCTCCTTTCATGGACGCGTTCCAATTCATCAAGGATGTGGCGGTCGATTGGAATCAGACACGCTACATAGCGGCAGAGCCTGGGGATTATCTTATAATAGCCCGCCAGCCGCGTCAGGAAACGCTTTCCGGCAGTGCCAGGGAGTTCAGCCATGGCAAGGATACCTGGTTCCTCGGAGGTGTCACCGATGAGAACAGGAGAGAGTTCGACGTGGCACTCGACTTCCTTGGAGATGGAACGTATGAGGCTGTAATTTATGCTGATGCTCCGGATGCGCATTATGCGACAAATCCGCAGGCATACACAATAACGGACAAAACGGTCTCCGCCGCTGATACTATACATATTGATATGGTTCCCGGAGGCGGGGTTGCGATATCGTTCAAAAAGATATGAAAGTAAAGTTTTCAATTGAATATCAAACCAGGTGGGGCGAGAGCATTTCCGTGGTGCTTTCGGGAAAGAAACACCCTATGAAATGGGGCGAAGGAGGAATCTGGAGCGTTGAGACCGACGTTACGGCGGGCGAGCTGAAGGATTATTTCTATGTAGTGATGTATGACGGCCTGATAAGCCGTATGGAGTGGAAGAACCACAGTGTCAGATTCCCTGCGGGCACCAGGGAGGCGGAAATTACGGACAAGTGGATAGAGTGCCCGATTCCGGGCTGCCCCTTCGTGAGGGAGCATCAGGCTGCTGAGTTCGACCGTCCGGGATTCAGGGGAGCGGGAGTCGTAATACCTGTATTTTCGCTCCGTACCGGGGATGATTTCGGCATAGGCGAGTTTCTCGACCTGCGCCACGTCATTGACTGGGCCGCCGCTACAGGCCAGTGCATAATACAGATGTTGCCCGTGACGGACACTACACGGAAAGGCGAATGGAAGGACTCTTATCCTTACAGCCCCGTGTCAAGTTTTGCCCTGCACCCGCTGTATGTGAACCTCCAGAGGCTTGGCGTCAAGGCCGATGCCTCCTTCAAGAAATTGCAGAAGGAACTCAATGCGCTGCCAGAGCTGGACTATCCCCGCGTTTTCAAGGAGAAGATGGCCTTGATACGCAAGGCTTTCGCCCAGAATGGCGCTAAGGATATGCAGGACGCTTCGTTCAAAAAGTTCTGCAAGGAAAATGACAGCGTCTGGCTGAAGGAATACGCCCTGTTCTGCGCCGGGCGGGACGGAGACAGTCCGGATTTCTGGCGTTGGCTACAGTGGCATCTCGACAGTCAGTTCTATGAGGTGGCCACCTACGCCCGCAGCAAAGGCGTGCATTTCAAGGGCGACCTGCCCATAGGCGTGAGTGCGGACAGCGCAGAGGCCCATTGGCATCCGGAGCTTTTCAATCTGGATTCCATCACGGGTGCCCCGCCGGATTTCTTCAGTGCGGACGGACAGTGCTGGGGCTTCCCTACATACAACTGGGAGGTTATGGCCACCGATGAATACGCCTGGTGGAAGGCGCGTCTGCGTCATATGTCCCGCTATTTCGATGCATTCCGCATAGACCATATATTGGGATTTTTCCGTATATGGGAGATACCCATAGAGATTGCCAAAGGACTTTTCGGACATTTCAATCCTGCGCTTTCCTATACGGAAGACGAAATAAAGTCGATGTACCTTCCTTTCGACGGGCTGTTCCATCCGGACCCCCGCTGCGAAGGCGGCTGGCAGCCGCTTATCACCCCCGATACCTCCAGGCTGGAATGGTGGCAGAAAGAGCGCTTCGATGCCCTGTACAATGACTTCTTCTATCACCGGAATGACGGATTCTGGCGTCGCAATGCAATAAGGAAGCTGCCCGAACTGCTGTCGGCATCCGGTATGCTGGCCTGCGGTGAGGATCTGGGAATGGTTCCGGACTGTGTGAACGGCGTTATGTCCGAGCTCGGAATACTTTCCCTGGAGATGAAGATGATGGATAAGGGACGTCCCTGGGGTGCGCTTTCGGTGTGCGCCACTTCTTCCCATGACAGCGAGACTTTGCGCATGCAGCATGCCTTGGCGAACGGTGGAGAGGATATGCCTTGCGAAAAAGTGGCGGAATGCCTGTACGAGCATCTGAGTTCGGTTTCGATGCTTGCCGTATTCCCTCTGCAGGATTATCTGGCAATTGACGCGGATCTGCGTCGCAAGGATTTTATGAATGAAAGGATAAATTACCCTGCTGATTCCAATCACCGCTGGCGTTACCGTGTCCATTTCGACCTTTCGCAGCTCAAGGACAGCCCTGGGTTCAATACCCGGATAAGGCAGATGATTCAGGAAACAGGCAGGGCTTAGTTTTTTGGAAAATATTCATTAACTTCGCGGAAATAATTTTTAATAATTATAAATTATGGCAAAGTATATCTGTTCTGTATGCGGTTATGTTCACGAAGGTGACGAAGCTCCAGCAAAATGTCCCCAGTGCGGTGTTCCCGCATCCAAGTTCAAGAAAGTTGAAGAGTCTGACAAAATCAATTTCGTTCAGGAACATACTCTCGGAGTAGCCCAGGGTACCGGTGAGGAAATGATTAAGGACCTCAGGGCCCATTTCAACGGCGAGTGCACTGAGGTTGGAATGTATCTGGCAATGAGCCGTCAGGCAGACCGCGAGGGATATCCCGAAGTTGCCGAGGCTTTCAAGCGTTATGCCTGGGAAGAAGCGGAGCATGCCGCAAAGTTCGCAGAACTTCTCGGTGAGGTGGTTTGGGACACAAAGACCAACCTTGAGAAGAGGATGATGGCGGAAGCCGGTGCCTGTGAGGACAAGTACCGTATCGCCAAAAATGCCAAGGCCCGTGATTTGGACGCAATTCACGATACGGTTCACGAGATGGCCAAGGATGAGGCCCGTCACGGCAAAGGTTTCGAAGGACTTTACAACCGTTACTTCAAAAAGTAAAAAGTTTCCCGGCCTGGTCCGGGAATTTTTTTGCGATTTTCCGCACCGAGGTTGTGCGATATCATTGGTGGGAAGAAGGCGCCGACGTATAATCAGGCTCGAATGATTTCCAAGAGGCTCGACATCGATCCAGCGATTGTCCTTGCTCTTTGAGGATAGCTCTCTCAATTTGTGGGCACGTTACTGCCATTTATCCCCATGTCAAACGAGCCATAGCACTTCATGACACATAACCCATGATAAAACGTGTCATGAAGTGCTATGGCTCGTTTCTTAAACGTTCCCGAAGTGCAGGGGCTCTTTCACCGGTTCATTCGTCCATACAAGTGAACATCAACCGTTGATTCTTACAAAATATACTGAATTGTTGATTATCGCGGAGTAGTTTGCGCGATTGGTGCTGTGCCCCGTTCATATCCTAAAATCCGAAATATCTGTTTGCGTTATTGTATGAGATGTCCTCTACCATTCTGCCTATGATATCCATCTCCGATGCAGGCAGCTTGCCCTTGTCGATATCTTCGCCGATGACGTCGCACAGTATGCGGCGGAAATATTCATGACGGGGATAGCTGATGAAACTGCGGCTGTCCGTGAGCATTCCCACGAAGCGGCTGAGCAGACCGAGTACGCTCAGAGAGGTCAATTGCCTGCGCATACCGTCCTCCTGATCCAGGAACCACCATCCGCTGCCAAGCTGCATCTTGCCGGGAACCGTTCCGTCGTTGTAGGTGTAGGCCATAGCCATAAACACTTCGTAATCCTTGGGGTTGAGGCAGTAGAGAATGGTCTTCGCCAGTTTTCCTTCCAATGTCAGGCGGTCCAGAAAACGGTGGCCGGCCTGTGTTGAGGAAAGGTCGTGTATGGCATCGTAGCCTGTGTCGGGGCCTATGGTCCTGAACATCTTCGTATTGTTGTTTCTGATGGCTCCGATATGGAACTGCTGTGTCCAGCCGGATTCGGAATCCATTACGGCCATATCGTGCAGGAATGCGCTGCGGAACTTGTCGAGCTGCACGGAATCAGGAGTTTTACCGTCAAGAACGGCCTTGAAGGTCGCATCGATTTCTCCCTGTGTGTAATCTGTCGCATAGAAGGTCTCAAGACCGTGGTCAGACAGTTTGCAACCCATGCTCTCGAAGAACTTGTGACGTTTGGTAAGGGCGTCGATAAGGTCGGTGTACGAGCGTATTCCCATTCCTGCCGCCTGACCGAGTTTCTCGATGTATGTTTTGTATGAAGCAGGGTCCTCTATGGCCATGGCCTTGTCGGGTCTCCAGGCTGGGAGCACTTTCACGCCGAAAGGATGCTCTGCAATCTGTCTGTGCCATTTCAGGTCATCGGCGGGGTCATCGGTCGTACATACGACCTTCACGTTGAACTTCTTTATGAGAGCCTGTCCACGAAATTCTTCGGTGGCCAGTTTGGCGTTGCATTCCTCATATATGTCGCGTGCTGTGGCGGGGGAGAGTACCTTGTCGATTCCGAACACCCTGCTGAGCTCCAGATGTGACCAGTGATACAGGGGATTGCGCATCAGATAGGGCATTGTCTCCGCCCATTTTTCGAAGGTGGCCCAGCTCTCCTGCCTGCTTCCGGTGATATATTCCTCGCTGGTTCCGTTGGCTCTCATCGCGCGCCATTTGTAATGGTCTCCGTAGTGTCCGTCAACAATCCACAGTTGGGTTATGTCACGGAACCGGATATTCTCCGCAATCTGCCGGGGCGCAAGATGGCAGTGATAGTCTATGATGGGCATCGCTTCCGCGTGTTCGTGGAAGAGCCTGCGTGCGGATTCTCCGCCGAGCATGAAATC
The DNA here is from genome assembly GCA_045597605.1 of Candidatus Cryptobacteroides sp. GTDB lineage: Bacteria > Bacteroidota > Bacteroidia > Bacteroidales > UBA932 > Cryptobacteroides. The sequence goes on along the minus strand of JAZLKN010000026.1, from coordinate 12,201 downwards.
CTTGTTGATGAAAGACATGGCTATGACGTTTTTTAATGTTTTTTTAGATAACGTATGGAAATTGCATCAGCATCGAATTGTAATACTTTGAGTTACCGGTAACCTCCTCGCCAAGCCACGCCGGCTTGTCGAAAGGCTCGTTCTCGTCGGCAAGTTCTATTTCTGCCACGGTGAGTCTGTCATTGTCGCCGTGGAACTCGTCCACTTCCCAGGTGTGTATGCCGTCGGTGTTCTTCACAAGATAGCGGGTCTTGTCTATGATGCCCGGTTCCGCTATTTCAAGAAGCTGCTTCACCTCATCGACAGGAATCTCCTTCTCCCATTCGAAACGGGCTGCGCCGGAGTCGTTGCCTATCCCCTTTATGGTAATGAATCCCTTCTCTCCTTTCACGCGGACGCGGACGGTTCTCTCGGGAACGCTGCTGAGGTATCCCTGAATGATTTCGATTGCCTTGAAAGCTTCCTTCTTGAAGCAATCGCACTTGACCAGAAATTTCTTTTCTATCTCCTGTGCCATTGGCACAAAGATAGGAATAATTTTTATTAAAATTCCTCCCCGAATGACATTAAAACCCCGAGACGGTGCGGCAGTACCATCACTTCAGGGGGCATAACCCATGATCAAACGCCCCCTGAAGTGATGGTGCTGCCGCAATACCGGCATTGGTAGCCAAGAATCGAACAGGATAAAAAACTTATCGGCCGTCCCGGAAGGGGCGGCCGACTCGTCTAACCTAAAAACTTAACCTATGAAAAAACTATTCTATCCTTGATATTTGCAAAGCGTGTGCCAAACTTCGTAAGAGGAGTGAAAATTATTTGCCGCGTTTTGCAAGGAGGAAGGCTGATACTCCAAAGACAGCCAGCAGAATAGTGTTGAGGCCCAGTTTGATCCATAATGTTCCGATGCCGGACGTTGCCAATGATATGGTGAAGAAAACTCCGGCAAGGGCGAATATAAGACAAATCAGTTTCCAATTGTAGGGTATTCTGTAATATTTGTTGCCGAGGAGCACGCTGACAACGAGCATTGCCAGATAGCTGAGCAGGTGGCCGAAGGCCGAAGCCCAGTATGAGAAGGAAGGCATGAACACAATGTTCATGACTGCAGTCACGAAAAGACCGATGAGAGTAATGTAAATCGCCATCGAGGTGCGGCCGCTGAGCTTGTACCACATATTGACATTGAATAGCATTCCCAGCAGAATGTAGGCCAGTAGCATTATGGGTACCACGCCCACCGCGCTCCTGAAATCCTTGCCGAGCAGCAGGTCCAGTATGTCTATATAATAAACAACGCCGAGGAGAATGAAACAGCAGAAGGCCACGAACCATGTCATTACCTTCGCGTACAGGTCCTTGCTGCCACGATCGGCGGCTCTTTGGAAGAAGAAGGGCTCGGCTGCATAGCGGAACATCTGAATGAACAGATTCATTATCACGCTCAGCTTGACTGCGGCCTGATACACACCCAATGTGGCCCGCCACTGTTCGGAGGAGGTGTCGAACCAGCGGAAGAGTATCCTGTCAAGCAGATCATTTATGACACCGGGAAGGGCTGCCACCATCAGCGGGAGGCTGTATGCCAGCATAGAACGAAGCAGTTTGCGGTCTATCCTGTAGCTGAGGCGGAAGAATTCGCCGGCGAGCAGCAGGGTGCAGACCACGCAGCTTGCGAATATGGAAAAGATGGGGTAGCTGAAATCGGGAGTTGCGCTGACAAGACCATATATCCATTCGGGTTTGCCGGGAGCGAGGAAGAGATAGAGGTTGGTTCCCAGTTCCGTGCAAATCTTCACGGTCTTGATTACGGCGAACTTCAGTGCCTTGTGCTCCTGACGGAGTTTGGCGAACAATATTGCCGTGACGGCATCCAGAGCGAGTATGCCTCCCATATATTTTATGACGGCTTCGTATCCGTCATATCCGAGAGCGGAGGATATGGGTGTAGCGAAGGCAATGGTGAGGGCCAGCATCAGGGCGCTTGCGCAGAACACTGCCGCAAATGCGTTTCCGAACACCTTTCTGCCGTCCGTTCCTTCGCGGCTTGCGAACTTGAAGCAGCCTGTTTCCAGCCCCAGTACGAGTATGACCTGGAAAACACCTATCCAGCTCATCAATTCGGTGACCACTCCGAAGTTGGACTGGGTAAGAACCCGTGTATATACCGGTACCAGCGCAAAATTTATGATTCGCGCCAAAATGGTGCTGAGGCCGTAAATGGCGGTCTCGCCGGCAAGCTGTTTCAGAGGATTGGACATAATGCCGCAAATTTAATCATTTTTGAGTATTTTTGCAGTCTGAAAAAAATTCAACTATGAGAAAAGCCGTTATCTTCACTTTTTTCGCGCTGCTGATTCTCGGCCTGTGCGCGTCCGCTTGCAAAAACAGAAAGAAAAATTCAGAAAATATGACTATCGATCCGATGAACGGTCCCGTAGTGGAGATGAAAACCTCTATGGGCACAATAAAAATCAAACTGTACAACGCCACTCCGGGCCACCGTGACAATTTCTTGAAGCTCACGAAGGAAGGGTTCTATGACAGTCTCAAGTTCCACCGTGTTATTGAAGGCTTCATGATCCAGGGAGGAGACCCTTTCAGCAAAGATGACAGCCTGCGTCTGCAGTGGGGTACGGGTGATCCCGGTTACACCGTTGCAGCAGAGTTTGTGGACAGCCTTCACCATTGCAAGGGAGCCGTTGCCGCCGCCCGCCTGGGTGATATGGCAAACCCCCGCAGGGCCAGCTCCGGATGCCAGTTCTACATAGTTCAGAGCGAGGATGGATGCCGCCATCTGGACGGTCAGTACACCATTTTCGGTCAGGTCGTCGAAGGTCTTGAAGTGATAGACAGGATAGCGTCCGTCGGAACTGATCCATATGATCGTCCCATCGTGCCTGTCGTTATTGAAAAAGTCAGCGAGGTGGTGGATTCCACATCCACTGAGATCAGCGGGGTGGTTGACTGATGGACCCGCGTTTCTCACACCTGACGCACATTTTCCTGGATGCCGATGACACGCTCTGGGAAAACGATATCTATTTCCGCAAGGCCGAAGAAGAATTTGCGGAGTATATGAGCGTCTATACCTCTGATGAAGAAGCCAGGCGTCTGCTTGCGGAAAAGCAGGAAGACAACATCCCCACTTACGGATATGGGTCCAAAACCTATCTTCTGGGTATGCTGGATGCCGCCGCCGTGATAGCTCCCGAGCATTTCGGCCCACAGATGTACAAAGATATAAAAGCAATCATAACGCGTCTTGCAACACACCGTTTCGACTGGCTCGATGATGCGGAACAGACCGTGCGCCTGCTGGCAAGACGTTATAATATAATAATAGCCACCAAGGGCGAGCTCAGCGAGCAGATGCGCAAGTTTCGTCTCAGCGGCATAGCTTCCTGCGTCACCGCGATAGAGGTGATGGAGAAAAAGTCGGAGGAGGATTACCGCAATTTGGCGGTCAAGATGGGTATCGAACCCGAGAACTTCCTTATGGTGGGCAATGCGGTGCGCAGCGACATCGCTCCCGTCATAGCTATGGGCGGATGGGCTGTCCACATTCCCTATGCAGTCACCTGGGTTCACGAAATAATGGATATGCCCGACTCGGAGAGAGTCATAGAACTGGCCTCCATCAGCCAGCTTCAGGACCTTCTTCTGTAATTGTTTTATCCACTTCACGGCACATAACCCATGATAAAACGTGTCGTGAAGTGCTATTGTTTCTTAAACGTTCCCGAAGCGGCATAGGTACTTTTGCTGAATCATCCGTGCATACGGGTGAGCGAAATGACTTAGAGGATGGGGAGTGTGCCCACTCCTCCGAAAAGAGGAGGGAGTGGGCACGCCCCACCCCAACACAGCACACCAGAAGGCATGTCGCGTGCTCACTCCCTCATCTCCAGGGGGGAGTGGACACACTCCGTCACTGGAGCCATTGGCACTGAACGTTGCGCAAGACGCGAGTTGTGAAACAAGTTCATCCGTCCATATGAATGACAGTAAGGTGCCCACAAATTTAAAGCATTGTTTTACAGGACATTATGGCGGTGCACCAGCAAGGGTATGAGATGTAAAAAAGGGAAACAGAGCGATTTGTCCTGTTTCCCTTATTGAGAATTCTTCTACGATTACTTCACGTAATAGCCACCTGTCTTACTAGAACCCTTATGCTCAATAAGTCCTTTTTCTTTTAACCCTATTATCTGTCTGGCAACTGTAGGGATGCTTTTTCCTGCCTTTTCCGACAACTCTTTTCTCCTAATCCCCGGATTATCCTTAACAAGTAAATAGATAGCAAGTTCGTCTGAGTTCAATTGGGATTTTATCGTATCATTTATCGTATCACCTGTCAAATGCGGCGTAAGAGGTGCCTTGAATCTGATGGTGAGGCATAAATATTCAATCTGACAAGTTATTTGTTTTGCGGCGCGTTATAGCATAAGTGTTGAGAAGAACCGCAACGCAAATATTTGTTCATCCGTGTGTACATATGCGTTGAACAAACTGAGAATCAGGCGAGAGAGGACCCAAGTCTATCAAGAAACTGCAGCTTCGCATCTTCCGGTTTTTCGTAGGCGTTACAAGTTTTGAGATACTCATCGAGTGCATAAAAATCCTCACCCCAGAGGTTTGAGCTGAAACGCTGCAGTTTTTCCATTACTGTGACAAACGGCTTCGGGTCAGAAGCTCTGGATAGTCTTCTTAAAGCCAGAAGGTAGTCTTCACGATATACAGTCGGGACTATTATTCTGATTTGTCCGGCACTTACAAGTTCCGAATTCATCATAACACGTGAGAGACGACCGTTCCCGTCCGTAAAAGGATGGACTTCACTGCAAAGCAGCATCATAAAAATTGCCCTTGCAAAAGGTTCCCTCAGATTCCTATACATCTTGAAGCCATATTTTAGCGTTCCTTCAACTAATTCTGGAGAGACGAACTCGGTATTTCCGGCCCTGTTCTTCACGGTTTTGAATGACCCCGGATTGCAATTGGAACGTCCTTCAAGTAATATAGAGTGACGATACCGAAGGATATTTATGAAATCCGATTCGGTTTGCGGAATGCGGGCCATTTCCTGACGGTTGGAAAGTATTTTGAATGTCCCCATAATATCGTGGGAGTCTTCCGTCCGCTTAGGAATGGATATTCCCGTATCCACTATCTGCTTGGCTTCATTAATCTCAAATTCGGTTCCTTCTATGTAGTTGGAAAAGTAGCTCTCGAAAAAAGAGAACAGCCGGAATGCCTCTTCCGATTTGTTCTCGTCGCGCATGTCAGGGAAATATCTACCGTTCAATTCATCATACAAAGCCTCAAATACCGGTATTCTTGTAGGGTCCAACGGTTCGCCTGCGACTCTGGCAAGGCCTTCTGCGGTTGACAATACAGACGATGAATGAGTGTTGAGCAAAGCAGAAACGATATTGTTTAAAATGCTGAATTCCCTATCCAATCCCAGCTGTTCGGAAATTTTCCTCGCATTGTCCCTGAATCTGTTGATTCTTTCTTCCCCACCGGCCCGGATCATGGCATCAAGCCTCGTTTCAACTTCAGCCGCAGACAGTCCCTTCGATTCTCCGTCCTTGCCCTTGCGTGCGGTCTCGAGAACTTCAAGCATCCACCTCTCCTCCGATGAGGCATAGACATCTGCACTCCCGAGCTTTATGTCACTGGACAGATGTCCGGGCCCTTCAAGAACATTCAGAGTCAGGCCGGGGAAATCGGTGACGCGACGGGTGAATCTATATGTCAGAAAAAGATTGCCATTAGGTGTCGGTCTCAGTGATGATGCGCTCCGATGGCTGATTATGCATCCAGGAAAACGCCATCCCAAAATGGAAATCAGGTTACGTTTGACTATATTCTCGGGCGAATCAACCATATTAGTCGTATACAACCTTGGCGCTATCTTCCTAAGGGTTCCTTTTGATTCTTTATTCGCAATCATTTTTGCTTCCGACGGTTTGTCTGAAGCAAAGATGATTTCATTTAAAAAATTTATAGGCATATCGCGATTAAGATTATCTCCTTCACAAAGATAGCTAAATTTTTGCGATTAAGGCGTATGTAATGGAAAATAATTAAGATTTGGTGTTTCGCGTGTGACCTTCCCTGAGATTGGTTGACACTTTAGAGGTTGTTTAAATGATCTTCTTCGGATTTTCTAATTGCAAAAACAAGCCGGGAACGTCATTTTTTGAGATTTTCAAGAAAATTCGCGAGAGGGCTTTTACGTAAGTGGCTGATTGAAAGCGGATTGGAAATTTACGAATAAGCGCATTCCGGCGAATCTTCGAATGCGGTTTTGATGGCGCTCAACTGTTTGTATTTCAATCTATTAGGGCCGTATTTCCGGCTCAAAATCCCTATTGCTTTTAAACGGCCGATTGATTTCCTTAGGATAAGGTAGGAAATCGGCTGGGGTTTTTATAGGGAAAAGAGGAGAGAAAAGGTATGCGGAATGGGGCGAAGATCGGGAAGGAAACGAGCGTGCCGAAAGAAGGGAAAATCGAGGGGCTGAAAGAGGGAGAAACGAAGGGAAACGATGGGCCGGCCGGGAATGAATGGAGAGGAGGAGGGGGACCTGAGGAGCGGAATCAAATTGGAAGAGAAATCAATTCAGAAGAGGAATCGAAGGAAGGGATGTGGGGGAAACAGATAAAACGACTATGACAAAGAAAAAACATACATCATTGCAAACTTACGAGTCCCCGCGGATCGAGACGGCGTTCTGCGAGGCGTGGAGCGGCATCTGCGCCCAGTCCGTGGTGACGGAAGTCTCGTTCAACGAGATAGCCGCGGAGGCCCAGGAGTCCGGCGGCGAGGTGGACTTCTCCGAGGAAACGTTCAACCACAGCTGGGAGGACGTGACCGAATAGGCGGGATGCCGTCCGGGAACTGCCAAAGGAACGGCCTGCCCCCGGAGGACGTTGACACGCCGCCAGACTGACGAATGCAAGGAACTAAAATGAAAGTCCCAATGAATCAAACCATAAAAATATTCACGACTGTAATAATAGCGGGTCTCACAGCCGTTACCCTGTTCACGTCCTGTGGAGGGAAAAGCAATATGACTCCGGTTAAAAAAGGTGATGCAGTACTCTTCAGCGGAGGTATCGGCGGCAGCGAGAGCGGCACCAAGACCGCCTACGCCAACGATAACGCCTCCGACCGCAGCAAGGCCGAGAACATCAACTGGCTCTCCGGCGACCTCATCCGCATCTGGAGCGCGGAGTGTTCCGAACCTGCCGGAATGGGTGTGTACGGGCCAAGTGCGGACTACTCAGTGTCAGTCAACACCGACAAGACCAAGGGCAAGATAACGGTACTTCCCAATACTATTGGATTGCGCTGGGGCGAGCCGGAGACGACACACCATTTCTATGCCGTTTACCCAAGCCCCGCAACAAAAGACACGTCTGCCGGAATAGACAAGAGCAGTGATAGCGGCTCATTCGCAACAGAGGCGGGAGGTCAATTCACGTTCACTGGCCATATACCTCAGAATCAGAAAATTGCCTCATACGATGCGTCCACTTCCATTGCGTATCCGGATATGACCAACCTGTATATGGCCGCCAAAGCCGATGCGTCTCAGGAACAGGACGGCAGCGGCATTTTCCTGTCATTCACGCCACTCTCAACCGCCATTCAGTTTGTTATAACAAACGCTATGACTGCAGACAAGACTATGAAGGTCAAGAAGGTTTCTTTGATATCCGACCCCAAAACCGGTTCAAAGAAGAACCTCAGCGGTACATTCAATTCGATTCTTTCCGGAACGTGGACCAAACCGGATTCCAATTATGGAAAGACCTATCCACCTTGCTCGGAGCCGGCGTCCGGCAACAGCACAGAGGTAAGCATTGACTTTACCGGCACAGCCGCTTTCAACCCCGGCATCGCCAATGGCTCAACGCTGACATTCACCTTCTTCCTGCTGCCTGCCCAGACTCTTGATAACTTGAGCTTTGTCATCTGCAAACAGGATGGAGAAGGTGAGACCGTCATAAAGACAAGGCTCTCGATGGCTGACGGCACCGGCATCCCCTTCCCGGTCCACAAGAAGACATATGTCAAGGGTATACTCGTTCCCGACGGAGCAAAATGGACCGTACAATACAGCCTTGATGTCAACGAATGGGATGATGCGGGAGAAACCCCTGCTCCTTTCCACGGTCCTCAGGTAGTTGAAATTGCTACTATGACCGAGTGGGAGGATGTAGATATTTCCATTGAACTGGAGTGAAAACATTCAAAACAATGAAGAATTTTAATTTGAAATATGCGTTCTTTCTGATGATGGCACCGGTTCTTTTGCTGTCAGGCTGTTCGAAGAATGACACCGGAGAAAATGCGGAAGAGTGCGTAGTCGGCTTTAGAGTTTCATTGCCGGAGACAAAGGGAACAAAGGCGTCCGTCTTTAACAATATAGATGACCTCTCAGCATTCTTATGCACAGGGTATGATTTGACGCGCGGTAATGCCATAATAGATCAGGACCTCGCTATATATTATGGAGAGTATATGGAGATGCCCATATACACCACTCTCAATACCCATTACTGGCGGATGGGAGGCGTAGCTGCTTTTTATGCATTGGCCCCCCAATCTTTTTTCCTGAACGAGGACGGGGAGCCTATAAACATACAGATGACAGGCGGCGGTGCCATAGTTGAAGGAAAACTGGATCAAGACACAAGAGAGAATACAGAGATACTGATAGGAGATTACATAGGAGAAGGAATTTGGGATGGAGAGAACAAGATGCTGGCCGCTCCAATCAAGTTCGTCCATACTATGACCGCTGTCCGTTTCGTGATGGGAGATATGGCGGAAAACATCTCGGGCTATACCGGCATCACCAAGGTGGAAATCAGCAATGTACCTACCAAAGCTACATTTGAAGTAGCAATAGGCAGTCCTATCAGTGAGAGTGAGTGGGAGGCACAGTTCTCTCCCCGTCCGGAACGTAACTGCCAGTATATGGAGATTTCGGCTGCCCCTGCCGAGGGTGAGGACATCGGTGACGAGCCGTTCATATTGTTCCCTCAAGACTTGAGTGAAGAACCTGTGACAATAAGTGTTTACTACACCGACAGCACTCACGATTCAGCAAATCCCGGATGCGTTTCGGCGACCATCAGCGCCTCGTCCCTTGAGGCTGGCAAACGCTATACCATCACCCTTAATTTGAAGGATTTTGTTCTGACCATCGATGATTCCGTGAGCAAATGGACTACCGACACGGAGAATGTCATTGATGCGGAAGAGAAAGAGAAAGAATATGTCGAGATTCCGGCGAAATATGACGGCACGAATATCTCAACCTTGAAGTGGTACAAGGAGAATCTCGCTATTTCGGCATCCGGTCATAGGGAATACAATCATACCGGTCATATCAACGGGGATTATTTCCAGTGGGCAACATATGCGGGATTCTGCGGCGACGCGAGCGCCCCGGACAAAGGCTTGCTTATCTACAGTTCATTCACAAGCAATTATTGCGGAGATGCTGCAAACTCTGTGACTTTTAAGGGAGCCAATAGGTTCAAACAAAGTGATGCCCCTTATTATGAGGGAATTGATACAAATAATCCATTCAGCAAGTACAACTACCAAGGCGCAACTCTTGAACTGTCCGATGATGTGGCAAATATAGTTCTTGGTGGCAGTTGGCGGACTCCTACATATCAAGAACTCTCAAAAATGGTTGAGGCAACATTTTGGGCCAGGGATGATGTGGATCGCGGATGGTATGTATTTAGTCCTACAGAAGCCCATGCCGCAAATACTACTGCATCTTCAATACCTTCTGACATCAGCAAGGATAATGCACTCCTGTTTTTCCCCTATTATTTGGGTTATGTAGCTGACGGCACTCTGTATACGAATGATGAAAGCGGTTATTGGACGAGCACCACTGCTACCAATGTAAAAAACGGAAATATAAGAACGTTTATTATTGGACCTAGTGACGGACGCCGTGAAGTTAATGAACTGGGACGTCATTTCGGATGTCTAATCCGTCCCGTTTCAGAATAATTGACAATGACAATGATGAGTGTAAATTATAATAGAGCAAATCTGCTGGGTTTCGTAGCATTCCTGCTGCTCTCTGCTTGCAGCAAGGACGTCATTCCCGGCAACAATGACGGTGACGGCCTTCCGATGACCATCCAACCCGAGGTCGTCAGCACGGACGGCGCCCTCAAGAGCAATGACGGCGGAGCAACCAAGGCGACGCTCATCAACGAGGCCGCCGGTCTTCGCACTCAGGGCTTCGGCCTCAGTCTCTACGACGGCACCACCGCACTGAAGAGCAAGGTCGAGATGGAATACAAAAGCGGAGCGTGGGCGCCCAAGGGTGGCACGATGGACTGGAAGTGGCCTGCAGGCAGGACTTACTCGTTCTATGCCTGGAGTCCGGCCGATCTTCCCGTAGGCGAGGTCACCAGCACGGGCGTTCCCGCGTTCACCTACAGCGGTATCGCCAACCAGAAAGACATAATGCTCGGCACCTACACCGGTACCGGCAACAAAGGTGCCGCACCCATCAAGTTCTACCATCCCCTGGCATCCATACAGTTCAAGACCGGAAAGATGACGAATCTTAAGACTCTGAACAAGATCGAGCTCGAAGGAGTCATCACCAGCGGCACCTGCACTCCAACAATGTCCGGCTCTTCGACGACCTTCGCGTGGAGTGCTCTCGGCACAACGACCACCACACTGTCCCAGACCGGGCTCAGCGTGGCTTCCACAACCTCCGGCACGGCCATAGGCACCCCCTTCCTGACCTTGCCGCAGACAAGCCAGCCCCTGACCGTCAAGATTACCGATACCGACAACAAGGTCATAACGGCTACAATCGCAGCCCCCGCACTGGCGGTGGGTCACACGGCCGTTTACACCATCGACTACGACGGTCTGAAAGTCACGCTTTCCGTCCGCATCAAGGATTGGGGCGCAGGACAGAGCGAAGCTGTGACGATGGAGGAAAAGCTTAACCCCTATGTCGAGATAGCGGCTAAATATGACGGCACGAATATCTCAACCTTGAAATGGTACAAGGAGAACCTTGCTATTTCGGCATCCGGGAAGAGAGAATATAATAATACCGGCCATATCAACGGAGATTATTTCCAGTGGGCAACTTATGCGGGATTCTGTGGCAACGCGAGCGACCCGGACAAGGGCTTGCTTATCTACAGTTCATTCACAAGCAATTATTGCGGAGATGCTGCAAACTCTGTGACTTTTAAGGGAGCCAATAGGTTCAAACTAAGTGATGCTCCATATTATGAAGGAACGGACCCTCAAAAGCCATACAGCAAGTACTACACCCCCTATGCAACACTCGAACTCTCGGATGATGCGGCCAATATATTCCTTGGTGGAACTTGGAGGACTCCTACCCAGAATGAATTCGCACAAATGATCAAGGCAACATTCTGTGCTAAGGATGATGTGACTCGCGGATGGTATGTGTTCAGCCCTACTGACACCCATCCGGCAAACACAGTTGCATCCTCCATTCCTTCTGATCTCAGCAAGGATGATGCACTTCTGTTTTTCCCCTATTATTCGGGTTATGTAGCTGACGGCACTCTGTATACGAATGATGAGACCTATTACTGGACGAGCCAACATGGCACTAATGTAGCGAATGGAAACGCCTATTTCTGGGTTATAGGACCGAAAATAGAACGCTTCACATCTATGGAAGACAAACGTTTTTACGGTCTCCAGATCCGTCCCGTCTCAGAATAAATGAATTCGACAATGAAGAAAATAACATATAATAAAACGTTATTCACGGCCTTTGGGATGGCTTTGATTGCACTGCTTGCTGGCTGCAGTCGCATTGTGGAGCCGGAGGGTATCGGTGACAAGCATTTCGTCAACTTCAGCGTGGCTGTAAGTGGCGAGGCGACTGCCACCAAGGGCACTATGTTTGACTCGGGATCAAGCCTGAGCAAGATTAGTGCGACTGCCTGGAACAACGATGCTTCCGATCACGACGCATTCATCAGCGGCTACAAGGAGTTTGCGTTGACCGCAGGCACGGCAACGACGGACATTCGCTGGAAGAAGCCCTATGCCAAGGTGTTCTATGCTTACGCTAACCTTCCTGCAGATGGTGCGAGCGTAACCAGCAGCAACTATGAGGGCCAGACATTGACCTAC
>JAZLKN010000025.1:0-2696 GCA_045597605.1 Candidatus Cryptobacteroides sp. | reverse complement strand
AAGCAGTTGCTAAAAAAATTCGAAGTGAAATCGGTCGCAGCCGTGGTTGCCAGTGCGATTGAGCAGAAATTGATATAAATCCATATAGAATGAAAAAGCTTATTACCATTGCAGCTGCCATGCTGCTCGTCTGTTCTGCCGCAAGTGCGCAGAATGTCCTCGGCCGTCTCGCCGAACGCGCAAAGAACGCTGCCGAAAACGCAGTCGGCAACAAGATTGAAAACGCAGTGACAGGGGCGATTGACAAAGCCGCTTCAAAGAAAGGCAAGAACGGAGAAAGTACAAAACAGAATTCCGGCAATGCGGATGTTGTCGAAGAAAGTGTCGCCGATGTTGCCGTGGAAACTGCCAAGAGTGACTTTGTACAGGGCCCTGTAGTCCTGTTCGAGGATAATTTCGAAGGAGAACAGGTCGGCGAGTTCCCAAGCAGATGGGAAGTTGACTTTGGAGACATCCAGATTGCAAAGATGGCCGGCCGCACCGTACCTAAGTTTGAAGGCGAAGGCAGGATATACCCGCTTATGGAGAAGAATCAGGAAAACTATCTTCCTGACATATTCACTCTTGAATGGGATATGTATTTTGCTGACCGTGGTACCGAAGGTGAAATATTCGGATTCGATATTAGATTCGACGGCAAGGAGAAAAACAGCTCCAGCAGAATCTGGTATGATCCTGATGGCGGGTACGGTATTTCATGGGATTGCAGTAAACCGGGCGAAGGAACGACCGAGGGAAAAGCGGAGAATGAAAAATCGAATTTCAAGCGTGGGGGATGGAACCATTTTGCAGTATCATTCAACAAGCGCGCTTTCAAGATTTACGTCAATGGAGTGCGTGTGGCGAATGTGCCGAATATGGCTGCTCCAAGCAATTTCAAGTTCGAATATGTCAACAGTAGGAACTATCCGTACTGCTGCATCTCCAATGTGCGCCTCGGACAGGGTGCCGTTGAGCTCTATGAGCGCAACGCCTCAGACCTGACAGCAGTGGAGAAGTCCATGCAGGAGACCGGCAAGTTCGTGACCAACAACATCCTCTTCGAGACCGGCAAGGCTACTCTCAAGCCGGAGTCGATGGCTGACATCCAGTCAGTTGCAGACTATATGAAGAAGAACCCTTCAGTCCGCTTCGAGGTCCAGGGCCACTGCGACAACCAGGGCTCCGACAAGGTCAACGACCCTCTCAGCCAGCAGCGCGCGGAAGCCATTGTCGCCGAGCTCGCCAAACTCGGAGTCGATGAATGGAACCTCCGTGCAGTGGGCAAAGGCAGCCACGAACCGGTTGCCGACAACAAGACCGAAGAAGGCCGCGCCCAGAACCGCCGCGTCGAATTCATAAAGAAATAACGTCAAAATCCATGAACCATGAAGAAAATACTTAGTGCAGCCTTTGCGGCAATATTGTGCTTGATGTCGGCATCTTGTGGTAATAATGCCAGCAAATCAGGAAACAAGGGGACAGGCTCGGAAGCCCTTGATGGGTTTGTCAAGGAAATTGAAGAGAGTTCCAAGGATGGTGGCATCGTGGGATACACAGGTGATGCAGGTGCTGCCCTTGAGAAACTCGACGGCAAGAACTATGTGTCTGTCATAAAGCAGGTATTCGGTGTGGACGTGACTCCTCAGGAAGGATGGGCTGTCTATTCCGCCAAGAGCCCGAACAAGGTCAACAACGCTGATGTCATCTATACAAATGAAGGTGAAGTTGACTCCCAGGCTATCAGCAAGGCCTTCTGCGAGCAGATTCTGGCGGTCACCGAGGACGGCATGTATACGACAGACATGGACTACAACACCTTCAAGATTTCCAAGGGTACAAAGATAGAGAGCTTTGAGGGCTACAAGGCCAATGCCATGGGCCAGAATGTCTACTATGTGTACGGCGGCAAGGGCATCATGGCCAGCGCTAATACCCGTTCATCGGCCAAGAGCACGATAGAGTATACTTTCACCCTTACGACAATCAACTGATGCTGATTATGAAGATCAGAATGCCATAGATAAGTTTAAGGAAGGGATGCAGAAATATGTCAAGTAGCCTTTATTCCCCGTGATATGAGACGTGCTTTTATGATTTTGCCGGCGCTTCTGCAAACCATGGCCGTTTGTATGGCGCAGACCGGAGACTTGATTCCTGTCAATGTCTGGAATATTTACAGTACAGCTACAGGGATCAGTAATGCTTCCGCAGAAGTCCTGTGGCCTGAATCCTTCATCAATACAAGCGAAGCGGAGGAACTTTACTCAAGCATCGAATCCTATACAGGCGATCCCGACCAGGAGATTTCAAAGTTTCTCTCCGAGATGAAAGAAGAGCTGGCCACTGTTCAGAAATTGCGTGAAGACCTTTCGCAAGGTAAAGGGGTTTATGAAGGCATGAACATTCCTCCTGACGAGAAGAAAGAGTTCCTGGCAGAACTGGATGCGCAGATCACAGCCACACAGGAAAACTTCAGGTACTATTCCTCAATGGATACGTCCGGTGCGCCGGACCCGAAGGAACTATTGGCTGAAATACTCAAGCATTCGGTTAACGGAAAGGTCTATCACGGTGTGCTCAGCCTTGGAAATGGTCTGTGGGCTGTATCCGAAAGCCCGAACGAGGATGGCCCGAACCATCAGAGCCTCGGCGGATGGGGAGTGATCGATGCCTCCGGTAAGACTGTGATTGGTTTCAAATACGACCTTATCATG
>JAZLKN010000024.1:0-14460 GCA_045597605.1 Candidatus Cryptobacteroides sp. | reverse complement strand
ATGAAAGCCGGGGGTGCCTGAAGTTCGCGACCGCAAGGAACGGCCTAGGGCAAAACTGGTAATTGGGGCTAAGTCGTAACAAGGTAGCCGTACCGGAAGGTGTGGCTGGAACACCTCCTTTTTGGAGCTGTCCCGATGCTTATGCTTCCCGAACGGTTCGAGAGAAATTGCTTGTACTCGTCTTTCTTTATTATACAGTCTCTTAGCTCAGTTGGTTAGAGCGCTACACTGATAATGTAGAGGTCACTGGTTCAACTCCAGTAGGGACTACATTATCGGCACACTAAAAATCTCATTATCATTTAGATAGTGAGATTTTTGTTTTTTTGGCCATAAGGCAGTATCTTTACACAGATAAAATTGTCGATTCAAATGTATTCATTCCTGATAAGTCTTGTTGCCCTGATACTGGGCTATGTGATATACGGAAAGTTTGTGGAGCACGTTTTCCGCCCTTCCCAGACAGCGACTCCGGCCCTTACAAAGGCTGACGGCGTCGATTACGTTCCTATGCCTGCCTGGAAGGTCTATATGATACAGTTCCTGAACATTGCGGGAACGGGGCCCATATTCGGTGCTATAATGGGAGCGATGTTCGGCCCGTCGAGCTTCATCTGGATTGTGCTCGGCAGTATCTTTGCCGGTGGAGTCCACGATTATTTCTGCGGTATGCTGTCCATACGCCACGGCGGTGCGACGATGCCTGACATAATAGGGCATTATTTCGGCAAGACCATACGCAGTTTCATGCTCGTGTTTTCGCTGCTTCTGCTTCTGCTTGTGGGCGTGGTATTCGTTTACAGCCCTGCACTGATACTCGGTGACATAGCTCCGATTGCGTCATCTGCCGACAAGTCCATAATGTTGTGGGTGCTCATCGTCTTCATATATTATGTCATAGCAACTCTGCTTCCGGTGGACAAACTCATAGGCAAGATATATCCGCTTTTCGCCTTTGCGCTGCTGTTTATGGCGGCCGGGTTGTGCGTATGCCTGTTCGTCAAGTGGCCGTCCATCCCCGAGTTCTGGGACGGTTTGGGCAATATGGGGCCGAGTGCCGGGTTGGAGGGCCAGCCGATTTTCCCCTGCCTGTTCATAACCATAGCCTGCGGTGCGATAAGCGGTTTTCACAGCACCCAGAGCCCTCTGATGGCACGTTGCATATTGAAGGAGAAGCAGGGACGCCCCATATTCTACGGAGCTATGATAACCGAAGGAATCGTAGCGCTGATATGGGCTGCCGTTTCCTCATACTTCTTCTTTGACGGTGGCAAGGAGGCAGTAGGCGCAGTCTCAACCCAGGCCCCCGAGGTCGTCACTTCTGTGGCGCAATCATGGCTGGGCGTGTTCGGCGGCATCCTGGCCGTGCTCGGTGTCGTTGCGGCCCCCATAACCAGCGGTGACACCGCCTTCCGCAGCGCCCGTCTGATATTGGCCGACTTCTTCAAACTTGACCAGTACAGAAGACTGAACCGTCTCTATATCGCCATCCCTGTCTTCGCCGTGGCCATATTGCTGCTTTGGTTCAACATTGCCGACAAGAACGGCTTCAATACGATATGGCGCTATTTCGGATGGGCTAACCAGACACTGGCCTGCTTCACGCTGTGGACAGCGACGGATTACCTGACCAGAAAATACGGATATGCAAAACTGCTCGACCCTGAGAAGACCCTGGCCGTTCCCAAATGGCCGAGTTACCTGCTCACGATGATACCCGCCTGCTTCATGACGTCCGTATGCGTGACCTATATCTTTGTGGATAAGGTGGGATTCAACCTGTCCGAAGAGGTCATACCCTACATAGGTACGGCGACATTCCTGCTGTCGTTCATATCCTATTATGTCGTCCGCTCATATAATGCCAGGAAAAATCGATAGACGTTTATGATAGTTCTGAAGTTCGGAGGCACGTCTGTCGGATCCGCCGGCAATGCGAGAAACGTTGTGGAGATAGTCCGCAGCCGTTTGGACCGCAAGCCCGTTGTTGTCGTGTCGGCATTGTCCGGAGTCACGGATGAGCTATACAGGATAGCCGGAGGGGAGGATGTGGCGCAGAATATCGCCTTTCTTCAGAAGAGGCACTTTGACCTTCTGCGAGAACTCGTGCCGGAAGGTATTTTGCGTGATGGCGTGATGGAAAAACTGCAGATGATATTGGATTCCGTGGAATCGTCTGCTGCCGGAGATATTTCGGAACGCGGAAAAGCATATATAATATCATCAGGAGAACTGATGTCATCCACCATAATGGCTGCAACTCTGTGCACCTGTGGAATAGCTACGGCCTGGGCCGATGCCCGTGGCCTTATCATAGCCTCCGGCGACCCGATGAAGGCCCAGCCCGAGTTGGAAGAGATTAATGAGAGGGTACCGCAGGGGATTGGCGAGGCTTTCGCCCAGACCGGTGGTGGCATTTCTCCCGATGCCGTGATAACACAGGGCTTTATATGCGCGTCTGCAAGCGGAAAGTCAGCCGTACTTGGGCGCGGAGGCAGTGATTACAGCGCCAGCCTGATAGGAGCGGCGTTGAATGCTGAAGCCGTGGAGATATGGACGGATGTGGACGGAGTGCGTACGGCGGATCCCAGGCGCGTTCCCACCACCAGATGTCTCAGGGAAATATCTTACGAGGAAGCTGCGGAGATGGCCCATTTCGGAGCCAAGGTGCTTCATCCCCTTACGCTCGAGCCTGCGAAGACGCTGAATATTCCGGTTTACGTGCTGAATACGGCAAATCCTGACGGAGAACGTACGATGATTCTGAATCACGAGCAGGTGCATTCGCCTGTAAAGTCGGTTTCGTACAAGGTGGATATCCTGGTAATCAGCATGAGGAGCAAACTGTCCATAGACACATCGGGATTTATCAAGAAGATATTCGATGTCTTCAGCGAGAACCGCATAGACGTGGATCTGGTGAGCACGAACAATGCGTGGATAAGCGTGACTGTGGACGCTTCGCAGAAGAATATCGGCAGGGCGCTGGAACGTATGGAGGAGTTTGCCGATGTGCTTACGGACAGCGGCAAATCACAGATTTCCGCCATCGGCAGCAACGCTACGGTCATGAGCGGCATATTGAAGATGACTTTCGCCCCGCTGCGTGACAGCAGGATATATATGATAAGTCCGGGAGCCTCATCGGTGAACATAAGTTTTGTCGTGGACAGGGATCGCCTGAACGAGATATTGTGTCAAACGCATAAATACCTGATAGAAGATGCAAGTTGTGATTAGCGGTTATGGCAGGATGGGCCATATGGTGGAGCAGGTTCTGCTCGAGCGCGGTTTGGAATGTGTCGGCAAGACAGAGGACATCGCTTCTTTTCCTGCGGATATAGCCGCGGAATCGGTATGCATAGATTTCACTACCCCGGAGGCTTTCCGTGCCAATTACCGTATTCTGGCGGAAAGGTTCAAGGCTGTTGTGGTGGGCACTACGGGCTGGGATGACATTGCGTCCGAAGTGAAGGATTGTTTCTCCGAATGCGGCACCACACTGGTCTATGCTTCCAATTTCAGCATAGGGGTGAACGTGATGTTCGCGCTTGCCGACCTCGCCGCTAGAAAACTCTCCGGAGCCGGATACAAGCCCTCGATAGTGGAGACGCATCACGTCCACAAACTGGATGCTCCGTCAGGCACGGCCAGGAGTCTGTCTGACATAGTTTCAGCATCGACAGAAGAGGATGTACCCATAGAAAGCCGCAGGATAGGGGAGGTCCCCGGCATACACGAGCTTACCTTCGAGAGCGACTGTGACAGGATTGTCCTGTCGCATGAGGCTTATTCACGCAAGGGCTTTGCCCGGGGAGCCGTACAGGCGGCCGTCCTCGCTTGGGATATAAAAGGGATATATGAATTCAAGGAACTGATATTGAAATAATTATGGCTAAATTGAATCTTCAGGGATGTGGCACGGCTCTGGTCACGCCCTTCCGTAACGGAGCTGTGGACTACGACGCTTTCCGCGCAATGGTTGTCCGTCAGGTGAAAAACGGTGTGGATTTCCTTGTGCCTCTCGGCACCACCGGCGAGACTCCCTGTCTGAGTGATGAGGAGCGCATACGCATATTGCAGATAGCCAGGGAGGAAGCAGACGGCAGACCCGTGATAGTGGGAGGCGGTACAAATTCTCTGAATGATACCGTCGCGGCGATGAAGACTTTGGAGCCCTATTCCCCAGATGCTTTCCTTATTGTGGTACCGTATTACAACAAACCCACGCAGGAGGGCATATATCAGTATTTCAAGGCAGTTGCCGCTTCTACGAAGAAGCCCATAATAATGTATAATGTTCCAGGCAGGACGGGCTCCAATATGACACCGGCCACCTGCCTGCGCCTTGCGGCGGATATTCCCAATATAATTGCGGTAAAGGAGGCTTCCGGCAATTATGACCAGGTTTCAGCCATTGTCCGTGATGCCCCGAGGGGCTTCCAGGTGCTCAGCGGTGATGATGATATGACGCTTGCCTTTATGGCGACAGGCGCCGTCGGCGTGATAAGCGTCGCTTCGAACATTGCTCCCAAGGAGGTTTCCAATATGACCCACCGTATGCTCAAAGGTGATGTGAAGACGGCTCGCAAACTGCACCATCGTCTCTGGCCGCTGTTCAAGGCCTGTTTCGTGGAGAGTAATCCCGTACCCGCCAAGGCCGCTCTCGCAAAGATGAAACTGTGCGCGAACGAACTCCGATTGCCTCTGGTTCCCGCAACAAGGGAGACTGAGAGGCTGATGACGAAGGTGATAAAGGAACTTATCATCAATTATTGACGACTATATAGTCATTGTTCGCAAGTTTTTTTTTGCAAATTCAGGTTTATTGTCTATTTTTGCAGTCCAATCGCGGAAGTGGCGAAATGGTAGACGCGCTACTTTGAGGGGGTAGTGGGAGTTTTTCCTGTACGAGTTCGAGTCTCGTCTTCCGCACATAAAGAAGCCGACCGGAAATTCCGGCCGGCTTCTTCGTGCATATAAGCATTGTATATTTTTTATAGTGTTGCAATTTCATCGACGGTTAGACCTGTGCAACCGGATATCAGTTCTGAGGCGAGTCCTTCAGCCTTCATCTTCCTTGCCACTTCACGTTGGCCTTCCGCACGGCCTTCCGCAAGGCCTTCCGCACGACCCTTAGCCAGTCCTTCCTCGCGTCCTTCCCTGAGTCCTTCCCTGAGTCCTTCCTCAATTCCCTCGGCTTTCCAGTCCTCCAGATTGGCTTCGTATTCGGCCTCTCCGAGAATGGATTTCATGTAGCTTTCCTTGGTGTCCTGTTTCATTTTTGCCGTATCTGCCGCTTTGAACAAACGCTCCAGCAAGGGGTCATTGAGGTTGTCCGGAATATCTTCACAATCTGCCATCTCCATCAGGACGTATGACAGCTTTTCCAGGAACGGTGTATCCTCGTTGATTCCTTGCAGGCTACCGGCGAATTTAGGCAATTCCAGAAAGATTTGCAACACCTTGTCACTTCTTTGCGTGGTTTCGTGCTCGTCAATGTCGCACATCGCCAGCCTGACCGGCGTCCGGGCGACGGTCTTGAAAAGCGGATCCCCCGCGAAAGCGAGGAAAATAGTCCTACCTATCGAATATCCTTTGTTTCTGGAATTTACATAATGATCTAGCACCGCCGCCGCAGTGTATATGGTCGAACGGTCGAAGAAGGAACTCTTCACATAGTTCTGCATCTCTATGACCATACGGCTTCCGTCCTTCAGACGGCAGTGAACGTCGAAACTTGCGTCACGCATCTTGCCCACGGGGATGGTGATGTCCCGCGGAAGATATTCCAAACTCTCGATGTGATAATCCGGGAAAAGCCTGTTCAGCAGTTCCAGAAGAATGTCCTTGTTCTCCTCGCTGCCCAGAAGATACTTGAAGCCCCAGTCAGAGGTGGGGTAAATGAAACGTTGGTTTTCGTCATAGACGAAATTGCGGTACTTGCGTGCCATAACTTGAATGATTGATTAAGTGAAACATTCCGGTAGCCATAAAGGCTCCGGCATAGCTGCTATTCACCCTAACCAATCATTTCAAACGCCGGACTGCGTCCTGATTTTCCGGCCCTTTGTCCTCGCGCTGACGGACAAAGGTAAGCCATGTCTCCGGCGCTACCCGAAGCATTCGGCAAACCTGGGCTCCCCCACAGCTGGGTACGAATCGTTCACATCCCCGGAAAATCCAGCACCTAAAATGAGCTATGGCGTAAATATAAGGATTATTTCTGACTTGGCAAGTTTGGGCTCGGTTTTCTCACCGATGTTCCGTCGGTGCCGGCTCGCAGCCTGAAATTTTCACGCCGATGTTCCGTCGGTGCCGGCTCGCAGCCTGAAATTTTTCGGAACCTTCCGGGCCCGTCACTCGTCGTAACGGCTCCCGGCTTTCCAAAAATCTTCCAGGCAGTCTCGCTGGCGCACTGCCGCGGTCTCTGCGGAGTCATTCCGTAAGGAAAAAGCCCGATCTACTTACCGTTTTGGGTTTGGGAGGCGTTCGGTGAGAAAAAGGCCCGATTCCCTTACCGTTTTGGGTTTGGGAGTCGTTTGGTAAGTAAAAGGCTCGATTTTCTTACCGATGTTCCGTCGGTGCCGGCTCGCAGCCTGAAATTTTTCGGAACCTTCCGGGCCCGTCACTCGTCGTAACGGTTCCCGGCTTTCCAAAAATCTTCCAGGCAGTCTCGCTGGCGCATCCTTTTCAGTTTTTATCCCCCACACGAACGGACTGCAATGCACGTCTTGAGAAGGATAGACGAATATTGCTGAACGGCTCGATAAGGACACAACTCAGGTCCTTGTTTCCTATGCTCTTGATGTAAT
This sequence comes from Candidatus Cryptobacteroides sp., assembly GCA_045597605.1. GTDB lineage: Bacteria > Bacteroidota > Bacteroidia > Bacteroidales > UBA932 > Cryptobacteroides. The sequence goes on along the minus strand of JAZLKN010000024.1, from coordinate 7,645 downwards.
CCATATTGACAATGGAACCTTGATTCAGCTTTATATAGGAATGGCTCAATCCCAGAATTCTGTCCTGACGGTAGCCGCGTTTCATCACGGCCGTTGTGCCGTCACTGAGCAGAACGTTCCATTTGCGGGTGTCAGGCTGATACGTGAACAGTACCATCTCTCCGATTGAAACGAGGCGTTCCCCTGTCGGTTCATCAACCTTGATTTTCCTTTTTGTGTCAGTAGCCTCAAGATTTTTCAACTTCAACTGTTTGATTATTTCTTTCAGTTTTCTACGTTCCCTCCCCAGGTCAAGTTGAACTTTCCGCAAAGTAAACACGCAGATGATAAGAAAAAGGATGATAGTCAGTACCCAGATGCCCAAACGTGAAATCTTCGCTTCCTGCTCGGCTATCCTGGCCTGCTGGCTCAGTATCTTGGTATCCCTTGCATAGCGCATTTCGGCCTCGACAAAATTCGACTCAAGCGTACTGCGCAGAAGGGTGTCTGAATATGCCTTTGTCAGCAGGCTGTACTCATAAGCACTCTTCCAGTCTCCTTTCATAGCTGAAATCTCCATCATATGCCTGTTGAACGTATTGGTATAGATAGGACTGGTCCCCGGGCCGCCGCTCCCGTAAGAAAGCCATTTCCCGGCTTCAGCGACATTGCCCTTTTCCAGGGCAAGCCCGGCCTTCATCCCGCGGATTGCCACCAGAATGGATTCGTCGCAATATTCATCCTTTGACCAGAAATCATATGATGCATTGATATACAAGGCCGCGGAATCAAGTTCATGAAGCGATAGAAAACATTCACCGAGATTGAGCTGCGTGACTCTGACATTGAATTCGTTATTGGTCTGTTTCGCTGCGTTTGAGGCCCTTCTGAAGAACGTGACGGCCTTGCCATACTTCTCATTGAAAAAGCAAGCATTCCCTCTGGCATTCGCAAGGAAATAGTCATCGAAAGAGCCTTTCTCGCAACTCTTCTCGGCGGCTTCGAAATAGCTTTCCGCCATGGAGAAATTGCGGAGATCTGAATATACCTGCCCGAGTTGGGTGTTGATTGCGCAGTCGAGATTATGAGTTGTCAGCGAGTCAGACAGAGCGAGGGCCCTCCGCAGCCACTGCGCCGCTTCGGGAGCGTTGCCCACCTGTCTGAGCACGTCGGCAAGATTGATACAGAACATGGAAGCCCTTCCCCTGTCTTCCGTTCGCATCACGAAGCCATATGCATTACGGTAGTGAAGAGCGGCACTGTCCCGTTGTCCGTCCACCTGCGAAAGGGCACCCAGCACGTTCTCCACGTCCGCACTGAGTTCAAGAACACCGGTTTCTCCCTGATGCGCCTTGCAGTATTCCCTGACTCTTGCAACCTTAACGGCGCAGGAGTCGTTCTCATAATTCATATAATGCTGCTTGGCTTCCTGCAGCAGATTCTGCCACGGAAGAATGGATAGGAACAGTAATAACGCTTTCATATCCGCAAAGTTATCAAATATTATTTACCGCTTATACGCAAAAAATGACCAGTTATGCAAATTCGAAGATATGCTTGCAAATGATTGGTTATTTTTACGAAGATAAAAATATACCGAAATGAAAAGATTCGCCATTTTAGCATTTATTACCGTCCTCTTGTCAACAGCGCTCTCCTGTTCGAAAAACGGTGACGCGTCAAATTTGGTCGGAGAGTGGCACTATATGGATTATCAAGACATTGAGAATATTGAATGGGACGACTACGACCTGCAGAGCAGTACCGTTTTCAAGTCGCATCATAAGGGGAAGAGCTGGGACGGTGATGTTGAGCATGCAATGGGACATCATGATTACTACTATGTGGGGACTTACAGTTTCAAGAACGGCACTCTTACCTTGAATGCCGAATATGAAATTGACGGAGATGACGGAAGACAAAGATCAGTCAGTAAAACTCTGACTTTCAAAGTGGAAACATCCCCTATTTCCGCATCCACCAGTACCATTACGGTATATAACAACCAGAAGAATCGCCGTGAAGAGTGGACCAGATAAAAGTGTACAGGGTATTAATCTGTTAACCAGAAACATTATTATGAAAAGAAGGACTGTCGGCAGCAGAATCGTGATTGAGGATGCCTCACAGGACAGGTTCGTCTCGACGGATGAGATGGTTCTGTTCACCTATAATTCGGATAGCAGAAAATGGCGTGTCCTTTTGAGGGACAGGGCAGAGTGCATTATGAAACGCGGAACGACGGCGGATAAAATTCTGGAACTCAGCCCAAACTTTGCCAAACTGAACCAGCAGGCCATTGTCAATGTAGATTATATTAAGAGTATAGGTGTAAATGACCAGAGATGTGTTCTTGCCGAGCCGTTCGACAAAATTGAACTTTTCTTCTCCAGAAGGTCAGCCAGAATTATGAAGCAGAACAATCCGGATGCATTGGATAACTGATAAACAAGCGATGATATGTTGAAGAACGATAAAAATGCCTACGCGTCACCTCAAGTGAAGCTCGTGAATGTCGGACCCTGTAAAATAGTCTGCCAAAGCGACATCACGGAAGGTGTCAATATCGGTTCTATGTGGACTGATGATTCAGAAGATGATAGTGCGTTCAATTAATGCAGATGTTATGATGAAACGAATTTTCTGTTTTGTGGCTGCCGCCGCGATGATTTCTTTGACTTCCTGTAGTCTGGACGAACTGGAAGGCGGCAATGTCAACGATAATTCCGCCGGGATAGCGGACAACCCGATTTTTACTGCATCAATATCCGAAACCAAAACTGTTGTTGATGTGTCGGACGGTAAAGTATCCTGGGAGCTTGATGACGAAATAAGCGTCAGTGATGCGGCTGGGCATACTGCATTATACGGGATCACCGATATTGACGAGACCACGGGGCGGGCAACATTCGTGTGCAAGTCCGGAGAATCCCTCGACCCGGGCAGTTCATATACAGCCACGTATGGGACGGAACCCTCGACGGATCAGACATATTCGGCTCAGGCAGGGAAACTTTATATGATAGCAGACGAAACGACTTCTGAAAGTTTCGCGTTTTCCGTCAAGTGTGGTCTACTGAAACTCAAGCTCACCAAGGCCGGAGAGAGTATCAAGAGAATTGCCGTTACCGGGATTCCTGCTGGAGGGGAGAAAACCACGTACACTCTCAGCTGCAGTACTGCAATAGACATTTCGGAAGGAAAGGACTTCTACATAGCCCTTCCCGGAGGCACATATTCCAAATTTGTCCTTAAAAACGCGTCTGACTGTATCTGTTCACTGACTGCTACAAATGGCATATCGGTATCGGTCAACGGAATCAAACCGGTGAGTTTAAGCACGAAAATAGCTTTCTGCGCGGTGCCTGAGGGAGCCTTGAGCGGAGAGTTCAGCGTGGCAGACGGCAGGAGAGTCCGCTTCTCCAGAGGGAACCTGCAATATCAGGCATCAACCAAAACGTGGAGGTTCGCCGAGCATCAGTATGACATTATCGGCGATAATCCAGGTAATACCACCGAAACCGGCAGAGATACGCAGTCAGAGTGGATCGACCTCTTCGGCTGGGGCGCAACGGGGTTTAATCCCAATGGCGAGCCGCCGCACAGTACACACACTGGGTGGGGGGAATACAAAACAGGAGATACAGCTAGAAGTGGAGAATTGCTCACCAGAGAAAATGGTGGGGATTGGGGGGGGTGTGTATGGGAGAAGGATGGCGTATGCTATCGTCTGAAGAATGGGGCTATATTTCCAGCAGGGGGAAATTACACAGAGCGTATATTATTATGGAAGGCGGGCAGACCATATATGGTTTAGTCATAGCTCCGGACAATTATACCCCGGTCTTTACTTCTCCGGATGCTTTCAATTCTACATATGCGTGGTGCGATTGGTTGAGAGATGAAGCTGCCGGCTGTGTTTTCCTGCCAGCCGCAGGTTATAGAAATGGTAACACTATGAATGACATAGGAAACGCCGGCTGCTATTGGGCACCTGAAGATTGGGGCCCGTACGATGCAAGAAGGCTTAAGTTTGACTCGATGTATTTGGAGGCTACAGGTTTTTTCGGTCGCGCATCTGGCCAGTCCGTCCGTCTCGTTTCAGATCTCACTGTAGGGTCCGTATCTGTTTTGGATACAAAGAACGGCAAGGTCACTGCCGGCAGTTCCTCCGCAAAGGTCGGTTCAACCGTAACTTTCACAGCATCTCCTGACAACGGATACGAAATAGGTTCAATTCTGGTTCGTGATATCAGTGGTTCCTCAGTGGAAGTATCCGGTACAAACGGTTCCTACAGCTATATACAGCCTGTGTCTTCGACAACGATAAGCGTCTCTTTCGTAAAAGAAGACCGTCTTGCCGGGTATTTTTCAGTTAGTACGGACAAGCGGGTGCTCTTCTCTCGCGGCAATCTCTATTGGGACGGCTCCAAATGGAATATGGAAGCCAACCAGTACGATTTCCGCCATTATAACGGGCATATCAATGATTTCGCCAACATCAACGGCATAAGGACAACAACACCTTTCGGCACAGTCGGCTCTTTCTACTGGAGCAAGAATCCGGATTGTGCCAGGTCCGAAGCCTATTCCGATCCCGGAGCTTCACGGGGAGATGTGATATTTACAAACAATCCTAATGATTATGAAAAAATGAACCCTGATTTCACCGTTTCCGGAAAAAAGGGCTTCTGGCGTGTGCCCACAACCGAAGAATGGAGTTATCTCTTATACACCCGCGGAACCGGAGACACATATTTCAGGTGCGGAGTCACAGTGTCAGGTAATAATGACTGCCTCGTAATTGCTCCGGACGGGAACACGACTCCGATAGCAGACTCCTATGACGAGGAAAGCTGGGCTGTTGCAGAAAAGGCGGGATTTGTATGTTTGATGGCTGTCGGCGGCCGCGAAGGTCAGGAAATAAAACCTGCAATTCCTTTTTATCCAGGCTATCCATTTCACGGTTATTATATTTCTTCTGAGCCCAATGTGGATGCATCTGATTCGAGACGGCTTAATTTTACCGGAAACGAGGTAAATGGCTTTTTCGGGTCTAATCGCGCAAATGCTTTTTCTCTGCGTCTTGTCGCTTGTCAATATAAGGTCAAAACTCACAAAACATACGGTTCCTTTGAAATTGATCGCGAATTCTTCTTCCCAGGAGAAGAAGTTGTAATCAAAAATGTTTCTCCCCACGAAAAATGTACTTTGAGAGTGATCGACAGAGAAAATGCAGACCTGACCTTCACGGATTTGGGCAATGGGACATATAAATTCATTATGCCCGAAGTGCCCGTCACGGTGGCTTGTATGCCTATAGGCACTTTGACCGGAGCTTTCAGTGTATCTCCAGATAAAAAGGTTTATTTCTCCAAAGGAAACCTGCAATACCAGGCCTCAACCAAAACCTGGAGGTTTGCCGAGTATCAGTACGAATTCATCGGTGATGCCCCCGGGAATAACACTGCAGATGAAAATGTCCGCGCCGGCCAATCCGGATGGATCGATCTTTTCGGCTGGGGGGCAACCGGGCTGAATAATAACACTATGCCGCCATACAGTATAAGTACAAATGGATTGGATTATAAGGCCGGATATTCCACACCGCAAAATGAACCTCTCTCCCGCGAGAATGGTTCAGATTGGGGTGCGTGTATGGGAGAAGGCTGGCGTACGCTATCAAAAGGTGAATTTACCTATATTTTCGAACATGGACATGGCAGATTTATTACAATAGTTGTTGCAACAAACTCTGTTTACGGATATATTATCTCTCCGGACAATTATACTCTCAATATTTCCGACACTTGTTCGTGGGACGATTGGAAGAAGGCGGAAGCTGCAGGCTGTGTTTTCCTGCCGGCAGCCGGCTTGAGGGAAGGCTCCACAGTAACTCTTGAAGTATGGTGGCCTGAGTGGAAATACTGGTCTTCCTCTGATGCGTTCTACGGAGAAATTGGGTCACATGCCGTGCCTTTTGATAGCAATGAAAGGTCACGTGGTATAGGCCACGCAGTCCGCCTCGTGGCAGATGTAGAATGATAGATACTTGTTCGGTAAAAACAGATATTAAACCATATTCTTATGAAAAGAACAGCATTATTCCTTTCCTTGATTGCAGCTATCTTGTCATTAGCGGCCTGCAGCAAGGTCGATTTGAGTGGAGTGGAATCCAGATTGAACAAACTTGAGAGTGATTATTCAAAATTATCCAGTGCCATCAGTGCACTGCAGCAGGCAAAAGATGACGGGGATTATATCACTGCCGTTACGCCTGTCATAGAAAACAATGTCGTTGTCGGATACACCATCAAGTTCCGTAAGGCTAACCCGATCACCATATATAACGGAACAAATGGCAGGGACGGTAAAGATGGTGAGAACGGCAAAGACGGCAAAGACGGCAAAGACGGAGAAAACGGTAAGGACGGAGCAGACGGTAAAGATGGTGAGAACGGCAAGGACGGGAAAGACGGGAAGGATGGTGGTATACCGAACGTTACTATCAGCTATACCGATACCTCGATAGTATTCACCTTTTCTGACGGTACTGCCATTGAAATCCCGTTCTCCTCTTCCGACTTCATCAAGAGCATAGTTTCCGTGACTTTCGTACCGGAATTCTATGACGGATTGCCCACGATGTATTATGGCAAGGACAGTAAACACGCATCGCTCCGCTACGTGATTTCGCCTTCCAGCGTTGCAGGGACATTGACAAAGGATAAGGTCAAAGTCAATGCCGTATATACCCAGACAAGGGCATCGATTGACGTTACGCCCCTTACCGTAACGGCTTTCTCTGCCGATGCGGCGACAGGTGTTGTGGATCTCACCATTGATGGATCTGCCTTGAGCAACGAATATTATTCCGGAAAAGTGTTCGCAAGCATCTCCCTGCAGATTTCCGACGGCACAGCGGCCTACAATACGGATTATCTACGCATAGTCGCCAAGAATGAAGGAAGCGGTCCCGACACGCCTGAGCCTGTTGTCCCTTCATCTGTACTGAGCGATAGCGGCAAGGCCAACTGCTATATGGCTCCTGCCGGAAAGAGCTATTCCTTCTATGCCATGACAAAGGGCAACGGTTCCGAGTCTGTAGGCACTCCGACCAAGGCCGAACTTCTGTGGGAGACGCAGTGCGGAGAGGATGCATTGGAGAAGAACTGTGTTGTCAAGGATGTTGTGTTTGACGCAGGATATGTCTATTTCACCGCAGTGGCTGACGGAAATGCAGTCATCGCCGTGAAGGATGCAGGCGGCAACATCCTCTGGAGCTGGCATATCTGGGTTCCTGCAACAAAGATAGAGGAAAACACCTATGGTGTCTTCAACACTGCTGTCATGGACCGCAATCTTGGAGCTCTCGTTGCTGCAGTAGCCGGCGATGAACCTGTGGACATCAGGTCCTATGGTATGACTTATCAGTGGGGACGCAAGGATCCGTTTGTAAGTGCATGCGCTGTGACGAGCAGCGACAATGCCACTGTTGCCGGAGTCGAACTGTCAAAGGCTCCTTCGCTGATATCAATAGAGGAGTCGATCGCCAACCCGACCCTGATGGGCCACATTGACGGAGGCGACTGGAACACGACCCATGAACAGGATCTCTGGATGGATGACACAAAGACCATCTACGACCCGTGCCCTGTAGGTTACA
>JAZLKN010000023.1:0-21367 GCA_045597605.1 Candidatus Cryptobacteroides sp. | reverse complement strand
CTATGTCTCCGTGAGCGCTCTGGTTGAGGTTCATGAAATCCATATCCATAGTCTCCCAGGGAATTTCAGCATTGTACTGCGTATGGAAGTGGAGAAGAGGCTTCTCCAGAGCCTGAAGGCCCGTGTTCCACATCTTGGCGGGAGAGAATGTGTGCATCCAGGTAATGACACCGACACACTTGGGCTCGTTGTTGGCGGCCTTCATCACAGCCTCCACCTCAGCGGAACTGTTGGCCGTGCCTTTATAAACTATCTTGACAGGGATGTTGCCGGAGGCATTGAGTCCTTCGACCATCTCCTTCGAGTGACCGTCCACCTGAACGACAGCGTCTCCGCCATAAAGCAGCTGGGCACCTGTCACCCACCATAATTCAATATTTTCAAATGCTTTCATATCAGTATTATTTTTTCTTTTGTCCGTAATAAGCGTTGGGGCCGTGCTTGCGGCTGAAATGCTTTTCTATAAGTGCCTTCATAATCGAAGGTTTTTTCGCAAAAGTCATGCAGTTGGATACTTCATTGACTTTGAAGAGGGTCTCTGTGATGTAATTCATCTTGGCAACCTCTTCAAGAACCTTGGCGTGATAAACCGCCTCGGCGGCATCCTTGCCCCAGGAGAACGGACCGTGGTTCTTGACAAGAACCGCCGGGGTGTGCACGGGGTTGAGTTTCCTGAAGGTCCGGACAATCACATTACCGGTCTCCTCCTCATAATTCCCGTTTATCTGTGCGACGGTCATATCGGGAGTGCACGGAATAGGGCCGTGGAAATAGTCAGCGTGGGTGGTTCCGAGAGGATTTATGCCCATTCCGGCCTGAGCCCAGGCAGTAGCATAAGTCGAATGAGTATGGACTATGCCTCCTATTTCCGGAAAAGCCTTGTAAAGAACAAGGTGCGTCGGTGTGTCCGAAGAGGGGTTGAGTTCACCTTCTACGACTTTGCCTTCGAGGTCAACCACAACCATATCCTCCGGCTTCATATTGTCATAACTTACACCGCTCGGCTTTATCACCACGAGTCCGCTTTCGCGGTCTATCGCGGAGACATTGCCCCAGGTGAAGATTACCAGGCCATGCTTGACTAATTCAAGATTGGCCTGGCATACTTTTATTTTGAGTTCTTCCAGCATATTACCAGAGAATTACATAAAGGACTGCTACAATGGCGCAGATGAAGAATGCACCGATGCCATAGCCCTTTGAGGTATGGAATACGCTGAGGTCAACGGGAAGAGCCTTGTAATCACGCAGCTTGTCATTGGCATTGCTGTACAGCCAGATGGCCGAGCAGCCTACGAGAGCACCGAAGAAGAAGAACGCCTGGAATCCGATATCGTTCAGATATGCGATGGCATTGTTCTCCGGAGTTGCGGTCGCGGGAAGGCAGGCGCCCCAGATAACAACGACAGCGGCGGCGATGATGAAGAACAGTCCTGCACCTCCGAGGACCTTCGCCCACCTGACCATCACATTCCTGTCGGCTTCGGAAGGAAGTTCGCAGCTCTCACTCATCTTGTTGTCAATGAGAGAAATGATGACGAACATCGTAAGAAGTATCATGAAGATGTACCCTGCACGGAACTGGAAAGGAACGCCACCAAGGAAAATCTTGAACAGAACTCCAAGAGGAATGGTAGCAATCGCTGACCAGACGGCAGCCTTGCCGGAAGCGCGTTTCCAAAGCAGGCCGAGACCGAATACAGTGATGATTCCGGGATAGATGAATCCGGAGTATTCCTGGATGTACTGGAATGCCTGGTCAAGACCTCCGAGGAGGGGTTTCACTGCGATGGCGGCTATGATGAGCGCGCTGAGCGAAGTGATACGGCCCACATTCACGAGCTTGCGGTCACCGGCTTCCTTATTGATATATTTCTTGTAGATATCCATCGTGAACAGCGTGGATGTGCTGTTGAACATGGATGCGAGAGACGAGATTATGGCTGCGGCGAGAGCTGCGAAAGTAAGACCCTTGACTCCCACGGGAGTGAAGTTGCGCACCAGCCAGGGATATGCGTCATCGGCAACGTTGATGGATCCCTTGAGACCTTCGGCAATCTCGGGATGAAGCGAAATGTAGTATGCGCAGACGCCGGGAAGAACCACGATGAAAGGGATGAGAATCTTCAGGAAACCCGCGAAAATCAGACCCTTCTGGGCCTCGGCGGTGCTCTTGGCGGCAAGACCTTTCTGGATGATGTACTGGTTGAAGCCCCAGTAACCGAGATTGGTGAGCCAAACTCCGCCCACTACGGCTGCGATACCGGGAACGTTGGCGAACGCGCTGGCCCCGTGGCTCTCCTGGATTACCAGATGCAGGTGGCTGTCATTGAGGTGATCTCCGGTTGTCAGGTCGGTGAAGATGTTGCTCAGACCGGCGAGAACGCCCTCACCGCCGCCGACTGCACTGAGTGCGAAGACTGCTGTCACAAGGCCGCCGCCCACAAGGAAAGTGACCTGAAGCACGTCCGTCCACGCAACTGATGCAAGGCCGCCGTAGATGGAATATATACCGGCGATGATGAACAGCAGCATTATGATGACCATCCTCATTGAGATTGTAGTGCCACCTATCGCAAGCGATACCCCCTGAAGACCGAGAATCTGTTCGATGGCGAGAGCTCCAAGCCAGGCTACCGAAGTCAGGTTGACGAATACATAGAGGAACAGCCAGAGTATGGAGAACGCAAGTCCCACACCGTCATTGTAGCGTTCGCGAAGGAACTGGGGAATGGTGAAAATCTTGCGCTTCAGCATAATGGGAAGCAGGAACTTGCCTATGACGATGAGTGTGACGGCGGCCATCAGCTCGTAAGCTGCGGTGGCGATGCCGTCAGCATAGCTCGTTCCGGACATTCCGATGAACTGCTCGGCGGAAATGTTGGCGGCGATCAGCGACGCGCCGACTGCCCACCAGGTAAGAGTGTTGCCGGCGAGGAAGTAGTCATTGGCACTCTTCTGCTCGCCCTTCTTGGTACGGCCCAGGAAAAGGCCGAGGAAAATCAGCAGGCACAGGTAGACCAGAACGATTACCAGGTCAACTACCTGAAACCCTGAACCCGCAATTGCATCAAAAACGTTCATATCTTATGGATTTTACTTTTCAACACTGAATGCGAAAACGCAATGGCTCGTATAAGTCTCTCCGGGGCGGAGCACTGTGGTGGGCCATTCGGGCCTGTTGGGGCTGTCGGGGAAATGCTGAGACTCCAGACAGATGGCGGCACGTTTGGTGTATGTCACGCCGTTCTTGCCCGTGAGGGTTCCGTCAAGGAAGTTTCCTGTATATACCTGTATGCCGGGCTCGTTGGTATATACTGCCATTGTGATACCTGTCCTGTCGCAGGAAAGGATGGCATCGGGAACGAGTTCGTCAGTATCGCAGAGAATCCAGTTGTGGTCATAACCGCCGGCAAAGTTCAGGGCCTCGAAATCGTTGTCTATCCTGTCACCTATAATCTGTGGAAGACGGAAATCCAGCGGAGTGTCCTTGAGATTGGCAATCTCCCCTGTGGGAATGAGATGTTTGTCTGTGGGGGTATATGACTCGGAGTTGATGAACAGACGGTCCTCGCAGATGCTGTGGTTTGCGGGGTCGCCTGAGAGGTTGAAGTACGAGTGGTTGGTCATATTGATGACAGTCGGTGCATCCGTAGTAGCTTCATAGCTGATGTCCAGACGGTTGTCCTCCGTCAAGGTATATGTCACGTATGCGGTGACTGCACCGGGGAACTTGTTGTCGCCGTCAGCCGAGTTCATCACGAGTTTCACGTGAGTATCATCAGCCTCAACGAGTTCATAGGCCTGATACTGCCAGCCGCCGAAACCTCCGTGGAGGCAGTTGACACCATTGTCATTGAGGGGAAGCTGATATTCCTTGCCGTCGATCACGAGTTTGCCGCCGCCTATGCGGTTGGCATAACGGCCTATGGCAGCTCCGAAATCGGAAAGGTGGTTCTTGGGGAAATAGTCGCTTACCTTGTCGAAGCCGAGCACCACATCCTTGAACTCGCCGTCCCTGTCGGGAACCATTACAGACACTACGCGGCCGCCGAAATTGGTGACGCACACTTCCATACCATTATCATTGGTGAGGGTGTAGAGCGCAGTGGGAATGCCGTTGTACTCATCCACGAAGTTCTGGGGGTCGAGGCCGGATTTGGTCAGTCCGCCCTGCTTTCCTCCGCAGCAGGAAGCCAGAAGGCAGACTCCTGCAATAATTGACAGATACTTTTTCATATTGATATGCTATTTGATCTCGAGAGTTACAATTGACGCTGCAGGCAGTTCCACAACCACAGCCTTGGCATTCTTCTTTATGCCTGTAAAATCCTTTGCCACGACCTTCGCTTCCTTGCCGAAATCGTTGTAGTCGTGCACGTCCTTGGCATTGAGTATAGTACCGTTGACCTTCGCACCGGCCTTGAAGGCATCCCAGTCGAGGGTAACCGTCTGGCTCTTGTCCAGAGAAGGGTTCACCAGCGACACGTGGAGCACGCCGTCCTTGCGGGATGCAGACACGCTGACTGTGGGTACAGCACCGTATTCAGCCCAGGTGGGAGCGGGAGCATCTACGTCCACGGGAATGAACTCGGCATCCTGGTGCACTTTGTACATATTGAATACGTGGTAGGTAGGGGTCAGAACCATCTGATCTCCCTTGGTCAGTATCATTGACTGGAGCACGTTGACAACCTGGGCGATGTTGGCCATCTTGATACGTCTGGTATATTTCTGGAAAATGTTCAGTGAAAGGGCCGCAACCATTGCGTCACGCATGGTGCTCTGCTGGTAAAGGTGACCGGGATTCGTGCCGGGCTCCACTTCCCACCAGGTACCCCACTCGTCCACGAGAAGGTCCACCTTGCATTCGGGATCCAGCCGGTCCATTATGGCTATGTGCTTCTGTATGCAGGGCTCTATGCCACAGGCTTTGCTGAGAGTTTTGTAATATATCCCGCTGTCGAAGTCGGTGGCGTGTCCTTTTGCGCCGGGAGTCCACCCGAAAGCGGTGTAATAATGAACGGCTATTGCATCCATTCTGGAACCTATAGCCTTCATACACACCTCCGTCCAGTTGTAATCGTAGTCGGAAGCGCCTGAAGCGATCTTGTAGAGCCTTTCGCCCTTGTAATCGCGGGTGTATGTGGTATATCTGCGGAAAAGTGCGGAATAATATTCGGGAATCATATTTCCGCCGCAGCCCCAGGCCTCGTTGCCTATGCCGAGGTATTTCACTTTCCAGGGCTCCTGACGTCCGTTGGCGCGGCGCATATCGGCCACTGTGCTGGGAGCGTCGGAATTCATATACTCAACCCATTTCGCAAGTTCTTCGGGAGTACCGCTGCCAACGTTTCCGCTGATATAGGGCTCGCAGCCCAGTTTTTCGCAAAGGTTCAGGAACTCGTGGGTACCGAAGCTGTTGTCCTCCATCGTGCCTCCCCAGTTGTTGTTGGCAATCTTCGTGCGTTTCTCCTGGGGGCCTATGCCGTCCATCCAGTGATAGTCGTCGGCAAAGCATCCTCCGGGCCAGCGCATCACGGGAACCTGCAGTTCTTTCAGGGCGTTGAACACGTCAAGACGGTAACCGTCGATGTTGGGAATCTCGGAATCCCTGCCAACCCAAAGGCCGCCATAAATGCAGCCTCCGAGGTGCTCGGAAAATTGTCCGTAGATTTCTTTGGGAATGATTGTGCCGTCAGCGGCATTTTCGTGCAAATGCACCGTGCTCTTGATCTGAGCGGATGCCGTCACCGCCATAAGGCAGCACAGCAGGGTCAGATGAATCTTTTTCATATACTTGATTATTGTTATTTCCTATCTTACAAATTTAATAAAAAATTGTCAGACTGTCCCTTCAAGTCCCCAAGTTGAACAATTTTTAAAATAAATGGATAAAACGTGCAACATTCTACCTTTTTTTACCCCAGTAGGTCTTATGATTTCCGAGACCTGCGTAAACTATCGTATGGGTGCGGGGCGATGCTTCCCAATCCGTCTCCCTGTTCAGATACAGGGTCACGCCATTGGCCGTTAGAATCTGCGAAGCCTCGTTGTATGTCCATTGGCCTCCCTTCCACGGACCTGAGGCTATGGTATGATCCGAGGCGAATTCCATCTCAACGGCACCCCTCTGTTCGGCATATTTGTAACCAAGGTCTATATGTTCCCATTTACCGACGATGTCGGATTCTTTGATGGGCACCTGCGGCACGGCTCCATAGCGCTCGGGGAGCACCAGAGGCCATCCGTCGGAAGTCCATACTATGCGGCGCACGTGGCCCAGCATCACCGCGTTCGGAGCGACACCACCTGCGTCACCGGGGAATCTGGCCTGGGATGAATAGTACCAGTTGTCCTTGCCGTCATCGAACACGGCGCAGTGACTTATACCTACCCATCCGTTGCCTTTCATAAACTTGTAGGGATGTGTGAGAATGGGGAAGGCATCCCCGCCGGCTTCGCTGACCTCGGTACCGTACATATCCTCATACGGGCCGTCCACTTTCCTGGAACGGACCACGCGCGTATTGTAAGGAACGTCCAGCCCGTCATAAGCGAGGAAAAGATAGTACCAGCCGTCGCGATAGATTATTTCCGGGCCCTCAGAAGCCTGCCAGCGGCTGGTGTTGAGCCTCGTATAGATGCGCTTGCCGTATGCGGCGATATCCGAGGCATTATTGCCCCAGGGATTTTTCAATTCGGCCTTGACCTTTCCGGTTTCGGCATCCAGTTGGACGGCAACAAGTCCGCTGTGCCAACTGCCGTATATGAGCCAGTGATCCCCTTCCGGAGTGATGATGTATGACGGGTCTATGGCGTTCCACCTGAAATAGCAGCTCTCCCAAGCTGTGGGGTTGACGTAGAAATTGAGCTGCTTGTCCGAAGCGTTGGTGATTACGTATCCCTTGTCCACCCAACTGTCGTTGTCCGCAGGATTGTCAGTTTCCATAAGGCCTATGAAGGCACGTTCGCTCCAGCTGGTCTTCCCCGCGTCGATATACCCGGGCACCACAATACTGTAGTACATCCTGTACAGACCGTTGCGGACCTTTCTTACACAGGGAGCCCAGTAGCCGAATTCCGCCTCCTTTGCGCCGGAGTCGGGCAGGCCCATGGCTTTCCTTATTTCATTGAGCTTGGTCATCACCCATCCGGGAAGCGAAGGCATAGTTCCGCCGAGATATTCCCAGTTTATAAGATCCTTCGAGCGGCGGCCGTGGAAATGGCCGTGACCGGCGTGGGCGTCGCCGAAAGAGGCGTCGGTCTGATACATATAATAATATCCGTCCTCCGCAAGGCACACCGTGGGGTCATGCACGTTCGCAAGATTCCACTGGCTCCTCTTGTTCCAGTCAGCGATTGACCTGTAGTCATCCGGGTATGCCGGAGCACTATAATCGTCCAGACCGCTTGCAGCCTCGGTCGTAAAAGTCTTATCGGAAGAATAATATGTCTTGTTTTCGGAACTCATCACATAGGCGCGGACATAGTATTCTGTGCCGGCTTTGAGACCTGTGACCGTAGCCGTGAATTCATCCCCATCGCAAGCCGCCACCTTGTCGGACAGGGTTGGACCTGCTGAAACGCTGTAACAGAAGCCTTTACGCGTAATGGTCACTCCCTCTCCGGTGTAACTTGATGAGAGAGTGACCTCAGTCGAACCTACAGCGGAAACTGCCGGAACTTCCACCGTGACCCTTTCTGCCGGGGGTTCAGGCTTGGGGTCAGGCGTTATGGTATTGTCCCCTCCGCAGGAGGTAAGGGCTATAAACAATGCCCAGGATGCAAAATGTCTGGTAATTTCTGCTGTCTTCATTCCTTTCTTAAATTAAGCGGAGACAGATAGTCAGACGCTATCCGTCTCCGCAAAATTAACTTAAATTTACGTTCGAACCAATAACTAGAGTTGAACTACGGGACGAACCGTCCATCCCTTGGCACGGAATGCTTCGCCGTTGTCCGTATTGGTGTTGGCGGAGTTTCCTGTCAGGTTGGGGTTCGCATTGAGTGTACCCTGGAAAATGGGGAAATACTCGTGACCCTTGGAGTAGTACTTGTAGGAATAGTCGGTGGCAGTATCAGTGGTGAGTTCTACCGTTGAAGCTGTTCCGTCAAGCATAAAGCAGCTGTGCTGTTTGATCTGGTCCAGACGGCCGCTGTCATAGAAGAAGCCCCAGCGGATGAGGTCTATGCCACGTCCGTTTTCGCAACCGAACTCCTTGGGACGCTCTACGTTGGCAATCTGCTCGAAGAGTTTGTCGGCACTGCCGAAATCGGAAAGGTTCAGTTCGGGAAGAGCTACGCGGCGACGTACCTGATTGATCCACTCTATAGCCTTGGCCGTAGGACCGTTCAACTCATTCTCGCACTCGGCAGCACGGAGGAGCACGTCACTGTAACGCATCATCCTGAGGTTGACACCGCAGTGAAGACCGGTAACGATAGTGCTGTAGATGTTGTTGCGGGCATTCGTGAACTTGGCGATGGAGACACCTCCGTTCTGGGTATTGGCCAGAGGTGTCGCGGTAATCTCGTTCATATAGACGATATTGCTGCGCGGATCACCGTTGGGATATGCCGCAGTCTTGGCACCGGTATATGAGCTGTACTCCGGCTCGTATGATACGACTGTCCAGTAGAGACGGGGATCAAGCGTACCGTCGGTGCATTTTTCATCCTTGAACAGATTATAGAGCCAGGGAGAGACTGCAAGGTCGCCCCAGCTGCCGAGTTCTCCTGAACCGTAGTTGGATTCCACGGCATGGCCCTGGGTGGAGTTCTTGCTTATGTTGACGGGAGTCCACTCCTCGTCGGTTCCACCCATTCCATAGTCCAGGAACTGAACTTCGAACAGGCTCTCCGCATTGTTCTCGTAAGCTGTGCCCTCACGGAAGTTGTCACCGTAATCGGCCATAAGCTTATATTGACCGTATGTACCTGCCATAATGTCTTCCAGAACCTCAAGGGCTTCCGAGAATTTGTGGCGGAACATAAGTGCACGGGCATAATAACCGGCGGCCGCACCGCAGGTAGCGCGTCCCTTTGCCCATTCGCCACCCTTATCGCGTGAAGGAAGCAGTTCCATAGCCTCGACGAGGTCTGCCTCAATCTGGTCGAACACGTCGTCCTGAGGTGCGCAGGGAGCATAAATGGTCTCAAGGGAAGAATAATCCTCATACTTCGTATAGAGAGGAACGTTCTGATAGTACGTGCTGAGCTCATAGTAAGCAAGAGCCCTGAGGAAAAGGGCCTGTCCCCTGATCTCATCAGCTCCGCTGCCAACGAGATTTATCTCGTCCAGTTTGGAAATAACGAAGTTGCAACGGTTCACCACATGGAAGGCATCACGCCACATCCACAGGCAACCTGTCTCGTCCGTATTGGATACGTTGAGGTTGTCATAGGGCAGATACCATATCTGTGAAGAATTCCAAACCTCGTCTCCGCGTACTGCATCCATAGTGTAGCCGACGCGTGAATAGGTACCCTCCAGACGAATCCTGTTATAGCAGGATATAATCGCCTCGTTGAGGTCTGCCTCGGTGTTACCGAAATCGTATGTAGTCTGGTTGTTGGGGTTCACTACATCCAGTCTATTGTCACAGGAGACTGTCAGGCAGAGTGCCGCAAATATTGCCAGAGCTATTGATATTTTTTTCATAATCATTAATGTTTCAATGTTTGACAATTAGAATGACAGTTTCGCTCCGATCATAAAGGTCATAGGTGCGGGGTATGAGCAATAGTTGAAGCCCGGGGTGAACGTACCGCCGGCGAAGTCAAGGTTATAACCCCTGTACTTGCTGACAGTGGCCACATTCTGCGCTGACAGATAAAGGCGTACGTTGTTCAGATATCCGCCGAACAGCTTGTCATCGAAGTTGTAGCCCAACTCGATGTTGGCAATCTTCCAATATGCTCCGTTCTGGAGGAAGCGCTCAGAGAAATAGTCATTGGTAACGGAGCCGTTGGCCTTATAGTAAACCGCGGGCACGTTGGTGTTGGTATTGTCGGGAGTCCAGGCATTGAGCAGGTCGGCGCTCTTGTTGGTCACGCCGTATGAAGTGCGCAGTATCCTGTCCACCTCGTCAAGAACCTTGTGACCGGCCGCACCGTAAGTAGAAACGTAGAGATCGAAGCCCTTGTACTCGAGACGGAAGCTCAGACCGTACTGAACCTTGGGCATTCCGCTGCCGATGATGGTCTGGTCACCGCTGGTGATTTCACCATCCCCGTCAACGTCGACATACCTTACGTCACCGGGCTGTGCACCCTGCTGGTTCACGTGTTTGCCGGCGGCGTTGGTATTGTTGTCGATTTCTGCCTGGTTCTGGAAAATTCCGTCATAAACCCAGCCATAGAAACGACCTACCTCATAGCCGACCTCGGTCTTGCAATAGCCGTCAACCCTTGAAGTCTCGCCCATACCAAGGGAAGTCACCTTGTTCTTGGGAAGGGTGATGTTCGCAGAGACGTCATATTTGAATTCCCTGTCATAGTTATGGTATGAAGCTGCAAGCTCGAAGCCTGAGTTGACCATTGTGGCGGCGTTCATTGTAACGGCCGTGTTGGTGGCACCTGCCTCGGCGGGAACGGGAACACTGTAGAGAAGGTCCTCGGACTTGGCCTGATACCAGTCGGCGTTGATTTCGAGTTTACCGCCGAACATAGCATAGTCGATACCTATGTCGAGAGTCTTTTTCTTCTCCCACCTGATGGCTGTGTTGACATAGTCGGAGATTGAGGAACCGGTCACCTTTTCGCCTGCGAAGCTGTAAGTGTAGTTTCCACGGGCCATGGTGGCCATATACTGGTAGTCACCTATATTCTCATTACCGAGGATACCGTAGCTGGCGCGGAGCTTCAGAAGGCTCACGAGGTTGCGGTCAACGTTGAAGAATTTCTCCTTGTCGATTCTCCAACCTGCGGAGAATGAAGGGAACCATCCCCAGTGGTTGGCTGAAGAAAGACGGCTGGAACCGTCACGGCGTACTGTGGCCTGAAGGAGATACTTTCCGTCGAAGTCATAATTGAGACGGCCGATGTATGAAGCAAGCACGTGCTCGCTTTCAAAGCTGCCGGCATCCCTGGTAGCACCGTTGCTTACCTGAAGGTAATAAGGCTCGGGAAGGTTGACGCCCTTTCCTGTGAGAGTATGATAGTCCTCACGTTCGAAGGTGTAACCGACAACGGCATTGATATGGTTGCGACCGAACTTGCCGTCATAGGTAAGGTAGTTCTCTATCAGGAAGTCGCTGTAGCTGCGGTAGCCCTCGGACACGTTCTCGTTGTTCTTGTCCAGATAGTTGGTGTTGCTCTGGATGAAAGCCGACGTGAAAGTGAAGTCCTTTGCGTGCGTGCGGCTGTAGGAAAGGTTGAGGTTGTATGAGAGACTGTGGTTCTCATTGTGATAACCGAACATTCCCAGCAGGTCCACATTTGCGGAACCGGTGGCCACGATACGGTCAACGGTGGTCTTCCTCTGGAGAAGGTTGTTCGTAAGCAGAGGGTTGGTCATACGGATGTCACCGTGGATATTGTCGTAGTACGTACCGTATCCGTAGGAGTCGTATGAATACTCTGAAGCCGCAGCAATCTTGTCATCGAGGCACCAGGTGCTCTCGTCATAGGCAAGAATGGTGGGAGGCATGATAAGAGCCGATGCCATAACGGGATATTGCTGGCCATAGAGACCCTGCACATACTCGTTGGCGTTGCTAAGGGACATATTGTTCTGTGAGCTGTGAGAATACACGATACCTGTACGGAGCTTGATGAACTTGATGTCCATAGTGTTGTTCACGCGGGCTGTGAAACGGTCGAAGTCAGGACCGGCACCGCGAAGCGTACCCCTCTGGCTGAAATAGTCGAGGCCTACGTTGTAAGTGCTCTTCTCTCCACCGCCGGAAAGGTTGACGTTATGGTTGTGACGTATGCCTGTCTTGAACATGGCGTTGAACCAATCGGTGTTGTACTTGGCGGGGTCGAGATACAGGGGACTTTCAAGATCATAGCCGGCAGGAACGTCAAGGCCGTTGTTGGCATAGGCCATACGGGTGTATTTGCCGAAGTCCTCGGAGTTCATCACGTCGTAAACGCCCTTCCTGATCCGGTCGACACCGAAATATCCGGAGTAGTCGATCTTTATCTTCTGGTTCTTCTTACCGCTCTTGGTGGTGATGATAATCACACCGTTGGCAGCACGTGAACCGTAGATGGCTGCTGCGGATGCATCCTTGAGCACCTGGATGGTCTCGATGTCGTTGGGAGAGAAGTCGCGGATTGTGGTTCCCATGGGAACACCGTCCACAACGTAGAGAGGGCTGGTATCACCGAAGCTGCCCAAACCGCGTATCCTTACTGCGGGGTCTGCACCGGGCTGGCCGTCTGAAGTAATCTGGACACCGGCAACCTTTCCTTCAAGCATTGTGGAAATGTTGCTGTTTGACACCTTCTTCATCTCGTCTGCATCGACGATGGCGACGGAACCGGTAAGGTCAACTTTCTTCTGCGAACCGTAACCGATGACTACCGTCTGCTCGAGAAGTATGTTTTCTGTCTTGATGGTAAGAGTACCGAGGTCTGCGCGTCCGAGAACTGCAACCTCAAGGGTTTCATAGCCGAGGGCGGAAACCTGAATAGTTGCATCTGAGGGGACGCTGAGGGTGAAATTTCCATCGATGTCGGTGATGGTTCCCTGTGTCGTGCCCTTTACAAGGACTCCGACTCCCATTGCCGGCTCTCCGAAATCATTGATGACCTTTCCAGAGACAGTCACGTTGTCTGCCTGCTGAGCCTGGGCTGCTGCAGAAGCGTCGCTTGCAATTGCAGAGAGCGGAGCCGCTGCCATGAGGCAGAAGAGCAATATTGTCGTAAAAATATGTTTCATAATGATTCTCTGTTTAGATTAGTCAAAGATAAGGTACGATGCCTCCGTAACGACAGCGAACGTAAGGTCATCGCTGTTGACGGGAATGTTGTCATAGTACTGGAAATGTTCTTCGCCGTTGGCAAGCACTACGAAGTAACGGATGCTGGCCGTGCCGTTGCCGTTATTAGTTACGGTGATGGCAACTTGAGAGCCGTTGAGGTTGGGCATGAAAGTATCCCAATTCCAGTCGGCAGTCTTGACGCAAGGCTCCCAACCGTCGCCCCAACCGTAATTGTCCATACGCACTACGACATATTCCTTGTTGTCGGTTGCATACCCGGCATTCCTGAGAACCACGCACGGACTGTGCCAGTTGCCGGCGTTGTCGGAACCCAGATACATGCTTACACTCTGACTCGTCAAAGGAGCTACGGTCCAGTCGTTGCTGGTACCTTCAGGTGACCACCAGGGTGTTGTACAATCGGTGAATCCTACCTGCTCGGGATCCTGGGCGGGCTGTGCACTCTGTGCGATGGTGAGGTCTCCGGTAGTCGTCAGCTCTTTTCCTGATGCAGAGGTATAGGTCACTGTGAAAGCGCCTTCGTATACTCCGTCAACGCAGTCATAAACCAGTTTGCCATCCTTGAATGCTACGTCAACCTGAGCGGGAGTAAGGATGCCGGTAGTTTCGTCAGCGTAGGTGGCGATTACATTGATGGATTCGGGAGAGACAGTGAGTTTCTTCGCACCACCGATATAGTAGTACACAGCTGCGTTAGCTTTGATGTCAACTACGGGATTAGTCACTTCGAGAGTATAGTATCCGTTCACGATATTACCCGCATTACCCTGTTTGGTCAGGTTGTATGAGAACACAATGGTCTTCTTGCCGACAGTTGACAGATCGGGTACGGTGAACACTATATTGGCAGTATCTGCCACGGCAGTGGTTCCGTCAGTGAAGGTTACGGTAGCTACACCATTGCCCCAGAAATCGGTTTCGCCGAGTTCAAGTGACGCCGGAGTTCCGGTAACGGATATTGAAACGGGCTGCTCATCTGGGATTTCGGCAATCTGAGACTTGGTCCTGTAAGCGGACAGCATCTGGAAATGGCTCTCGTCAGTGGTGATGTTGGCATAGACATCAGCCGCGCCCACTTTCTGATTGTAGGTTTCGGTAATGGAGAAACCCCACGCGGGATTGGTGGCAGTGGCAGTGACGTAAGCGTAGCCGGCACTGGCGTGATCGACCTCGATAGCTACGTGAGCACCCTCCATAAAGTCAAGGAATTCCGGCCAATCGGCGAGTTTGCCTTCCTCAAAATAGTCTATCTGCAGCAATGCGCCCGAATAATCGGCATTGCCCCATCCGTAATTATCGGATCTGATGACGAAAAGCTCCGCATAGGCGGGGTCATCGTCGGTGCTGGTACCGGGGGTGGTTGCCATTACCAGATTCCAGTTGCTCCAGTTGTTTTTCTTTGAAGTGTGGTTGATGAATTCAAAGTGCAACAGTTGGCCTGCGGGAACCTGGAAGAACTGGCTGTGGTCACCCCACCATGCAGTGGAGCAGTCCTCAGCTCCGACAACGGTCTTCGTAATGTCCACGACAACCGTGTCCCCTTGCTGTTTCTTTTGCTTTTCAAGTGCGATAGAGTCAATCTTCGACTGAAGCCAGACGGGAGCACTGACGGAATACATTTCCATCTTGGAGCAACCGACCGTGGCAAGTGAGATAACTCCCAGGCAGAAAAGCACGTTTAGCATAAACAATGGTTTTTTCATGCTTTTTGGTTTTAAGTTAATGATTAAAAATCTGTTTTTAGAAAAACCTAAACGGTTTTCGACAAATTTATGTAATAATATTCAACCCAAAGGGTCACAAAAAAACCTTAAAGGTGGATTTTTGGACACTAATTTTTGGAGAAGAACCTCGGCGGAACCCCGAATTCTTTGGTAAAGCAGCGTGTAAAGTATTTCGGGTCATTGAATCCGACCTCGTATGCAATCTCTGAAACGTTCATGATTTTACTCTCTTTGTTGTTGATAAGCATTTCCCTTGCAAGCGAAAGCCTGTAAGTCCTGATGAACTGTCCGATGGATTGTCCGAGAGAATCCTGCAGCCTGCGGTTCAGCAAAGTCTTGCTCATACCCATAACCTTGCAGAAATCATTCACATCCAGATCAGGGTTCTTGTAATTTTCGCGTATAGCCTCTATCAGCTTCTCGACGAAACCGTCATCTTTCTTGACATCTGTCTGACGAAGTTCCTGCGAGAACAGTATCTTGTGTCCAGCCAGCTCCTCATTCTGCCTCACAAGTATCCTGTTCTGTTCGGATATCTCCCTTGTCCTCTCCAGAATGGTATTCTGCAGTTCCTCCCTCTGCTTTGAAAGATACCGGGTCCTCAATCTCACGAACAGGATTATCGCCGTCAGGAAAAAAAGGCACATCAGAAGGATAAACCACCAGGACTTATAGGAATAGCCGGCTACATACAGGCTTATCTCATTCTCACCCAGAATTTCCGCTTCGGAATCCGTCGCCCTTACCTGAAGGGTGTATCTGCCGGCCGGAAGACTGGTAAAGCTGACGTATTGCCTGTTCTGCCTGAGTGTCACCCATTCGTCATCAAAGCCTTTCAGCCGATAAGAATAGATGGCAGGAGACGCCGTCCCAAAGTCGAGCAGAGCGAATTCGAAGCCTATCGACTTGTCTCTCTGATGCATCCTTACTTCATCGGCATATGCAATGTCAATATCAGTCGGCCCGCCGCCGGCGAGAACCACCTTCTCCCCTATTGTCAAACGGGTGAACTTGAGATTGAATTTGCGTTCGTATTTGAATTCCTGCTGCGGAGTCACCACCGTCAGACCGTTCACTTGGCCGAAATACAGAGTGCCGTCAGAAAGCTTGACAGCCGCATTCCAGTAAAACTGTGAAGACGACAGTCCGTGTTCAGTATAATAATTGGTGAAGGCAAGAGTCTTGGGATTGAAGCGGGACAAGCCGTACTCTGTCGATATCCACAGTCTCCCGAAGCTGTCATCCAGAATGCCCTTCGTCATATTGTTCGAGAGACCGTCCTCCGTTGAGAAGCGGGTGAAATGCATATCGCCATTCTCGTCCTCACTGTCCAGACGATATATTCCATTGCCGTTGGTCCCCACCCATAATGTGCCGTCGGATGTAATTGACACACAGTTTACCCTGTCGGAAAACGTTGAACCGGGACTTATTAACCTGGCACGGAACATATCACCTTCCGCAGCGCCGTTCCTGTCGCGCAGGTCGAATACGGAAAGGCCTCTGTGGCAGCCTATCCACATCCTGTCCTTGCCGTCAATGCACGTGCCTATGTTTCCGTAAGGCTGTTCCTTCAGTACGGGCACAATATTGTCAGAAGTCGGATCATACACATATATCCCGGCATTGGAGCCTATCCACATATAATTGTTCACCGGGTCATATTTCAAAGCTCCTATATAGCTGAGAGGCAGCTCCGTCGCCCTGATATTCCTCGTGAACCGCAACCCGTCCAGCGAAAGGATGCTGATTCCTCCTCCCCAGGTGCCCACCCAGAGATTCCCGTCATTGTCGCACTCCAATGCGCTGACCGAGTTGTGAGAAAGATCGCTGTTGCCTGTCGTGAACCTGTGAAAAACTCCGGACCCCGGCCAGGTCCAGCACAATCCGGATTCCACGCCCCCGGTCCACACGCGCCCCTTCCTGTCGGCAAGTATAGAATTCACCGGATTCGGAGTAATCGAGGTCGGCCTGTCCCTGTCATTCGCATAGTTCTTGACTGACAACAGCTTGGGGCTGATGACTGCTATTCCGGCACTCTCCGTGCCTATCCATATCTGCTTGTCGAAAGCGGTTATGCAATTGATGAAATCACTGCTGAGGGTTAAATCCTGACCATTGTTCCTGTCGGAGTTGATTCTTTCGAAACAGTCATTGAAAGTGTCATATACGTTGAGACCTTTCAGGGATGAGACAAGAAGCTGACCGTCCCAGGTCATCTCCAGATCCGTAAGGAAATTCTGCGACAGGGATTTGTCATCGGACTCAGAGTGCTGATAATGTCTTATCTCTCCGGTAATCCTGTTACACCTCAGCAGGCCGTCCGAGGTAGAAACCCACACTTCATTGTCTTTCAAGATGCAATCGGAAACATATGCATCCGATACTATAGGCAGATTGTCAAATATGGTCACAGGCAGGATTTTCCCGTCATTCACAAGCAATTTCACCATCTTTGAATTAAAGGTAGTCCAAACCGTCCCGTTTCCTTCGACATCCTTGATGAAATTGTCCTGAAGCGCAACCTGGGAGTCGGTGAACGTAAGCACATTATCCACGCTCCCGTTCCCGGTAAAAGAAATCCTATAGATGGTATCGTCGCATTTCAGCCACACATTCCCTTCGGCATCGGTCGTCATGAAGCGTATCACCCTGTTGTCCAGATTATTCAACTGCGGTACGGTCAGCGCATTGCAGCGGAGCGTCTCCAAATTCAGTATATCCACACCGCTTTCGGAGCTTATCCACAATCTGCGGAAGCTGTCCTCGGTGATGCAGGTTATGAAACTGCTTTTTAGCCTGGGAGTTGAATGGGATGTCAGATTGAGGAAATCATTCCCGTCAAAACGGGACAAACCGCCACCCGACGTCGCTATCCATACGAAGCCCGAACTGTCCTTATATATATAGTCCACGAAATTGGCGGGAAGTCCGTCCGACATCGAGATGCAGTTCACAATATAGTTGTCATTGACCGCCGACTGGGCGCGGCTGTTCTGCGGAGCAAGCAGAATCAGGCCGGCCAGAATCGAAAAAGCCGTTTTCGATAATCCACCTTCTATTTTCATTTGTCCTCTATTTTCCGCAAACATAGGCATTAATTGCTTTAACCGCAAATACATATAATGACTTTTTCTTTGTATATTTGTTCACGACATAACAATAAGACCGAAATGAAAGCAAAGAAAATTCTTTTCATTCTTGCCGCATCTCTGGCATTTACAGCCAATGCGCAGGTGAACAATTTCGACATCAATCTAAAGAAAAAAGGCGCTCCCATACAGCCTACAATGTATGGAATCTTCTTCGAGGACATCAACTTCGCCGCTGACGGAGGTCTTTACGCCGAGCTGCTCAAAAACCGCTCGTTCGAGTTTCCCCAGGACCGTCTTCAGGGATGGAAGGCCTTCGGAAAAGTCGATGTGCTGGATGACGGACCGTTCGAGCGCAACCCCCACTATGTCCGCCTTAGCGAACCCGGACATCCTCACAAATGGACCGGTCTGGACAATGAAGGATTCTTCGGAATAGGCATCAAAAAAGGTGAGCAGTACCGTTTTTCAGTCTGGGCCCGCGTACCCGAAGGCAAAAGCGAGACACTCCGCATAGAGCTGGTCAACACCGCCTCAATGGGTGAAGAGCATTTCTATACGCAGGACCATATCACGGTAAACTCCGCAGAATGGAAAAAATACCAGATTACCATAACAGCCAAGGAAACCAACCCGAAGGCTGTACTGCGAGTTTTCCTTGAGAGCCGTGGAGGCAGCGTCGATCTGGAGCATCTGTCATTGTTCCCCGTTGATACATGGAAAGGACACGAGAACGGACTTCGCAAAGACCTCGCACAGGCACTCTACGACCTGCGTCCCGGCGTATTCCGTTTCCCCGGAGGATGCATAGTGGAAGGCACCGACCTGGACACAAGATACAACTGGAAAAATTCAGTCGGCCCCGTGGAGAACCGTCCGTTGAACGAGAACCGCTGGGAGTACACCTTCCCCCACAGGTTCTATCCTGACTACTATCAGAGCTATGGACTCGGATTCTATGAATTCTTCCAGCTCTCGGAGGAAATAGGTGCAGAGCCCCTTCCAATAGTCAGCTGCGGTCTGGCCTGTCAGTTCCAGAATGACAACGAAGATGCTCACGTCCCCGTAAACGAACTCCAGCCTTATATTCAGGACGCCCTTGACCTCATAGAATTCGCCAACGGAGGCATAGACACCGAATGGGGAGGTCTCCGCGCGTCAATGGGCCATCCCGAATCCTTCAATCTCAAGTTCATAGGCGTGGGCAACGAACAGTGGGGCAGCCTTTATCCCGAAAGGCTCAAACCGTTCATCGAAGCGATACGCGCCAAACATCCTGAGATAAAGATTGTAGGCTCTTCAGGTCCCAACTCGGAGGGAGACCAGTTCGACTACCTGTGGCCGGAGATGAAGAAACTCGGCGCAGACCTTGTGGACGAGCATTTCTACCGCCCATACGACTGGTTCCTTGCCCAGGGCGCACGATATGACAATTACGACAGAAAGGGCCCGAAAGTGTTTGCAGGAGAATACGCCTGCCACGCCAAAGGCAGGAAATGGAACCATTTCTACGCTTCCCTTCTCGAAGCTGCCTTCATGACCACCATAGAGCGCAACGCCGACATAGTGCATATGGCCACCTATGCCCCTCTTTTCGCCCACATGGAAGGCTGGCAGTGGAGACCCGACCTCATATGGTATGACAATCTCAACTCCTTCCGCACCGTCAGCTGGCACGTACAGCAGCTCTACGGGCAGTACAGGGGGCAGAATGCGCTGACACTCACGATGAACGGAGCCAACGTGACCGGCACTGAAGGACAGAACGGTCTGTTCGCCAGCGCAGTTGCCGATGGCGACAAGGTTTATGTCAAAGTCATCAACACATCGGACAAGGCTCAGGAGATAGCTCTCAACTTCAAGGGACTCAAGAAGAAAGAAAGCGTGAAGGGCATTGAGCGCATCAAGCTCTTATCAGACAAACTCTACGAGGATAATTCCCTGACCCTGCCTGAGAACATTGTGCCCTCAAGCGAAATCTTCGAAAAAGAAGGCCCGACGATGTCAACCACCATCGAGCCTTACTGCTTCTCAATCTACGTAATTCAGCGTTAAAGATTCACGACGGGCCAACCGTCTTCAGACCATTCGACTTTGCGGACAAGCAACTTGGACGCAAAGTCGAAATCTTTATCATAGGCGTGGCAATAAATATAGTCACCGTCGGAGGTGCTTATCACTGCGCAATGGCCCACACCCGCATACTGTTTGTTCGGCTGGAGAACCGGAGTGCCGCCGCTTTCCATCATAGAAACGCCGTTTCGGTCATAATATGGACCGTGTACGCATTTGGAGCGTCCCACAACGGTATTGTAAGTGCTCAAAGGTCCGCGACAGCACAGGTCGAAAGAAACGAACAGATAGTAATAATCTCCGTGTCTGAAAATAAACGGAGCTTCTATAGCGCCGTTGCCTGCATCGAAATCCTTGCCTCTGGGATCAGGAGAAACCGCCTTGTCGCTGGACACGGTGTCCGGAGCGGTTCCTTCGGGCCTGCGGGCTACCGGGTACCACACCTGCGGTTCGGCCATACGGGTCAGCGTCTCGTCCAGCTTGAACATCTTGATACCTCTCCAGAACGAGCCGAATACCATCCACCCGTCACCGTTTTCGTCTATTATCACGTTGGGGTCAATCGCGTTCCACTCATCACGTCCCGGAATGGACTCAACGACCATTCCCCTGTCCTCCCACTTGAAGTCGGGAGACTCGGGGTTCAGAGTCTTGTTGACGGTCACGCCTATGGCAGACCTGTTCTTCCCGAAACCTGAACAGGAATAATAAAGATACCACAAACCGTCGTGGTAAAAAATGTCAGGGGCCCAGGGGAATCCTTTGAATCCCTTGTCCTTGGCCCACTGCGGCAACTCCATGAAGACAGGCCTCTCTATGCGCCAGGACTTCTGGTCTGTGGAGGAAAGTACCCGCATTCCGGTCATGAACATATAGTAGCGTCCGTCACAGAAAGCGACTACAGGGTCGTGGCAATCCGGATTCTCAACGATTTTTCCAATGACTCGTTCGAATCTGCCGTGGTGCTGTGCACAAAGGTTGGAGCAGACAAGAAAGCCCGCAACGAAAAAAGAAATGATTCTAAGCATAATCGGTCAATTTATCAATCCAGTTTCAGTACTGCCATAAACGCGCTCTGCGGAACGTCCACGGTTCCTATCTGACGCATGCGCTTCTTTCCTTCCTTCTGCTTCTCGAGCAGTTTACGCTTGCGTGTCACGTCACCGCCATAGCATTTCGCAGTAACGTCCTTACGCACGGCCTTTACTGTTTCGCGGGCTATGATTTTGGCTCCCACAGCGGCCTGTATGGCTATATCGAACTGGTGGCGGGGTATGAGTTCCTTGAGTTTCTCGCATATCCTCCTACCGAAATCATAAGCATGGTCCTGATGGATCAGGGTCGAGAGCGCATCGGCAGGATCACCGTTGAGAAGTATGTCGAGCTTCACGAGCTTAGCCTCCTTGAATCCTACGACATGGTAGTCGAACGATGCATAGCCCTTGGATATCGACTTGTGCTTGTCATAGAAGTCGAACACGATCTCCGACAGAGGCATCTCGTAGGTAAGCTCCAGGCGGTC
>JAZLKN010000022.1:0-94926 GCA_045597605.1 Candidatus Cryptobacteroides sp. | reverse complement strand
CAACCTATGAAAAACTTCTTCCTCATTTCTCTCTCGCTCCTGTGTGTGACCTGCTGCTCTATCATGCGGGTCACACCTAAGGAGCAATCTCGCGTGGAAGTCCATACCGAGACCATCATCCAGAAGGACACTGTGTATCTGGAACTACCCGTTATTATGGAGAAGGTCCAGACGCTTGACACCCTCTCAATATTGGAGAATAAGTACGCCAAATCCGAGGCTTCAATCTCCGGTGGAGTACTTGCTCATTCTCTCGCCACAAAGCCCGTCAGCGAGCCTGTAGTGGTCGACAAGCAGATAGTTTACCGGGATTCCCTTGTGTTCGTTGACAAGATTATAACAAATACGGTGGAAGTTGAGAAACCCATCTCCAGCGGAGACCTCTTCTTCCTAAAGCTTGGCAAGTGGGTGTTCGTATTG
The DNA here is from genome assembly GCA_045597605.1 of Candidatus Cryptobacteroides sp. Classification (GTDB taxonomy): domain Bacteria; phylum Bacteroidota; class Bacteroidia; order Bacteroidales; family UBA932; genus Cryptobacteroides. Next base: position 94,506 of record JAZLKN010000022.1, on the reverse strand, counting down.
CTCATCGGATACGGATTCTGGCGATTGTTCAAGTATCTGTACCTACCTATCAAGAAATAGCTCATGCTATCATATTCCTTATTTATTCACCTATACACAAAGATTTATGAAGTACATTCCTTCGATCGCTTTTGAGGAGATGAGTGGCTCCGCAAAAGGTGTTACAGCCGCAAAGACTCGCGGCCGTAAGTACATCCGTAACCGTGGTTACGGTGGCAACACTCGCACTGAGTTCCAGTCTTCTGTGAAGTCAGTATTTAAGCAGCTCAGCCAGGCATGGCAGGGCCTTACCAACGCGCAGATCCTCGCATGGAACTCTGCTGCAGGTTCAGCCGAGGCCAAGTCCGTTCTGGGCACCAAAACCAAAATCAGTGGTTCCAACCTCTTCATGAGACTCAACTACTGGGTAGTTTATTGTGGTGGCAACATCCACACCTCTCCTCCTGTTCTCGGCGGCGTAGATGCACCTTCGGAGGCTGTCATCACCCTCACCGCAGACAAGTTTACCTTCGAGCTTGAGCAGTCTCCTGCAGGCGCAGAGAACCTCCGCCTTGTCATTCAGGCTTCAGAACCGCAGAGCAACGGTATCACCCGTGCTTACGCCAAAGCTTCAGCCTTCACTGATCCATACGCTGTAACCACCAGTGAGATTGACCTCAAGGCGGCTTACGATGGCAAGTGCGGTGCTCCTTCCGCTGGAGCTCCTAAGGTCTTCATGAAGTACTTCTTCGTGAACACCCAGACTGGCGAGAAGTCAGGCGAGATGCTCGCATCCGTCAAGCTCGGTTAGATGCACGCTCCGGCCACTCCCGGAACCAGCGACTCCGGGAGCGCGGCTGGGAGTGACTCAGAGCAAGGCTCTGGGCCTATTGAACAGCCAGTAGAAAAAGTGACTCTCACTCTCAATTGTGACAACGATTTCGTCTCTGCTCCTTCAGGAGCCGGAACCTTCGACAAGGGCACGACAGTCACCATTGAGGCAGTAGCAGAAGATGAAACTCCAGTGTCTGGAGGAGGTCAAACTCAGTACACCTTCAAGAACTGGTCTGACGGATCTACCGAAAGAGTCAGGAGTATTGTCCTGAGTGAAGACCTTACACTTACTGCCAACTATCAGCAGAACTACGTAATGATGTAAGAATCTTTCCCTACTATAACGCACCCGCCCCAGGCTTTAGCTTGAGACGGGTGTTTTATATTATATTTGTAAGAAAGAGCCCGGAACGCTCCACGAACAAACTTAGAAATACCGATTCAGGATTTCAGTTTACTACAATAATAGTGGGGTAGAATAAAAAGAAATTACGCACAAACTTCACTTTTCTGTGCGTAAATTTGTGCGTAAATCGCTTAATTGCTTGATTTTCAAGCTTCTTTGCGGAGAGAGGGGGATTCGAACCCCCGATACCCTTTTGGAGTATACACGCTTTCCAGGCGTGCCTCTTAAGCCACTCGAGCATCTCTCCCTGGATGGGTGCAAAGATAGTGATTTTTTTGAATAAAATTACAATCTTCCTCCACCGATGAAGCCGCGCAGTAGTGATGTCTGGGGGACGTCCCTGCTGCATACGGGGGTGAACATCTGCAGGAATTTGAGGAGCCTGTGAGCCTCACTGTATTCCGGGCAGTCCTTGGGGACGGTGGAGAGGACCTGCTCACCGTGGCGGCGCAGGGCGGCGAATTCCATCAGATATGCGGAATTGAAAAGTACGTCGGCACTTTCCTGGTACGGGTAAATCCATTTTACTTCGGCTCTCCTGACGTTGTGCCAGTTGCGTATCGTGTCGCGCGCAGTGAACGCTCCCTTGTTGAAATCGCGTATGATGCGGCGCAGCAGACGGTTGTCGCTGGTTGAGACGCAGTTGTGGTCGTCTATGTTCACCGACGTGATGGTGTTGATGAATATCTTGTATTTTTCACTGTCCGGTACCTTGTCAGTCAATGCGGGATTGAGGGCGTGTATGCCTTCTATCAGAAGTACGGAGTCTTCGTTGAGTTCGAGTGTCTTGCCGTTGTATTCGCGAATGCCAGTCACAAAGTTGTATTGTGGCACCTGTACTCTTTCGCCGTGCAAAAGCCGTATCATATCTTCCTGCAGGGCATTGTGATCCACCGTGTCGAAATTGTCAAAGTCAAAACTTCCGTCAGGGAGTCGGGGAGTGTCAAGACGGTTTACGAAATAGTCGTCCGTACTGAACGACACCGGACGCAGTCCGCAGGCCGTAAGAAGGGTGCTGAGCCTGTCGCAAACGGTACTTTTCCCAGATGAGGACGGGCCTGTGATGAGCACCAGTCTGACCTTGTCGGGACCGTCGTGTCGGTTCTTTATGTCTTCTGCGATATGTACGAGTTTGCGCATCTGGAGCGCTTCCGCTATGTTGATCAGTTCCGTGGCCCGTCCGTCAGCACAGGCGAGGTTTACGTCTCCGGCAGTGTTGAGCCCCATTATGCGGTTCCAATTGAGACTTTCCTGCAGTGCGTCGAAGGTCTTGGGCTGCTCGTAGAAAGGTGCCAGACTTTCAGGGTCGTGTCTATCCGGTACTCGGAGGAAAAGTCCGTTCCGATATTGCTCCAATGACCAAACCTTCAGATATCCAACGTTAGGGAGCAACGCATCGTAATAAATGTCTGCAGTGCCCTCCAGAGTATAATATCTTGCATAAACGCTGTCGGTCGTCGTCAGCAGATTGACCTTGTCGGCGCATCCAAGCGTCCTGAACAGTTCTATAGCCTCGCGTTTACGGACTTCGTGACGGTGAAACTCCGTTCCTGCCTCCACCAGTTCGGTCATACGGCGTCGTATGGCTTCGATGTCCGATATTTCCGGACGGGTACCGTCGGATCTGACCATTTTACAATAAAAACCCTTTGAAATAGGTCTGTGCAGGGTGAGGTGGCTGTTCGGACATATGTCCTGGCAGGCTTTGGACAGCAGGAAGCAGAGACTCCTGTTATAAACGTTCCTGCCCGCATAACTGCGGAAGTCTAGAAATTCGACATCGCGGTTGTTGAAGATGCGGAACTTGAGCCCTTCGACCACGTTGTTTACCTTGGCGGCGAGAATGGGGTAGGGTTTGTAGAAATCGAATGCATCGATAATTTCATACAGATAGCTTCCTTCCTGAAACTCCTTGGTTTCACCTGAATTCTTGCAGAAAACCTTGACCATCTTATAATATTGGATTTATCCGACAAATTTAACCATATTTTTGTATATTTGTAAGTTAAATTTCAAAGTATATGTCATACAAGCGCTCAATCATAATCACCGGCGGTGCCGGTTTCATAGGCAGCCATGTAGTCAGGCTTTTTGTAAACAAGTATCCTGAATACCGCATCATTAACGTGGACAAACTTACCTATGCCGGCAATCTGGCGAATCTCAAGGATATAGAGGACAGGCCGAATTACCGTTTCGTGAAGGCCGATATATGTGATTTCGACACCATATATGCCCTGATGCAGGAAGAAAAGGTTGACGGTGTAATACACTTGGCAGCAGAAACCCATGTTGACCGCAGTATAAAGGACCCGTTCACTTTTGCCCGGACAAACGTAATGGGAACGCTGTCGATGTTGCAGGCAGCGAAACTCTATTGGGAATCGCTGCCCGAAAAATGGGAAGGCAAGCGCTTCTACCATATCTCAACCGATGAGGTTTACGGTGCGTTGCAGATGACTCATCCGGAGGGTATCGAGCCTCCGTTCACAACCAAGGCTTCATCAGGAAAGAACCATCTGGCATACGGCGAGGTATTTTTTACCGAGGACTTGAAATACCAGCCCCACAGCCCATACAGTGCCGCAAAAGCCGGTAGCGATCATATGGTAAGGGCATTCCACGATACTTTCGGGATGCCGACCATCGTCACGAACTGTTCCAACAATTACGGTCCCTACCAGTTCCCGGAGAAACTCATACCGCTGTTCATCAACAATATCCGTCACCGCAAGCCGCTTCCCGTCTATGGCAAAGGCGAGAACGTGCGCGACTGGCTGTATGTGGTTGACCACGCGCGTGCGATAGACGTCATCTTCCATAACGGCAGGATAGCCGAGACTTACAATATCGGTGGTTTCAACGAGTGGAAGAACATCGACATCATCAAGGTTCTCATAAAGACCGTTGACCGTCTCCTGGGCCGTCCCGAAGGCACCGACCTGGATCTCATAACTTACGTCACGGACCGTGCCGGACATGATCTGCGCTATGCCATTGACTCAACCAAACTGCAGAAGGAACTCGGCTGGGAGCCTTCGCTTCAGTTCGAGGAGGGCATAGAAGAGACGGTAAAGTGGTATCTCGACAATGAGGCTTGGATGGACAACGTCACATCCGGTGATTACCAGAAGTATTACGAAGATATGTATAAAGACAGATAGTATGAAAGGCATCGTATTGGCCGGAGGTTCCGGTACCAGACTTTACCCCATAACCAAGGGTGTCAGCAAGCAGTTGCTCCCCATATATGACAAGCCTATGGTGTATTACCCCATAAGTGTGCTTATGCTTGCCGGGATAAGGGATATACTCATTATTTCCACCCCTCAGGACCTTCCGGGCTTCAAACGCCTGCTTGGAGATGGCTCTGATTACGGCGTAAAATTTTCCTATGCCGAACAGCCTTCTCCTGACGGTCTCGCGCAGGCTTTCATAATAGGTGAGGAGTTCATAGGTAATGATTCCGTCTGTCTGGTTCTGGGTGACAACATTTTCTACGGTTCAGGCTTCACCACTTTGCTGAAGGATGCCGTGATGACTGCTGAAGAGGACGGAAAGGCCACCGTGTTCGGCTATTGGGTGAGTGATCCCGAGCGTTATGGAGTGGCCGAATTCGATTCCGATGGCAACTGCCTCAGCATAGAGGAGAAGCCATCCCGGCCCAAATCCAATTATGCAGTTGTTGGTCTGTATTTCTATCCCAACAAGGTTGTGGACGTTGCCAAGAATATCAAGCCTTCAGCGAGGGGGGAGCTGGAGATAACCACCGTCAACCAGGTGTTTCTGAATGACCGTGAACTGAAGGTGAAAACGCTGGGCCGCGGCTTTGCCTGGCTTGATACCGGAACTCACGACAGCCTGAGCGAGGCTTCCACCTTTGTGGAGGTGATTGAGAAGAGGCAGGGCTTGAAGATTGCCTGTCTCGAAGGTATCGCGTACCATAAAGGATGGATTGACGATGATAAGATGCGCCAGCTGGCCCAACCGATGATTAAAAACCAATACGGTCAATATCTGCTCAAACTGGTAGAAAACAAATAGTTATGCCTGAACTGTCAAAAAGGGCCGTTCTGATGCCCGCATCACCTATCAGAAGGCTTGCCCCGTTGGCAACAGCTGCCAAGAACAGGGGAGTGAAAGTCTATCATCTCAACATCGGCCAGCCGGATATAGAAACTCCGCAAGTTGGCCTGGACGCGCTCAAGAACATCGACCGCAAGATATTGGAATACAGCCCATCCGACGGTTTTCTGAGTCTTCGCGAGAAGTTGGTCGGTTATTACGACCAGTATCAGATAAAACTGTCACCGGAGGATATTATCGTCACTACAGGTGGTTCCGAGGCCGTGTTGTTTGCCTTCATGTGCTGTTTGAATCCCGGCGATGAGATAATTGTTCCGGAGCCTGCCTATGCCAACTATATGGCCTTTGCCGTGAGTGCGGGAGCTGTCATCAAACCCATTGTAAGTTCGATAGACACCGGATTCGCCCTTCCTTCCGTGGAGGATTTCGAAAAGCTTATCGGTCCCAAGACCAAGGGCATACTCATATGCAACCCCAACAACCCCACGGGGTATCTTTACACCCGCAAGGAGATGAACAGGATACGGGATATCGTGAAGAAATACAACCTCTACCTGTTCAGCGACGAAGTTTACCGCGAATACATTTATACCGGCAGCCCGTACATCAGTGCCTGCCACCTTGAGGGAATCGAGCAGAATGTAGTGCTGATAGATTCAGTATCAAAGCGTTACAGCGAATGCGGCATTAGAATAGGAGCTCTCATCACCAAAAACAAGGAACTCAGGGCCGCTGTGATGAAGTTCTGCCAGGCAAGGCTTTCGCCTCCGCTCATCGGTCAGATAGTCGCCGAGGCCTCGCTTGATGCTCCGCGCAGCTATATGACTCACACATACGAAGAATATATAGAGCGTCGTACGGTTTTGATAAACGGTCTGAACAAGATACCCGGGGTTTACAGCCCTCTTCCTATGGGAGCATTCTACACCGTCGCAAAACTTCCTGTTGACGATGCCGACAAGTTCTGCGCCTGGTGCCTCAGTGACTTCAATTACGAGGGAGAGACGGTTATGACGGCTCCAGCAAACGGATTCTATTCCGACCCTTCACGTGGAAAGAACGAGGTCAGAATTGCCTATGTCCTTGAGAAAAAGGAACTTGAAAGGGCACTTTTCATCCTCAGCAAGGCATTGGAAACTTATCCTGGAAGGACCGTGTGATTTGGATCCTATAATTGTTCTCAGTTGGAAACCCTCAGGGATTCAATCATAGCCCTGGCAACCTTGCGTGAAGCACCGCTGCCGCCCAGGGAGTCGCGTATGGCCGCGTAGTCATCAAGCATGGCTGCGCGGTATTCTTTATCCGTTACGAGCCTTTCAAGCTCTGCTGCAAGGCTTTCCGGAGTGCATTCCTCACGTGTGCCTTTCTTGGGATTGTAGAGTTCCCTGAACGCAAGTTTGTCTAGACAGAGATTGCCCAGAGACAGGTAATCGCAGCGTATCAGGAGATACCTTCCTATAAGATAGAAGATGCGAGAAACTTTGTAGGCGACTACCTGCGGCGTGCCCAGAAGAGCGGCCTCAAGCGATGCAGTGCCGCTGTTGATTGCGGCAGCCCGGGCTGCGTGGACTATCTGCTGCGTCTGGCCGAATATCACCCTGATATACGATCTGTCGTAGTTTCCATAATCCTCCTCATTCCGTCCCGGAGCACCTGCAATGATGAATTTGTATTCAGAAAATTCCGGTTTGGAATGCAGTATGGCGGCAGCACCCTTGAGCAGGGGCATCATCGAGCGGACCTCGCCAAGTCGGGAGCCGGCAAGCATCGCGATAATCTCCGTGCCCGGTTCCAAGCCGTTCTGTGCGCAGAATTCATCCTTTGTCTGGTTGAAAGCGGGGGAGGACTCCACTGCATCTATCAGGGGATTGCCGCAATATATATAAGAGACGCCCTTGCTGTCGAAGTATTTCTTCTCGAAGGGGAACACTATGAAAAGCCTGTCAACATACTTCTTGAGGGATTTTACGCGCCATTCTCGTGAGGCCCAGACTTTTGGCGCAATGTAATAGAACACCTTCAGGCCTTTGCCGTGTGCCCATTTGGCTATGCGCATATTGAAACCGGGGTAGTCAATGAGAATCACCACATCCGGTCTGAACGACATTATATCTTCCTTGCATTCCTTGAGACTTCTGAGCACCGCTCCGGCTTTCAGCACCACTTTCAGGAAACCCATTATCGCACCCTCACGATAATCTGCGGCCATTCCGGCACCTTCCGCCTCGTGACCGCGATACGCCGCTTCCATCATTTCACCGCCTCTGAAACGTATTACGGCAGCGCTGTCCTCCGCATACAAACCCTTCATCAGATTACTGCCGTGGAGGTCTCCAGAGGCCTCTCCGGCGATAATGTAATATCTCATAAAATATTTTTTTCAAATATAGCAAATTCAAACGATTTTTAGTAAATTTGCACTGCTTTTGAAAATTAACGTTTTAATTTCTATAAAATCATGATCAAACTTGGTATTAATGGTTTCGGACGTATCGGTCGTATGGTCTTCCGTGCCGCAGTTGAAAACTTTCCCAATGACATCGAGGTTGTAGGTATCAATGACCTTCTCGATCCCGAGTATCTTGCTTACATGCTGAAGTACGATTCAGTTCACGGCAGGTTCAATCACGAGATTGCCGTTGACGGCACAAATCTCGTAGTTGACGGCAAGAAGATCCGCCTCACCGCTGAGATGGACCCCGCCAACCTTAAATGGAACGAAGTGAAGGCTGACGTTGTCGTTGAGTCAACAGGTCTCTTCCTTACTGACGAGAAAGCCCGCAAGCACATCGAGGCCGGCGCAAAGAAGGTTATCATGTCAGCTCCTTCAAAGGATGACACTCCTATGTTCGTATACGGTGTAAACCACAAGACATACAAGGGACAGGACATCATCTCCAATGCTTCCTGCACTACCAACTGCCTGGCTCCCATTTCAAAGGTGCTCAATGACAAGTTCGGTATCAAACGCGGTCTTATGACTACCGTTCACGCTGCAACTGCAACTCAGAAGACTGTTGACGGTCCTTCAAAGAAAGACTGGCGTGGCGGTCGCGGTATCCTCGAGAACATCATCCCTTCATCAACAGGTGCTGCCAAGGCTGTAGGTAAAGTTCTTCCCGAACTCAACGGCAAACTCACCGGTATGTCAATGCGCGTTCCCTGCTCAGACGTATCTGTAGTTGACCTTACTGTAGAGCTCAACAAAGAGGCTACTTACGAGGAGATTTGCAACGCTATGAAAGAGGCTGCTCAGGGCGAACTCAAGGGTATTCTCGGATACACCGACGAGTGCGTTGTTTCAACTGACTTCCGCGGTTGCCCTCTCACTTCAATCTTCGACGCAAAGGCAGGTATCCAGCTTGATCCTACTTTCGTTAAGGTTGTTTCCTGGTATGACAACGAGTGGGGCTATTCAAACAAAGTTTGCGAAATGGCCCGTGTTATCGCCAAGTAATTTCTCAACACATTATAAAAGACGGCTTTCGGGCCGTCTTTTTTTGTCGGCGCCTTGCTCGCTGCCGTTGCAGGAGTGGTTCGCAGACATGTGAAACTCGCTGCCGCTCGGCCGCTGCTTTGCTCGTTCATATATGGCCGCCTTACCAGTTCAACTGCCGGCGGCCTATATCTGAACTTCGCACGCAACGCGGCAATTCACACTGTCTGCGAACCACTCCCGCAACGGCTATCTTGACGCAAGAGCGGAATTTATGTATTTTTGCATAGCAGTAGACAAAACCGCCTATGCCGTCAGAAAAGATACAGAGAACACTTGCCTGGCTGGATAACGCTCGAAATGTTCTTGAAAGATGATTGCTTCCGTTCCTTTCATTCAGAAGACCTTCGACCGTTTCAATGCCCTCTGCTTCGAGGGCGTTCTGCCCGCCGTACCTATCGTACTGACAAAGGCGGGTACATTCCTCGGAAAGATGGAATACAAGTCAAGGAGGGACTTCTTCGGAATCATTTCCTCGCATTATGACTTCCGCCTGAAGATAAGCACCGGCTTTGACCTCCCGCAGGAGGAACTGGAGGATGTTGTCATCCATGAGATGATTCACTATTACATAGCCTACCGCAACCTCAGAGACTCATCAGTTCACGGAGAGACCTTCCGCCGGATAATGGAAACCATAAACCGGAAATACGGCAGGCACATAACTGTGCGCCATCACGGCGAGCCGCAGCAGAATCTAGTGAGAAGCGGAAGCACTCAGTACAGGAAGCATTACCTCTGCGTTTCCACTTTTCCGGACGGGAATAGGGGAGTCACCGTGTGCGCATCCACGAAGATATTCGAGCTGTACAGGCTTCTCCCAAAGTACTACGACATAGCCAAGATGGAGTGGTACGGCAGCATCGATCCCTTCTTCAACCGCTTCCCCCGGGCCAATACGCCCAAGATTTACAAAATCACGCAGGAGGAACTTTCCGAGCATCTGAAGGAATCCGTACCTCTGAAGTGTGACGGGCACACCATTCACCCAGAGTGATCATATATTTATTTATGGTTTCAACCGTAAATATTGTGCTATTTTTATGGTTTAAAATATAAATTTCTTATATTTGCTGCAAGAAAGTTACAAATCCCTGACAAAACCGGACAAGATATTCCTTGGGAATCCCAACCTTATGCATGTCCTCTGTCCTTCTATAGATAAAGGGAATGAAAGGGAAACATTCTTCATCAACCAGCTCGGCGTCCATAATAATGTTAGCTATCCCAAACAAGGAGATTTCCTTATCAATGGCAAGCACCTTTTTGAGGTTGGCGGTAAGAATAAAACCTTTGAACAGATAGCTGATGTCCCGGACAGCTATCTCGCAGTTGATGATACGGAAACAGGCTATGGCAATCGGATTCCATTATGGTTGTTCGGCTTCCTATACTAAGCATATATTCAAGACAGGTCATTTAATTCCCGGATGCAAAGGCGGGTTATCTTCCATATAGATGTGAACAGCGCGTTCGTTTCCTGGTCGGCCGTAAAGATTCTTTCCGAGGGCGGTCGGGACATACGTCTGGTGCCGTCCGTGGTGTCGGGAGACCCGTCTGACCGGCGCAGTATAGTGGCCGCCAAGTCCATTCCCTGCAAAAAGTTCGGAATCAATACCGCAGAGCCGGTTTCCATGGCCCTGCGCAAGTGTCCGCATCTGGTAATCGTGCGTGGCGATTGGGAGTGGTACAAGAAGTGTTCTATGAACTTCATCGGCATCTGTCGAACCTATTCTCCGATACTCCAGCAGTTCTCGGTCGATGAGTGTTTCATCGATATGACAGGCTGCCTGAATGGGGGAGACCCGGTACAGATTGCCAATAAACTCCGCGAGGAGATAAAGGCCCGTCTGGGCTTTACCGTAAATGTTGGCGTGGGGTCGAACAAACTGCTTGCGAAGATGGCTTCCGATTTCGAGAAGCCTGACAAGGTGCATACCCTCTGGAGCGAGGAAGTCGAGGCGAAGATGTGGCCCCTGCCGGTGGGAGACCTTCTGTGGGTAGGGAAGAAGACCCGGGAACGTCTGACGGCCTATGGCGTGAAGACCATCGGGGACCTGGCAGCTTTGCCGCTTCCGGCCTTGGTCCGCGTTGCTGGGCAGAAGTTCGCGCAGCAGATGCACGACAATGCCAATGGCGTGGATGATTCTCCGGTAAGTACGGAAGAGCAGGAAGCCAAGAGCTATAGCGCAGAGAGGACTTTTAGGGAGGATATTACTGACCCGAAGGCTCTGGACCGCGAACTTTTCAAAGCTGCCTGCGAGGTTGCTCACAGGATACGACGTGATGAATTCTACGCTTCCGGGGTGAGTGTATTTGTCAAGACAAAGGATTTTGAGGTGCACTCCAAGCAATGCTCTCTGTCCCAGCCTACGGATGTGACGGCTTTGCTTCTGAATGAGGCCAGAAGACTGATTCCAGCTGTCTGGGATGGCGTAACCCCTCTTCGTCAGGTGGGCTTCGGGGTGTTCAGGCTCACTCATGAAACGGGGATGCAGCTTTCCCTCTTTGAGGATGAGAATATTGAGTATTACCGCCAGTGGGACAGGGACTATGATGCCAAGCTGGAACTGCGGGAATCTGGCTCCAGACATCGCCAGAGGGGAAAGGAGAAGGCCCTGGTTTTTTCATATCATACCGGAGAAGAGGCACTGTCTGCTGCAAAGAGGTCAGTGCGTGCCGGAAAGAATCTGTTCTTTTCAAGAACGATTCAGGACGACGGCACGGATTGTTTCTCTGTGATGGATAATGAAGGGAAAGTAATCGAAAAGCATACGGTCCTGAAGTTGCTGAAATAAGATGGAAGTTAATAATCTGCTTGACATACATACCAGAGAGGAACTGTATAACTGGTATCTTCACAAGATACATTGACGCTGTTGAAGTTGCTCTGTGCTTTGGCTGGATTGACAGCACACAAAAACGCATTGATGACGGGAAACTGAAATAATGTCTTAACTTTGCAGATGAAAGCACCATTGTGCTGCTCCTTCTTCAAGGATGTGACAAGGAACCCGAATCATTGCTTGGACTTGGTGCTGCTGAGAACAGTGCAACCGTTAGACAAGTTGATATTGACGTGATTGTTCCCATACATTCTTCATCATTGAAATATTTCGATTACTGTATAACCTATACGGATAACGAGGGTATAGAATATCGTGATACGGTCAGGACCGCTTCACCGGAAAATGATGTCCTCCTTTGGAAGAAGGATTTTGTTTATAAATCACTTCCCATATTGTGCAAATGCGAGACTATACTTATCCCGAAGGTCTCCAGAGATTCTGTAGTGTCGTTCTCCTACGTCATCCCCAAGCCATACTTATTCTCTCGCATTATCTTTAATTCCCATTCATACGGCCCAAATGTAAGTCCTGAAATTGGAGGACTTAATGTTGTGAAAGTCGAAGACATAAGAATAGATACATTTATGTCTGCGTATGGTTCTTATTTCGTCTCTGCTTGCAGCATTAAAGAAGAGTATGACGGAATAAGTTGTTCGTCTTACTAACGTCTTATAAGCGGGTATTCTATCCTTGGTTCATCCGTCCAGACGGATGAACCATTCCTACTAGTAGCTACGAAAAAGGCAGATCATCGTGGTTGATGTCTGCCTTTTTCAAACGCTTGCGGTCATAGACCTTTTTTGACTTTGCAGTAGTTGTACGGAAGATGATTTGTTTTCCGTGACGTTCAAGTTCCTCCTCTCTTGAGGCCTTCCGGTTGGCAAGGAGGAAATCCGATTCTGTAATCCGGAATTTATTCTTTGCCATGATGTATTTGATGATTGCAAAGATAATGCTTCTTAATCACAATCAGCATTATTTCTGAATAATTGACTACATTTGTATTGGGCACGGTTCCGTGCCTGCTTGCTTTTTGTTGCTTCCTGCAGCAATCCTTCGCGCAGCCATCCTCGGCTGCGCTTTTTTCTCCACCACTACTGGATAGCGTATTGATGCGTGACAGCTTTTTGTTTAATTTTGTCAATCGGTATGGACAACAACGGGAAACAATACATAGCCATCGACCTGAAGTCTTTCTATGCTTCGGTCGAGTGTGTGGACAGAGGATTGGACCCTCTGACCACAAATCTTGTCGTGGCCGATGTTTCCCGAACGGAGAAGACCATCTGTCTGGCTGTTTCCCCGTCACTCAAGTCATACGGCATACCCGGCAGGGCACGTCTCTTTGAAGTCGTGCAGAAAGTGAGGGCCATCAACGAGCAACGTCGCAGGCAGGTTCCCGGATGGCGGTTGGTCGGCGGTTCCTCGGACAACAATGCAGTACTGCGGAATCCATCACTTGCTCTGGAATACATCGCTGCGCCTCCGCGTATGCACCGCTATATGGAAGTGAGTACTCAAGTTTACGGTGTATATCTCAAATACATTGCTCCAGAGGACATTCACGTGTACAGTTGTGATGAGGTGTTCATTGATGCGACCGCATACCTCGGAACCTACAAATGCTCCGCCCGGGACCTTGCGATGAAGATGGTGCGTGACGTTCTGGCCACCACGGGAATTACCGCCACTGCCGGCATCGGCACGAATATGTTCCTTGCCAAGGTGGCAATGGACGTGGAAGCCAAGCACAGCCCGGCTGACAAGGATGGTGTCCGTATTGCGGAGCTCGACGAGATGGCCTTCCGCCAGAAATACTGGGACCATCGTCCCCTGACGGATTTCTGGAGAATAGGTCACGGACTGGCCACCAGGCTGGAGGCGAATTATATGTACACCCTGGGAGACGTTGCCCGCTGCTCTGTGAACAGCGAAGCTCGCCTGTATAAACTCTTCGGAGTGAACGCGGAGCTGCTCATCGACCACGCCTGGGGATGGGAACCCTGCACCATTGCGCAGATAAAGGCCTACAAGCCTTCTGTGAACAGTCTCAGCACAGGTCAGGTGCTGTCATCGGCATACACATTCGACAAAGCAAAGCTGGTTGTACGCGAGATGACCGATAATCTCGTTCTGGACTTGGTTGCAAAGAAACTTGTCACCGACAGGATGACGCTAATGATAGGCTATGACATAGAGAACCTGACCGACGAGCACAGGCGTATTGCCTACACCGGTCCTGTGGAAAAGGACTGGTACGGCCGTGAGGTCCCCAAGCCCTCGCACGGCTCAATACGCTTGTCGCGCCAGACATCTTCGACGGAGCTGATAACCGATGCAGTGATGCAGCTCTTCGACAGGGTTGTGGACAGGAATCTGCTGGTGCGAAGAATGAACGTGGTGGCGGAAAAAACCGTCGACGAGACCAGGGCGGACATCCAGCTTGACCTGTTCGACGACCATCAGGAGGCCGACGAAAAGGAGCGCCGCCGTCAGGAAGCCATCTTGGCGATAAAGAACAAATACGGCAAGAATGCCATTCTCAAGGGTATGAACTTCGAGGAAGGGGCTACGGCCAAGGACAGGAACCAACAGGTGGGAGGACACAAGGCATGAGCAAGTACGACGACATCATAAACATTCCGCGCTGGAACCCGAAATCGCATCCCCGGATGTCGGAATACGACCGTGCTGCCCAATTCGCTCCCTTTGCCGCCCTCACAGGCTACGACGCTATGGTCAGCGAAACTGCCCGTCTGACTGATGCCAGGGCCGATCTGGACGAAGAACAGATGCTTGCCCTGAACGAGACTCTCTCTATTATTGTCGAAAGACTGGGCGAACATCCAAAAGTGAGCATCACTTGGTTCAAAAAGGATGCACGGAAGAAAGGCGGAGAATATGTAATAACGGAAGGAACCGTAAGGAACGTAGACCTCCCCGGCAGGCTTCTCATCCTGAAGGAGGGAGCAAGAATATCTCTGGACGATATAGCGTCAATAATGATTCTTGGCTAAGGGCTAGGCTATTGTGAGTAGGAATGCTCGTTGCATTTTATGCAGTTAATCGCCCGAAAAGTTCGAAAATAGTGCAGTTTCCCGGAATGATTTCAATGTCAGATTCTCTCCAGTAAAGAATAGAGCAGGTGGGTGGGAAGTCCCATTATGGTGTAGAAACTGCCCTCGATATGGGTGATGCCGACCAGGCCTATCCATTCCTGGATGCCGTAGGCGCCTGCCTTGTCAAGAGGGGAGCAGTGCTCGATGTAATAATCGATCTCCTTTTCAGTCAATGTCTTGAAGCACACCTTGGCAGTGTCGCTTTCGAGCAGGCACTTGTCGGCCGTGCGGACGCATACAGCACTCACAACGTAATGTATCTTGCCACTGAGGTCTTTCAGCATCTGTCGGGCAACTTGCGGAGTATGAGGTTTGCCGAGTATTTTACCGTCACATATAACTATCGTGTCAGCTGAGACCAGGACCTCATCTTCCTTCAACGGTCTGTGAAAGCCCTCCGCCTTGCCTTTTGCAAAGATGGAAGGCACCTCGAAAGGATTTGCTCCGTCAGGAACAATCTCGGCAAACGAGGTGTTCGCATCCACTTCGAAACTCAACCCCATCTGCTGGAGCAGTTCCCTGCGGCGCGGGGAACCGGAAGCGAGAATGATTTTCATAGGAAAATTATGATTTAGTACCGTTGCCTCCTATGGGGAAACCAGGGGCAGGAGTGTCCTGAAGCCCTATTTTTGAGTACTGGTTCTCATATTTGGCTATATTGTCCTGAAGCGCGAGAAGCAGCCTTTTGGCATGTTCCGGATTCATTATTATGCGTGAGACAACCTCGGGCTGGGGTATGCCGGGCAACATTGCGGCGAAATCGAGGATGAATTCGTTCCGGCTGTGTGTAATGAGAGCCAGATTGGAATATTTTCCGGAAGCAATCTCCGGTTTGAGGTTGATTGACAGTTCTTTTTTCTCTTCCATAACATATATGTGTATACAACAAACAAAGTTACTAAAAAAACCGTATATTTGTAAGTTATAATGTAATTTAGGACAAGAATGGAACTCGATGTAAAATACAATCCTTCGTCAGTCGAAGGCAAATGGTACAAATATTGGCTTGAAAAAAACTTCTTTCACAGCACCCCTGACAGCAGGCCGGCTTATACCGTAGTGATTCCTCCGCCCAATGTGACCGGCATACTGCATATGGGACACGTTCTGAATGAGACCATACAGGACGTGCTTGTGAGGCATGCGCGCATGAAAGGCTTCAACGCCTGCTGGGTTCCCGGCACGGACCACGCGTCAATCGCCACTGAGGCCAAGGTTGTGAACCGCCTTGCCACGATGGGCATAAAGAAACGCGATTTGACAAGAGAGGAATTCCTGAAATATGCCTGGGAGTGGAAAGAAGAGCACGGCGGCATCATTCTGGAGCAGCTCAAGAGGCTTGGAACCTCCTGCGACTGGGATCGCACGGCTTTCACGATGGACGATGTGCGCAGCGAATCCGTTATTCGCGTGTTCGTTGACCTTTATGAAAAGGGCTTGATATACAGGGGTTTGAGGATGGTCAACTGGGATCCCAAGGCTCAGACAGTCCTTTCTACCGAAGAAGTGATATATAAGGATGAGAAGTCCAAACTCTATTATCTTCGCTACTATCTTGCCGATACGGACATCAACCCCGTCAAGCCTCTCGGCATTGAGGGTGAGGTGCTCCATAAGGACGAAAACGGCCGTTGGTATGCAGTGGTAGCTACCACCCGCCCCGAGACAATAATGGGTGACACGGCGATGTGCATCAACCCCAAGGACCCCAAGAACCAGTGGATACGCGGCCACAAGGTCACGGTTCCTCTGGTCAACCGTGTAATCCCTGTCATCGAGGACCGCTACGTAGATATAGAGTTCGGTACCGGCTGTCTAAAGGTGACACCCGCGCACGACGTGAACGACTATGCTCTTGGCAAGGCCCACAATCTGGAGACAATAGATATTTTCAACCCTGACGGCACAATCTCCGAAGAGGGCGGCCTCTATGTGGGAATGGACCGTATGGACGTGCGCACGCAGATTGCAGCCGATCTGGAGAAAGCCGCATTGCTCGAGAAAGTGGAGGATTACGACAACAAGGTCGGTTATTCCGAAAGGAATCAGGATACCGCCGTGGAGCCCCGTCTTTGCAAGCAGTGGTTCCTCAAGATGAAGCATTTCGCCGACATTGCCCTTCCTCCCGTGCTTGAGGGAAAAATCAAGTTCCACCCCACCAAGTATGTCACGACATACCGCAACTGGCTGGAAAACATCCAGGACTGGTGCATTAGCCGCCAGCTGTGGTGGGGACATCGCATTCCCGCCTGGTTCCTGCCTGCGGCAGAAGGGGAGGAAGAACTGTTCGTTGTGGCTTTGAATGAGAAAGAAGCCCTCGCAAAGGCCCGTCAGATAAAAGGATACGAAAATCTGACAGCCGACGCTCTCACGCGTGACGAGGATGCGCTCGACACCTGGTTCAGCAGCTGGCTCTGGCCAATCAGCCTTTTCGACGGCATCAACAATCCCGGAAACGAAGAGATAAAGTACTACTATCCTACGAATGATCTGGTTACAGGCCCGGATATCATATTCTTCTGGGTTGCCCGCATGATCATGGCCGGCGAGGAATACCTCAAGGACGTACCTTTCGGTAACGTTTACTTTACGGGCATAGTAAGGGACAAACTCGGCAGGAAGATGAGCAAGCAGCTCGGAAACTCCCCGGACCCTATCACCCTTATCGAAAAATACGGTGCAGATGCCGTGAGAATGGGTATGCTGCTGTGTTCATCTGCCGGAAACGACATTCTTTACGATGATTCCCAGGTGGAGCAGGGACGTAATTTCTGCGGAAAGATGTGGAATGCCTTCCGTCTTGTGAACGGCTGGAAGGTCGATGCCGAAGCCGTGCAGAGTGAATCATCGGCACTTGCCGTCAAATGGTTCTCCAATTTGTTGGACAAGACAATTGACGCTGTTGATGACCATTTCAACAAATTCCGCATAAGCGATGCCTTGATGGCTATTTACAAGCTGTTCTGGGATGAATTCTGCGCCTGGTATCTGGAAATTGTCAAGCCGGCATACGGACAGGGCATTGACCCTGACACCCTGAATGCCACCAAGCTGTTCTTCGACAAACTGCTGCGTCTGATACATCCCTTCATGCCGTTCATCACAGAGGAACTATGGCAGAATATGGAAGACAGGGCAGAGGGAGCTACCGTAATGCTTCAGGACTATCCTGTGGCAGGGGAGTTCGACAATGCCGCCATCGGGGAATTCACCGTTGCCCAGGAAACTGTCGCCGGCATACGCAATGTGCGCCAAAGCAAGAACCTGAGCCCCAAAGACAGCCTCGATATATTTGTGGACAATGCTTTCCCGAAGTATCTCATCCCCGTTGTGACGAGGCTTGCAAATGTCAATGTCATAGAGGGTGAGGCCAACTCAGCGGCCGTATCATTCGTGATAGGAACAACCAAGGTTTCCGTAGAGCTTGCCGGCCACATCAACGCCGAAGAAGAAATCGGGAAGCTTACCGCCGATCTGGAGTACCAGAAAAAATTCCTCGCATCTGTACGTGGCAAGCTTTCCAACGCCAATTTCGTGGCGCACGCCCCCGAGGCGGTAGTTGCTATGGAAAGGAAGAAGGAAAGCGATTGCATTGAGCGCATAGCTGCAATTGAAGCATCATTGAACGCACTGAAAAACTGAATATTATGAACACAACACTCGCAATTTTACCTTTGGGCGTTTTCGGTCCCTGGCAGATAGTACTGATTGTTCTCGTTATTCTGCTTCTTTTCGGAGGCAAGAAGATTCCTGAACTGATGCGTGGGCTGGGTAAGGGCGTCAAAGAGTTCAAGAACGGTATGGATGAGGTGAGCAAAGACCTCAATACCGACAGCAAGAAAGAGGACAAGGTCCTCGAACCCGATAAAATAGAGAAGACCAAATAGTGGCTTCAGAGGGCACTGAACTCAGTTTCTGGGATCACCTGGACGAACTTAGAGGGACTTTGACTAGGTCTCTGTTGGCCGTGTGTATCATGACGGTCATCGGGCTGGTATTCAGGAACTGCCTCTTCGACAGAGTGATATTCGCCCCTGCAAGCGGAGATTTCTTCATCTACAGATGGTTTCCTATGCAGAGCGACGTTAATATCGTCAACCTTGAAATAGCGGGGCAGTTTATGGTACACCTCAGGGTGTCCTTCATGCTTGGACTTGTGATGGCCTTCCCCTATATCGTATGGGAAATATGGCGCTTCATCGCTCCCGCCCTGTATGACAATGAGAAAAGGGGAGTCAGCAAAGCATTCCTGATGTCGGGGGCTCTGTTCTATCTTGGCATACTCGTGGGCTATTTCATACTCCTGCCAGTCTGTCTGTCCTTCTTTCAGGGCTACACTGTATCTGAAAGCATATCGAATACCTTCTCACTCCAGAGTTACATCTCCCTGTTCGGAAGCATGGTGCTTGTCATTGGGCTTGTATTCGAATTCCCGGTGCTGATAATGGCTCTTTCATCCGTCGGGATTTTGACCAGGGAAATGCTGAAAAAAGGCAGGAAATATGCCCTCGTTGCGGTTCTGATACTTGCAGCGGCGGTTACTCCGGCAGATCTGGGGTCGATGATACTGGTCTCCATCCCCCTGTACGGATTATATGAATTGAGCATTTTGTTCAGCAAAAAGAAAGTAGTGGAAGAATGATATCCGTTAACAATCTTACTGTGGCCTTCGGAGGTTTCACTCTGCTCGATGGAATCAATTTCCATATCAGCGAGCAGGACCGCATAGGACTTGCCGGCAAGAACGGAGCGGGCAAAAGCACTCTTCTAAAACTGATTTGCGGGCTGCAGAATCCCACAAGCGGCAAGGTTTGCGTGCCATCCGACTGCCGGATAGGATATCTTCCTCAGATTATGGAGCATCATCGCGGGCGTACAGTATTGGAGGAAACGATGACTGCTTTCGACGAGGTGAATGCTCAGGAAAGGGAACTGGAGCAGGTCAGCTCCGATATTGCCGGCAGAACGGATTATGACAGCAAGGAATACAATGCCCTCCTTGTACGCTTGAACGAACTTACGGATTCCCTCGCCATCATCCACAGTGAGTTGCCTGAAGTGCAGGCGCGGAGGACACTCAGGGGCCTCGGCTTTCTGGATGATGAATTGCAGCGGCCTACGGAAACGTTCTCTCAGGGTTGGAATATGCGTATCGAGCTTGCAAAGATACTGTTGAAGCATCCTGATGTTCTGCTGTTGGACGAGCCGACCAACCATCTGGACATAGAAAGCATTGAATGGCTTGAGGAGTATCTGGCCACGAACAAATCAGCACTGGTGGTAATCTCGCACGACAGGAAATTTCTGGATACGGTCACCAACCGCACCGTAGAGATAATGCTTGGACATATCCACGATTACAAGGTGCCGTATTCCAAATATCTGGAACTGCGTGCAGAACGTATGGAGCAGCAGAGGGCGGCGTTCGAGAACCAGCAGAGAATGATTGAGAAAACGGAAGAATTCATCGAAAGGTTCCGCTATAAACCCACAAAGTCCAATCAGGTCCAGTCGAGAATCAAAGCTTTGGACAAGCTGGAAAGGATAGAAATTGACCTTGAGGACAAAAGCACCCTTTCAGTCAAATTTCCTCCCGCGCCCCGTAGCGGTGACGTTGTTTTCAAGGCAACGGATCTGGAGGCCGGATATACTGATTCCGTTTCTACTGACGGCACAGGGGTGAAAACTGTATTCAAGGATGCGAACATCGAAATCAAGAGAGGGGAGAAGGTGGCCCTGGTCGGGAGGAACGGCGAGGGCAAGACGACGCTGATGCGAGTGATAATGAAGCAGTTGGGACCACTGTCAGGTGAGGCCAAAGTCGGATTCAATGTGAATATAGGTTATTACCAGCAGAATCAGGAAGACGTACTTGACCGCAACAATACCGTCTTCGGGACTCTCGATGACATAGCGGTAGGGGAAATAAGAACCAAACTCCGCGACATTCTGGCCGCCTTCCTTTTCAAGGGTGAGGACATTGACAAGAGAGTGAGCGTGCTCAGCGGCGGTGAAAGGGCGAGGCTGGCAATGGCCAAACTTATGCTGAAGCCTTACAACCTGCTGGCGTTGGATGAACCGACCAACCATATGGACATTCGCAGCAAGGATGTGCTAAAACAGGCCTTACAGGCATATGACGGCACAATAATCATTGTAAGTCACGACCGCGACTTCCTTGACGGGCTGGTCGAAAAGGTATATGAGTTCCGTGACGGACACGTCAGCGAACATCTTGGAGGCATACAGGATTATCTGTACCGCAGGAAGATGGAGTCTCTCAGCGAACTGGAGCGTCATGAAGATACGAAGGGAACGGACGCACCGGTCATGCCCAAGGTTGAAAAGACGGACCGCAAGGAAGTTGCCTCGTCTTCAGGCAAGGGATTTGTTTCCAAGGAAGAAAGGAAAATACGCCAGCAGATAGCGAGACTGGAGGAAATCATAGAGAATAAGGAAAAGGAACTCAAGGAAATAGAAGAGCAATTGACCAATCCCGCCGATGGCGCAGACATTATGGGTATGACAGAGAAGTACCTGCAATGCAAAAGCCTGCTGGATGCCAGAACCGCGGAATGGGAACAGCTGGTAGAAAGCATTGAATAGAAAAAATAGGATATGGAAGAAAAAATGCAATATCTGTTCGGGATGCATCCCGTGATAGAGGCTCTGCGATGCGGACGCAAATTTGACAGGATACTCCTTAAGCAGGGTATGGACGGGCCGCAGTACAGGGAACTGATGGAACTTATAGCCGAAAAGGGAATCCAATACCAGTGGGTTCCTGTCGAGAGACTTAATCGTGCGGCAAAGGGAGGTTCCCATCAAGGCGTTGTCGCCTATATTGCAAACATTGATTATGTAGATATAGATCAGCTGATAACCAATGCTTTAACTCTGAGCCGCAATCCTATGGTCATGATACTTGACGGGGTGAGCGACGTCAGAAACCTTGGAGCCATAGCAAGAAGTCTGGAAGTTGCCGGAGGACAGGGCATCATTGTTCCCGCAAAAGGCGGAGCGGCGGTGAATGCAGAGGCAGTGAAGGCCTCAGCCGGTGCGTTGCTCCGGATCGATACATGCAAGGTCAGCAATCTCAGGCTGGCCATATTCAGCCTCCAGCAGGCTGGATTCAAGGTAATTGCGGCATCTGAAAAGGCCGACAGGCTGATATATGACGTGGACCTTACCGGCCCGGTGGCCATAATTATGGGAAGCGAAGGCACAGGAATATCAAAATCCATACTTCCACTTGCCGATGAAACGGCAAAAATACCGCAGAGCGGAGAGATAGGCTCTCTGAACGTTTCAGTGGCATCAGCCCTGATTGCGTTCGAAGCCGTACGCCAAAGAATCAATGTCAAATAAAATCATATTATGAAAAAGTTTTTTGCAATTCTTGCGTCAGCATTCACATTCTGCACGTTATCACCTGCAGAAACCTTCCAGGTGGATGAAAAGCTCACCATCTTCAATGCGATAGAAGCCTGCAATACCTTCCAGGTCAACATAAAGTACGGCAGCGATTATTCCGTGCACCTTGACGTGGACAAGAGAGTGGAGAACTTCTATACCGTATTCCTCAACGGAGGCACACTTGTGCTTGGCATCAATGAGAAAGAATACGCCAAGGATCTTGTCAAGAATATATTCAATCAGAGGGATACTTCACCCCTTGTCCTCATTGCTACGGTTTATATACCCCAGAACGCCGAAATCAACAACATATTGCTTGAAGATTCTGCTGTCCTTACCAGTGACGTGCCTTTCACGGCAAGCAATGATTTCAGTATCGAGACCACTGAAACTTCTGCTGTGAGGGGCATCGATGTGACTGCCGGCAGCCTGTCAGTCAAAGCCGACAAGAAATCCACAGTCATTGTTTCATCCTGCTCCGGTGACAATTACGTGGTCACAAAGAACAGTTCCAATGTGGATCTTACGCTGACCGGCAATAATCTTGACATGACTTGCGAAAGCTTCTCGCAATTGACGGTTTCAGGTACTTTGAACCAAATCAGAGTCAATGCATCCGGATCTTCGAAGCAGACAATAAAGACAACTGCTGACATGCTTTACGTTGTATCGAAGGGCAATGCGTACACTGATGCGTATGAGGGATCCATAGTGAATACGGAAGTTGATCTTGTCTCTGCCAAGTGCAGGGTCAGGCCCATCCGTTCTCTCGTGATAAGCGCAGCGTCCAATGCCAGTCTTGAGTTTGGCGGAACTCCTGAAATCATAATCAGGAAGATAAACAGCTCCACCGTGCTTCCAGTGCCGGAAACAGAGACTGATATAACGGAATAGGACGTGTTTGTACTTGATTCCCATTGCGATACACCATCGCTTATACTCAGGTCCTGCAAGGATCTTTCAATCTGCTCGACGGAAGGTCACGTGGATTTTCCCAGACTTCGCAAGGGAGGGGTTGACGCATCTTTCTTTGCTCTGTATGTTCCACCTCAGATGACGGCGTCCCAAGCCTGGGAATATGCCGGAAAAATGCTTGAGATTACCAGGCAGGAAGTGTCCCGACATCCGGAAATGGCGGCAATTGCCGTTACGGAGGCTCAGGCGCGCGCGAACAAGGATAAAGGGTTGTTGAGTATTATGCTGGGGCTGGAGAATGCCTCAGCAATCGACAGGAATCTTTCCAGACTGGAATGGTTCTGCAATCAGGGTATAAGATATGTCACACTGTGCCATAACGCTGACAACCAGGTTTGTGACAGTGCCGCCGGTACGGGAATGAATGGCGGCCTCTCTGCCTTCGGCAGGGATGTCGTGAAGTGGATGAATCGGAATGGTATGCTGGTGGATTGCGCACACATAAGCGACAAGTCTTTCTTTGACGTGCTGGACGTGACGGAAAAACCTATTGTGAGTACACACAGCTGCTGTAGGGCTCTTGCCGCGCACAGACGCAATATGAGCGATGAGATGTTGAGGGAACTCGCGGGGAACGGGGGAGTCATACAGATCAATTTCTACCCGGTATTCCTGCAGGACGGATGCTCTGATAACGGTCCCAGTTGTCCGTTCACGAGGATTGCCGACCATATTGATCATGCTGTAGAGGTTGCCGGCATAGACCACGTAGGCATAGGCTCGGATTTTGACGGCATCGATATCGCTCCCGAAGGAATGGAGGACGTATCAATGATGTGGAAGATATTCGAAGAGCTCAGGGGCAGGGGATACTCTGAGAGGGAAGTTTCCAAGATTGCGGGAGAAAACTTTCTACGCGTTCTCAACGCCTGATTTGCGTAATTTCCTTATGATATGACGTCCCTTGAATATTGACAGATACGGGTGCCTTCCTGTCCTCAGCGTCACCAGATTCGCGCCGTTATTCAAGGCTTGACCGGCCTGGACGCTGTTTGAAACCCCATCCGCTATTATGGTCAGAACGCCGTCAGATTTGCCTGAAGCATATTTGAGCAGGCGTGTATTTGATACGGACAGTCCGTCGATGTTGCTTAATTTGGCATAAGCTATCACATTGTCAAGCTCGTCCAGAGTCATATTGTCGGGAATTTCCATCAGAATGGGACGGTATTCGTCATTGTACATCCTGAGATTTATCAGTTGATCGATGTCGTCAGACAGCTCGTCATATCCTGAAATCAGGAAAGCATCCACAAAATCATACAGCAGAGCATAACTTGCTACCATATCCTTTTCCCTGTTCAGATAGCGGAATTTGGTTCTTTTATCCAGATGGACAATGATATTGGTGTCACGGGGCAGTGTCTTGAGAATGGCAATGCTTTCGGAAATGTCGGTGCACTCTATGATTACGAAAGAGAAGGCGAGTCTTTCCAGAAGTCTTACATATCCGGCTCCGTTTGCCTTGTTGACGATTCTGACACCTATTTTATTCAATGAATCCACGATGCAAAATTAGTAAAATTCGCCATACGTGCCGTCTTCATACAGCACAAAAATCTTCTTTACTTTTGACGCCTTTGACGTAACTTTCGGCAAAACACCGCGATACGTTATGTTATCTGAATTGCTTGTTAAGGTAAAGTTTTCTCCGGAATGCTCGTCATCGGCTGTTTTATACATCTTGCCCTCGCCTGTAAGCAGCCATTCTATGTTCAGCTGGGGGTATTCTGACATGGTATTAACTATGAATTCATACCCCGGGTTGTTACGCCCGGCCATAATGTGGGAAACAGCAGCCCTTGCAACCCTGATTTTATCGGCAAATTGTGCCTTCGAAATATTTTCCGCAGCTAAAAATTGCTCCAATCTTTGTTTCATTTTGTAAACAAACGTAGTAAATTATGATTTACAAATGTAAGAATAATTCTGTTTACTTATGTGAACAATTTGCAATTAAGTTTTGTAAACAGGTAGGGTAGGGTGAACGGACGTGCCCCCGTCGGTTATAATGTAATTTATATAAAGTTACTTAATATACTGGGAGTAATGCTAATAGCTATTGTTTTAGGTGCTGTTCATGAAAATATTCCATCAAATATCCTTGATTTTTGGAATTTTGCTGAATTGTTAAATTAAATAAATCGCATAATTATCTGGGTTTCAACAATTACTCATTTTTCGTATTATCTATAAAGATGTTCCACGCCGACGGTTGATTATATGTGCTCTATTCTCGGACAGAAGATTTGAAGTTTCTAAATACTGTTACTTTTGTAAAATTTACATTTGTTTTAGTTGTATAAATGTAATCTTGTGCGCAACTCTAAAATGTCGTATCTTTGTACTATGATACCGAATATAAACATTAATAATTATACGTATATTCTTCCCGATGAGCGTATCGCGAAGTATCCCTTGCCCGAACGTGACTCCTCGAAGTTGCTTGAATTCCGGGATGGCGCGATAAATGACCATATTTTTCGCAATCTGCCGGGGCTTCTCCCCTCCGATGCGATGATGGTCTTCAACGAGACCAAAGTTGTCCCTGCAAGACTTCATTTTCAGAGGATTTCTGGAGCTCATATCGAGATATTCTGTCTTGAGCCTGACTTTCCCCGCGATTATGTTTCGAATTTCGCCTCGAAATCCTCCTGCCGGTGGAAATGTATCATAGGCAATGTAAAACGCTGGAAAGAGGCTGAAAAGCTGGTTATAATGAATCCGGATGACAATTGTGAAGTGAAGGAACTTAATTTGCGGGCATCTTTGGTTCAGCGCAATGGCGAAACCTCTCTGGTCGAGTTCAATTGGGACGGGGAATGCGACTTCAGCGAGGTTATGGATATTTGCGGCACAATTCCGATTCCTCCATACCTGAACAGAGATACTCAGGATATAGATCTTGAGAGATATCAGACTACATATGCCCGTCAGCGCGGCTCTGTGGCCGCTCCGACAGCCGGATTGCATTTCACTCCCGAAGTGATGGAAGGCGTCAAAATCAGGGGTATAGCGATTGAAAAGGTCTGCCTGCATGTGGGTGCCGGCACTTTCCTTCCAGTCAAATCAGAATGCATTTCCGGCCACACGATGCACCGTGAGCCGTTCGTCGTGACTGTGGAGTTCCTCAAGCGTCTTGCCGCGCATAAGGCGTCAGGGCGGCCCCTGACAGCTGTGGGAACAACATCTGTACGCACACTGGAATCACTCTATTGGGCCGGCGTACAGTGTCTCATTTCAGGTGATTTGAGGGATATTTCACAATGGGAACCTTATGAATGCAGTTACGACTATCCGGTCGAGGATGCTCTCGCCGCATTGATTGCCTACGCCGGAATGCATTCGCTGAAAGAAATCAGTCTTGGTACGAGAATAATCATTGTTCCGGGCTATAAGCTTCGTATTGTGGATATTCTGGTCACCAATTTCCACCAGCCGCAGAGTACGCTTCTGCTACTCATCGGCGCGTTTGTCGGAAACAATTGGCGCGCGGTCTATGACCACGCGCTCAAATGCGGATACCGTTTCCTCAGTTACGGGGACAGTTCGCTGTTATATGCGATGAAATAGCGGCTATTCGCCTTCCAGAGGAAGTCCGGCTTCGATTTTCTTCTTGGAGTAGACGGGCCCCGCATATATCTGCTGAAGTATTTCCTTCAATTCCTTGCGGTCTATCTCGCTCTCCACGGAGTCCATCTGTATCTGCATATACTCCTCGAAACTTTCCTTCTGTTCGGGCGTGTACATATGCGCATATTCATCACCATTTTCCAGGGCATCGTAAGCGATATAATTGGTGTCCCACAGATGATATCCCATTATGACGCGTTTGTTTACGGCGTGCCTCATCTTCTGGTAGCGGTCATTCTTGTCACATTCGCCGGCCTGAGTGATCTCCCGCTCGCTCAGCGGAGTGCCTATGGCGAGGTGTATGTTGCCCTTCTGTTGGGTAATGCCGGTAATTATGCTATGAAGGTCTTCTCCCTGCTTCTTGACGTATTTCTGACGCCTTGTGATATAGATTTCACGTGCTTTCAGGATGTCGCAGGACTCATACTGATACGAGATGCTCATAGGAATGATGTTCAGGGCCTTGAAATTTTCCACGAAGGTACCGTTGCCGCTCATGTCGAGCATCTTGAGCAGGCCCTGCTCGGTAAGGTCACAACCGTTCTTAGTCCTGCCCTGACGCTGGGCGAGCCATATGCTGTGAGACCCTGACGTGATTGTATGCCGTATGTATTCGCTGAGCAGCTGGGAACTCAGATATAGTTCTCTGGCCGATATGCCTCGTACGACCTTTATCATCCTGTTCGAGCGTATGAGCCACTCTATGAACTGATTGGTGATGAGGTTGCTGCCCACGCATATCTCCGTCATAGGAATGTTGTTCCTGCACAGTACAAGCTGGGTGATGGCAGGGTCAAGAATGATATCCCTGTGGTTGCTCATTGCAAGGAAGGTCCTATTTGCAGGCAGGTTCTCAATACCGTCATAAGTAAAATGAGAAGCTGACATGCCCAATACGCGGTCAACCAGTCTGGTCATCACGAGAGTCTGCAGTTCCTCAATGCTGTGAACCTTTTTGAGCTGATGTGCAAGATAGCCGGATGCTTTCTCGGGATAAAAATATTGTGAAATACGTGAGATTGCCGGATGCGAGGCAACTTTTGCAATAGCTGCAACAGCTTCGTCATCGTTGTAGGGGCAAATATCCGAAAATTTATCTGTTTCAACCATATTGAGTTAAAGGTGTTATAGGAATAGGTTCTTGGCTTGTGATATGACGGATTCGGTGTCGGCATCGGGGGCGATGACAAGGTTCGGCTCAGCATAATGCAGTGCTGACCCCAGTTCGCGTTTGGCCCTCTTTTCTCCGCCTCCCGTTATGTTGAGCATTATTACGTCATCGGCGGAGACTTCGTGCCCTGACAGTGCCTGCTTCAGGGAAGCGACGGCAACGGCGGCGGCAGAATAGATATCGAAGCCTTCCGTCTCTTCGAATTTCTTCTGCCAGAATACGAGCTCTTCGTTGCTGACACAATACATCTGTCCATGGCTGTCGGTCAGCGCATCGAATAGTCCTCCTGCAAGTGAATAGGGAGGCTTCCTGTTGCTGAGAACCTTGGCCCGTATCACGGATGCATCTTTTCTGGCGCGTTCTGCGGGGTAGTCCACAAGAGTCTTCTGTCCGAGTTTCCAGGAGTCATACATAATGGTGAAGGGGGCGTTCTGGGATGTCATCAGTTTCATCTTGTGAGTACCGAAACGTCCATCTTCAATCAGTCTGAGGTTGTTCTCCCAGGCGGCTATCGCGCCCGTGCCGCTACCAATCGCCTGGAAATAGTAATCCGGTATACGTCCTATGGCTTCGACCGCAGACAGCAGTGTAGTGCCCATTCCGTCCCTGCGGGCTATATTCTTGGCACCGCCTTCGGGCAGGAACATCGAATCCCTGCACACCTTGTCAGCAAGTGCGATGGCATCAAAATAATCCGAGCCGGACGGTGTGGCCACTATGCGGACACAGTCGTCGAGAGGCCCGTCAAACCACAGCGCGTCGATGTTATCGAAAGGTACACTGAGAAGAAGCGGTATATGGTTCCTGCTGCATACGGATGCAAAGGCCCTTGCTGTATTTCCGGCAGAAGCAACCACCAGAACCCTTTTTTCATTCTCCAAAAGCCTTCCGCATACACTGTATGCCTCGGTCTCTTTGAACGAACAGGTGCGGAACCTTGCCCCGATTTCCGGATTCCATCCGTTGAAGGTGATATAGAGGTTCTTGAGTCCAAGTTCGGCGGCCAGTCCTGCGGACTTGTATGTCACCGGCGCGCAACTGCCCTTGAGGGTGCGTTTAAGCGGCATCCAGCGGGCATATCTGTACAAGCCTTCCAGGCTATCATCCGATTGGAATGATTTTTCGGCATATTTTGCCCGTACCAATGACGGAGCGGAGGAATCTGGGGCCGAGAGCGACCATCCTTCATCTTTGAAAAGCTTGCCGTCAGCAATGTTTTCCAAAATGTATTCTGTAGGGGAAAAACTCATTATAAGTCACTGATTAATATATACATATACGCAGCTTCCATAAAAAGAAGACACAAAGCTTCTATTCTGTCCAGTTTCTTTTTGACGAAGGTGTCATATGATACGAAAATGAATAATGCGCTGAGGAAAAGGGTTCCCATATCCACACAGGAGATATTGCCCATAGGCAGAGGCCGTATCAGGGCCGAACCGCCGAGAATAAGCAGTATGTTGGATATGTTGCTTCCGAGTATGTTGCCCAGGGCGAGCTGGCCTTTCTTCTTGAAGGCGGCTACGATGCAGGTGGCCAGTTCGGGTAGGGAAGTACCTCCTGCAAGTATTGTAATGCCTATGAACTTGTCGCTCCAGTTCAGAGCATGGGCAATTCTGACGGCACTGTCCACGAAGAGACGGCCCCCGAAAATCAGCGTTGCGAGGCCTCCGATTATCATAAGGACGGGAATGGCGGCTGATTTGTATTTGGGCTCAGCCACTTCATTCTCTGCACGGCCTTCCTTGAAGGAGATATACATATAGGCGGCGAAAAGGACAAGCATTATGGCTCCGTCAAGTCTGCTGAGCCTGTCATCCGCCCTGTGGTCACAAGTGCCCAAAAGAATCAGAAGAAGCGTGACGCCCAGATTTATGGGAATGTCACGCTTTATTGCATGCGAAGTAATTGTAAGGGGAAGTATGAGTGCGGTACACCCCAGAATCATCAGGGTATTGAATATGTTGCTGCCGATTACGTTGCCTATGGAGATGTCCGCATTGCCTTCTATGGCACCCAAGAAGGATACTACCATCTCCGGAGTGCTGGTGCCGATGCCGACGATTGTGAGCCCTATTACGAATTCACTGATGCCGCTGCGTCTGGCGACATCTGACGAGCCGTCAACCAACCGGTCGGAGCCGAATACTACAAGAGCGAGGCCCAACACTAATATGCCTATATCAAGCAGCATAGGTATCAGTACACCACATATTCAGCAAATTTAATAAAATTCGTGCTAAATAGCAAAAGACAGGGTCTCAGATTTTCTCCAGAGCAACTACATTCTCGACGTGATGGGTATGCGGGAACATATCCACGGGCTGGACAGCCGTTATTCTGTATCTGGCCCTTTCAGTTTCGGCGGAGTTGCAGAATATTTCCAGATCGCGTGCCTGGGAGGCGGGATTGCAGCTCACATAGACTATGCGTCCGGGAGCGGCTTTCAGTATCACGTCGGCGACGTCCGGATGGATTCCGGCTCTCGGGGGATCGAGTATCACCACATCGGGACGGCCGTGTTCAGTTATGAATGATTCGTTCAGCACGTCCTTCATATCACCGGCAAAGAACTCGCAATTGGAGATGCCATTGGCTTCCGCATTGACCTCCGCGTCTTCAATGGCCTCGGGAACGTACTCTATTCCAATCACTTTCGTGGCCCTACCACTTACGAACTGGGCTATTGTTCCTGTACCTGTATAGAGGTCATAAACGGTCTCAGTACCTGTCAATGCGGTAAAATCGCGCGCTACGGTATATAGTTTCAGAGCCTGTGCGGTATTGGTCTGGTAAAAGGATTTGGGACCTATCCTGAAACGCAGATTCTCCATCGTTTCATAGATGGCCTCATCGCCTTTGTACAGTATGCATTCTTGATCGGCGATGCTGTCGTTGGCCTTTCCGTTTATCACGTAATAGAGGCTGACTATCTGGGGGAATGCCGCAGAAATGGCATCCAGCAGTGCTGTACGGGCTTTTTTGTCTTCGTGAAAGAAAACGAGAACCAGCATCACCTCACCTTTGGCAGTGTTGCGGACGACCATATTGCGAAGGAATCCGCTGTGTTCGCGTATGTTAAAGAATGTCAATGAGTTATCTACTGCATACCGGCGTATGAAATTGCGAATTTCATTGGAAGGGGAGGGCTGCAGACGGCAATTTCTGATATCCAGGACCTTGTCGAAAAAGCGTCCTACGTGGAAGCCTAGTCCGAGACGTTCCTCGGGTGACAGCGAATCAGGGTCCTCGCCGGGATAAAGCCAACGGCGTTCGCTGAATGTGAATTCGAGTTTGTTTCTGTAATAGACGGTGTTGTCGGATGCCAGCGTAGGTCTTACTTCAGGCACGTCAAGGTGACCGATACGGACAAGCTGGTCGTAGACCTGCTGGCGTTTTGCATCGAGTTGCATTGCGTACGGCAATGGTTGCCATTTGCATCCGCCGCAGACTCCGAAATATTCGCAGAACGGTTCGAGCCGGTCTTTGGAAGGTTCAAGCATCTCCAGGATAAAACCTTCCATGTAGTTCTTTTTCTTTTTTGTGACTTTTACGCGGACGACATCGCCCGGAACTGCAAATTGCACGAACAGAGCGATGCCGTCAATATGTGCGATGGCTTTGCCTTCAGCGGCGACGGCCTCTATCTTTACATTATCGAGAACGATTTCCTGTTTTTTTCTCATAAGCGAGGTTCGGTTCTTACTCGTCAGAAATTATATAATTGCAAAGATAGGGCAGTTTTGACTCATATACAACTTAACATAATATAAATTGTGTAACAATGTATAGAAAAGAGCCATAGCACCTCACGGCACGTTTTATCATGGGTTATGTGCCGTGAGGTGCTATGGCTCTTTTGCAATTGCAATACTGCGATATTCGGCGTAAGCATCTTCGGATGTTTTTCGGCAATATGGCATGGTTCAAGGGCAAAGTCACATTCATCAACGGACAGGAGACAGCCGTTCCGGCCAGGGATTCCAAACAGTAACGATACAAGGTGACAGGGCTAATACTTCAGGGGGCATAACCCATGATACAAAGCCCCCTGAAGTATTAGCCCTGTCGCCGTAAAGGTATCATTCTATCGACTTTGCGACAACCTTCTCGATGTCTTCACGCTTCATCTTGCCTTCGAGAGCTATGAAGGTACATTCTGACGAGTTGTTTTCCGTGACATAAAGTATGAAGACGTCGATGATTTTGTCTGAGCCGGATGTGTACATCCTGACTTTTTCACCTCCGCCATTGGCTTCCATCAGCAGTTCGAAGCTGTTTGAACCGACATAAGACTCAATATCCCTTTTGAGGTCTCCAGTGGCAGATCCATTATGGCTGTCAAGTATGTACATTCCTGTCAAGGACTTCATCAGAGGCGTGAAATCGAGGTCCTCGCCTGCGGATTTGACTTCAGGAAGCGCGTTGATAAGGCGGAACATCGCCGACGAGATGAAAACTGCGTCCACATTGTCCTTTCCTGCGTATTTCTTATAAATGTCTCTGGCATTTCCGGCGAATAGTCCGGTTGTAAAAAATGCAATAGATGCAAGTATTAAAATTGTCTTTTTCATTGTTTCAATTCGTTGTTTAATAATATTTACCAAGGTCCATTTCCGATGAAATGTAGTTGAAGGTTCTCAGAATCTCTTCGTATGCCCGATGAGGATCATCGAAAGTGTCAGTAGGCTGGCTGCTTTCAACGAAATATGCCACTGAGACGGCAGCGGCGGCAGTTGCAAGTGCAGCGCAGCAACCGTAGAACGCTTTCCTGAGACTGACTCTCCCCTGCTTTCCCGATGTCAGCTCTTCGCAGATTATGGCATCCTCCAGCTTCCTTCCTAAGGACTCCGGAACATTTAACGTTTCGTCGGAGGCAATGCGTTCGAGAGCTTCAAAGCTCAGATTTTCAATATCTTCCGTTCTTTTCATAGCATTCGTTTGATTTTCTTTCTGGCCTGACTTACCATAACCCGCAGGGTTAACCGGCCAATTCCTGTCTCATTTGATATCTCATCATATGACATATCGTCAAACACTCTCATTTTCAGCACCTTGCGCTGACTGTCCGAAAGGCGTTCCATTGCTTCGCATACCTTCTTCAGACGTTCTTTCTGAATCATGAAGTCCTCTGTGTCACAGTCATCGGCAATATTCTCCGTCATCACTCCTCTGCTCCTGTTTTCCTTCCTCCTCAACCTGTCCAGGCAGATGTTCCGGGTAAGCGTGATGCAGTAGGCCCCGGGGTTGTGGACAGAATCCAGCATTTCACGCGAATTCCACAGCCTTACGTACAAATCCTGCACAGCATCCTCCGCATCCTGCTCTGATTCAAGTATATACAGAGCTACTTTATACATTCTCCCACCTAGGGGAAGGTATATGTCCATGAAGTCTTTTCCTGTCATTCCTGTATGACTGCATTTCGCACTCTGACAAATAGACGATTAAAGGTAGCAAATGTTAATTGATTTTCGGAATCTTTATTGTATTTTTGTGAGAGTATGAACGAGGAAATCATAGCAAAAAGTCAGGTTCTTCCGCCTCTTGCCCAGAGGATGCGTCCCAAGACGCTTGAAGAATATGTCGGCCAAAGGCATCTGGTCGGTCCGGATTGTGTACTGTCCAATATGATACAGAGCGGCAATCTCAGCAGTTTCATACTCTGGGGTCCTCCCGGCGTAGGCAAAACGACCTTGGCACGCATCGTTTCGAATCAGTTGGGCCGTGAATTCAACACTTTGTCTGCGGTTTCCTCCGGTGTCAAGGATGTTCGTGAAGTGATTGACCGCTCGCGCAATGCCAGAATGTTCAGCGGAGGCAAGACGCCGGTACTCTTCATTGACGAGATTCACCGTTTCAGCAAAGCCCAGCAGGATGCATTGCTCGGGGCTGTCGAGGACGGCACAATCATCCTCATAGGTGCGACCACGGAGAATCCCTCTTTCGAGGTCATCACTCCCCTGCTCAGCCGCTGTCAGGTGTTTGTGCTCAAGCCCCTGGACGCAGATGACTTGCAGACATTGCTGGACAGGGCACTCGCAAACGATGAACTGCTGGGCAGGCTGCCTTTGTCCATACACGGAACAGGTGCATTGTTCCGTTACAGCGGTGGTGATGCCAGAAAGCTTTACGGCATATTGGAGATGGTGGTCAATGCGTCCGCTTCCCGCGAGGAGATCATAATTTCGGATGAGACAGTCACCGCCTGCCTGTCATCCACCACTAGTACCTATGACAAAGGCGGTGAGATGCATTATGACATAATATCCGCTTTCATAAAGTCCGTACGCGGATCCGACCCGAATGCAGCGTTGTACTATATGGCCAGAATGCTTGCCGGAGGCGAGGATCCCCTGTTCATAGCACGCAGGATGTGCATACTTGCAGCGGAAGACATAGGTCTGGCCAACCCCAATGCCCTGCTGCTGGCAAATGCCACATTCCAGATATGCCATCAGATAGGAATGCCTGAAGCCCGCATACCTCTGTCCGAATGTGCCATATATCTGGCATCCTCTCCCAAGAGCAATTCGGCTATTGTCGCAATTGACAGTGCCTTGAGCAAGGCTAAGGAGACAGACAGCGCTCCCGTTCCCCTGTATCTTCGCAATGCCCCCACAAAACTTATGGAAGATTTGGGATATGCCGACGGGTATAAATATGCACACGACTATCCCGGACATTTCGTCGATCTCGAATTCATGCCCGAAATGCTTTCCGGCACGGTATTCTACGAACCTCAGCCCAACAAGAGCGAAGACGTGTTGAAAGCCCGTCTGGATGCTCTGTGGCCCAAATACAGAAAATAACCATGAAACGGCTTATCCTGGCATTATGTCTGATGACAGCTGCCGCAACCGGTTTTTGCGCTGTTGACAAGTTTCCCAACGGTATGACGGTCGACAGCGTGAATCCTTCCGTCGACTCCATTGCCCTGAGACAGATACGGGAACATCTGGACGATGTCCGTGCAAGGGAAAACCGTCCCACAGTCGCCCTTGTCCTTTGCGGCGGCGGTGCCAAGGGTGCAGCGGAAGTCGGTGCTATGAGGCTGATAGAGGAGATGGAGATACCCATCGATTTCATCTGCGGCACATCCATAGGCAGTCTCCTCGGAGGACTTTATGCCGTCGGGTACAACGTGGATTTCCTTGATTCCGTGTTCCGTTCACAGGACTGGGAGAAAATGCTCTCTGACAAGATTCCTTCATACGGAATACCTATGGCCAGAAAGAAATACAATGCCCGGTACCAGCTGTCAATACCGTTCCATTACGATAAAGACGTACTCAGGACGAGGGAACATCAGCAGGAAATATACTCTGAACGTGATGGCAAGCTTCATCTGCGCGATGCCGCTTCCAATCTCGACACACAGATGGGTCTGAGTTCTCTGATGAGTTCCCTGCCTTCAGGGTATGTTTACGGCCTGAACATCAACAATATGTTCTCCAGCCTGACTGTAGGCTATCAGGACAGTATTTCCTTTTCCAAACTGCCCATTCCTTTCAGTTGCGTGGCTACCGAACTCGTGAGCCGCAAGGCCAAGAACTGGAGCAGCGGCGAACTCAAGACGGCAATGCGCAGTTCTATGGGTATTCCTGTACTTTTCACCCCTGTGCGTACAGACGGCATGGTTCTTACCGACGGCGGTACAAGGAACAATTTCCCCGCTGACATTGCACGTTCCGTCGGTGCGGATATCGTTATAGGTATAGACCTGACAGACCCTCTGCCTCCCTTCTCCAAGATAAACAACGTCGGTACGATATTGGGTCAATTCGTAGGAATGCTGATAAGTGCATCCCACGATGAACTGGTCGAGATGACGGATGTTTACATACGCCCGAAGTTGGACGGCTATACCAGCCTGAGCTTCAAGGCGGAGGCTGTGGACTCCCTGATTGCCAACGGCTATCGCGAAGCCCTGCTTCACAAGGACGAGCTTGCCGCAATCAAAGCCCGCACAGGCAGTGCCAAGACCGTTTATTACGGCAAAAAGGCCGTAAATATCAATAAGTATGGTGTACAGCTCTCCAGCATAGAGTTTGAAGGGATGAATGACAGAGAATCGCTGGTATTGCAGAAAAGCATAAAACTTGACGTAAGAAAACCTGTGACGGCTGAGATGCTGGAAAAGGCGATTGCAATTATCCAGGGGTCGGGTGCCGTGGAATCCGTTACCTATTCCCTCCTTGGGAACGAGGCCCCATACAGGCTTGTATTCTCCTGCGTAAAGGCACCCACGAACCGGTTGGGCATAGGAGCAAGACTGGACAGCGAAGTCTGGGCGGAGGTAGGTCTGAATTTCGGATGGAACGTCAACAAGATTGCCGGACCGAAACTGAATCTCAATGCCAGATTGGGCAAATCACAGTCCATAAATGCCCGGTTCATGGTGGATTATCCCAATTTCCCGACAATAAACGTGGAAGTCAGCGCATCGAATATGAATGCCAATTTTCATCTTTTGCCGGGTGAATTTGAGGAGAGCGGTACAGCCTACAACATTGGCAGTCTCTTCCATAACGAGAAATTGTTCATTTCATATGCGAGGTGGATGAATTTCGACGGGCAGTTGGGAATAAAAAATCACGGGACCTATATGGACAACAGCAAGTTGGGCAACCTTATTCTGCTTGTGGAAGATGAAAAATTCAACGAGAATTATTTCGGTGCCTTCATCAACGGGAGTTATTACACTATGGACAATATGTACTGTCCTTCCCGTGGTGTGGATCTCCGTTTTTCGGGAGACGCTGATTTCGTGAAATACAAGGTCAGGGATTTCAAACCCATATATTCATTCTCATTCGATGTGAAAGGAGTCATTCCATTCGGACAGAAAGTCGCCCTTATACCGGATCTGCACCTGAGAGGTTTCTTCAACTCCATTGACGAATCTGTGGAGCCGACAGGAGAATTAAATACCGATTATGCTCCATTCCATCATAATTTCATCGGAGGCGACATTGCTGGCCGCTATATCGAACATCAGGTGCCATTTGTCGGTTTCAACGATCTGATGGGCTGCCGTAATATCGTCACGAAAGGCGAAAAATTTCTTGAGGTGCAGTATGACCATCTTGCCGTATTGAATCTGGATTTGAGGGTCAACGTAGCCAAAAACCTGTACGTGTCAGCTATGGGAGGCTATATACATATGGCTCCCACTGTCAAAGGCCTGTTCTCGTATAACGGACATTACGATATATTCGGCTCCGCGATGCAGGTATGCTACAATACCATACTCGGTCCTCTGAAAGCCAGATTCCAGTGGGCTGACAGGTCGCACGTGTTCAAGAAAGACTGGGGATTCTACCTGAGTTTCGGCTTCAACCTCTAGAAGGGATATCCGACACCGAAGTGGATGGCGTAATTGTTATTGAACCATTCCTTCGGGGCGACCCATTTCGAGCCTGTTCTGGCAGGGTCGCGCAGTCTTATACCCATATCCAGACGGAGAACGATGAAATTCAGGTCTACGCGCAGGCCGTAGCCCCAGTCGGCTGCAAGGCTTTGTGCCAGCGTTTTCCAACTGAAGAAGGAATCGTAACTCATCCCGTCCAGCGGTTCTCCCAGATTCCAAATGTTTCCGACATCAAGGAAAACGGCGCCGGACAGTTTCCAGAACATCAGGAAACGATATTCGATATTGGCCTCAAGCTTCATGTCACCGCTCTGATTGGGAATAACGAACTCCTCGTTCATCTGCGAACATCCCGGGCCTATTGTTCTTGCGCTCCATCCTCTCAGAGAATTCGCGCCGCCTCCGTAGAACTGTTTTTCGAAAGGCAGGGATACGGAGTTGCCGTATGCGTGCCCGACTCCTGCCTGCAGTCGCATGGCGAGCGCCTGCCCGTCGCGTTTTCCCCAGACGAATGTCTTGCCTATGGATGCCTCTGCCCTGACATATTGCGAGAAAGGTATGCCCATGAGCAGTCCCTGCCCCAGACCGTTCTTGTGCATCATGCCCTTGAATGCGCTGAAGACATTGCCGGCAAGGTCGATTTCCAGCCTTCCGTACCAATGAGTCACCTTGGGATTTGTATTGCTGCCCGCCGTGCTGTAGTACAGGACACCATTGAGCCCCATATCGAAGTGATCCTGATACGCATTGTACATAAAAGGATTCTTCTTCATCGATTCGGAAAAGTCATTGTCTATGTAGGGCAGTCGTACCAGATTCCAGGAAATGGGATAGAGTTCATAGAAGAACCGGCGCCTGAAGCTGCCCGTATAGCCGAATTGGGCCATAGCCTTGTTTCTGGTGAATTCAGGCCTTTTCTGGAAGTTATAGGATACGTTTATCTTGGTCTGGGGAAGGTTAGGCCCCTTGAAGCAGCGTGTAGGCACGGGGATGAATCGCGGGAGAGTCAGAGAAGCCGTCACTGACACCTCATTGCTTTTTACATCCTTGTCGTTGAATTTCATCTGATGGTTGGAGCTGAGAGATACATTGAGTATTTCCCCTCCGCGGAAAATATTCTTGTTGAAAAAAGACAATTGGGGAGATATGGCGAATATTCCGTTTGAATTGACTGAGGCTTCCAATCCGAACTTGAACCCCTGTATCTTGCCCTTCTGCAGATTGATGTCACAGTCCACGACAGGCTCGTCCCCGTGTGGAGTGAGTTGCATACTGACAGAACTGAAAAGACTTATTCCGTTGAATCTCGAATAGGTGTTGTCAATACGTCTTTCGCTGTAAATATCTCCGCTCTTGAGGCGGTTGAGTTGCCGCAGTACATCCGGTCTGAAGCGAAGCTGCTCGGGATAAGTGACGGAAATCTTGCCGAGAGCATACTTGCTGAATACACGGCTTACATCGCTTTTCTCGTTTCTGGTATATTCCTTCACCATTATGTGGAGATTCGCCGAATCCCTGTTGGAAACGGTGTCGGCTTCGCAGAAGAAGAAGTTCTTGGAAAAGTCGTAGTATCCCCTGTTCCTGAGTGCGGCTGCGCTCCTTGCGCTCTCCTTCTCCAGCGCATCCTCACTAAGGTAGTCTCCTACCTTTATCGAGGAACGGACAGTGTCAGCATAGAATTCATCGCGGAACTCACGCTGCATGGGCAGCTCATAACTTATCTGTCTGATGGGATACCGCTTGCCGAGAGTGACCGAATAATCCACCCTGACTTTCCTGTTATTGCGGTGCTCTATACGCGCGTCCACTGAAGACGCGTAATATCCTATATATTCAAGGTGATCCCTTATGTTCGCTATGCTTGATGCAACCTTGGTGCTGTCAAAAACCACGGG
The DNA here is from genome assembly GCA_045597605.1 of Candidatus Cryptobacteroides sp. Taxonomy (GTDB): domain Bacteria; phylum Bacteroidota; class Bacteroidia; order Bacteroidales; family UBA932; genus Cryptobacteroides. The sequence goes on along the minus strand of JAZLKN010000022.1, from coordinate 55,274 downwards.
AGCTTTTCCCAGCTTGGTGGTGAACCTGTCCCATCCCTTGCCCTTTCCGTCCTGCCAGTTGTATATGCAGAGCGAAGGTGACCATCCTTTGGCAGTCTGTTTGAGGTAGGGCGATATCTCCGATACTTTCAGCCCGTCCGAATTGGTAATGTGTATCCTGTTTGCAGAAAGCCTCTCCTGACCTTCGGGCAATACGCGTGTCGTGCTGCAGGATGCCAGAATAATGGAAAACGCAGCACAGAACGCATATGACGGACGTATTCTCATCTGCGTCTGAATTCAGATACGGTTATTGCTGTGGCCACAGCCGCATTGAGGCTTTCCGAACCTTTTCCGCGTGCAAATGACGGTATGGTGACGCGGCGGTTGCACAGGGCCGCTATCCTATCGGAAATGCCGTTGGATTCGTTGCCGGTCACGATGAGGGCCGGCCTGTCTGTGGTCAGGTCTGCGCCGTAGATGTCTTCGCCTTCGAGGAAGGTTCCGAACACCGTCATATCGTTTTCTGTGCACAGGCGTGCCAGATCACAATAATGGAAATCCACTCTGAATATTGCTCCCATCGTGCCCTGGACTACTTTAGGATTGTAAATGTCAACACTGTCCTCCGAAGCGAATACGCCGTCAATGCCGAACCAGTCCGCAATCCTCAGTATAGTGCCCATATTGCCCGGATCACGCAGGGAATCAAGTCCAAGATACAGGCCGTTCCTTTTCAGAGGGGATGGCGCATTCTTCCTCATGCGGACGAGGGCAAGTGCGGACGAGGGGGTATTCAGCAGCGAAATCCTTTCCATCGCCGTCTCCCCTATCTCGGATATGCGGTAAACGGCCTCGACCTGGTAATCACTGTCCAGAGCTTCCTGAACCATCTTCTCGCCTTCCACGACGAAAAGACCGCTCTGTTCCCGGAATTTCTTGTCCTTCAGAGCCCGTATCTGCTTGATTTGAGCTAAGGATATCATATTTTTTCAATTATGCAGTCAAAGGCCGGCACGTCCACGGTTACCGATGTGTTCCTGACCGGAATGTCAACTGTGATATGGGAGTCGCGCGGTCCGAAATTGCATACTGCAAGGCAACATTCCGTATCGTCATACCTGAGGAAGGCAAAGTGCCTGTCGAGGTCGAAGCCCGGTGATGACACGTTGCAGAAACAAAGGTCGTACGTCATTCCGGTGCTGAAAATTTTCGATTGGGACAAATTGATAAGTGACAAGTATTTGTCAAATGTCTCCTTATCTTCTCCTTCAAGTTCTTCAAGCCCGTGTATGAAGTTCCATAGAACGGCTTGGCTACGAGGTTTCCACCAGTCGAATATGCTGCTTCTTCCATCGCGACCGCTGTATCCCTCTTCGTCCATTCCCCTTTCGCCCAACTCCTGTCCGCTGTACAGCATGAAAGGTGCATTGTTGAAAAGAAGGGAAACTGCAAGGGCGGCAAAGGCGTTGGAAGGCTTTGCGGCGAAGCCGTCGGAGGCCAGACGCTGCTCGTCGTGATTCTCCAGGAAGTTCAACATGCTTTCTTGAATATCACCCAGATACTGCCAGTTTCCGGTAATTCTCCTGGTGCTGTACAACAGTTCCATCGGCATGTAGTCTTCGTGCACGTTGTGATATACCACAGTCTGGAGTATGTCATACAGCCCCGTTTTATCGTACAGACAGTCGAAGCCGACATTATTGAGGTAGTTCCTGTACCCGTCCCTGCCATATGCCTCCGCAATGAAGACCAGCGAAGGATAACGGCTTTTCATTTCGGAAATCAGCCATTTCATGAACTCCGGCGGAACGAGTTCCACCATGTCGCATCTGAAGCCGTCCACTCCCCTTTCTGCCCAGAAGCACAATATGTCCAGCATCTTGTCCCAGGTCCCGGTATGGAAATCACAGTAGTTCAGCTTGACGGTCTCATACCAGTCGTTTATCGAGGGGGCGGCGTTGAAGCAGTTGTTGCCTGTGGCCCTTGCAGGGAATTCCCGGTATGCCTCTTCGAAACCGTTTCTCGGGACGAAGTCCACGGGTAGGATAAGCTCCTGGCCGGGATAATAATAAAAGTCGTTTTCAGCCTTCCAGTGCACAGTTTTGTCATCATCCGCACCGAAGTTGACGTTGTCCCTGCTCACGTGGTTCGGAACGAAGTCCAGTATGACCTTGAGAGAGTGGCTGTGAGTACGTTGTACCAGGGCATCGAACTCAGCCATACGCTCGTCAGGATTGTCGGCAAGATAAGGATTCACGTCATAGTAATCCGTGATGGCATATGGTGATCCGGCCTCCCCCTTGACGAACTGGGGATGGGATGGAGTGCATCCGGTCGAGGCGCAGTTGGTGGCGTGCCTTATCACACCGGTGTACCACAGATGAGTGCATCCGAGGCGTTTGAAATATTCCAGGGAATCATCATCTATATACGAAAAATGCCCGCAGCCGTTCTCTTCGAGAGAACCGCAGCGAACATTTCTGCCCTTATAGGGCCCCCAGTATCTGGGGAACAGCTGATATATGATGTTTTTTGTTACCAGGAAAGAATCTTCTTGAAATCGTAGTCTTCAGGTTTTGCAACGATTTTTGCAGCTTCGGTATAGTCATCGGTACCGACATAGTTGCAAACGTAATTGTAGTAATTCCGGGCAGTACCTCCGTTGATGTCGACCTGACGGGGAGGAATCTTGCCTTCCGCGTTCTGGAGGTCCTTGAGATAGAGGGGAGCAACATTTCCGGAAGCGTCCACATATACCATACATCCGGTCTCGCCTTTGGCGAACAGCTGGTAAACACCCATGGCGAGCTCGGAGCAGTATGTGAGATCGTATCCGATGGGGTCCTGGCAGCGAACGTCATAGCCTATCTCCACGGGACGGCTCTTCACCCTGAGACCGAGTTTCTTGATTTCCTTCTCGAGTATATCATTGAACATCACGGCCTTGGAAATCTTGCCAAGCTCGGGGTGTCCGTGGTTGTCATATGAGAAATGCACGCCTGCATCCTCGAGTTCCTTGCTGTCCAGTTCGTGGAAAACGCCCTCGGAGATTACTATTGTTCCATAGGGATAACCCATAATCTGGCGCTTGATGATGGCTGATATGGCAAGGCGGATAATCTTGTCGATGGTAATCTTCGTGTTGTTGAACATCTCGGGAATGATGGTCATAGGGCAATGCGTAGCCTCACCTATTCCGAGTGCGAGATGACCTGCGCTGCGGCCCATGGCTGCGATAATCAGCCAGTTGCCTGAAGTGCGTGCATCCTCGTACACTGTGCGTGCGATGTGCGCACCTTCGTCCTTGGCACTGTTGAATCCGAAGGTCGGGGTGTTGTTGGGAAGAGGAAGGTCGTTGTCTATGGTCTTGGGAACATGGATGTTCTGGATGGGATATTTCTTCGCTTCGAGGAATTTTGCGATACGGTTGGCTGTGGAAGCGGTATCGTCACCTCCGACGGTAACGAGAAGCTTGATGTTGTTATCCTTGAAGAGAGAAAGGTTGAAATTCTTCTCGAAATCCTCGTCGGTGGGTTTGAAACGGCTCATCATCAGGTATGAACCGCCACGGTTGAAGTATGAGTCAGCCTTGAAGAAATCGAGGTCCTCGGTCTTGGGGCTGTTGTTGAAAAGTCCGCTGTATCCGCCGTGCAGGCCGATTACGCGATATCCGCGGCTGAGAAAAGTCTTGGCCACTGTACATACTACCGTGTTCATACCGGGGGCGGGACCGCCACCGCAAAGAATTATAACTGAATCTTTCATTTTATTGGTTTTTGTTGGTTTCTGCCTATGTGTGCTCGAAAGCGATACAAATTTAGCAAAAAAAACAGAATATTTTTCGTATTTTTGTACGATTTATGGAAGATTTCAAACAGCGGACAGACGAACTCAGGAAGCAGCTTGCCGAACATAATCGCAGATACTATGTGGAAAATTCACCCAGCATCAGCGATTATCAGTACGATATGCTGATGAACGAACTCATCGCTCTCGAGAAAGCTCACCCGGAACTTGTTACCGAGGACTCCCCCACACGCAGGGTGGGTTCCGATCTTGGTGACGGGGACGGCATCAGCCGCGAATTCAGACATCTTCCGCACAGGTATCCCATGCTCAGTCTGGGCAATACCTACAATATTACCGAGGTTGAAGATTTCGTCTCCAGGGCCTCCAAAGGATCGGAACATCCTCTGACCTTCTGCTGCGAACTCAAATTCGACGGCACAGCCATATGCCTCACCTACCGTTCCGGCAAACTGGTTCAGGCACTCACCCGCGGTGACGGAATCATAGGTGACGACGTGCTCAGGAATGTTCACCATATCGCAGGCATTCCTTCCGTACTTCACGGCGGGGACATTCCGCAGGAGTTTGAGATAAGGGGTGAGATTTATATGCCTTACAAGTCTTTCGACGCCCTTTGCGCCGAACGCGAAGAAGACGGTGAACTCCCGTTCGCCAATCCTCGCAACGCCGCCTCGGGCAGTCTCAAGCTGCTTGACAGCGCAGAGGTCGGAAGGCGTGGTCTGGAATGCACCCTTTACCATATGCTTGGAGAGAATCTCCCGTTCACGACACACGACCAGGCCCTGCAGAAGGCGGCATCATGGGGACTTCCGGTCAGCGGGCACAGGCAGATATGCCGCGATATCGATGAAATAGAGAAATTTATAAACCATTGGGATACAGAGAGAAAGCTCCTGCCCTTCGCAACTGACGGCGTCGTCATCAAGGTGAATGAACTTCCCGTACAGAAGGAACTCGGTTTCACCAGCAAATTCCCCAGATGGGCGGTTGCCTACAAGTTCAAGGCCGAACAGGCGTGTACCGAAGTCCTCAGTATAGATTTTCAGGTCGGAAGGACAGGTGCCGTAACCCCGGTGGCGAACCTCTCTCCCGTCCCTCTCAGCGGAACTGTGGTCAAGCGCGCCACGCTTCACAATGCCGAGCAGATGGATGCCCTCGACATACGTATAGGCGACTGGGTATATGTGGAAAAAGGTGGCGAAATAATACCTAAAATCACGGCAGTGGAACTTTCGAAAAGGCCGCTGCTGTCCGAAAAGCCGGTATTCCCCGACAAATGTCCCGTCTGCGGCACATCCCTTGTCAGGGAAGCTGATCAGGCCAAATGGTTCTGCCCCAATATCTGGGGTTGCCCTACCCAGGTCAAGGAATCGCTTGTGCATTTCCTCAGCCGCAGGGCGATGAATGTGCTTGCCGGAGATGCCACGGTAGCCCAGCTTTACGATGAGGGTCTGGTGAGGTACAGCTCGGATTTCTACGATTTGAAGTTCACGGACCTGTACAGGCTGGAAGGATGGAAGGAGAAGTCCTGCGAAAGATTCCTCAGGAGCCTTGACAACAGCAGAAAAGTCACTTTCGACCACGTCCTCTATGCCCTTGGAATAAGGAATGTGGGAGAAACGACGGCCAAGATGCTCGCAAGGCATTATGGAAACATTGATGCGCTTGCATCCGCGAGTGCGGAAGAACTGCAGACCGTCGGAGACATAGGCTCCATAATTGCTGCGAGCATAAGGTCTTTCTTCGATGAGCCCAGAAACGTCACCAATGTGGAAAGGCTGAAAAAGGCCGGTCTCCAGTTCTCGATGGCTGTAGAAGGAGACGCGGATGCCATACTTGAAGGCCGGATTGTCGTCATTACCGGCACCTACGGCATCAGCAGGGATGAAATGAAGGCACTTGTGGAGAAGCACAGCGGCAAATTGAGTTCAAGTGTCAGCGCGAAGACATCATTCGTGCTCGCAGGGCAGAATCCCGGCCCCGAGAAGATAAGGAAAGCGGAAGAACTGGGGATAAAAACGGTCACTGAAAGCGAATTCTATGACATTATAGGTGAAACCGGACCTGATTCGGCGGAAAAAGAATTAACTTTGTTCTGATATGGGACTTGGAGATAAGGTAAATAGGGCCAGGAATTTCGTCGCGGAGGACATCTGGGACATTGAGCTTGCGACGCTCGGACGTTACAAGCGCAATTTCGTACAGAGCCTGAAAATCGTGATGCTGACAATCAGGACTTTCAACTCCCAGAAGATAGGTTTCCAGAGCGTCGCCCTGAGTTTCTTCTGCACAATGGCTGTCGTGCCCTTCATTGCTGTCACGCTGGCCGTAACCAAAGGGCTCGGGCTCTCCGACAAGGTCGAGACGCTGCTTTACGCAAACTTTCCCAACAACCCCGACGTCATCCAGAATATAATGACCTATGCGGACAACATCATACTCAAGGCTTCGTCATCGGTGCTCGGTTTCATAAGTGCCGCCTTTTTCGTATGGCTGGTGATATGGATGATGCTCTGCGTGGAAATGGTGTTCAACAACGTATGGAGGGTCAGACAGAGCAGGAAATTCGCCACCCGTTTCTGGCGGGATGTCGTCATTGTCCTGATATCCCCTTTCCTTATGCTTCTGCTTTATTCCGGAGCAATAATGCTGTCCGGATACATAAGCACCGGCATAGTCAGATGGGTGCTTATGGTGCTTGTCAGCATGCTGGTCTTCAGCCTGATGTACAAATTCATACCGAACACGAAAGTCCGCTACGGGAATGCGCTCAAGGCATCAGTGGTCAGTGCCCTTGCCTACACGGCGATACAGTTTGTATATGTGGAGAGCCAGATTTTCCTCGCCAGACTCAGCGGAATCTATGGGGCGATAGCCGCCATACCTTTCTTCATGTTCTGGCTTAATTTCAGCTGGTATGTGATTCTTGTCGGAGCGGAACTGTCATATGCCTTCCAGAATGTAAACAACGTAAACGCAGATACTTTATAATGAAGCCTGTTACAGAATTCACAAAGAAAGATTACGATCTGATACAGCGCGACTATGCCGAGCTGATGGAATGGGTTCGCAAAAGAGTCACGGACCCTGTGCAGTTGGAAATGGTAAACAAGGCGTTCGAATTCGCCAACTCGGCCCACAACGGAGTCAGACGTCGCAGCGGGGAGCCGTATATGCTGCACCCCATTGCCGTGGCCAAGATTGTGGTGCGTGAGATAGGACTCGGTCATAAAAGCATTTGCGCCGCATTGCTTCACGACGTTGTGGAGGATACGGAATTTACTGTAGAGGACATCGAAACGCATTTCGACCACAAGATAGCGATGCTGGTGGACGGCCTGACAAAGATCAAGACCGTGCTGGACAACGAAGACAACACAAAAGGCACCCAAAGCCTGCAGGCGGAGAATTTCCGCCGCATACTTCTTACCCTGAACGATGATGCTCGCGTGGTCCTGATAAAACTCGCCGACAGGCTGCACAACTGCCGCACCATAGAATTCATGCCCGAATACAAAAGGGACAAGATTCTCTCCGAGACGATGTATGTATTCATCCCTCTTGCACACAGGCTCGGTCTCTATTCCGTAAAATCCGAGATGGAGAACATCTGGTTGCGCTTCAAAGAGCCGGATGCATACAACCGCATCACTGCCAGAATCAACGAGAACAGGGGCAACAAGGAGAAGATGATCGAGAACTTCCTCGTCCCCGTCAGGGATGCTCTGGACAAGAACGGAATAGAATATACCATCAAGACGAGGGTCAAGACACCTTATTCCATCTGGCACAAAATCAATTTCAAGCACGTCACATTCGATGAAATAAGCGATATGTACGCTGTGCGCATCATATTCGAACCCACATCCGGGGACCTTATGGGTGAGCGCAACGAGTGTTTCCGCATATTTTCGCTTATAACAGCCTTATACGAATACCGGCCCGAGAGGGTGCGTGACTGGGTAATGCATCCCAAACCAAACGGGTACGAAGCCCTTCACCTTACCGTAATGACTCCAGACCGTACGAACATAGAGGTGCAGATACGCTCGCGCAGAATGGACGACATCGCCGAGAAAGGTATTGCCGCCCACTGGAACTACAAACGCCTGCAACCACAGACTGAGGAGAGCCAGATGGATAAATGGATAGCACGTATCAAGAGCATCATCGCGAATCCCGACGTCAACTCTCTGGAAATGCTGGACATTATCCATCACGACCTTGTGGAAAGCAATATTATAGTGTTCGATGCCAGGAACAGGCAGCTTTCCGTCCCCAAAGGGGTCACTGCATTGGATTTCGCATACCAGCAGGACACCGATACCGGCAATCACGCCATCGCCGCGAAGATAAACCACAAGTTGACAACACTTTCCACCGTTCTCCGAAGCGGAGACCAGGTGGAAATCATCACATCGATGTCGGAACAGCCGCACCGCGAATGGCTCAATTTCCTGACAACCAAGGCCGCCATCAACGCCGTCAACGGATTCTTTGGGATAAAGGACGACGGCAAGGAGCTGGTCCAGAAGAACAATTACGTCATTGCAGGATGCTGCAAGCCCATACCCGGTGATCCCGTCATCGGATTCAAGTTGGAGGACGGCAGAATAGAAGTGCATAAGAAAACCTGCTCTGAAGCCAATTCGCTTGCAAGCAAGTTCGGAGACAGGATAGTCACTCCCAAGTGGATTGTGGATACCTATGACACCTTTCCCGTCAGGGTGTCGATGAGCGGCATCGACCGTATGGGGCTGATGCACGAGATCAGCGGCAAGATATCCAAGGAGAACAAGATCAGTTTCAAAAGCGTCAGCATCAGTGCGGACAACGGTCTGGTCGAGGGCTATATGGATATATGGGTCCACGATACTGAGACACTCGATTCGGTAATCAGGCTGCTGGGTGAAATAGAAGGTATTCAAAAGGTAAGCAGAATGGATCTATAATGAAATTCAAATCCCTCATACCCTTGATTCCCGCTGCCGCAGTCCTTGCGACAATGTTTTTCTCGCATTCCTGCGCCAATACCACCCAGGCCCCGACGGGAGGGCCGAAGGACACCATTCCTCCCGTACTTCTGGACGTGTATCCATTGCCCGGAACCTTGAACGTGCCCGTACATAAGACGGAAATAATGTTCAAATTCGACGAATACGTCAAGATAAAGGACCAGAAAAGCATATACCTCTCCCCTCCTCAGGAGAAGCCGCTCAAAGCCAGGCTTAAGGGGAAATCGGTCATAGTGTCCTTCGAGGAGGACCTTCTCCCCGGCACGACATATACCATAGACATCACCGGTGCCATCGCCGACAACAACGAAGGCAATGAATTCCCGGGATATGTACTGACATTCAGTACGGGCGAGCGCATCGATTCGATGTATATAACCGGGCTTGTCCAGGACTGCAGTACGCTCAATCCGATAAAGGGTGCGACAGTTATGCTCTACAAGGACCAGGCGGATTCGGCTCTGTTCCTGCATCGTCCCGATGCTGCCGTCAAGACGGACCAGTGGGGCTTCTTCTGTCTGCGCAACATCCAGGACACCTGTTTCCGCCTATATGCGCTGTATGACGAAAACAGCAACAACAAATATGATCCCGAATCGGAGAAAGTCGCGTTTTGCGACAGTGTAATACGTCCTCAGCATAAGGTTGCCGAGGGTATATACGAGTTGTACAAGTTCGATATGCTGGATACGGCAGCCTGTCTGGCACGCAAGACGGATTACGAACTTAATCTGTTCAAAGGAGTACCGGGCAAGCAGATGCTTGTGAACAAGGTACGTGTGGATGACAGGACATCCTATCTCACCTTCATGGCCCCCAACGCGCAAGTCAGCAAACTTTTCATCAAGGGTATATCCAACAATAAGCTCATTACCCAGTTCGACAACGACAGGGACTCGCTCATTATATGGGTGAACGACCCCAAACCGCAGCCCGACACCTTACATCTGAACATTGATTATATGAAGACGGACAGTACGGGAACATTGGTGAAGACAAGGGAAAAGATAAAGCTGATAAAATCGAAAGACAAGAAAGGCGTAGGCAAAAGTTCACGCAGGGACATCAAGCACGAGGATACCATTGCCGTTTACAAGACTGATGCGAAGCCCGAGGTCTTCGAACAGTACGGCATAGGCATAGAATTCAGTTATCCTCTGGTGGAAGAGGCCTTCGACAGTCTCAAATATGAAGTCACCAATCCCCGTCAGAAAACAGAAAGGGGCAAATACACGATAGAACGCGACACGATTGATATCAGAAAGGTACGTATCAGGCATTCCGGTAAAGTTCTTCCCGGCTATGAATACAAGTTGACCGTGCCACACCGCAAATTCAAGGATATCAACGGCTATTACAACGACAGCAGCGTGGTAAGCATCAAACTTCCCGATGACGAGAAGTTGAGCTCCATAGGCCTCAATGTCATCGGAGTGAACGCCATACGCTATATCGTGGACCTGATGAGCGAAAAGAGAGACAAAGTGCTTCGGAGCTATACTATAGAAAAAGACAGCGAACTGGCTTTTCCGTATCTGAAAGAGGGTAAATACTGCGTGAGGATAACGGAGGACAAGAATCGCAACTATATGGTGGATACCGGAGACCTCTTGAACCACGTGCAGCCTGAAAACGTCAGGTTCTTCAAGCTCAAGGACGGCAATATGCTGATAAACCTCCCTGCCTCCGTGGACCTTACGCAGGATATTGATTTGGCAGAACTGTTCAGATGATGCGACGACTGCTCATTACCTTTTTTTCGCTGCTGGTATCAGTCAGCGCATATTCGCAGACAGACACTCTGGAATTGCGCGAAAGGTACAAAACGCTCAATGACTACAGTATGCTGGGCGTGACCTACGGAGTCAACCTCTCCAACCCGAGTTTCAACCCCGTGCGGAATTCAGAACTGACGTTTCTTCCCGTGAACGCCGGTATCACCTACACCAGATACGGCAAGCTGTTCGGCTATATGCCGTATTTCGGCTTTCAGGCCAGCCTACTCTACACGCAGGAAGGCTACAAGTTCAAGGAAAGCAAAGATGACGAATACACCGATAACATACTTGGTGCATACAAGGTGTCGATGCAGACCTTCGAATTGCCCGTGATGGCCCATCTGCATTTCGATTTCTGGAAAATGAAACTTATGGCCAATGTCGGCATATACGGAGGCTACAGGTGGAAGATACACAGGGAATACAAGGACTATATAGCACAGGAAAGCAGAAAGTACGCGGACAGCTTCCACCCCAATGAGAACAGATGGGACTACGGCATCAAGGGAGGTGCAGGTTTCGCCTTCGTGTTCGACCCCATTGAAATCCATTTCATGGGCTATTACAAGTACTCGTGGTGCAACATGCACAAGCCCGACGTAAATGCCAGAACACTCGAACATGACGATATGTCGAAGTACTATTACAGATGGACATATCCGACCAATATCATAATACAGATAGGTGTTCACTATCAGCTGACCAAACGGACCGGACGTTCCAAGGCTTTCTTGAAGAACGCGGCGAAGGAAGAGGTCATGAGGATGCTCAGAGAAGCTGAAAACAGTACGGGAGAAGATAACCCGGTGAATACGGAAAATACTGCGGAGAATGAAGAGAATAACGGCGAAAATAGGTAATGTCCTTATCGGTAACGGCAATCCTGTAGCCGTTCAGACAATGTGCAATACGCATACGGCGGACATCGATGCATCATATTCACAGTGCGTGAGAATGGCGCAGGCAGGAGCGGACATCATACGCCTCACCGTGCAGGGGATGGCGGAAGTCGATGCAATTTCCAAAATACACGGAAAACTTCGCGCGGCAGGTATTGACACTCCCCTTGTCGCAGACATACATTTCCGCAGCGATGTGGCATTGGCCGCAGCAAAGGTCGTCGAGAAGGTGCGGGTGAATCCCGGCAACTTCAACCGTTCCCACGAGAAAGCCTGCGACGACTTCAGAAAGCTCATTGACATCTGCAAGGAATACGGCACAGCAATCCGCATAGGAGTCAATCACGGTTCGCTCGGAAGCCGCATTACCCGGATGTACGGCAACAGCTCTGAAGGTATGGCAAAGGCTGCTCTGGAATGGATAGACATGTGTATGGAGGCAGAGTTTCATAACGTCGTCATATCTCTGAAGGCATCAAATGTAGCCGTTATGGTCGGTGCCTACCGTATTCTGCAGAAGGAGATGGAACATCGTGGAATGGTCTTCCCCACCCATCTCGGAGTGACGGAGGCCGGAAACGGAGATGCGGCCAGAATCAAGTCGTCCGTCGGCATCTCTGCCCTGCTCGCCGAGGGCATAGGTGATACCATACGGGTTTCTCTGACAGAAGATCCCGTAAACGAGATTCCTTTCGGGAAGGCCATTGCGGCATATATGAGGAACGGCGAGGAGGCATTGAACTCTATGGATATATCGGATTGGGACAAATATCTTGTTCAAATCTGCTGTAGAGAAGGAGGCCCGTTGCTTGACAGGAAAAAGGATGAGCCAAAACTTGAGGGGCTGTTCGGTGCTGAAAGGGACAATTACCTCAAGGATGAACTCCTTCAGGCGTGCCGCAGGAAATTCTACCGTCCCGAATACGTGGCATGTCCCGGGTGCGGAAGGACTATGTTCAATTTGGAACGCACCTTCGAACAGGTCAAGGAGGCAACTGCCTCTGCAGGAAAGAATGTATGCATTGTAGTAATGGGATGCATAGTGAACGGCCCCGGTGAAATGGCCGACGCAGACTACGGCTATGTCGGAGAAGGCCGCGGCCTTGTGTCCATATACAAAGGAAAAGAGCCTGTCTTCCGCCATATTCCTGAGGAACAGGCCATAGACAAGCTCTTGTCTCTGATAAAATCAGAATAGCGGAAAACTACTTCTTAGCTTCAGCGATAGAAACTTTGCGGAATTCCTTGAGAACTTTCTCGAGTTCGATAGAGGCCTTGCGAGCGCGGGCACCAGCTGTTTTGTTACCGGCAACAGCTTTGTTGGCGTCAACTGAGATAGCTGCAAACAGCTCGTCAATCTGTTTAACTAATGTTTTCATTTTTAAAAATTTTTAAAAAGGTTTATATACACCTAACAAAGATAGTAAAATAAATATAAATACAAAGAATTCGGCCAAAAAAATACGTTTATGGCCGATTTCTTAGAGTTTTGCGATGATAGAACTAACGGATTTCACCTTATCTCCCAATTTTACGCATATCCTTGCATCAAGCGGAAGGTATATGTCCAGACGGCTGCCGAACTTGATTACGCCGCACTGGTCTCCACCTTCGAAGGAATCCCCCACGTGGGCATAATTGACTATGCGGCGGGCAAAAGTTCCCGCAATCTGCTTGAACAGAATCTCTGTTCCGGCACCTGCTCCGGAATATGACTCGTCTCCATACTTCACAGCCGCACTCGCGTGCTCGTTCAATTCCGAGGATTTAGGAAGAAAAGCCAGAAGGTATTTGCCCGGGTGATACTTGTAATAGGTGACTATGCCGTCAAAAGGCCAGAAATTGGTATGGACATTGAAAAAGTTCATATATACCGATACCTGTATGCATTCCCTCTTGAGGTACTCCTTCTCGAAGACTTTCTCTATGATTACAACCTTGCCGTCAGCCACCGAAGTCACCAGCCCGTCTCCGGCAGGCCTCTCGCGTTCGGGAACCCTGAAGAAAAAGATGATGAACCAGGTGCACCATAGAAATACTGCAGTCAATGAAATGGAAACGGCGAGGCTGTTGACGCAGAGCCATACGAGAACTGTCGCAATCAAACATGTGCCGCTTACCGCATAAACCGTTCCTTTACTGTCTTTCTGTATTTTCATAAAGTTGTGATATATTTGAACAATGAAAGATACAATACGCCTATGGGAACGGCGAATATTGTGGAATCAAGGCGATCCAGCAGGCCTCCGTGCCCGGGAATTATGTTGCCTGAATCCTTCACTTCGTAATGTCTCTTCCACTGGGATTCAAACAGGTCTCCGTACACGCCGGCAACGTTCATAAGGGCCCCGAGAACGATTGCGTGTCCCAAAGTGAAGTCTTCCAGTCCCGCATATTGCCACAAGCCGGTAAAAAACATTACTACGGATGATGTTATGGCCAGAGCGAACCCTCCCCAGAAGCCTATCCATGATTTCTTCGGGGAAATGCTTGGGAAAAGTTTCTTCCCGTATTTCTGTCCAAGAGCCATTCCGAACAGATATGCGCCGATGTCCGAACACCATATTATGATGAAGAAGCATATCAGCAGCCATCCGTTATATTCCCCGAACTTGTCCATTACGAGGAATATGTTGATACTCATCGGTATGGCAATGTAAAACAGAGCCGTATATACGTTGGCGAATTTTCCGAAATCACCTTTGTCCTTTACATACAGCGAGTTTATCATAACTGCCATGAGAGGGATTATGGCGAGGAAGACGAATTCCGCCGTAATTTGGGGAAATGCCCTCACGGCCCATGCCAGAGCAAAGAATGACAAGCCGGTGATAATGGTCAGATTCTGTGAGACCTTATATTCGTCCCCCATCGTCATTTTCATAAATTCGTGCAGCATCACTCCGCATATGAAGAGCATCACTGCGAGGAAGGAATATTTGCAGAACAATACTGAACTGACAAGTACAACCAGATAGACTGCACCGGAAATGGTCCTTTTACATAGAGTGTTCATCGCTGTCTGTCTTTTTGGGGCCGAATATCGATTCAACGTCTTCGGCGAATATCACTTCCTCATCAAGGAGTTTTTGAGCCAGAGCCTTAAAACCGTCAATATTGTCTTCCAGAATCTTTCTGGCCCGGTCGTGAACCTGAGAGACGATGGACTTGACTTCCTCGTCTATAAGTTCTGCCGTTTTCTCGGAATAAGGTTTTGTCAGGTCATATCCGCGGGCACCGGTGGAATCATAATAGCTCAGATTGCCTACTTTGCCTGACATTCCGTAATATGTAACCATTCCGTAAGCCATCTTTGTAAGACGTTCAAGGTCATTGAGAGCACCGGATGATACCGTGCCGTTGACAATTTCCTCGGCCACCCTGCCTCCAATGAGACCGCACATCTCGTCCAGCATCTGATCCTTAGTCATAAGGACATGTTCCTCAGGCAGATACCAGGCGGCACCAAGGGCACTTCCCCTGGGTACAATCGTGACTTTGAAGAGAGGATTGGCGTGAGGAAGAAGCCAGCTCACGGTGGCGTGGCCCGCCTCGTGGTATGCAATGCTCTTCTTTTCATTTGCCGTTATGATCTTGCCTTTCTTTTCCAGACCGCCTATGATACGGTCGACAGCATCGAGGAAATCCTGTTTCTCAATGGATGCCTTATTGTTGCGCGCCGCTACCAGAGCTGCCTCATTGCAGACATTCGCAATGTCGGCACCACTGAAACCGGGAGTGTGCTTTGCAAGGAATTCAAGGTCGAAATCGTCAGCGAGCTTGAGCCCTTTGAGATGCACCTGGAATATCTCCTTCCGCTCGTTAAGGTCCGGAAGATCCACGTGAATCTGACGGTCGAAGCGTCCCGCACGCATCAGGGCCTGGTCGAGAATATCCGCCCTGTTGGTGGCGGCAACCACTATCACTCCGCTATTGGAGGCAAAACCATCCATTTCCGTAAGCAGCTGATTGAGTGTATTCTCGCGTTCATCATTCGATGAGAAGCCCACATTCTTGCCCCTTGCGCGGCCCACAGCATCTATTTCGTCTATGAACACTATGCAGGGAGCTTTTTCCTTGGCCTGCCTGAAAAGGTCACGTACGCGGGATGCACCAACGCCTACGAACATCTCAACGAAGTCCGAGCCGCTGATGCTGAAGAATGGCACATTGGCCTCTCCGGCCACAGCCTTGGCCAGCATTGTCTTTCCCGTGCCGGGAGGGCCTACCAGCAGGACTCCCTTGGGAATCTTGCCTCCGAGAGAAGTATATTTCTTGGGATTCTTCAGAAAATCCACAACTTCCATCACTTCTTCCTTTGCGCCGTACAGGCCCGCCACATCCTTGAAAGTGACCTTCTGGTCCTTCTTGTCAGCCAGCTTGCCGGTGGTACGTCCTACGGAGAATATCCCGCCAGGGCCACCGGGACCTCCCGGGCCGCCGGCTCCCCTGTTCATCGCCCTGAACATAAATACCCACATCAGTATCAGTATTATGGGGAACAGTATCCATTCCAGTACATTGTTCCAGACGTGGGTGTTCGTGGTCATCACCACTTTGAACTGCATGTCCTCGGGGAGTTCGGCATTAAGCGCACCGAAAGTCTCCTCAGGATTGAAACTCTGGCTTACCAGGAAAACGAAATGAGGAGATTTCTTCGGCAGCGTTCCGCCGAAATACGAGGCGTATTCGCCCAGACGGTCGGGACGAATGGTGACCGAACCTTCGAAATCGTTTCTCACGAACTCTATCTTCTGGACATCGCCCGCCTTGATTGCGGTTTTGACATCGTCCCACTCGATTTTCTGCGGATTGGAACCTCCCTGACCTCCCATCATCATCCAGATGATGACGCCTATGAGAACGAGGTATAGCCACGAAAGGTTGAGTGTAACCTTTTTGATTACCGGTTTCTTGCCGTCAGTCTTCTTTTTTGCCATCTTCCGTATCCTTGAATTCCTTACGCTTTGCATCAGCCCACAAGTCCTCCAGGCGATAGAAACTCCTGTACTCCGTCTGGAAAATGTGTACCACTGCAATTCCATAGTCAAGTATCACCCAGAAACCGTTCTCGATACCCTGTTTGCGGGCGGGTTTCATCTTGAGCTTCTCTATCATCCTGTCCTCCACGTTGTCTGCAATTGCCCGTACCTGAGTAGTGCTGGCTGCATTGCATACCACGAAGTAGTCGGATATGGCCGTACCTATGGGACGCAAATCCAGAGAAAGGACATCCTGACCTTTTTTCTCCAGCATAGCGTCCGCTATAACTTTAATTTCTTTTTTTACCATTAATGCGTAATTTTGCAACGCAAAGATAAAAAAAAATGATAAATCCACCTATATATAATATCTTGTTCAGGGAAAAAGTGGGCTCCACCAATTCTGAGCTGCGTTCAATTATGGATGGCCAGCCGGACTTCACCGTACTCTCCTGCGACTGGCAGGAAGCCGGGCGCGGACAGGGAGATCACCTTTGGCATTCACGCAAGGGTGCTAACCTCGTTTTTTCCATACTGACGAGATATGAGGGTGAGAAAAAGCTTGAGGCCTCGGAGCAGCAATTGATTTCGATGGCCTCATCGCTGGCGGTGACGGATTTCCTTTCAGATTTCGGCGTAGCGGCAGATATTAAGAAGCCCAACGACATATACGCAGATGGCCGCAAGATATGCGGGATGCTGATTGAGAACGGCATCTGTGGCAGTTGTATGAGATGGAGCATAATAGGAATGGGAATAAACATAAATGAGACTGATTTTCCCGAGGATTTGCCGAATCCGGTATCCCTGGTGCAGCTTGTACCCGGACAATATGAATTGAAAAAGTGCCTGAGAGCATTTCTCAAGCACTTCTCCATCCGTTTTGACGCTATTTGGACAAGTCCGGAAGACTTGAAAATGGACTACGGAAGAAAACTTATCTGAGAGCGGATACGGCTGCTGCAGGATCGGCGGCACGGAAAACCGCAGTGCCGGCAACAAGAATGTCGGCTCCCGCACTGACAAGTTCCGGAGCATTTTGGGCCGTCACTCCCCCATCGACCTCGATTTCGATGTCAAGTTCCCTGCGATTGATTTCAGTCTTCAGGCATTTTACCCTTTCGAAAGTGCTCTCAATAAGTTTCTGTCCTCCAAATCCGGCAAACACACTCATCAGAAGAACATAATCGCATTTATCAAGATAAGGGAAAAGGGATTCCACGGGGATGTCGGGATTTACGACAAGACCGGCTTTTACTCCGGCCTGCCTCAAACTGTCGAGAAGGTCTTCGGGCTCAGGACAGGCTTCAAGATGGAACGATACCATCTCCACGCCCCTGACCGCAGCGAACTTCAATGCATATTTGGCGGGATCCGTTATCATCAGGTGCACATCCAGAGGCTTTGCAGCAGCGGAAGCCACAGCCTCGACGACGGGGAAGCCTACACTGATGTTGGGGACGAACACTCCGTCCATCACATCGACGTGGAATATATCGGCATAGTTGTTGACCAGTTCGACCTCCTTCGACAAATGAAGAAAGTCCGCCGCAAGAAGTGAGGGGGCAATCTTTGTCATAGGGAGAAATTCTCTAAATCGATTCAGTGAGTGTTCTTTGAATGTCGTTGACGTACTGCTTGAAGAGGCGGTCGGTAGACATCAGGTCAGTGACCGTGTTGCAGGCGTGAAGTACCGTGGCGTGGTCCCGTCCACCTATCTGATCGCCTATGGCGGAAAGAGAGGATGAAGTGAGGGAACGTGAAAGGAACATCGCAATCTGGCGTGCCTGCACGGTCTGACGTTTGCGCGAAGGAGAGTGGATTTCCTCCGGACTAAGATTGAAATATTGGCATACGGCCTTTTCAACCTTGTCGATGGTAAGCTCCGTACGGGTGTCATCCACTATCATATCGGTGATGCGCTGTGCCAGCTCGACAGTAATCTCCTCGTGGCCGAATGTCGCGTTGGCTATGACTGAGACCAATGCTCCCTCAAGTTCGCGGAAATTGGTCTTGACCCTGGAAGCAAGGAACTGAAGCACCTCATCACTGACTGCCGCTCCCTCACGTACAGCGCGTGAGCGCAACATTTCCAGTCTGGTGGAATAGTCGGGCGTGAGCAATTGTACGGACAGTCCCCATTTCAACCTGCTGAGCAGGCGCTGTTCGAAGTTCTGCAATTCGACCTGAGGACGGTCCGAAGTGAAGATGAGCTGCTTGTTGTTCTGATGCAGATGGTTGAAAATGTGGAAGAATGCGTTCTGGGTGCCCGGAGAATACAGCTCCTGTATATCATCTATTATAAGAACGTCTATGCGCTGGTAGAAGGCCAGGAAATCCGTGAGTTTGTTCTGGGCGCTGACGGCGTTCATATATTGCGTTTTGAAGCGGTTGGCCGGAACGTAGAGAACTACGAGTTCGGGGAACTGCTCCTTTATCTTGAGACCTATCGCCTGAGCCAGATGGGTTTTTCCGAGACCCGGACCGCCGAAGATGAACAAGGGGTTCAATGCGGTCTTTCCCGGTGCTGAAGCTATGCTCGTACCTGCGGCTATACCCATCTTGTTGCATGCGCCCCGGACAAGGTTGGCAAAATTGTAGACGGGATTCAGCTGCGGATTGATCTTCACTCTCTGGATACCCGGGTAAACCATTGCTCCGGGATGGTCCGCAGGAGTCGTGGTAGGTACGGAAACCGTGCCGTTGGTCGGAGTGACGCTTTCGGCCATGGGAATCCTCACGGGCTGCCGGTCGGCAACTACAGAGACCTGATAGTACAGTTTGGCGTCTGCACCGATGACACGACGAAGGGTTTTGCGGAGAAGATCAAGATATGTGACCTCTATATATTCGCAGAAGAAATGCGAAGGAACCTCCACGGTCAAGGCCGAATCCTGCAGTGAAACAGGTCTTATGGGCTTGAACCATGTCGCAAACTGCTGGGAATCAAGAATGCTCTCTATGATTCTCAGACAGTCGTTCCAAACGCTGATATGCTTCTGTTCTGTCATCGCTTGCAAAGGTCAACAAAATTTGTTTATAAAATTTTATTTTTTCTATTGATTTATATTTTTATTTGACTTAAATTTTGACAAACCAAAATAAAAATCATCATTTATAATTTACAAGAAATCAGTCACTTAACAAATATAACATTTCATAAGTGACTGATTTTTATGACATTTATCAATTTAGAAATATTCTAATTGATAATATTCACCATAAAATGCATCAGAGCCTTTTCCAAGCTAAAAAATCGATATTTTGATGTATTTTTTGGGGTTCTGTTTTACGGCATTTATCAAACTGTCGGCATCGTTGAGAACATTCTCAAGCGGTCCGCTGAGGTTATCAACAGCAACGTTGATTCCTTCGAGGGTTGTCCCCAGGTCGGACACTGTGCCTTCTATGTCGGAAGCAGCGAGTTTGCCGGTCGCAAGCTTGATGTTGTTCAGGGTAACGGCAGCCGTATCGGCGATGGGGGACAGTTTCTCGGAAACGAGATTCAGATTTTCAATCAGATTTTCCAAATCCTCGGATTTCCCGTTCAGTCTGGCTGACAGTTCCCGCGCGGAAGAGAGCGTACTGTTGAGATGCTCGAGGGTTTTGCCTATATTGTTGCGGTTATTCTCATTCAACAGTTCATTCACTTCGGAAACAGTGACGTGAAGAGAATCCAGCAGGCCGCGTACCTTTGACATAAGAGGTGTTATGTTCCGCGTAAGCAGGGTAATGAAATCAGTATCTGTGCCGGTTTGCAGTTCATATCCGTTGCCTGCATATTCGGTTGACACGCCGAATTCTATCTTTATGCCCTTTCCTCCCATTATACTCGTGGAATAAAGGTTCATCTTGCTGTCGACGGGAATACGGAAGTTTTTGTCGACGGCACATTCCACGATGAATATATCCTCATCCGTCAGATACTCCACTTTCTTCACCCGGCCTGCAACATAGCCCTTTATCTGTACGGGTGCGGACGCCACAAGTGTTTCCACGTCGGAGAATTTGCCTATCAGATTGATCTCCCGCCCGAAAATGTCGGATCCGCGAAGGATGTTGATGACGAAGAAGGTCGCCACCAGAACGAAAATCACGAAAATACCAAGTTTGAATTCCTTTTTCAGTGCCATAACAGATTGTTTCGATTAGTTGTTCAATGACTGCAGCCTCATGCTGTCATCATAGTTTTTCTTGTATGTGCGGAAAGCCTGATAAAGCCGTTCCGCTATCTGTTCACGTCCGTTGTCCGTACGCAGAAGAGCGAGGTCCTGGTCATTGGTGATGAAACCGAGTTCCAGCAGAACGGAAGGCATGGAGGTCTTCCAAAGGACATAGAAAGGGTCCTGTTTCACTCCCCTTTCCAACTTCAACGGTCCGCGGCCAAGCTCCTTCTCGGCAAGCGACGCGAAATAAATGCTCTGCTCGTAAAACGCGCTCTGCATCAGTGTCATGAATATGTATGACGCTTCGTCCGACGGATCGAAACCCTGATATTTGGTGGAATAGTCATCCTCCAGCAGGATAACGGAGTTTTCTCTCTTGCAGACATCGAGATTGCCGGAGAGCACATCGCTCTTCGGATTGGATGACGCCCCGAGAACGTGAACCGAATGCCCTGACACGGAAGGAGTCTTGCAGGCATTGATATGAATCGAGATAAACAGGTCCGCATTTTTCGAATTGGCGATGTTCGCCCTTTGCTGCAAAGGTATGAACACGTCCGTTTCACGAGTGTAGAACACTTTCACCTCGTCCTTGTACCCCGCCTTTATCTTGTCCCCAAGTTTCCTGGCAATTGCAAGTACAACATTCTTTTCGTAGGTTTTTCTATCCCTGCTCACGGCTCCGGGATCCTTTCCTCCGTGTCCGGGGTCAAGGACAACGGTGTGCAACGAGTGGTCGTCAGCACCTTGGAGAGGCAGGGCCGAAGACAATAAAACAGCTAATGCAACTATTTGTGGTATTGAACGCATCTATTGACCGTATTTGTTATTAAGTGAAATAATCGTAACTTTGTAGGTTGCAAATTTAGCATTTTTTTTGCATTTCTTACGATTTAATGTCGCGTTGGAGGAACATATTTCTTGTGGTGCTTGCAATAGTTGCAATATGCGCTGAATTGTCTGCACAACGACGCGACAGAGTGCGTCAGGGGCGCAGTGGTAGGGAAAGCACAGGTTTATATGTTCCTATATACAAGGATACGACGACAAAAGTCATTCCTGACAGCATTCTGGTAAAGCTCGATTCTGCCAGAGTTGCCGACTCGCTCTTCCGTGCCGATTCGGCTGCACTGATGGAGGAAAGCACGTTGGAGGCTCCTGCATTTTCTGCAGCCAAGGATTCTCTTATCGAGAGTTTCATAGACGGCAGGCAGATGCTGTACTATTATGGAGACGTGAGCGTCACTTACGGGGATATGAAGCTGTCGGCAGCCTATATGGAATACGATGTGGATGCGCAGACCGTTTATGCGCGGGGCGTGGAGGACCCCGTCACCGGGGAACTTGCCGGCAATCCTGTGATGGAGGACGGCAAGGGCAAATACGAGATGAAGGAACTGCGGTACAACTTCAAATCCAAGAAGGCAGCCATCAAGAATATGGTGACCAACGACGAGCAGGGCATACTCAGGGGCAACAATATCAAGATGATGCCGGACCAGTCCATCAATCTCACCCAGGGAAGATATACGGTGTGCGACTGTGAGGAACCACATTATTACCTGAAGCTGACTGCGGCGAAGGTGATGACCAAGCCATCCAGGAACACTGTGTTCGGACCTGCCTGGCCGGTTGTGGAGGATGTTCCCATGTTCCCCGTCGTTCTCCCCTTCGGCTTTATACCGAAACGTCCGGAGAGAGCTACGGGACTGCTGATGCCGTCAATCGGAGAGGAGCAGGCCAGAGGCTTTTATGTCAGGGATATGGGTATGTATTTCGTTTTCGGAGACTACATAGACCTTTCCCTTACTGGAAGCTATTTTACACTGGGCTCGTGGAGCGTCGATCTGAACAGCCGCTACAAAGTGAATTACAAATTCAACGGCAACCTGTCCGTAACCTATTCTTATGATCAGGTGGGCCAGAAGGGAGAGCCGGATTTCTCCAGTTCTACCAATTTCGGTGTCAAATGGAGCCACCAGCAGGATTCGAAAGCACATCCCGGCAGCACATTCAGCGCGTCCGTAAATTTCTCCAGCCCTTCCAACAGCCGCTATAATTCCCGCAGCGTGACCGAGGCTCTGAACAACCAGACAAGTTCGTCAATATCATATACCCACAACTGGAACGGCAAGTTCAACCTTAGCGTCAATGCCCTCCACAGCCAGAATACAAGGGACTCGTCATATGCCTTTACGCTGCCCAACATCACCTTCAGCGTCAGCAAGTTCTACCCTTTCAAGCGCAAGAACCGCGTGGGCAAGGAGAAATTCTACGAGAAATTCTCCCTTTCCTATAATACTGCATTCCAGAACAAGGTGAATTTCAAGGCCTCCGAGTTCGGTAAGCCGGGTTTCACGGAAAAATTCCAGAACGGAATGCAGCATTCGTTCAGCATCGGTCTCCCCAGCTTCTCTATTCTGAAATATCTGAACGTCAATCCGTCCGTCTCCTATGGAATGAACTGGTTCTTCGACAGTACGGAAAAGTACTACAATCCGGAAACCGACAGGGTGGAAGACCGCAAGGGAGGGCTTTTCAGCACATTCGGAGCTACACACAACTACTCCGGCAGCCTTTCGATGGACACGCAGATATACGGCCTGTTCAATTTTGGAAAGCATCACAAGCTGCAGGCCATAAGGCACATAATCAAGCCGTCTGTGAGCTTCAACCTAAGTCCGGACAAGGGAACATATTTCAACGGATACAGAACACTTGAATATACGGACATCAGGGGCGATGTGAAGACTTTGGACTACAACATATACTCGGGGCAGATGTACTCCCCTCCCGGAAAGGGAAGTTCCGCAACCGCGAGTCTCATGATAGGCAACAATCTCGAAGCGAAGGTCAGGGACTTCAAGGATACCACAGGCACGGGCAGCAAGAAAATCAAACTGCTTGACCAGTTCAACATCAATACCGGTTACGACTTCCTCAGGGACTCTCTCAAGATGAACGATGTCGGAATAACGGTTTCCACCAACATATTCGAAAAGCTCGGCATCAGCGGTAACCTGAATTTCGACCCTTATGCCGTGAATGAAAAGGGTCAGAAGATAAACAAGTTCAACGTAGCGAAGACAGGCCATCTTCTGAGGTTGAAGAATGCCAATCTTTCTATGTCGTATTCATTCAGCGGGAAAGGCACGATAAACGGCAACGACGGATCCAAGAACAGTACCGAATCGGGAAAGGGTTCCTCTTCAATGCCGTCATATACAAGGATATTCTACCATCCTGTCACCGGGGAATACATTCCGGGCGGATGGGTGTACTATATGAACCCCAACTCGCCCTGGTCGGTGAATCTGAGCTATTCCCTGAACTATTCCAAGAGTTATAAATACGAGAAGGACCATCTGAAGACGGTTCACAACGTCAACCAGACACTTAATGTAAGCGGTCAGTTCAAAATAACCAACGCGTTGTCCCTCAACGCTTCGACAGGTTTTGACATCAAGGCGCTGAAGTTGACCACGACGCAGATAAGCGCCACCTATGACCTGCATTGCTTCAACATTTCCTTCTCCTGGGTTCCTACGGGCAAATGGAAAAGCTGGAATTTCCTGATTTCAGCCAACGCCGCCGCACTGGCCGACCTTCTGCGTTTCCGCAAGAGCACCAGTTTCTGGGATAATTGACGCAACATTGATTTTTTTTACTATATTTGCACTGCATTCCGGTCGGGATGCACTGAAATCATAGGCTTCTGGCCTATTCAAAAAATCTTTATGCATAACATCTACGAACTTAAATCAATGGGGTCCGAGGCTCTTCTCGCGATGGCTAAAGAGCTGAAAATCAAAGGATACAAAAAACTCAAGGAAGATGATTTGATTTATGCGATCATCGACGCCGAAGCCATTTCAACCTCAAAACAGGAACCTGCGCCCAAGCTCAGGCGCACAAGAATGAAGAAGGCCGAAAATATTGAAAAGTCTGATACTGCCGTAAAAGTTGAAAAAACAGAAAAGGTGGAGAAGCCGGAGAAGGTTGATAAGACTGAAAAGGCAGTAAAAGCCGAAAAGCCTGTGGTGAAGGCCGAAAAACCTGTAAAGGAAAACAAAGGTCGCAAAGGCGAGCGCAAACAGGAGCAACAGAAAACCCAGCAGGCTCAGCAGCAGGAAAATCACAGTACCCAGCAGGCTGAACCGCAGATAGAACAGAAATCGGAAGAACAGAAACCGCCGCAGAAACCCCAGTCCCAACCCAAGCCGCGCATCGAATACGAAGGAACGGTGGAGGCTACCGGTGTGTTGGAAATAATGCCTGACGGATATGGATTCCTGCGTTCATCGGACTACAATTACCTGAATTCTCCCGATGATATATATGTGTCCCAGCAGCAGATCAAGGCAAACGCCCTCAAGACCGGCGATACGGTGACCGGAGAGATACGCCCGCCCCGCGAAGGTGACAAATTCTTCCCTTTGGTGAAAGTCAAATACATAAACGGCCGCACTCCCGAATTCATACGCGATCGCGTTCCTTTCGACTTCCTCACTCCCCTGTTCCCGGAAGAGAAATTCGAGATTCTGGGAAAAGGCCATGACAAGGATATCAGCTGCCGTATTGTGGATATGTTCACTCCCATAGGCAAAGGTCAGCGCGGTCTGATCGTTGCACAGCCCAAAACGGGTAAGACAATGCTCCTCAAGGCCATAGCCAATGCTATAGCGGACAACCACCCCGAGGTCTATATGATAGTGCTGCTCATCGACGAGCGTCCTGAAGAGGTAACAGACATGAGTCGCAGCGTAAAGGCGGAGGTTGTCGCAAGTACCTTCGACGAGCCTGCCGAAAGGCACGTGAAAGTTGCCAATATGGTATTGGAAAAGGCGAAGAGAATGGTCGAATGCGGCCACGACGTTGTCATACTGCTCGATTCGATCACGAGGCTTGCAAGGGCTTACAACACCGTACAGCCCGCTTCGGGCAAAGTGCTGTCCGGCGGTGTGGATGCAAATGCCCTGCAGAAACCCAAACGCTTCTTCGGAGCCGCCAGAAACATCGAGAGCGGCGGATCGCTCACGATACTGGCCACAGCCCTTACGGAGACCGGTTCCAAGATGGACGATGTAATCTTCGAGGAATTCAAGGGAACCGGCAACCTCGAACTGCAGCTTGACCGCAAACTTGCCAACAAGAGGATTTTCCCCGCCGTGGACATCACGCTTTCCTCAACCCGAAGGGACGACCTTCTCTATTCTCCCGACATTATCAACAGAATGTGGGTTCTGCGCAGCTATCTTGCCGATATGACAAGCGTGGAGGCTATGGAATTCCTCAAATCACGTCTTGAGAAGACTGTCTCCAACGCGGAATTCCTCAGGGAAATGAACGGGAATGCCCTGAAATAGAAGCTATGAAAATTGCAGTGTACTCCGGCAGTTTCAATCCCCTTCACATAGGGCATATGACTGTAGTACGCTATCTGCTTGAACAGGGAGGATTTGACAGAGTTTATCTGATAGTTTCTCCGCACAACCCTTTCAAGAATCCGTCTCTGGCGGATTCCGGTCCGGAGCGCCTGTCTGCAGCCAGAGCCGCAGTAGAGCGCAACGGTCTTTCCGACAGGGTTTTGGTGGATGATATCGAATTCCGCATGGCTGTGCCGTCATATACGATAAGGACTCTGGATGCCTTGCAGGAGCGTGAACCGGCCAACCGGTTCACACTCGTCATCGGTGGCGACAATCTTCCGGAAATGTTGAGTTGGAAAGAAGGAAGGCGAATTATGGAGCAGTATGGTGTGGTCGTATATCCCAGAAGCGGCTACAATATGGTTCGGGATTGCCGTATTCTGAGGACAAAGCATCGTAACGAAGATATGCTTTTCGGAGAAGAAAAGCACAAGCCGTTGCATATCAAACTGTTGAAAGATGCGCCGCTAGTCGATATCTCATCGTCGCAATTGCGGAAGATGGCCGCAGAAGGAGAAGATACCGGAATGTATAAGGTTTGAATCCCTATTCCTGGTAAGGAAGGTCCGTAGCAGCATCCTCTACGCCGGTAACGACGGGGAATGAATTGCCCAAACCTTGACGGGGTTCCACATTGTCAATGGCGTAGACGATATTCTTCTGCATTCCGCGCCACGGCAGCCATCCGTTATACTGCTTGTATTTCAGGGAAACAACCTTTCCGCTGTGTCTCATGATCTCCTGAGCGAGATCCTTGTCCACAATAGAGAAATCGAACTCATTGCTCTGCACTCCACCGCCACCGTTCTTCGACTTGAAACCGGCCTGAATGAGTTTGCCCTCATAAGTCTTCCAGATGTAACCTTTGTACATCACGTAATTCAATTCACCGGATTTTACAGCCTCGCTTGTAACCGGGAAATAGAATTTGAAATATACAAAAGCGGTCAGAGCTACGATTACGATTGCTGAAAGCCAGATGAGGAATTTGTTTTTAGTTGTCATAACGGTAAATTTATAGGCACAAATATATGAATATTTATACTTATTTCAATTATCTTTGCGAGGATATACTGATAACACATAATGTACCTACATACAATGAAAAGCATTTTCCAGAAAATCATGATTGTTTCAATGGCCGGCACGGCCATGATGTCCTGCAACAACGCAGAAAAAGTACCGCCGATAGATCCGGCAAATTTAGACACGAGCATCAGCCCCGGCAGGGATTTCTACCAATATGCAACGGGAGGATGGCAGGTGAATCATCCGCTTAAAGCCGAATATTCCCGTTACGGAGCATTCGACGTGCTCGGCGAGAACAATGAAATCAGGCTCAACGACCTTTTCAAGGGTCTTTCCGACATCAAAGCCGAGGACGGAAGCGTCGAGCAGAAGATAGCTGACCTCTATAAGATGGGGCTTGACTCTACAAGGCTCAACGAAGAGGGAGTCTCCCCCGCTCTCAAGTATCTCAAAGAGATCGAGGGCGTGGATACGGAGGCCGGTTTCGCCCTAGCGAGCGCCTGGTGCGAAAAACATGGTGTGACAGGGCTGTATTCCATAGGAGTGGATGCAGACCTTGCTGACAGCAACAACGAGGTGCTCTACATAGGAGAAAGCGGTCTGAAGATGCGCAACAGGGATTATTATCTGCTGCCCGAGCACGAGGGACTGCGCGAAGGGTTCAAGGTCTATCTCAACGAACTGTTCACCCTGGCAGGTTTCGAGAATGCGGAGGAAGCCGCGCTGGATGCCTACGAAGTCGAAATGGCAATAGCCGTACCCTTCTGGTCAATGGTGCAGCAGAGGGATATTCAGGCGATGTACAACCCCGTTTCCAGCGCCCAGCTCATTGCAGCATATCCTCACCTGCATCTTGATGCCTACTTCGAAGCGCTTGGGATTCCTGCACAGGACAGGATTGTCCTGGAACAGCCTTCTTACTTCAAGGCGCTTGACGGCATAGTGAAGACCACGTCTCCCACAAAGTTGAAACATTATCTCCAGGCTTCCCTCCTCCACAAGGCAAGTTCATTCCTGAGCGATGATTTCTCCAATGCAAATTTCAACTTCTTCTCCGCGAAAATGGCCGGTGTCAAGGAGCAGAAACCCCGATGGAAAAGGGCAATGGGTGTTCCCAACTCCCTGCTCGACCAGGCTGTGGGCAAAATGTATGTAAGCAAGTACTTCCCCGAGTCAGACAAGGAAAGGGTGCTCAATATGGTCAAGAACATACAGACAGCTCTCGGACAGCATATAGCCGGACTGGACTGGATGAGCGGGGAGACAAAAGCCAAAGCTCAGGAAAAGCTTCAGGCTTTCAGAATCAAGATCGGCTATCCCGACAAGTGGAAGGATTACTCGTCACTCGACATAGACAGCGAGCTCAGTTATCTGGACAACGTAATCAACGCCAGCGAGTGGTATTTCAACGACAATATTGCCAAACTCGGCAAGACCGTGGACAGGGACGAATGGCTTATGCCCGCACAGATGGTCAATGCCTATTATAATCCCACGACCAATGAAATCTGCTTCCCCGCAGGTATCCTGCAGCCTCCTTTCTACAATTCAGATGCAGACGATGCCGTCAACTACGGAGCTATTGGAGTGGTTATAAGCCACGAGATGACTCACGGCTTTGACGATCAGGGACGTCTTTTCGACAAGGACGGCAATCTGAACAACTGGTGGACCGAAGTTGAAGAGCAGGCCTTCAAGCAGAAGACTGCCCTGCTCGTGGACCAGTTCAACAAGGTCGAGGTTCTTCCCGGCGTTTTCGCCAACGGTGAGGCCACTCTCGGCGAGAACATCGCCGATCAGGGCGGACTCCGCATCTCCTACACTGCATTGCAGAACTCATTCGACGGCAAGCAGCCTGCCGACATTGACGGATTCACCGCCCAACAACGTTTCTACCTGGCCTATGCCATTGTATGGGCTCAGAACATCACTGACGAGGAGATACAACGCAGGACACTGATTGACGTTCATTCCATCGGAAAGAACCGCGTCAACATATCGGTGCGCAATCTCCAGACCTTCTTCGATGCCTTCGGCATTGGTGAGGGTGACGAAATGTGGCGTCCCGAAGAAGAAAGGGTAATCATCTGGTAACAATGAATACGATAAACGACGATACCATTATTGCTCCCGCAACCATTCCCGGTACGGGAGCAATCTCTTTGTTGAGAATCAGCGGTCCGAAGTCCTTCCCCATCGCCGATGCTCTTGTGAGTTTTCGCAAAGGAAGTGCCGCCCAGGCTGCTCCGAATACCATAAAGTTCGGTACGATATACAAGAAGGATGCTGCGGAGCATACAGCTGATACCGTTCTGGACGAAGTGCTCGTATGCATATACAAAGCCCCCCACTCATACACGGGCGAAGATAGCGTGGAAATAATGTGCCACGCATCCTCCTATATAGTATCGGAGATTATCACCTACGCTCTGGAGGCCGGTGCCCGCTTTGCCCTTCCCGGAGAATTCACCCAGCGCTCTTTCCTCAGCGGTAAAATGGATCTGACCCAGGCTGAAGCGGTTGCAGACGTTGTCGCCAGCAGCACCGAAACATCTCATAGGGTCGCAGTAAAACAGCTTAAAGGAGGCTTTTCGTCTGAACTGGGCACTTTACGGGAAAAACTGCTTGAGATGGCATCGTTGCTGGAGTTGGAACTGGATTTCAGCGAGGAGGACGTGGAATTCGCCAACAGAAGTCAGTTGAACGCCCTGTTGGATACCGTGCTTGCCAAAGTTGACTCGCTTGCCTCATCGTTCCGCCTTGGCAATGCCATAAAGAACGGCATACCGGTGGCCATTGTCGGCCCCACCAACGCAGGCAAGAGCACCTTGCTGAACAGCATTCTTGGCGAGCAGCGCGCGATAGTTTCCAACATAGCCGGAACGACGCGCGACACCATAGAGGAAGCGTTCAATGTTGACGGCGTACTCTTCCGCTTCGTCGACACTGCAGGAATCAGGGAGACCTCGGGAGAAATCGAGAGGATAGGCATACAAAGAAGTTTCGAGTCCATAAGGAAGGCCGAAATTATCATAATACTGTTGGATGCCGCTACTCAAAGTGATTCGGGACTTGGCCGGCTTTATGCTCCCATATTCGATTCTGTGGATTCCAACACCCAGAAAATCATTTTCGCACTGAATAAAGTGGATTTGATGGAAGATTCGGGCGATAAGATAAATGATATTTGCAAGACAGATTTTCCGGCCGAAATCTGCCGGATTAGCGCACTGACAGGCAACGGAGTCGACGCATTGCTCAAGACATTGTCCGGCTATGCCAAATCACGCCTTGCCCAGGCCTCCGACAGTTCGGTCCTTGTCACTAACATCCGCCATTGGGAAGCACTCGTAACTGCACGAAAAAGTCTGCTCGCCGCAAGGGACGGACTCGTCTCCGGCGCTCCCACCGACCTCGTCGCCGAAGATCTCCGCTCCGCCCTCTCCACCCTCGGCTCCATCACCGGCGAAATCACGCACACGGATATACTGCAGAATATTTTCGGGAAGTTCTGCATCGGGAAGTAATATACGAAAAGAACAGAAATCTTTAGAAAACAATTCTTTTCATTTCTCGCAGTAATTCATTAAATAACAACTAATTACAACGGACACTTAAAGTACGCCCGTTTTCAGTCGTTTTCATTAGGGGACAATTTGGGGGACAAAAATACTTGTTTTTGTCCCCCGTTTTCCTTACCTTTGCCATAGTTAACAGTTAAGATTATGGCATCAGTAACACTTACACTTTCGACCAAACTGAACAAGGATACCGGCAAAGGCGAGATCCTTCTCAGGTACCGCAACAAGCGGACAATCGCGCTACGCGCACACACCCACGTCTTCATCCTTCCGAAATTCTTCGTCGATGGAGAGATAGTCATCAAGAACCGCCTTATCACACCGGAGGTCTACGATGCCCAGGAAGCAAAGGCGACAATCGACAAAATTGTCAACCACGTCCTTGAAAAAGGAAACACTATGCCGATTGAGGACTTCACTCCCGACTGGGCTCAGGAAACAGTTGACCGTCTCCTCTACCCCGAGAACTACAAGACAGTAGAGAGCGACGAACATTACTTCCTCGACAAGACTGAAGACTTCCTCAAGTTCAAGAAGGTTTCAGCCCAGCGTCTCAAGAGCTACCGCACCATCTTCAGCATCGTCAAGCGATTTGAACTCTACACCGGCAAGCCCATCAATATGGACAAGGCCACCGCTGACACCCTGGTAAAACTTGAGAAATTCTTCAAAGAGGAACACACCTTCTTCGAGCCCAAGCAGGAGAAATACCGCACGGTCCTCAAACCAATCAAGAAATACAAATACGTTTGGGACAATTCCGAGCACGAACGCACCCCTATCGAGCGCAGCGACAACGCCATCGTCACCTATATGAGCGCAGTCCGTGCATACTGGCGCTGGTGTATGGATATGGGATACACAAAGAACGACCCTTTCCGCAAATACACCGTAGGTTCCCAGAAATACGGAACACCGTACTACCTCACCACCGAAGAGCGCGACATCCTCTTCAAGACAGATCTCAGCTTTGACAAGGAAGTGGCACTTGCCCGTGACATCTTTATCTTCCAGTGCTACATCGGCTGCCGCATCAGCGACCTCCTGTCCCTCACCCAGAGCAACATAGTCACCAGCGAAAACGGCATAGCAGTCCACTACATTCCGAGCAAGACCAAAGAAGAACGCCCGCGCGTAGTAAAGGTATATCTCGCTCCTACTGCCATCGAAGTGATGAACCGCCACAAAGGAGAACACGGAGACTTCCTCTTCCCTTTTATGAGCACCGGCAAACTCAACGACCTCATTCGTGTCGGCCTCAAGAAAGCCGGCGTAGAAAGAGTCGTGACCATTGTAAACCCTGTCACCAAGCAGTCAGAGCAGCATCCCATTTGTGACGTGGCCAGCTCACACATGGCCCGACGCACCTTCATCGGCAACCTCTATAAGAAAGTCAAAGACCCGAATCTTGTTGGCAAACTCTCCGGCCACTGTGAAGGCTCAAAGGCATTTGCCCGCTATCGCGACATCGATGACGATATGATCAAGGAAATGACGAATCTGCTGGACTAATAAAATACGCGAATTATGGACAAGAACGGAACAGAAAAGATACTTGCCACCCTCAAGGCATATTCAGAAACAGCAGAGGAAGTTGTCTTCAATCTCCAAAAGTATGACTACAGGAGCGAAGCACTTGAATGGGACCCATCTGCCGCACCTGCGGTGATGGAGTCTTCTCACCCTACCCTACGCGACCTTCATATCAGGCTTGCACGCTTCATCGCAAACATCACTTGGCGCGAAGACAACCTACAAAGAGACCAGCTGCTCAGCCGCAACAACATTGAAGCAGTCATCACCTATCTCAATGTCTGCCAGGACACACTGACCGGAGCCAAATTCAACCGTATCTGCAT
Organism: Candidatus Cryptobacteroides sp.; assembly: GCA_045597605.1. GTDB lineage: Bacteria > Bacteroidota > Bacteroidia > Bacteroidales > UBA932 > Cryptobacteroides. The sequence continues at coordinate 22,744 of JAZLKN010000022.1, read as the reverse complement.
CGAACCTATGCTCGAAGTCGCCCAGGAATTCGAGAACCTTAATCTTTTGACGGAATCCCGCCGCCTGCGCTATATATATGAATTCGCATACGCTATTCGTCAATGGAACCGGAAAGCGAAGTACAACCCCGGAACACCTATTCAGATGAACGTTGAAATCAATTATGATGACGCCACACCGGAGGAACTTAAGCAGGACGAAGGGTTCACCATCTTCGACAGCCTCTTCAAACCGAGTTGCAACTACATTACCAAGCAGAAACGAATCATCTACAATGAGTTGAAGAAACTATACACCACCATTGACCCCAAAGATGCCGACCGCACTGTTATGGCCGTCATTCTGATATTCAGAAAAAAGAAATCGAGCTACGGACAACCCTTCAACGCTGAGAGAATCACCAAATGTAAGGAAAAGGCAATGGCAGCATTCGGGCGTGACACCAAAGTCATTAGAAGCTACACTGAAAACTCATTGACCGGCAATCCGCCGATAGGATTAGACCACGTGAACAGGGCTGAAAGCATAATAAAAACAGCTTTAGCCGCCACTCGCTGACCAGCTTAGTATTTTTTAGACAGAATCCTTGTAAACCGCTTGTTATCAAGCGGTTATTTTTATGCATTTCAACCTCTGAAGAAAGTGCGTTTAGTCATTTCGTGCCCACTCAAAATGCATATAACTTGGCGCTCGGAATTTGAAAACAAGGATTATCGGCTGTTTTCATTTTCGGGTGTCGAACAGGTGCGGAGACCGATAAATCCGCACCGAAGGACACAACCTTCCAAAACATATATAAAAATGGAAGCGACCTTATTGGAATTGGCAAGAACTTGCCCGGATGTGACGATATCCGTAAAAGCGTCAGACCTCATTGAAGCAGGCAGAACCATAAAGGAAGAGCTGCTTCAGGAACTCAATGCACTCCAGCCCGAAGACCGTGTGCCGGAAAACGAACAGCTCCTCTCCCGTGAAGAGACTATGGAGAAGTTCAAAATCTCCAGTGCGACCATTTGGCGTTGGAAAAAGTGCGGATACCTGGTTCCTGTGAAGGTTGGATCTATGGACAGATACCGACTTTCGGACGTGAATGCCATCTTAATCAAAAAAGGAGGTGTGTTATGAGCAAGCCCGAACACATCAGCGAAGTGATGCACCAGCTCGTGCTCAATAACCCCAACGACCCGTATGCACAGATCCTCAGGCATTGTCCATTCTTCCAGATTGAAATGCTCAAGCGGGGCTATATGTCCTTCTATGACCTCTCCGCTGAAGAAGTTGACCGCCTCGTCGCCTGTGACCTCGAAGACCTGGACATCGAAGAACTCAAAAGAAGGGAGGCCGAAAATGACTAAAGAATTCCTCCTCTCAAAGACACTCTATGGCGTGGACATAATGAACCACCTCATCCGTAAAGAGTACCCCGACTTCACATTCCACATCAGTGGAGACGAATGCGGCGAAAATCCCGACCCTGTCTTCGCTGGCGGCGGAATCATTCGAATCAAAGTGGAAAAAAGCTACACCCCAGGCAAAATGCTCCCGGACAGAATAGCAAAATTCCACTTCGAGGATGGCTCCCTGCCTGATGGCGATGCCCTTGACCTTGCCAAAGCATACTACAGTCAGCGTGGCAAGAACCTCACCGAAGAGCAGCTCATCTCCCTCTTGGCAGAAGAACTTTATATCAAAGAGCCGGACTACAACCCCTACTACCACAAGCTCCTCAATGACGAGCCTTTGCAGCAGGAGCAGCAGGAACAGCCAAAGATGCCGCCTGCACCCAGGATGAGCTTCTACCGCCGCCCCATCCGCAACACAAAGCCCTGCCGCGAGGCTTCACCGGAAGACATATTCAAGTATCTCACCAGCGACTATGCAAAAGCCCATACGGAGCATCTTCGCACCATAAGTGACAGCAAATTGAGAAGCCGCTACAAAGCAGAGAACTTGGATTACATCACACCCGGTGGAATTTTCCGCAGCCGCAAGGAAACAGACCTGGTCAAAGCCTCCGGCTATATGGTCATAGATTTCGACCACATACCGGATGCACGAGGACTGGTCAAGAAGCTCGCACATGATGAACGTTTCGAGACTGTCCTTGCTTTCCGCAGCCCTTCAGGTGACGGAGTCAAATGGATTGTGGCACTGCCCAATATTACCAAGCCGGACGGCAGCCCTTTCACATTCCTCGAATTCTTCACCATCCTCTCAAACTACTCGCGTAAGACGTACGGAATCGAAGCAGATCCATCCGGCAAAGACATCTGTCGTGCCTGCTTCCTCCCCTACGACCCGGACGCATTCTTGAACCCCTTTTACATCGAAGATAATTTCACTTATGACATCAGACAATTTTTACATTGACCTGCTCAACGAGAGCAGCACACCTGCACAGCAGGTACCCTCCTACTCTGACAACACAGCCAGGGTCGAAGCCCTCATATCACAGCTCCAGGCAGCACACGCCGACATAACATCAGGCTACAACGAATGGCTCAAGGTCGGTTTCGCTATTGCCGCAGAATTCGGAGAATCCGGCCGCCGGTATTTTCACGACATCAGTGCCCTTTACTCAGGCTACGACCAGACAGAATGCGACAAAAAATATGACGAATGTCTCAAGACCGACAAAGGACGGACCGGCATTTCCACCATCTTTTATCTCGCAGAACAACAAGGCGTTAAACTTCCTCACCGCGAGAATATCATCAAGACTCGGACAGCAGAAATTCCGCAGGAGACGACAAGCGACAAAAATGTCGCCGTGTCGTTTGTTGAATCACGGGAAGAAGACCGGACTCTGCCTCTGTTTGACGAAAGCATCTACGGTGAACTGCCCGATATTCTGAGCAAAGCTGTCAGCACAATGAACATCAGGCAGGAGAAAGACCTTGTCCTCATCGGCTCCATTGTCACCCTCTCCTGTGCCCTGCTGCCAGTAAGAACCATCTATCACGGTCGCACCATCTTCCCCAATATGTTCCTCTTCGTTCCCGGTCCGGCAGGCTCAGGCAAAGGGCGTCTTGACTTCTGTTACCGACTTGTCCGCCCCATTCACAACGAGAAACGTGACGCCTGGCTTGCAGAGCAGGAAGAATACAAGCAGGAACTTGACCGCTACCGCGCCCTCTCCAAGAAAGAAAAGGCCAATGCCACAGCACCCATCAAGCCTCCGATCAAGCTTCTTCGCGTCCCCGCAAACTGCAGCGCCACCTCATTCGCCGAGGCAATGGCAGACAACGGCAATATGATTATGTTCGAAACCGAGGGAGATACTGTAGTCAACACCTTCAAGAGCGACTACGGCAACTATTCTGACAACTTCCGCAAGGCGTTCGCCCACGAAGAATTCGGATACCTTCGCCGCGGCAACGACAGCGAAGAGAAAGAAGTACAGAATCCGCGTCTGTCCGTAGTCCTCTCCGGCACACCGGAGCAAGTCAAATCCCTCATTCCCAATGCAGAGAATGGCCTTCTCAGCCGCTTCATCTTCTATGGAATGTCTGCAACGGACGAATGGCTTGACGGCTTCTCGGGCTACGATTCCGACCATCCTCTCGAAAAAGTGTTCGATGACCTCGGAACAGGATTCGTCGAATTCTACAACAAGCTCAACACCACCGCTGAGATTTGGTTCCATCTCTCACTGGTTCAGCAGCAGAAATTCAACGACTTCTTTGCCGATGAAAAGAAGAGAATGAAAGAAGTCAACGGTGACCTCTACAACGCAAGTACCCATCGCCTTTCCTGGGCCACACTGAGAATTGCAATGATTCTCACCACACTCCGTATGATGGACACTGGCATCATTCTGACTAAAGCCGAATGTTCCGACACCGATTTCAATATTGCGCTCAGCATCATAAAGACGATTTCCGAGCATAACGACTACATTTTCAATGTCCTCAATGACGGTATCTGCGAAGACGTCAAGATCTCCGAGACCTACAGTTCAGCAGCACGTGCTACCCTGCTCTCAATCCTCCCGGATAAGTTCAGTTCGAAGGATATGCAGAATGCAGCAGTGAGGATTGGGAAATCAATCAGAACGGTTGAGCGTCAGATACGTAGAGCAATACAGAAAGGCCAGGTAAAAGAGCTTGGTAAAGGAAGTTATGAGAAAATATGAGGAATAATGAGAACCGCCCCAATACCAGATAACATTATGGATATCAAAGTATTGGGGCAAGTCCTCTAACTCGCTGATTTTCATTTATGAAGGAAACTTATACAAAATTCAAGAGAAAATCGTTAAATTTGTTGTTTTAATGGCGTTATACGCCCTTATTGGCAAGCAAGATGCAAAATACAATAGACAATATAGATGTTAATGGTCTATCATGGGTGGAACGAGAGTTTGCATACCCAAATAGAACAATTCGATTAGGGACCTCATTCAGCGGAATAGGGGCAATCGAGCACGCTTTTCAACGTTTAGGTTTAAAAACTGATATACAATTTGCTGGAGATATTGAGCCTAACTGTAAGAATGCTTATTTTGCTAATTATGAAATAGATGAAAGCAGATGGCATAGTGACATTCACGATTTCAACGCAAAACCATACAGATATAAAGTAGACCTCTTTGTTGGTGGTGCTCCGTGCCAGGCATTTTCGTTTGTCGGGGCTCGTCGTGGATTTGAAGATACACGAGGTACATTGTTCCGCGAATTTGCGAGAGTTGTCAAAGAGTGCCAGCCAAAAGTGTTTATTTTTGAAAATGTTGCCGGTCTTTTTGAACACGATGGAGGTAAAACATGGGATGTCATCAAACATACATTCGAGGATTATTGTGGATATGATGTTCACTACCAACTCCTTAATAGCAAGCATTACGGAATACCACAGCATCGTGAGAGATTATATTGCATTGGGTTTAGGAAGAAAACAAAATTCCTCTTCCCTGCTCCAATTGATCTTGAATACAAGATGTATGATTTCTTGGAAGACTGGACGGAATCAAAATATTATGATGCCAAGAGTGGCAAGAAATATATATCTCCATCGGGGAAGAAATTTAAAGGGAACGGCAAGTTCAACGAATTTGTGTTCGATGTAAATGATGTTGATGACAGATATTATTTGTCAGAAAAAGTCGCTAAATATGTATTAGCTGGCGGCACAAAGAACTTTAGGACATCCACAAAAACCGATCTCGATGTTGCCAGGCCCCTTCTTCAATCAATGCACAAGATGCATAGAGCTGGAGTTGATAATTATGTAACTTATTGCAAGGAAAAAGGAATAAATGGGATTCGCAAGCTTACTCCAAGAGAGTGCATGAGACTTATGGGCTTCAAGGATAGTTTTAAGATTGTCAATCGAGACACTGCGGCTTATCAAGAAGCGGGTAACAGCATTGTCGTAGATGTGCTCATCGCCATACTTAAGCAGCTTGACATCACAAAATACGGGGTAGAAGAATGAATAACAAGTATAGTGACATTCAAAATACTAAAGCAAATTTAGACACCGATTCCGCCAATTGGCAGATGAAGCACTTCGCTTTTCCTGACAGGACAATCAGGCTTGCGACATCATTCAGTGGGATTGGTGCGATTGAACACGCTTTTCACCGACTCGGGTTAAATGTTGAGCTTCAATTTGCCGGAGACATAGACGAAGATTGCAAACAGGCGTACCTGGCAAACTATCCTCTTGAAGAGTCAAAATGGCATAATGACATAACGACTTTCAATGCTAAACCGTATAAAGGCCTTGTGGATTTATTTGTTGGCGGAGCTCCATGCCAGGCGTTTTCAATGCGTGGAAAGAGAGGTGGTTTCGAAGACACTCGTGGTACGCTATTCAGCGATTTTGCTCGTGTAGTTATAGAATGCCAGCCTAAAGTATTCATTTTTGAAAATGTCAAAGGAATGCTCAACCATGACAAAGGACGCACGTGGAACGTAATAAAGCGTACTTTTGAAGAAGATTGTGGCTATCAAGTTTATTATCAGGTACTGAACAGCAAGGATTATGGCGTACCCCAAAGTCGTGAGCGTATTTATTGTATCGGATTCAAAGAACCGGTTGACTTCAAATACCCAGCCCCTATTCTTCTAACTCGAACTAAGTATGATTGTTTGGATAGACATATTCCTTCCAATCTGTTTCTTAAAAAAAAAGGGGCGAATTTCGTGACACGTTCAATTAATCACGACAAGAGCTATACACTTGTCAATGGGGATGTTGCTCTGTGCCAAAAACGAAATCAGCAGTTCAACTGGCACGGAGATTTTGTTTTCCATCCTTTGGCAAAAAATGAAAAAGTCGATTCATCAGATCCAACAATATTACCGGTGTCCGCATTTGAGGAAGATTATTACATCGATTCAAATATTTCAAAGTATGTTTTGAAAAAAGAATCGGACGGCCTCTTTGAGATGACTGGAGCAGAAACATATAATCCTGCATATGGAAGGTATCGCAAGCTGTCTCCGAGAGAATGCTTAAGACTAATGGGCTTTGATGATACGTTCAATATAGTCGTTCCTGATACAGCTGCATATAAGCAATCAGGCAACAGTATTGTTGTCGATGTTTTGATGGCAATATTAAAACAATTGGATATAACAAAATACGGTATATAAGTTATGGCTGATATTATTTGTCGATGGAGAAATCCAAGCCCTGAAACTATTGTCGAGATTGTTTCCTGGCTTCCTAAGACGCCAATGTCTTCAAAGGAGTTTAGGGAATATGTCGAGACTGACCATGAAGGTTTCTTCCATACTCCTTATCAATTGGCCTGCCAACTGGCCTTGTATTACGAAGGTCCAGATGGTTTTATCCCTCGCTTTTCCAGGAATATTACCATACAAGAAGCGCAACAATATTTGGAATACTGGGTATCTCGTTATTATGCGCCAAATCCTTTCACAAGAAGCCTTAAAACTCTTAACGAACCTTTATTGTTGGTCGAGTCCTTGGTAAAGTACCTTGAAGAGCAAGGCAATAACGTCGACCTTCGAAAAGCATTGACAGATATTTACAAAGATCCGATGGGGAATGTCGACATTGTCGCAAATACCTTAAACCAATACTCGAAAGTAATTAAGGTGACCAACAACAAAGTATCATTATCCGTAGATTATAAGCAGATTATGGAATCAAAACCAACAATAAAAGACAAGAAAGGTTTTTTCTTTTTCTTTAATGCCGACTCTAAAGAGACACCGGTAATTGATAACGGCAAAACAGCTCAAACCATATATTATGGCTGCCCTGGTACCGGAAAGTCATTCGTCGTAAAAGATATCGCAGAAGGCAAGAAGGGCGATAAGATTATTTGGTACGACAAGGAGCACAACAAGGTTGAAAAGCCTACTGATGAACAGAAAAAGTCCCTTTACAACAACATTTTCCGCACAACATTCCACCCGGATTATGACTATGCCACATTTGTAGGATGTTACAAGCCTGGCAAAGATACCGACAATCAGCTTGACTACCGTTTTGTGCCACAGGTATTCACAAATGCCTATGTTGCCGCACTCCGTCACCCGGATGACCCTATATTCCTCATCATAGAGGAAATCAATCGTGGCAATTGTGCACAGATATTCGGTGACCTCTTCCAACTGCTGGACCGTACAAATGGAGAATCTGATTATGAGATTAAGCCAGACACCGAACTCGCAAAATATCTTGCTGGCGAAGGAGTCCCTTCAGAGAGTCTCAAGCTCCCGGCCAATCTTCACATATTCGCTACGATGAACACCTCCGACCAAAGCCTCTTCCCTATGGATTCGGCTTTCAAGCGTCGCTGGGCTATGGAATATAAGCCTATTGAATACGACAATCCGGAAGCTCTTAAAACCACTATTGAGATTGCCGGTAAGAAATATCCGTGGGTCGATTTCCTCCAGATGGTCAACGATATGATTATCAACGCTACCGATAGCGAGGACAAGCAGATGGGCGAATTTTTCGTCAAAGGAGCTATTACAGAGAAGGAATTCACAAACAAGGTGATGTTCTACCTTTGGAATGACGTATGCAAGGACCTCTACAACCCTCGCCGTGTGTCTGCACCATATTTTATGCGCATAAAGACACTTACAGAAGGAGATAAGAACGACTATTTCACCTTTGCCGAACTCTACTCAGAGAGGAACGAGGATTCACGCCTGCTTCTCGGATTCCTTGAATATCTCCAGGAGAAGTACAAGGAGAATCATCCGAATTCAAAATTGACAATTGCGCCTGTAGAATAGCCGAATATGAGAATTTATTTCGAGAACCACCCCTACGATGCTCCCCGGATAAAACCCTATCTGGAGAAATTCGTTGTGCCGGCTGACGACTCGAACATGAAATTCTACACCCCATTCATCGGCTATATCTTCGTCAACATTGAAGGTTATTCCGGCCCTGTATTCATTCTTCCAAAGTCTTTTCTTATTGACAAAAGCGGAGAGACGACCGTTCTCGGTTGGGACGGTGTCAAGCCGACAGATGTCATAGACACTGATGATCCGAATAACCCGCTGGAAATTTCCGGTGAAGGCTCCTTCCTACCCGAACTCGGTCTTTGGCTATATCGCGCCATAAACCGTTTCCGTACTGAACACGAAGGCACATCTATCAGTGAACAGGCAGAACTTGACTCTCAACTTCCTGAAGACTGTCACAGGGATAAGGACTTCTTGAGCACCGCCCTCGACCTCATCGACTTTTTGAAGGATCACAAGAATCTTTTCACCCAAATAAGTCTCATCAACCATAGCGGACGGGACAAGATTGACTGGCCCAAAACTGTTGCAGGAGACCCGTTCTTCAGGGACGGCAACGCCTGGTATCTCGACCCGGCCATCAAGGAAAAGACCATCAACATCGATGACACTCTGATTGTCCTGTACTATTCTGTGCTGAAGTACCTCCGCGACAAATACCGCTTCCCAATTGACCTCGGAGAAGTCCCGTACACACTTCTCGGCACAATGGAAGTCCAGCGCTTGATAGACACCGGAATCGGCAGCAAGCAGATGCAGCGCATCCGTCATAAATACTTCCGAGACGATCTCAAACACCTCTGGGTACTTCTCGACTCCTTCTTCACCTACAACATCTCTGATGAAGACAAAAACCGTGATAAGGAGCATCTTCTGGTCAAAAAGTTCGACATTGTCTTTGAGGCAATGATTGACCGCCTCATCAGTGACGCACGTGGAGTAGAAGCACTCAAGAAGCAGGATGACGGAAAGCTCATAGACCACATCTTCCGCTTCAAATCACTCATTGGAAATCTGTCCGACATATACTTCATCGGCGACAGTAAGTATTATTCAGACGGGAGCAACCCTGAAGGTATCGCCCTGTACAAGCAGTTCACCTACGCCAAAAATGCCATTCAGTATCATATTGATACAATATATTTAGCGAACAAACGCGGTCCCTGGCCTCCAAGAGGCAAAGGTGAACTCCGCTACCGTGACACACTCACCGAAGGCTACAACATTACACCGAACTTCTTCATCCGCAGCCGTGTCACAAAAGATGACAGGGACTATGGGAAGCCATCTTTGGTCAAGACATACTGGGACAAAAAGAAACGTCACGAAAACCCTCCCACCAACAAACATTTCGAAGATCGCCTCTTCGACCGTGACACTCTCATCCTGCGCGAGTTCAGCATCAATCTTCTCTTTGTGATAGCTGCTTACGCCGGATATGAAGACACTTGCTGGTCATCAGATCTTCATAAGACAATCCGGGAATCATTCATCTATAGCATCGACAAGGATTACGAATTCTACAAACTCACACCAAAGAACATCGGCACCGTTTCCTTTGACCGTCTCTACACCGAATGGCTCAACGGCAAGACCTATACCATTGATGAAAGTGATGAATACCTCATTCTTGCCTTTGAGAAGAATGAAAAGGGCAAGAAAGACCGCGAAGAATTCGAGCAGCAGCGCCTCCGCAATGTTGACACCGGCGAAGAAGTCGTTTATGACATCGAACCCGTCACCCTCAAGCAACTCAGTCTGAACTAACACTACCCTATTATATTATGGAAGCAGGAAAACGCACAATCAGTGACATCTTCAACGGAAACAGAAAACTGATCATTCCATTCTTTCAGAGAACCTATGTCTGGAAAGAAGAACAGTGGACTCGCCTTATCGAAGATATGGAGTATATATCTAAAACCGGCAAGGAATACTTTCTTGGTTCTATAATATTGAAATCCCTTCCCACACCATCCAGCGGCTCAATTGGTGATATCCGCACCGTGATAGACGGTCAGCAGAGGCTCACTACGATGGCATTATTCCTCAAAGTTCTCGGTTTGAAATCGAATCAAAGCAATATAGTAGAAAGATTATTTACACTGGATGATGGTTCGATAGCAATGCAACATAGTCAAGGCGACTCAGATGCATTCAACAGAGTTATGAGTCTTAGTACGCTGGAGGAAATTGATCCAGGTCATAGTAACATCCTCGCTGCTTATAAGTTCTTTAAGGACAATGTCAACGAAGGCAACCTTAGCATACAGAAGATTCGAAATTTGGCTCAATTTGTCGGCATTGATCTCACACCAGCCGAAGATGAGCAGCAGATTTTTGATACGATAAACTCTTTGGGTGTCAAGCTTACCACCGGTGAGTTGCTTAAGAATTTCTTCTTTTCTAAAGAGACCATAGCTGAATACAATCAGATGTGGAAACCTGCTTTCGAACTTGATGATGAAACCCGTGAATTTTGGGACCAGGACGTTACTGCCGGACGCATCAAGAGGAATAATATTGAGGCTTTTCTGAGTGCATACCTGCAAATAAAGATTCAAGACCCTGTTTACGCTGTTAAGAGTGAGGACAAGGTTATGTACCGTCGTACGGACGGACTGTTTAATAACTACAAGAGTTTCCTGGCAGATTACGTGGCCACAAGTGATTTGGATGAAGCGACAAGGAGACAGAAGATATTCGAGTTTATCTATGATTTGACTCAGTACTCCAAAATATACAAGAATTGCTTCAATGCCGATGCCCTGCAGACAGAGGTAGGAGCAGCCCCAAGCCTTGATCGTTTGAACGTTATCATTTATGGCCTTGATGGAATGACCACCATTCCTTATCTGATGTTCATTCAGAAGAATGTCACAGATGATTCGGAGAAAAAGAAAATCTATGAATACCTTGAGTCTTACCTTATGAGAAGGCTCGTATGCAAGACTCACAACAACAACTACAGCGACCTGTTCACAGAAAACCTTATCGGCCAGAACATTCAAACTGTGGATGCATTGAAAGCCTACATCGAGCAGAAAGATCCTGCCGCCTCACTTGCTATGCCAAGCAATCTTATGGTCAGAAATGCTTTCCACAATGAAATTATACCAAACAAGAGGGCCACAGGAATTCTATACCTCATCGAATCCAAACTGCGAAATTCCGCAATGTATTCGACGGCGATGCTTGGTTTCAATTCCTATAGCTTGGAACATCTGATGCCGAAGAAGTGGCGCAATAACTGGGGTATAGCCATTGACCCCGAAAATAGGGATTTCACACTCCAAACGCTTGGAAACCTGGCAATCATCACATCTTCGCTCAACTCTGCAATCCGTGATGCTGACTGGGACAAGAAACTCGATGGAACATCGTCAAAAGGTGGTCTGAAGAAACACGCTGCCGGACTTGCAACAATGGAATCCGTACTGAATTCAACCGATTGGGACGAAGACCATATCTCCGAGCGTGCCGATTGGCTTGCCGATAAGGCAAACGAAGTATGGCCGTCATATTCTGCCACCACCGATGACATTGAAGATGAGCAACCCTCCCCTGCTGCGGTCTCGGTGGCAAATACCCCGGAACCTCAGAGGATACGTAACACAGATAATATAGATCAGTCCACATTCTCAATCAATGGATCCGCATTTTTGAAGAAAGGAGCATTTGTCAGAAAGTTCATCAGATTATATATGGAGAAGTATCCTGATGCTACCTATGCCGACCTAAAACGATTCTTCACCGATTCCCTTCTTGATACTGGCTATAAGTTCATCGGATTGCTTGTTACCGTGGAAGAATGGAATAACTGGAGGAATGATAATAAACTGAAACGTTATTATGTCAGTGCCGCCGATGCAGTCTTTACATCTTCAGACGGCATACAATTCTATATAAATACACAATGGACGTTGAATAGCGTAAAGAGAGTCGTGGAGCTGGCGGAACGTGAGGGATTCGATGTTCAGACCCAAAGATAGCCCCGAATAATAAAAACTGACCGCATATGAATATCAAGGAATTTGCTCAGGAGCTGCTGGACAACACCAAACTCTCCGCCGAATTGAATGGCGTGGACTTCGATGAAGAACTTGCCACAACCATTATCGAGTACATCGCAGATACAGGAGAGGTCAATGCTCCAGAAATCTGCACTTTCAAGAAAACCAGGGCACGCATTACCGCTTACGACTACAATGATGAAGCGGAATCGCTGGACCTCTTCTATATCGAACGTGCCGATTCCCTTGTAGGCAAGATTAACAATGGCCGTGTTCAGCAGGGCTTTAATTACCTGATGCGCTTTTACAACGAAGCAATGGCCGGAGTCCTTCTCAAAGACGGCGAAGAGGAAGAGAATAGCGAAATAGCCGAGATAACTGAACTTATTCAAAGCACAAAGGGTAAAATCAGCCAGCTGAGAATCTATCTGCTCACAGACGGATTGACCGACCCGACAGCAGTTCCTGCTGCCGTTGAAAGCGACGAAGACAACTACGTCATCGAATTCAATGTGTGGGATATGCAGCGCATATACCAGCAGCATAACATCCGTGCAGGCAAGGAGAAGGTCGAGATTGATTTCCCCACCAATTACAATACGGAATTACAGTGTCTCAAGATGAGTGACCAAAATCCGTTTGTTGATGCCTACCTTGCCATTATTCCAGGCAAGACTTTGGCAAAAATCTACAAGCAGTACCAGCAGGTCCTTCTTGAGAAGAATGTACGTACCTTCCTCCAGTTCAAGGGAAAGGTGAACAAAGAAATCAGGCGTACGCTCCGTGAACAGCCGGATATGTTCTTCTCTTATAATAATGGTATCTCAACAACCGCAAGCAACATTGAGCTTAAGGAAGTAGATGGAATGCTTTACATTACCAGGCTCTTTGACTGGCAGATAGTCAATGGCGGTCAAACAACTGCGTCTATTGCAGCCTCCATTTCTGACCGAGAAGTCGATTTGAGCAAAGTCTTTGTCCCGATGAAGATAAGTGTCATTCGCGACAAAGACCACGCAAATGAAATCGTTAAAGCCATCTCAACCTCTGCCAATAGTCAGACCGCTATCAAGAACTCAGACTTTTCGGCTAACGAACCGTTCCTTGTTGATCTCGAAAACTTCAGCCGTTCTGAATGGGTTCCTAATGGAAAGAGCAAACCTATTTGCAAATGGTACTTCGAGCGTACTCGCGGTCAATATTTTGACCAGCTCGCACAGCTCAGTGGTTTCAACGAGAAGAGTTTCCGCATAGAATATCCTAAGAACCAGCGCATAACCAAAACCGATGTTGCTAAATATGAAGCTTCCTGGAAGCAACGTCCTTATGATGTTTGCCGTGGAGCAGAGAAGAACTATACTATATATGTCGCAGAGGTAAAACGCGATAAACCTATTGTCACACCTGCATATTACAAGAGAATTGTTGCAGAAGGCATCCTTTTCAATACCATTGACTCCATTGTCCGGTCAAAGAATCTCGGCGGTTATAAGGCGAATATGAACGCATACATTATGTCGTCACTATCTCTCCTTTCTGAAGAGAATCTTGATATGACATACATTTGGGAGAATCAGAAAGTTCAGCAAGCTGTTGTTGACGTCATTGAAGAGCTTATCCCTCTTGTATGGGTTCACATTACTGGAACATCATCAGGCAATCAAATGCAAAATGTAGGTGAATGGTGTAAGAAGGTTGATTGTTGGAACAAGCTCAAGCTCAAACTTGGCGATTTGGAGAAATTCGATGAAGACCTCCTTCAGAAGGAAACAAATGAAGATGGATCATATCTCAATGAAACTCAGCAGAATCGCATCAAGGAGGCAGAGTCTTATAATCCTCAGTTTTGGTTTGCCCTGGCAAACTGGGCAAAGGAAAATAATATGCTGACCCCTATCGACCGCAAGGCAGCTTTCAATTTCGGAACAATGCGTTCCCGTGGAAGAGGATTCGTGTCACTCAAGCAGGCTATGTACGCACTGAGAATCGCAAATACCGCCAAAGAACAGGGATTTGAACAATAAAACTGCTCTCTTATGTTTTACGAAGAAGACGAAATTTCCGGCAAGCGTCCGCGCTCTCAAAAGAAAATACTCAGGGTGACTTTCCCTGACGGTACTGTATATTGCTACAAGAGTGCAACGATAACCTTCACTGAAGCATTGAGAAAATTGGGAGCTGACAGAGTTGCAGCTCTGAATATAGAATGGAGACACAATGTCTTGTGCAGCAAGGAGCCCATTCCTGGATATGAGCAATATATGAAACCGCTTGACAACGGATGGCTTGTCAATATCCAAAGTGATACTTCTGAGAAATTTTTACTTCTCAAATCTATCACGACAAAACTTGGAGAAGAATGCACTATCGAGCTCGGGGAAGACTTTGAGACATCAAGGGCAAAAGGTTTTGTCAAGACTAAGCAGAAGGTCGGCGGGTTGTTGATTCAGTTTGCCGATGGCGAGTTTGTGGGTGGCGATAGTCCGAAAGATTCCTATATTCAAGCCATTACGAAGATAGGTGTTGATACTGTCTGCTATAAAGGGTTCGAAAATCGTGGACAGGAACTTGTCACGCGTTATAATAAATACAAGGGCCAGGTTCAGTCCGGCGATAAATGGATTACTATCCCTGGGCAGACGAAGGACAAGATACTCGCTCTCCAAAGAATCAGTATGAAACTTAATCTTGGTCTGAAAATCACAGTCATAGATTAGCACGATGATATACTCAACGATACCGGTCAATAGTGGAAACCTCAGAAAGCATCAGCTGGACGCGAAAAACGCAATTCTCCGCGCCTGGGACACTTTCGATTCCATTATGCTGCAAATGCCTACCGGTACCGGAAAAACGTACCTCTTCACCTCGATTATAAAGGATCTCATCGCCTTTTACAAGTCGCAAAAGCGAGAAATCAACATATTGGTTGTCGCTCACAGAATTGAACTTCTTGACCAGATAGCAGCATCTTTGGACAACTATGGAATTCCCTGTGGATTTATTCAGGGAACCCGCCAACAGCATCTATGGCAAAGAGTTCAAGTCGGAAGCATATTGTCGCTCATTTCCGAAAAGAACGAGATGAGTGTCAGACGCTGCAAGTTTGATTTCATCATCGTGGATGAGGCGCATCACACACTTGCAGATTCATACAAAAGGCTTTTTGATATGTTCCCGGAGGCTAAAAAGCTCGGCGTAACCGCAACTCCGTGGAGAATGAATCACGAGTCATTCTTATCGGTATATCAGACATTGATAACCACTCCTCAAGTCAAATGGTTCATCCAAAAGCATTTGCTTTCTGATTTTGATTACGTATCGGTAAAGCCGGATTCCAATATCCAAAAGCTTGTTAACAGCATAGACGTTGCAGCCACCGGTGACTTCGTAAACGATGCCCTGTCTGCCGCCTTCGACAATCAAAGAATCCGGTCAAAGCTGTATGATTCATTCCATAAATACGCCTCTGACCGCAAAGGAATAGTGTATGCCATCAACAAGCAGCACGCACGAAACATTGCTGAGCTATACTCCTCCAAAGGTTATGTTTCTGTCAATATAGACTGCGATACGCCAAAGGATGAACGGGAAAGGCTCATAAATGAATTCAAAGCCGGCAATATCCAAGTTCTCGTGAACGTTGAATTGTTTACTGAAGGATTCGATTGTCCTGATGTCAGCTTCATCCAGCTTGCCCGCCCGACAAGGTCTTTGGCGTTATATCTCCAACAGGTAGGCCGTGGACTTAGGATTACAGAGGGCAAGGAGAAAACCATTTTCATTGATAACGTCGGCCTGTATAACTACTTCGGCCTGCCGGATGCCAACCGCAAATGGCAACACCATTTCCAGGGACGGGATGTGCCGGAAGAAATGAAGTTCGAAAGGCTGAAAACAACGCCTATGGATATACCGGAAAAGTCATACGATGAAGATGATGAGGCAATGATGATTGTACGTGGCTATGGCAATCTGGACGAAACTCAAATAATTAACGAAGACGTGCAGGACGAGTCTTTCAAGTTGTGCGATTATTATTTGGTCAATGGAAACGAGCGCAACTTTTCAGTATATACCCTCGTCAAAAAGAAAGGCAAACTCACAGGAGAAGTCGGAAACGCCGTTTATCAATATAACGAAAATGACGGTAAGTTTGCGTTCTCTCCTGATGTCTCGAAAAACATCGCACTCCTCAAGGTCAATTCAAAATTGAAGTCAATACTGCTCTTCTCCGCCAGTATGTGTGGCATATCACAGGAAGAACTTTTCAAACTTGATGGCGTGAACCCTGAAGATGGCCTCAGCGCATTCAACCTTCTCAAAATCATAGCAAAAGTCTATGAGATAAGGACTAATGAAGTCAACGAAGAAAACTGATATTCATTAACCTCCTTTCGGTAATTCTCACTACCTTTGTCTTGGAATCAGAGAGCTGCACTAACCCTGCAACTCCATGAAAATCTTCATTGACAACGGCCACGGCATCGAAACGCCCGGCAAACGCAGCCCTGACGGCAAATTTCTCGAATACCAATACAATCGCCTTATCTCCTCCCGCGTCACAGCAGAACTCAACGATTGCGGCTACGATGCTCAACTTTTGGTACCGGAGATTTCTGATGTACCACTTACGGAAAGATGCCGCAGGGTGAACGACATTTGTGATGAAGTCGGTGCCGGGAATGTCATCCTCGTATCAATCCACGTCAATGCTGCCGGCTCCGATGGCAAATGGCATTCTGCATCAGGCTGGTCAGCATATACAAGTCCCGGAATTACAAGAGCGGACTTGCTGGCCTATGATCTGTATGAAACCGCAAAGAAATATCTTGTCGGTCAGAAAATACGCCTGTTCAATGGACCAAAGGAACCGGATTTTGAAAGCAACCTGTACCTTCTCAGACATACGAAATGCGCGGCAGTCCTGACCGAAAATATGTTCCAAGATTGCTTATCTGACGTTTCCTTCCTCCAAAGTCATAGCGGAATGGAAGCAATCACGATGCTGCACGTGGAAGGGATACGCGAATATATTGCGAGATAGGTCAATAATTCACCAGCCTTCCGAAATCATCCCAGCCGGGCTGCATTTTTTCTTTTCGAGTGTCATCGATAAGTGTCTGGAGCATATGCATCGCATACTCGGGCCGCTTTGAGCTGTTGTAGTGCTGGATGCGGTCAACTTTGATGCGACGGTATGCTCCGGGGAATGAATTGAAGTTCTCCCATACAATCGGGTCGGCCTTCAGGGCATCGACAACCCACTGCTCGAACACGAAATTGTCAGGATTATGATCTGGCAGCACGGCGAGTCCTGCCGCTGTCATTTCGCCGATGTCAATGAGCCTCCTGCAGCGTTCGATGTTGTTCCAGCACCAGCTGCTCCGTTTGCTTCTGGGAGTGAAATGCTGGACTGGCTTGCCATCGTCGATGCGTTTCTGAGTACTGTCGATCCAACCGAAGCACAACGCCACCTCCACCGCATCCACATAGCCAACAACGCCCGGATAAGGCTCCCTTGCACGATTCACACGAAGCCAGAAGTCCGATACCTTGTCGTGATTGTCAAGGTACCAAGCATAGAGTTCTTCTCTGGTGTGTATGTCAAGCAGATTGGTAACTTCCATTGTGGCTTGCTATTTCGCTTGTGACATCAAAGGTAGCAATGATTTCCAGGAAAATAGTAAATTTGCACTCATAGCAAGCAAATTATGCAATCCTTCGCCGCAATCGACTTTGAAACTGCTAATTCTTACCCTTCCAGCGTATGCTCGGTGGGTGTTGTCATCGTGCGGGGCGGCGAGTTTGTCGAAAGATTCTACTCTCTGATTCAGCCCGAGCCGAACTATTACGACTGGTGCTGCCAGAGAGTTCACGGATTGTCGGAGAGAGATACGGACGATGCGCCGGTATTTCCCTATGTCTGGGAAAAGATTGCACCACACATCAATGGCTTGCCGCTTGTTGCTCACAATGCCAGGTTCGACGAAAGATGCCTCAAGGCAGCATTCCGGACATATCAGATGGATTACCCGGATTATGTCTTCTACGACACTCTGAAGGCATCGAGAGATTATTTCGGATACGATTTGCCGAATCACCAGTTGCAGACTGTGGCCGAAGCCTGTGGTTACGACCTCACCAATCACCATCACGCACTGGCCGATGCCGAAGCCTGTGCTGTCATTGCACTCAAAATCTTGTAATTATGGCAACAAGAAAAAGACATTTCATCGCAACAGAAGTCGCAGACTTACTGGGAATCAGTTTACAGCAGGTCTATACAATGCTGAAAGACGGTGAACTCAAAGGGCATAAGACTCATTCCGGGAAATGGCTGATTCCTAAAGGTCAACCGGCTTTCGATGATATTGACATCGAAACCGCTGATAGTTTGGAATCAGAGTCGGCATCATCCTTCGTTGCAAATGAGAACAAGGAAGATTTTGCCAACTGCATTCAAAAAAGCGCCATCATCGACCAGGCTGAATTTCTGAAATATATCTCCGATTCAGAGCATTATAGCATTGTGTTCTCAAAGATGACGCAGGTTAGCAAATCTTTGAAAATCACATCTTGTAATCTGAAAAACTTCACCGTTCACGGAATTGACTCAAACGGCAAGGATGTCAGTGTTCGGTTTGCTGAATTCCTTCTCGACCTATGCAATCGAGGCGTGAAAGTCCAAATTGCCTGTATGAAGCCATACTGGTTCTTTGCATATATGCACGAAAACCTCCCGGAACTGGAGAATCATCCGAACTTTGACCTGCGCCAGCAGAACTATATGCATATGAAAGTCTTCATCTACGATGATGAAGTTGCATATATTGGGTCTGCAAACCTTACAGGTGCAGCTCTCGGATTGCGTGCCAATGGGAAACGCAATCACGAAGCAGGCATTTTCGCCAAAGGAAATGACATATTCAAAGCGGCACTTGACCACTTCAACAGAGTTTGGACCGGTAACGGTATCCATCGATACAAATACCACGAATTTCGTAAGGAACGCAAGGAACTTCAAGAAAAGAATAACAACTAACGCCTATGTCAGACAGAACAGATCCCGCTTGGGATGAATACTTGAGCACTGGAGAAGATCCTACCGGTGGCGAGCTCGAAGAAGCCGATGAGGAAATCATCAGCGATGAGATTACGCCCGGAGAATGGCAGCAATACAGCAGGCAGACTGGGAATAAACCTCACGTGAGAAATACGTTTTCAAGGGTGGGATTTGAACAGTTCTTTGATGTCTTGGAGTTCCTTGTGGTCATCATATTTGTGGCGGCTTGCATCGGGACCTGCTCGTAATAGTATTGACTAAATGAAGAACTACTCCTTCTCAAACCTCACCGTCCGGCCGTTCCCAACAATCGCAGATCTGAACAATCCCTGGATATTCGGAGGCGTTCAGGTTCTCATCAATGTCTCCGGCCACGAATATCCGAAGGATGTACTCAAAGCGATAGAGGTAAAGGGAATCCGTTGGTATCATTTCCCTTTGGTAGAGGAAGGCCCGGATATGGCCCTGGAGAACATCTTGACCGCTGTGCGTGCACTGATGCAGGCTGATGCTGCCCGAGAAAAGGTTGTCCTGCATTGTCCATTCGGCAATAATCGCAGCAGGACGGTTGCAGAGGCTTTCCATTTCAAGAAGATGGGATTCCAGCTTGAGGATGAGTACAAGGGATATCCGAATCATTTGGCATACAATTGTGGAGAGGGTCATTTGCCGGAATTGGAGGAAATGGAACGGATATTATCTGAAATCTAAATCGTGAAATGTACGACCCTGCTTTTCTTGAACGGATATCAGACGATGTCACCGGCGGCCACGACGATTAAGACAATATCAAAGCGGTCAAGCCCTTCTTCCTCCGCTAATCCTCGAAGTAATCCCTTATCTCGTTGTAATCGATATCTGAGTGCTCTCCGTCAAGACCGTCGTAGTAATCGGAATAGTCGTAGAAATCCTCTCCGTTCAATTTGTCAATCATCTTGTTTTCCTCGCTCTGAATAGGCGCAAAGGAGCGTTTTGTGACAGTTCTTGTATTTTCGATAGGACGGTGTTGGTAAATGTCTTCCATTCTGTACGGTGGCGGTGTTGGCCTATTTTTGCTGTGTCTGTCCCGGCACTCACTGATGCCGACGCAACAAAGGAAGAACAGGACAATCCAAACTGGAATGCCGACAAGTCCGATGCCCTTCAGCCAATCGACTAAGGTTTCCTTTGCCTGTTGCTCTCCTTGTGTTGCTTTTTTCATCAATTATAAGATTTCGCGCCACTGCTCTATGAGCCGATCAAGATTCCATCCGGCGCAAATGCTCATTGAACTCGTGCTTGCGCAGTGATATATCCTCTTTCCGGCAATTGAGGGATTCCTACGCAGGTATTTTCTGAAGGACTTCTCTGCCTTCCCGCCATTTGTGGCAATGACTTCGATGGACGGATTGCCGGAAAGCAGCCCGGCAATGTCGTTGAATTCTTCGTTCCTGATATTTGCATCCAGGCTGCCTTCTCTTTCGGCTGCGTGAAGAACGTCCCACAATGCTATGCCGTGGCGCTTCAAGAACTCAACTTTTTCAGAATACTGTACAGGAGCCTTCTCACCGAGAATACCGCTCATTACGTCCCAGAACATGTTGCGGGGATTGCCATAATATTCCTGCTTCCTCAATGATTCGTCTCCGGGCAGGGAGCCGAGGATGAGGATTCGCGGGTTGGTGCCGATGACAGGGCGTAATCCTTTCTTATAATCCATATTGATTGTACATTTCGTTAATAACACTGCTTTCTGCTCCAGTCAAGTCCTTACCCTTGTAAACCTCATAATCTTGCTTGAACTCCCGTTTATCTCCAGGGAGAATCACTGCTCCATTTTTGTAGTACTTGGAAGTTTTGATAAAATCCAGTACACGGTCCAGCGCATTTTTTCTGATGGATGGGTTCGCCAAATTTCTTGAATCGAGTTCTGCGAAAACCTTGTTTCTAATTTCGGTTGTAGTCATAATCGCAATGTGGCTATTTGTTTGTTACTGTATGTGGATTATCTTCTATATTCACTTCAAACAACTGCGGATAGTTCTTCACCCTCGCAGAAATCTGACTTGCCGGAACAGACTGGCCATCTTTGCGGGTATATAGTTCCTGTGCGTTGATTTGCTTTGCAATCTCGGTGAATGTGAGAGGATGTCCGCTCTGGCGGATAACCTCCTGAATCGCTTCGTGCAGTTTCATCGTGCTTTTGGGGATGATGGGCTTCTCAATGTCATCATCGGGATTCTCCTCGCCCCAACCTGCGTTCAGCAGATCTACGAGCGCACATCCGGCCTTTGCCTTGTCAATACGCAATTTTTCCAGATACTTCTTTGATTGCTCTCGTTCGTCGGGAGAGAGGTCATCATACTTGCGCTCGAATTCGTCTCGGGCCTTATCCTCGTCCCGTACTGCGTAGAAGAATTCAGTCGCAGCTTCAAGCAGCATATTGTAATCGTGCTCAGGACTGAGGACAGGAAGTTCCCCTTTCGTGCAATAATCAATGTTCAGGTCGAAGTCCGTGCTGAAACGGACAGCGGAAAACAATGACAGATATTCTTTTCCGTTGAGCAGGGCGTACAACTGGGTAGGCGTGATGTTCTTTTCCTGAGCATACGCATTCAAGTTGCCGTATTTCTGCTTTATGATGTCCTTGATGGAGGCTGCTACTTCTTCCGGTGTGTGCATAGTTGCTTGTAATTTTCTGCAAATATGCAACAAAAATTCAATAATACAAATAGTAACAATATATTTATTATATCTAATTGCTCGATATTTCAGAATTATTATATATGTGGTGCTACTTCTCATTCGGGTATTAAGGTATTTGGGGAGCTTTGACAATACATACATCAAGCGGTCAAGCCCTTCTTCCTCCGCTAAAGCTCCGTCAGAAAGGCTTGGTTCCAGCCGCTCCGGCACGTCGCGCCTGCGCGACTTCCACTCCATCAAGTTCCGCCCGGCAGACATTCCCGTCCGGCTGAACGCCAACCGTGAAAGACTGCTTCGGGCTCCACGGCCACTCCGCCTTCGGCTCCGTTGGCAAAGGACAAATAGGTGTCGGTCGAAAGTCCGCCACAAGTGTCGGCCTTACCACCGACCCTTTCAATTTGCTCCAGACGGGCAAGACTGTTGACACCAGCCGCTGCGCGTCTGAGACCACAGACTTGCTTCCGCCTTCCGCACTGCTTCGGCCACTTCGTGGCCTGCAGCTTCCCCCCCCTCCCGCCCTGCGGGATGCCGACTACCGGCTCCCGCCGGTCATCGTGCTGCCGTTGTGATTCTTCGTATTCATCGTGGGAGCAGTGCGGATGTTGAGGATGAACTTCAATCAAAAGGGTAGTGCGTGCGCTGTGGTCCCACTGCTATATGTGCTGCTATACTATATGGGGAGAAGACATAACTCCTGATTGCTATATATAGTATTGGTGCTATTGGAGATTTGGAG
>JAZLKN010000021.1:0-22630 GCA_045597605.1 Candidatus Cryptobacteroides sp. | reverse complement strand
GGCAACCAGACGAACGTTCACCGCCAGCCCTCCATTTCTTTCTTCAACAGTTTGAATATGTTTGCATTGGACTTTATGCGTCCGTTCCTTGTTGCCGGATACTTCGGAAAGGGGCCGGACAAATTCGAGGTGTCATCCAATCAACCGGGTTCCGTTGTCGCCGAGAACAGGACCTTTTCCGTGGAATTGGATGCGGAAGGAAAGATAAAGGTTCTGCACGAAGCGTATGGCGAAGGCAATCACGTCGAGGACTATAAGTTTACCTATTCTGACATAAAATAAAAAATATTACTGCAATGAAATATAAACCAATTCTATTATTTGTAATACTGGTGGCAATCATTGCTTCCGTCAATCTTGTCTCGTGTCATAAATACGAAAAAGAAAGTGACGGCTATTCTGAATGGATGGTGATGACCGAGATTGATTCCGTCATTTATGCCAAGGCCAGGACAGCCTACCTCGCAAATCCGGCAAATGCCGGCTCGGCGAATTTTATGATTATGCAATTCCTTTCGCACAACCCATTCGCCGTGAGGACAGAAGCTGTTGATAAGGGGAAGAACTATCAGTTTGCCTGCACGGAGGAGTATTCCGTGACTGTTTACAAGGGTAATGGCGATGAGGTCGGAAAGGTGATTGAGATTGAGGTTGGATATGATCAGGGGGCTCCTCCCCCTCTACCGCCTCCTCGTAAAAGGGATACAATTCCATATTAGTCCGGGAAAGACGCTATGGAGATTCTCTCACAGGCAGAAAGATTCATTGAATCTCAGGGTTTTCATCTGTTGACCAAGGAGGATATTCCCAAGTTCGCACGTTGTGCGGCGGAATCATACGGGAGCATTGCCTATGCGCTCGATGATTACTTTGTCGGACACCCGTGCACCAAGGATGAACTGTGGGAGATGTGGCTCTTCAATCTGAAATATTTCTATTCCAGAGCGCTCATATATTCAGACAGTCCGGAATGCGATGCCTGGATGCTTTGGGTTCCTCCCGGGTGCAAGGGTGTCTCGGTGATTGATTTCATACGCTACGGGGGAATACGTCTGACTCTCAAGCTGGGTCTTCCCGCTATGAGAAGGATAATGCATTACGAGGACTACAGCGCCTCAGTGAGACTGAACGCCACGGGCGGGCGCGAGTGGTACTGGTACAATCTGGTCGTAAGGCCGGAAGCCCAGGGACAGCATCTTGTGGGTAAACTTCTACGGCCTATGCTTGAATACTGTTCACAGACCGGGAGACAGGCATATCTTGAAACCCATTCGGAAAAGAATGTGGGGATATACAGGCATTTCGGCTTCGAAGTGGTGAGCGATGCCCCCATCCCCGGCACGGAGGTGACCCATTGGGGAATGGCGAAGCAAGGATAGTTGATAAATCCTCCGTCCAGATGAATGGCGCCATGACAGGACTATCCAACAGATTTACTGAAATTTCGCAACAATTCAGATGAGAGTGTGTCCATCTGCTTCTTAGAAATTGAAAGAATAACCGACACCGGCCGTATGAACAGGTTCGGATCCGGCAGGGACGTGGTATAGATAAAAAATATCCAGAACACTATGCTTTCCAAGGGTCACGAAAAATGCTTCTGTCTTTGAGAAATTTTCATATGAGCGGTGCTCTAAGCGGGCGAAAGCGTAAGCGCTCTTGAATCCCTTGTTGACCTGCACGTTAAGCCACGCTCCTCCATCATCCGCAAGGGCTGTGAAAGTGACGACCGAAAAGGCCAGCAGACAGAACAGCTTCTTAATTGTCTTTTTCATTGCAGCAGGCGAATATCTCATCCGTCAATTCACGGTCGGAAACTTTTGTGATGAGACTGACAAATGGAACAAGAACCAGCCATGCCACCATAGCCAGGACTCCGGCATTGATAGAGGAGGTAAAGAATGGTGAAATGAACACTCAGAGAGGTCGGTTACGACTTTCTTGCCGGTTTGCTGCTCGAAGGCTTCGCAGGCTACTCTGGCAACGGAACCTCCTCGGGAGGCGGCTTGTGCGTGTTCATCCATAGTGATGGGGTGTTTCTCTTTGATGATGTTGGTGGTTTAAAGCCTGAAATCAGAAGGGAGTTGTCTCTCCGAGGTAGCAGAGAATGCCTTCGTCGAGGTAGAGTTGCTGAAGACGGTACATCTTTTCATCGGTGACTTCACCTCCCGAAGCATAGGGGTAGTTTTTCCCCAATTGTTCCCATTTGGTGAGTCCTAGACGGTGGAAACGGAGCAGATTTATCTCAAACAGACCGTGGCGCTTCATAAAGTCTATGGTCATCCCGGCATTTTCATCTGAATCATTGAAGCCCCCTATGACGGGAGTGCGCAGTACCGGCCGGCCCATCCATGAGGAACGGCTGAGTGCTTCGATGTTGTGCAATATAAGTTGATTGGACACTCCCGTCCCCTCCCGATGACGGGACTCATCCATATGCTTGAGGTCGATGAATGCAAAATCGACATTATTCATCAACCTCAGAAAGGTTTCTTGGGGAACATACGCAGAGGTCTCTACGGCTGTGTGAATCTGAGTCCGGCGACAACGCTTCAAAATCTCATAAAGGAATTCCGGCTGGCCGAAAGGCTCTCCACCACTGAAAGTGACACCTCCGTTGCTTCCCCAATTGTTAAAGTCGCGCTTCAGGATTTCCATCAATTCGCTGACGGTGTAATACCTGCCGCACACCCTAAAGGCCTGGGACGCACAGACCGCCGCACACTCGTGCGTGTAGCATTGCTGGCAGAAGTCCCACCGTACTGAAGGTCCCTTGTCGGTAAATACCAGTCCTTCTTTGGGGCAGCGGTCAACACAGGCCCGGCAACCTGAGGACCACTTGCACACCCGTTCAGAGAACATCAGGTGGGGTTGCGCAATGTAATGTTCCGGGTTGGCGCACCACCTGCAGGACAATGGACACCCTGCCAGAAATACCGTGGTGCGGCACCCGGGACCGTCGTGAACGGAAAAACCCTGAATGTCGAAGATGAGGGCCCGTGGCTCGGAGTTCATAATCGTAATAAGGTTCCGGGGTATTATTGCACTTGCTCGAATCGTTCACAGCCGGATGCACCGCAGGAGGCATAAGCCCAAGTGTGCTTGACAAAGGCTGTGCAGGTGCCGATACCATTGTCATCAGCCTTCTGGAAATGTACGCAACCGCCGCATTTCGGGGCAGGTGTAAAGGACGGACAGGCTTGACTGCCCTCTCCGTCGATAGGAAGTATGGCTTTGCTGAGAGCGCACATTCCCTTTTCGCAATCGAGATGTATATAGTTTTTGCAATCGAAATGTTTCATTTCCCGGTGGTTTATGCGTTATCGTATTCGGTTCTGTAAATGACCTCGTCCTGAATTGGTTTGCCGATTTCGCACCAATATTGCGTAAAACCGGCCACGCGGACCATAAGGTCCCTATAATTTTCCGGCTTGGCCTGTGCTGAGCGCAGAGTCTTGGAGTCGATGATGTTGAACTGGATGTGGAAACCGCCTTTTCGCATATATGCCCTGACGATGTCAAGCAGCTTGCGCGTGCCCTGGATGCCCTTGACGCCCGAAGGATGGAGCTTGATGTTCATCTGGGCGTTCTGTTGGGTGCCGTGGTCGTAAATGGTGGCAGACTCGAAGATGGCGTAGATGCCGTTCTTGTCAGTACCTGCCGCTGCCGATACACTGCCGTCAGAATAGGTCGTGCCCGCCAGACGGCCTGCCGGATCCGCCAATGTGATAAAACCCTGTGGACCATGGGTAGAGACGGAAATCTGACACATATACAGTTCCTTGCCGTAATAGGAATGGTAGGCGCGTGTCAGAGGAAGCATAGTGTCTTCATACCATTTGAGGAATCGGTCGGCTTCCCAATCGGCATTGCCAAACTTGGGCGCATTGACACAGTCGGCAAAAATCTGTGCGTATTTGGGCGCATCGGGGGTGGCTTCGCGGTAATCGGGTGAGAAGACTCCCGTTTCGTAAGAGGTTTTGAACCCGAAATTATGCAGCATGGCATCCTTCATCTCTTCAAGGGAATACCGATGTTCTTTGAATACGTTCTTATTAAGCGAGGCCAGTGAATTGATGAAGGTGACAGTGCCGCAAGACTCGAAATTAATGGTGGCATTATAGCGTCCGCCCATCATACCGAGGTCGCGCCCTTTTGTGAAGCAGTCGGGTTTGAGCAGCGAGGCTACTATGGGAGGATTATGCTTGCGCCAGATGTCCATCTGGATGTTATTGACCTTATTCACCACATCTATAATCAGGCGCATATATTTTACCCATTCTTCCTGAACTGCCTCCATTGTGTCAAGCGTGCGATTGTGCGGAGGGAGTATCTGTTTCCTGATGCGCTCGTCATAGCCGTTGGTGAGTACCAGCTCAAGGACCTTGGGCAGACCGACAAAATGTACGCCGCTGCCCGCCGTAGGGCCTGCACCTCCGGGAATCCATGTAGTCTTTCCGTTATATTTGAGAGGGAGGAAGCATCCTGGCGACGATTCGAGGCAGCCCCCAAGGCACCAGGCTCGTGCATCCTGCAGGTTCATCCCTTCAGGTCCGTAGTTGAACATCATAAAGTTCATACCTGTCTGATTGTTCATCCAGGCGGGATAGCCCATACCCATTTTGGTGCAGGAAGCGGCTTTCATAAGAAAATCTTCCGGCATCTTTTCGTCATAGAGGACGGAGAGTGTGGGCTGTGTGGTCCGGCAACGCATCCCCGCCTCGACAATGAGGTATTCAAGAGGGGTGACGGCTGAAAGACCTTCGTGATTGAGTCCTCCGAGCGAGAGGTTGTTGAAAGTATTGCCCGACAGTACTCCGCCCGTCACACCGGCCGATGCGAAGCATTCGATGCAGGTGATTTTGATGCGGTAGAACTCCAGTAGTTCGATGACCTCTTCATCGGTGGTGACACCGTCCTGAATATCTTTTTCGTAGAACGGCTGTAGCACCTGGCCGAGCCTTCCGATTGACTGACCCGACTGTGGGTCTTCGTTCACGACGCCATAATGGCAGCAAAGGGTGAGTTGCAGCGCCTGACGGAAAGTTTGCGGAGCCTTGTGGGCGATATGGGACATAACGGCTTCTATCTCCTGATAATTCTGCCTGAGCTTGGGGTCTGTCTCTATGGAGGCAAGGTAACGGGCGCGGTCGGCATAATTCTGACACCAGCGACTCATTCCCTGCGCTATGATTTTCATAGCCACATAGTAGTAGCCGCGACCCATACCGAGGATGCCGTCTTCGCCGGCCTCCCCCATAGTCTCTGAAATGTGTTGGTCACAGAGCTCGATTATGCCGTCCCATCCGTACTGGAGGGGCAGGTAGTAGTTTATCACTTCGCGCCCCTGAGGTATGCAGTATGAGTCGAACATACAGAGTACTGACTCCATAATTTTCTGTTCGATGTCATATTGGGGGGTGTAGGAGGCATAGCGGTTGCTTAGTTCTTCCACCGAATTCCCGTCCCAGGACTTGGAAACTTCCACAAGGGCGGGTATTTCCTCTTTACGGATACCGAATTTTTTGGCAATGGAGATGATGTTGCCGTAACTTTTGGTGACATTGCCGCCACCGGCTCCCACTATGGATACGGAGTCAGCCTCGCTTTCGGCCGGCGCGGCGGCTTCGGCGAGAAGGGCTTCGGCTTGTGCATTGAAGAAACTGGCCGTTACCCAAGGGTAAGGAAATGCGCCACGGACATTGCGGGTTTTGTTCATTACCAGCCGTTCGTAAGGTTGGATGGTGGGGGTGAGGTGCGACAGAGCGGCCGCCATAGCTTTGGCGCGGCGGACAATGGTGATGTCACCGTCGTTTTCCTGCCATACGCGGTTATACCAATAAGGGTACTCCATATCGACCGTATTTTTCAGGGTGTAGTAGATGTCCATAAGACGGGTACATCCATCTGCCGGAGGATCCGCATCAGTCGTCTGTGGCTCGTTGAACTTTTCTGACGCGATACCGCGCGCCTTCATCAGTGCGGAAAGCTGTTCTTCGTTTGTCATAACAAATACAATAGCAAAAAAAGACCTGCTGAAAGTGTCTTTTTTAATGTTTCTGTCGGGAGGAGGTGAATCAAGCACCCGGCCTCTGCGTACCGAACACAACGCGCCAGCCAACTTCGCCACATCCCGGATATGATTGTAAAGATATAATCATTTTTTTAGAGTTGTAGGTCATATACACAAAAATATACACAAATTTTTAGGGTTGTGTGTATTAAACTGAAGTAAACTCAAAGAGCCCTGAATGGCGCAGATTCCGCATTTACTTCAGGCTGTGGTGTCCGATGCCCGTGAGATAATTTATGAGCAGTTCCGGGCGGTCTGTCTGAATCATTGAGACCCCATTGTCAAGATAACGCTTATAGACCAGACCGGGGTCCTCGGCAAGGAATGCCGCGTCATCATCATTCCCGTTGCCGCCGCAAAGGGAGGCCCATATTGTATTTACCCATATCTTGGACCCCTGAGCCTTTATTTCCCTGCAAGCGCGTTCGAAGGCACCGTCCTCGCTTTGCCAGCACACCTCATAAGCGAGAGGGACCACGCCCTGTTCCAAATAGGAATTATAGAGAGCGATACCGGATTTGTTCTGGATATCCACAATCGGCATATACATCATATTGTGCCGATATTTCGCCTCCTGCTCTGCAACAACCTCTATGGGGCGCTTGCCCTTGATGAGAATCTGGTCCGTAACTCCAAGCCTTTCCGTTATCTCCATAACCTGGTCATAGAACTCATATCCCTGGTCCACATTGACACAGATGCGGTCCTTGCATATGGAAAGGGCCTGTGCAAGGGTGAGAATGTGGGTGGTATCCGATTTTACCCCGTGGGCCCGTTTGAGATTGAACTGCATAAGTTCATCATAAGTATAGTCACTCACTTTGCCCTTCCCTGTCGTGCAGCGGTCAATCGTCCTGTCGTGTGAAAGAACCAGCACAGAATCCTTTGTCATCTTCAGGTCAAGCTCCATTATGTCCGCTCCCATACGGATAACGGACTCTATCGCCATGGCTGAATTCTCCGGGAAATTGCGCCAGTCGCCGCGGTGGACGGCAACCACTACATACTTGGAGTCAGGGTTATGGATTTCGGCTGCAATAGCTTCCGCCCTGTTGGCATACTGCGATGTCTGTGCGCAGGAAGCGAGGAAAAGGGCCAATACGGGAAAAAGGAATGGCTGTTTCATATCTACTGTCTTGTTATATGTGCACCGAGGGCGTTGAGACGGGTGTCGAGGTCCTCGTAGCCGCGGTCGATCTGATCTATGTTGTCTATGACTGAAGTGCCCTTGGCGCTCATTGCCGCCAGAAGCATAGCCATACCGGCCCTGATGTCGGGTGATAGCATCCTGCCGCTGCGCAGCTGAATCTTATGGTCGTGGCCAATGACTACTGCGCGGTGAGGGTCGCAAAGTATTATCTGCGCGCCCATATCGATGAGTTTGTCCACGAAGAACAGACGGCTTTCGAACATTTTCTGGTGAATAAGCACACTGCCCTTGCACTGGGTGGCCACAATCAGCATTACGGACAGAAGGTCGGGGGTAAGACCCGGCCAGGGGGCGTCGGCGATGTTCAGAATCGAGCCGTCCATGAACGATTCAATCTCATAACTTTCCTGCTCCGGAACGAAAATGTCGTCTCCGCGCTGTTCCAGACGTATTCCCAGCCTGCGGAAGCACTCAGGGATTATGCCCAGTTCCTTGTATGCCACATCCTTGATGGTGATGCTGCTCCGGGTGATGGCTGCCATTGCTATGAATGAGCCTACCTCGATCATATCCGGAAGCGTCCTGTGTGAGGTCCCGTGCAACTTTTCCACACCGTGGACGGTAAGGAGGTTGGAGCCTATACCTTCTATGCTGGCTCCCATAGACACCAGCATCCTGCAGAGTTGCTGGATGTAGGGCTCGCAGGCCGCATTGTATATGGTCGTGGTGCCCTTGGCCAGTGTGCTGGCCATTATGACGTTTGCCGTACCTGTGACGGACGCTTCGTCCAGAAGCATGTATGTGCCTTTGAGTCCGTTGGCCGGGGCGGAAAGGTGGAACGCCTTCCTCTCGGTGTCAAGTTCGTATGTGGCGCCGAGTTTCACCAGACCGAGTATATGCGTGTCCACGCGGCGCCTGCCTATCTTGTCTCCACCGGGTTTGGCCAGGAAAACCTCTCCGAAACGGGCCAGAAGGGGCCCGACAACCATCATGGAGCCGCGAAGCGAGGCGCATTTGTTGATGAATTCCGGTGTATGGATATAATTGATGTTGATGTGGTCGGCCTTGAAGGAATACTTGCCTTTCGCAAGCTGCTTCACGCTTACTCCCATACCTTCCAACAGCAGAATCAGATTGGTTACGTCAAGTATGCCGGGAACATTGTCTATGATTACCTCTTCGTCAGTCAGCAGCACTGCGCTGATGACCTGAAGGGCTTCGTTCTTGGCCCCCTGAGGGACGATGGTTCCGGACAGTTTATGTCCGCCTTCTACAACAAATGAACTCATATTCCTGATGGTTTTAGATGTGATCCACTTCCGGAGAAAGTTCTATTCCGAAAGTGTCGCGTATTTTATCGATTATGGTGTTTTCCAGGGCCACTACGTCCCTGGGTGTTGCCCTGCCCGTGTCATTGACTATGACCAGAGGCTGCTTTCCCCATACGGCCGCTCCTCCGCAGGTTCTGCCCTTGAAGCCACAGAACTCTATCAGCCAGGCTGCGGGAATCTTGACGCTGCCGTCGGGAAGGTCATAGTGGGGCACGGATACCTTTTCGCCTTTCAATCCCGCTGCAGTATTCTCCACGGAATGGAAGACGGCTGCATCGACAACGGGGTTCTTGAAGAAACTGCCCGCGCTGCCCTTCCTGGAAGGGGAGGGAAGCTTGTTTTCGCGTATTATCTTCACCGTTTCACGTACGAGCATCGGGCTTACGGGCATAGGAGGTACGAAACGTGTTTGGTATATGGGCTTGTAAGGGTCGGTATCGGCCCTGTATATCTCGGCGTTGCGCTCAACCTCCTCTTTCAGCTTGCCGTATTCCAGTACGGGGCGGAAATCTCCGTACAGATGGAAGGTCACGTGCGTCACAATGTAGCGACCCCTGTTGTGCTTGAAGAAGGAATCCCTGTAGCCGAATTCGCACTGTGCGGCGGAGAATGTCACAATCTTGCCCGTCGCCATTTCGAAGCATTCGACACTGTCTATGATGTCGGCGGCCTCCACTCCGTATGCTCCTATGTTCTGCACCGGGGCTGCTCCGACCGTGCCGGGAATGGCGGAAAGGTTTTCCGGTCCCCATACTTCCTTGCGGGCGGCCCAATCGCAGAAGTCGTCCATTATGACGCCGGCTCCGGCTCTAACGAACAGGTCGTCCTGTCCGCTGCGTTCCTCGAGCACTTCTATTCCCTTTATCCCGGAATGCAGTATCGTGCCGGGAAAATCCTTGGTAAACAGCAAGTTGGAGCCTTCTCCAATGTTCAGCACCGGCTGCGGCAGTTTGTCCCATTGGATGGCCGTCAGGTCTTCTACGGAATCGTATTCAATGTAGAGGTTCGCGCGCACCCTCATTCCGAAGGTGTTCAACTTGTGAAGATTCTTGTTGTAGGATTTCTTTATCATACCAGCTCTCGAATCAGTTGGTCTCTGTCACCGGGCAGCAGGTCGATGACGGGTATTTCTATCAAAGTGTAGCATCCGGACTTCTGTCGCATCGAGGCTCTTGCCGCACAGACGAGAACCTGGCCGGTTAGGGCGGGATTGTTGATGCGCATCTTGAATTCGAGGTCCTGTCCCGGCGTTTTCCCGGACACACCGTTGCGCACGAGATCCACACCGTGCATCAGGCTGTTGATGGCTTCCACACTTGGAACGGCCTCGATAGTGGTGACGTCCGATGCGAAATATGGGTCGGCCTTGATTGCCGCGGCAACCGTTTCGAAATCGGCCCCTTCTTCGAGTTCTATATATACCCTGCGGCTGTGCACGCCTTTTCCTTCGGGTATGGTCATGCTCAGGGCTTCACGTACCCCGGAAATGGCTTTAGCGGCCACGGAATGGCCCATGGATCTGCCGGGACCGAAGTTGGTGTAGGTCACGCCTTCCGGGGCAAGTGCTAGCAGAAGGGTGCGTACGACCGAATCGCTGCCCGGATCCCATCCGGCGGAGATAATTCCGACTGCACCGTTCTTTGCGGCAACCTGCGCTAGATTGTCGCGCAATTCGCATATCTCTCCGTGTATGTCGAAACTGTCCACGGTGTTGATGCCCATCGACAGGTATTTGACGGCGTTCTCCTCCACCTTTCTGGAAGGCGTTGCAAGAATTGCGACATCCACCTTGCCGAGGTCCCTTATGTCGGGAACAATTCTGTAGCTGAGGTCCGTCCTGGCCGCCAACGCTTCGGGGTTCCTGCTCACAATGCCGACGCACTCCATATCCGGAGCCGCTTCCACAGCTTCCAGGGCAAATTTTCCTATATTGCCGTAACCGACTATCGCAACTTTGATCATACTATCCTGATTCTTCTATGCAAACTTACGAAAAATTCCTTTACAAAGGATATGCAGCCATAACGATTGCCGGGGATTTCACAAGGAACGGAACAGCAAACAGTTGCAGAATGAAAAAATATTCATAAATTTGCTCTTGCTTAGCTAGCCCGGCATTCGCTCTTTTCAAGAATCATCCAATAAGGATTTGCTTTGGGAGCTGGTTGCAGGGTTGGGTGGGCAAATAACATACGAAGACGTTACTTGACGTAAACTCCCACGTCTTTTTTGTATCCGTTCGGATTGGGGCAGTTGCCGGACAAACATAGTATTCTATGCATATGAAGGCAAAACTCTTTTTTTCAATCTTTCTTCTTGCGGCATGCGTCTCGTTGCATGCCCAAGATCCGTCTAAATTGACGAAGGTGTTTCTTCAGGACGGCACCACGTTCAATGCTTATGTAGAAAAACAGGCCGATGGCGGATACAAGTTAACCACGGAAGACGGTTCGGTATTCTTATTCCGAGAAGGTGAGATTTCCTTGGACAAGCCATTTAAGAAATCAGCGAGGAAAGCGAATTCTTCAGTTCAAGGACAGGAGAATAAACAACTGACAAGTCAAGGACAATTGAAAAACATCCCTGTGCAGGGCACTATGTACCGAGACCTTAAAAAATATTATTCTGCAAGAGATTATATCGGACGTGAACCGGGTGATAAGTTTTCTCCTGTTGGAATCGGAATTGGTTCCTTCTTCATTCCTGGACTTGGCCAATATATTACAGGATGTCAGGTCGGATGGGGAATTCTGCAGTCGGTAGTCAGTGCTTATAGTTTAAGTTTTGGAATGACCAATATTATTTCTGGATATCCCGAAATTGGTGCACCCATTTTGCTCGTCTGGGCCGGAATGGGTGTCTGGTCTGCGTGCTCGGCCTCAAAGGCTGCAAAGATAATGAACCTATACTATAGAGACCTGAGGAATAGTGTAGCCTATAAGTTTGATGTTGCACCATATATCGATGTAACCTCTCCCGTTCTTGCATCAAATCAAAATATGGTGGCCGGACTTTCCTTTAGAGTTAGCTTCTGACTTTTAATAGTATGAAAAAAATATTCACCGTTTTTTACCTTTTGTTCTTCGGCATCGTAGCGTCGTATGCTGATGAGGCTTATGTGTATATAAGAAGGCCGGGAAACTTCGCCGGATGTGCGCTACCTGTACAAATTGATATCAATGGCCGTCGGGCATATTCCCTTCCCAATGGAAAGAATGTCAGGATTGCAGTGCCGGCGGGGAAGGTGTTTTTGGAATTCAAGCATGGGCTCATGAATCTTGAACCGTTGAGTGTCACTTTAGGTGAAGGTGAATCAGTATATCTTGTGGCTGAAATCGGGAAAATAATACCTACTGTTCAGAAGGACTATCCATTGGACAAAAGACTTTACCGTTCTTGTGCGGAGATAGTATGCAATGTTCCTTTCTCAGACACAAGGATTGCCGAGGCTTCGAATTCCGTACAAATAAAGAATGGTGAAACAACCAAAAATAACCAAACCGAATACGGCACATTGGATTATGTCCCAACGAAAGAAGGGGCGAAATGGGGCTATAAACAGCTTGGGGATTGGGTAATAGAACCTCGTTTCGAGAGTGCGGGCTCATTTTCAGAAGGGCTTGCCTGCGTGAAACTCCTGGGCAAATGGGGATATATTAAAAAAGACGGGGAGATGGCTATCCCCTTCAAATATGAAAATGCACTTGACTTTTCCGAAGGTCTTGCTCCTGTAATGATTATGAACAAGTGGGGCTATATCAACGATAACGGAGATTTGGTGATTCCCTTCAAATTTGCCAAGGCCGAGCCGTTTGAAAACGGTTTGGCATCTGTCAACAACGGGCTGTCTTCCGGTTATATCAATAAGGATAATGAATGGTACGTTAGTAGAGCTGAGGTAAGGGCATCATTCAAAGGTTTCACAAAGCAATATGTCGAAACGAAAGTGAATGAGTGGCAGCTTAAAGGAAAATTCGAAAAGACAGATGTGTGGAAAGCAAGGGTCACGGATGAGAACAGGAAGAAAATGATTGACAAGCTTGTCGCAGAGGCAGCTGATCAATATATTGCAGAGCGGGGCAAGACGATTTCAACTACAGTGAAAGTTTGCGATTATGATGCGGACAACGAGGTCTTTCTCTTAAATGACTCCAAATTCGGCAATATGCTTGTTCCGGTACCTATCGACGAAGCCGAGTATTTTTCAAATAATTTCGATTCTTATACCCGCGAAAACGTTTTTCGTATCGACGGGGATGGTATCGGGCTGGCCGAGATGCATTTCACGAACGGGGACAAGACATACTCCTACAGAAACACAGCCTCGCTCCAATTTTCATCCGTTGATATCGATTACGCATTTGAAAACGTTGATTTCGATCTTGATACCAAATCTTCTTCTGCCGGTAAACAGGTGATAGGCTCCAGAAGTGAAACGGCACTTGCCAAATCGGATGTCGATACGAATATCCCGACAACATCGAGCATCGCGGAAAATACTTTTGCCGTAATCATTGCAAACGAGAACTACCGTCGTGAGAAGGCGGTGGAATATGCTGCAAATGACGGTAAAACATTTTGTGAGTATTGCAAACAGACGCTTGGGATTCCTGAGAAAAACATCCGCATCTGCACGGATGCAACGTTCCTTGATATGAAGGCGGAGATTGACTGGCTGACTAATATTTCAAAGATGTATGGCGGAGATGCGAAACTTATGTTCTATTATGCCGGTCACGGTATTCCGGATGAAAGCTCGAAAGATGCATATCTGCTGCCGGTTGACGGGATGGGATCCAATCCTTCCACCGGTTATAAATTGAGCGACCTATACGCCGCATTGGGTGAATCAAACTCCAAATCTTCGGTAGTTTTTCTTGATGCCTGCTTCTCCGGTGCACAGAGAAACGGCGAAATGATGGCTTCAGCCAGAGGAGTGGCTATTAAGGCCAAACCCGCAGCTCCAAAAGGTAATATGGTTGTTCTTTCGGCCGCTACTGGTGATGAGACCGCATATCCCTATTACGAGAAAGGTCACGGTATGTTCACATACTTCCTTCTGAAAATACTTCAGGATACCAAGGGCCGGGCAACTCTCGGAGAAATATCGGAATATGTGACAACGCAGGTGGGGCGCAAGTCAATAGTTGAGAATTCAAAGAGCCAGACTCCTACGGCCACGGCATCGGCAAGCCTGGGGAATGAGTGGAAAACTATGAAACTATTATAAAATTCTGAGCAGGTACTTTTGCACACGGGTCCATCGTCTGAATGTATGAACCGACAAAAGAAGAACCCCTGCACTTCGGGAACGTTTTGTCATGGGATATTGTTCCCGAAGTGCAAGGGCTCTTTGGCTGAGCGTCTTGCGTCCGCGCAACATTGTGGCGGTTATCCTATCTCCGCGCCGTTTGTCAGAACTTCCTGAGGGGTGATGAAGCGCATTTTGCCGTCACCCTGACGGGCCATAAGAATCATTCCGCGGCTTTCTATGCCTTTTATGGTCCTGGGAGCGAGATTCGCGAGAATGCATATCTGCTTGCCCACCATCTGTTCGGGGGTGTAGTATTCGGCTATGCCTGAGACTATGGTTCTGGTGTCGATGCCTGTGTCTATGGTGAGTTTCAGAAGTTTGTCGGTTTTGGGCACCTTCACGGCTTCGAGGACGGTTGCCGTGCGTATGTCCATCCTGCCGAAATCATCGAAGCTCACCTCCTCTTTCTGAGGAGCCACTACTTTTGCGAGCTTGGCCTTCTCGGCTGCCTCTCGCTCGGCCTTGATGGCCTCCAGACGGGCAATCTGCTCGTTTATTACGCTGTCCTCTATCTTGCCGAAAAGCAATTCGGCCTTATTCAACTGATGCCCTGTGGGGATGATGTCCTTTTCGCCGAGTTTGTCCCAACCGAGGCATACGCGCTTTCCGGCTCCCGGGCATTCGGACGTTCCTGCCGGAGCGGTATGGAGGGCGGCGCATTCACCCTCTTTGTAAGTATTCTCCGTGACGGCCTCTCCGGCGCGATGGTCGGTGCCCGCGCATATGCAGACGTCCAGGATGCCACGCAGTTTTCCGCAGCTGAAGGGCAGGAAGGGCTCGAAGGCTATCGCAAGGTCGGCGCAGATCTGAAGGGCTACGTACAGTATGCTGCCGGTGCGCTCCATATCGGTCTTTGCCACGGCCCAGGGCTCTGTGTCCGTGAGATATTTGTTGCCTATGCGGGCTATGTTCATCGCAGTCGCCAGGGCCTCGCGGAACCTGAACGCCTCAAGGGATTTCTGTATGCTGTCCTTCAACTGAGGTATCTGGCCGAGGGCCTCGGCGTCCACGGGCTCCGGCTTGGTGTATGCGGGAACCTTGCCGTCGAAATACTTGTGTGTGAGGACCACGGCCCTGTTCACGAAGTTGCCGAAGATGGCCACGAGCTCGTTGTTGTTGCGAGCCTGGAAATCCTTCCAGCTGAAGTCGTTGTCCTTGGCTTCGGGGGCGTTTGCGCACAGAACGTAACGCAGTACGTCCTGCTGGCCAGGAAAATCTTTCAGGTATTCGTGAGCCCATACGGCCCATCCGCGGGAGGTGCTTATCTTGTCGCCTTCCAGGTTGAGGAACTCGTTCGAAGGAACGTTGTCGGGCAGGATGTAGCTGCCGTCGGCCTTGAGCATCGAGGGGAAAACTATGCAGTGAAACACGATATTGTCCTTTCCTATGAAATGTACCAGACGGGTGTCATCCTCCTTCCACCATTTCTCCCAGCTGTCGGGCAGAAGCTCGATGGTGTTGCTTATGTAGCCTATGGGGGCGTCGAACCATACGTACAGTACCTTGCCTTCTGCACCTTCGACCGGCACCGGGACACCCCATTTGAGGTCGCGTGTAACGGCGCGGGGCAGCAGTCCGCCGTCCAGCCAGCTCTTGCACTGGCCGTAAACGTTGGTCCTCCACTCCTTGTGGTTTTCAAGTATCCACTCGCGCAGCCAGGGTTCGTATTTCTCCAGAGGAAGATACCAGTGGGAGGTCTTTTTCTTGACGGGGGTTGCTCCGCTCAAGGTGGAATGGGGGTCTATGAGCTCTTCAGGGCTCAGCGTGCTGCCGCATTTCTCGCACTGGTCGCCATAGGCTCCTTCGGCCCCGCATTTTGGACAGGTGCCGGTGATGTATCTGTCCGCCAGGAATTCGTCGGCCTCCGGGTCGTAGTACTGTTCGGATTCCTTCACAATGAAATCGTCCTTGTCGTACAGGCGGCGGAAGAAGTCGGATGCGTTCTTTTCGTGCACCTTGGACGAAGTGCGCGAATAGATGTCGAAGTTGATTCCCAGCCCCGTGAACGAGTCCTTGATTATCCTGTGGTAACGGTCAACTATATCCTGGGGCGTGCAGCCTTCCCTTCTTGCCTTTATGGTGATGGGAACTCCGTGCTCGTCGCTTCCGCAGATGTACAGCACGTCTTCCCCGCGCATCCTGAGATAGCGTACATATATGTCAGCCGGGACATAAACTCCGGCCAGATGTCCGATGTGGACGGGTCCGTTCGCATACGGCAACGCGCAGGTCACCAGTGTTCTTGAAAATTTCTTGTCGCTCATACTCTTCCTAACTTGGTTGTAAGTATATTTTTCAGTTTGTTTTTCTCCATTATGGCCGTCATCAGGTCCGCGGCGCGGCTGTCTTCCGGGTCCAGTGTCGCAAGCGCGCGCGTCAGATCCTTCAGTTCCTTGTCCAGCCGGGCTTTGTTGTAGGCGTACAGGGCCTTGGGGACGAACATCGTCAGAACGGTGTTCTCGTTCGTAAGGGATTTCTCGAATTTCTGCACGGTAATCTGGTGCTTCTCCTGAATCAGCCTTCTTGCCACCTCCCGTATCACGCTGTCCGTGTCCGACAGCAGACGCACGGATATCTTGTCCTGGCTCAACTCCTGGTTGTACAGCTCGAAATACTTCTCATAGGTGCGCGCGTAGGCGGTGTTCGAGAATTCTATGCCGTCTTCGTAGAGGGCGGCGTCTATGAGCTGGGCCACGGTAAGGACATTGTCGGCGTCGTACAGTTCGTCGTCCGGATCAAACATCAGTTTTGTCCTGCCGTTCCTCAGTATGAACCCCAGCAGTTCGGCCTCGCAGGGCTCCAGGTTCCTGTCGTTTATCAACGGATCTTCGGCCAAAGGCACACCGACATAGGCATCCGTGGTTTCAGCGGGAGCCTCATCGGGGAAAGGTGCGGCTTCGCTCATCGGAGCGGCGGATTCCGTCCTCTCCTTTTCGCGGCGCTTTTCCTCCAGCATGCGCTCACGCGTCTTCTTTATCCTGTCGTACAGCAGCTGTTCGTCTATGTTGAGCTCGCCTGCGGCAAAGGGGACATAGACTCCGCGCTTGATGGGGTCCGGGATGAGGGCTATCGTGTCGGCTATGTCGTTGATAAGACCGGCCCGCTTGATGGGATCCCGTCCGGCGTCATCCAGCAGCATCCTGGTCTTGAAACCTATGAAATCCTGCTCGTTGTCCCTTATGAAGTCCTGCACTTCCTGCAGGGTGTGTTTGCGTGCGAAAGAGTCGGGGTCGTCACCGTCGGGAAGAAGCACTATCCTGACGTTGAGGCCCCCTTCCAGCACCAGACCTATCCCGCGCAGGGCGGCGTGTATCCCGGCGCTGTCGCCGTCATATATTATGGTGACGTTGTCGGTGAAGCGCTTTATGAGCCTTACCTGCTCCATAGTCAGGGATGTCCCCGACGAGGCCGCCACGTTCCTTATGCCCAACTGGTGCATCGATATCACGTCCAGATACCCCTCCACCAATATGAATTTGTCCTGCCTGTGGACTTCGCCCTTGGCCTGGTACATTCCGTACAGCGTGGTGCGCTTCTGATATATGTCAGTCTCAGGCGAATTGACGTACTTCGCCACGGTCTTGTCATTCTTCAACGTCCTGCAGCCGAACGCAATCACGCGGCCGGATATATTGTGGATGGGGAAGGCGACCCTGTCATAGAAACGGTCCAGGACCTTGCCGTCGTCCGTACGGAAGCAGAGCCCGGTATCCACCAGATATTCCTCCTTGAACCCGGCGGCGCGCGCCGCCTTCTGAAGACTGTCCCTTCCCGCAGGGGCCCAACCCAGCCCGAATTCCCTTATCGTCTCATCTTCCAGCCCGCGCGAGCGGAAATAGTCGCGTCCTATCCTGCCTTCCTCCGTTTCCAGCTGCCCGGCGAAGAACTTCTGGGCGAATTCGGATACCAGCATCAGGGATTCTCCCCTCTGACGTGCCGCGATATCCTCCGCAGTCTCTTCCTTCTCCACTACCTGTATGCCGTATCTTTTCGCAAGATGTTTCAGAGCTTCGCTGTAGCTTAGGTTCTCATGCTCCATCACGAAGCCTACAGCCGTGCCGCTCTTGCCGCAGCCGAAACATTTGAAGATCCCCTTGCTCGGAGAGACGTAGAACGAGGGCGTCTTCTCGTTGTGGAACGGGCAGCACGCGATGAGGTTGGCACCGCGGCGCTTGAGCGTCACGAAATCGCCGATTACGTCCTCGATTTTGGCGGCGTCCAGAATTTGTTCCACTGTTTGTCTGGGTATCATCGATAATGTCGCTATAAACTGCAAAAATATAAAAAAAAATGCTAATTTCGCAGTGATAAATCACCAAAAGAAAATATGAAATCCGATATCGAAATCGCACGCAGCGCGAAAATGCGCAAAATCACTGAGATAGCAGCTGAACTGGGAATAGGGAATGAGGATGTGGAACAGTATGGCCATTATATGGCTAAGGTTCCCTCGACTCTCATAGATGAGGAAAAGGTAAAGAAATCGAAGCTGATTCTTGTCACCTCCATCACTGCGACGAAGGCCGGAATAGGCAAGACTACGGTTTCCGTGGGCCTGGCTCTCGGTATGGCTAAAATCGGGAAGAAATGCATAGTGGCATTGCGCGAACCTTCGCTGGGCCCCGTATTCGGAATGAAGGGCGGAGCGGCTGGCGGCGGTTACGCCCAGGTGCTTCCCATGGACAAGATAAACCTGCATTTTACCGGCGATTTCCACGCTGTCACATCGGCTCACAATACGATATCGGCATTGCTTGACAACTATATCTACCAGCATCAGAAGGACGGTTTCGCCCTGAAGGAGGTGCTCTGGAAACGCACCCTGGATGTCAACGACAGGTCTCTTCGCAGCATAGTTACGGGCCTTGGTCCCCGCACGAACGGCGTTGTGGCCGAGAGCGGTTTCGACATCACTCCCGCATCCGAGATAATGGCCATACTGTGCCTTGCCACGGATGTCAGCGACCTTCGCAGGCGTATAGAGAATATCCTCCTCGGCTATACCTATGACGACAAGCCTTTCACCGTAAAGGACCTAGGCGTTGCCGGTGCCATAACGGTGCTGCTGCAGGATGCCATAAAGCCTAATCTCGTGCAGACGACGGAGGGTACGCCGGCCTTCGTCCACGGCGGCCCGTTTGCGAACATAGCCCACGGCTGCAACACCATAATCGCCACCAAGACGGCTATGACCTACGCCGATTACGTAATCACGGAAGCTGGCTTCGGTGCAGATCTCGGCGCAGAGAAATTCCTGGACATAAAGTGCCGCAAGGCAGGCCTGAAGCCTGACCTGACGGTGCTTGTAGCCACCCTGAACGGTCTTAAGATGCACGGCGGTGTTCCCGAGACCGACATCAAGCTTCCCAACCCGGAAGGCGTTGTCAGGGGCTTTGCCAATATGGACAGGCACATACGCAACCTGCAGGGCTTCGGGCAGAGCGTTTTCGTATGCTTCAACAAGTTCTCTTCGGACACTGATGAGGAGATAGAGATAGTGCGCAGGCATTGCGCCGAGATGGGTGTGGGCTTCGCGCTCAATGACGCCTGGGCAAAGGGCGGGGAAGGTGCCGTGGAGTTCGCCGGCGCCGTTGTGAAAGCAATAGCGGAGAACCCCAGCGGAGAGATGAAATATACCTACACCGACGATATGTCCCTGAAGGACAAGATTGTTGCCGTTGCCACAAAGATATACGGCGCAGGGACTGTGGTTTTCAGCTCGAAGGCCCTTTCGAAGCTCCGCCTTGCCGACAGCCTCGGTCTGTCAACCTTCCCCGTGTGCATAGCCAAGACGCAATATTCTTTCAGCCAGGATCCCAAGGGCTATGGGGCTCCCAAGGATTTCACCTTTGAAATCAACGACATAGTCCTCAATACCGGCAGCGAGATGGTTGTTGCCATCGCCGGCGAGATTATACGTATGCCCGGCCTTCCGCGTGTTCCCCAGGCCGAGAAGATAGACCTGGTGGACGGAGAGATAGTCGGCCTCAGCTAGTATGCAAAAGTACCTATGCCACTTCGGGAACGTTTTAACATGGGATATTGTTCCCGAAGTGGCATAGGCACTTTTGCACACGAACTCATCCGTCTGTACGAGTGATAAGTGAAGATATGATTTCACCGGCCGCCGAAGAAAGCTTCTGTCCGGAGGCTTTCCCGTGGTTTATCATAACCGAGAATATGACCGGTGCGCCGTCCTTCGGGAAGTAGTAGCCGCTATATGTCCTGACTCCTGTGTGTGATCCGCTTTTCAGATGGACGCGGTGGCGCACCTCATCAGGCAGGCCGGAAAGAAACGAAGCCACCGTCCCATTGACTCCGGCAACGGGCAGACTGTTCAGGAATGCCCCGTCAGAGTCCCCGTCAAGCATAATGCGCAGGACTCTGCAAAGGAATGCCGGAGAGACGAGGTTGTTCGGGGAAAGTCCACTTCCGTCATCTATCACGATATCATTCAGGCCCGTGACACCGGCTGACTCGAGAATCATTGTCTCGGCCTTTACCGAAGAAGCGTATCGGTCATCGTCGAAACGTTCCTTTCCAAGGGTGCGGAAGATTGTTTCCGCGAGAAAATTGTCGCTATCCCGCATAAGCGGAACCACTATGTCTTTCAGAGGTGATGAGAAGGTCGCGCCAAGTATGGAAGCATCTGCAGGGGCCTTGCCCTGATCATAGCCTTCAGCGGGCAAGCCTGATTTTGAAAGAAAATCATAAAATTCCTTCGCACAGGTAAGTTCAGGATATTTGTTGCTGCAGCGGACTGTCTTGGGCTTCTTCCCGGCAGCGAAAGTACCACGAAGGATTGCCTTCCGCGAGAAATCAGTCGTATAGAGATACAACTGGTCACCTGTCCCCTTTTTCCCCGTCGTGCAGTCATAGACGATATCCATCCACGGGGTAAATGGGAAAACCTGTGTTATTTCAAGGGGAGAGCCGGGGCTCGAACCGGGGATAACGTTGAAATTCAGTGTATTGCCGGCAAACTGAAGTCCCGTAACTCCCGTGCCGTAATAGGTTCCGATGTCGGCGAACAGCCAGTCGGGGTTTTCCTTCATCCCTCTGAAACTGCTGCCGTCACCTATAACCTTTCCCTCTATTCTCCTTATACCGGAATCCGCAATGATTTTTGTCCAGGAAGCAAAAAGCCTGTCCGGAGAGTCAGGATACGCCGTGGTGGGATCGCCGCTGCCGACTATATAGACATCGCCATACAGCGTGCCGTCCTTGATTTCCCCCGAAACAGCAAGTTTTGTCTCATATCTGTATTCCGCTCCCAGACATTTCAAGGCGGAAGCGACTGTCACCAGCTTCATATTTGATGCCGGCACGAACAGAGCGTCGGCATTGTGACAAGCCAGCGTGTCACCGTCAGCCGTCACCGCAAGCACACCCACGTATGCTCCACGAAGGTCAGGATTGCTTTTTACGTATTTGTCAATATTGACACGGGCATTGCCTGTAAAAGTTGCAAGAAGCAGAAAAAGTGAAGTTAGAGTGTTTTTCATATCATTGTCACTACTCGAATTTCACGATGGTAACTCCTGTGCCGCCGTACTGGATGTGTTCGTCGGCGACGGATGAGACGCCGGGAGTGGCGCGGAGGAATTTCTGTATCTCTTCGTGGAGCACGCCGGTACCTTTGCCGTGAATTATGCGGACCTGGGGAACTCCAAGCATTATTGCATCGTCAATGTAGTGCATCACCTTCTCCAGGGCTTCCTGGAGGCGTTCTCCCCTGAGGTCAATCTCGGGATGGAAATTCAGCTTGCGCTCCCTGATGGCAGTATCGGTCACGACGGAGCTGTACACGGGCTTCGACACCTCCTTGACAGCCGTCTTGTATTCGTTGGAGGTGATGCGCTCGACCTTGCCTGCAGCAACCTTGGTGCTAAGATTGCCCACGAGGACTATCAGGTTCTTACCGCTGACCTTGGACACTTCACCCACCATTCCGTTGTCCTTGATGCGGACCTTCTCCCCCACCTGAACAGACGCATTGCGGAAAGCCTCCTGACGGGCGCGCTCTGCACTCTCCTCGTCTATTCGCCGGGCCTCGTTTCTCTCGTCCCTCTGACGGCGCCTCTGTTCGTTGCGGGCTTTGCGGGCATCCAGTTGGGCAAGCTTGCGCTCCACATATTCGTCGCGCTGAACCTTAGCCGAGGTAAGACCTCCCAGGAAGTTCTGCAGGTCCTTGCGTGCCTCAGCAGTCTGCTGTTTCTCGGCCTGAGACTCCTTTATTGTGCGTATGGTGTTTTCCACCTGCTTGTTGGCACCTTCCACTATGGCCTTGGCCTGAGCCTGAGCCTCCTCGATTATCTGTTTCTTAATCTGTTTGATGTCGGTCAGTTCTTTCTGAT
This sequence comes from Candidatus Cryptobacteroides sp., assembly GCA_045597605.1. GTDB lineage: Bacteria > Bacteroidota > Bacteroidia > Bacteroidales > UBA932 > Cryptobacteroides. The sequence goes on along the minus strand of JAZLKN010000021.1, from coordinate 405 downwards.
ACCTGTCCGTAATGCTCTCCAGAGTCTTGTCGGCCTTGGATACCCGCTCCAGTTTCTCGTCCAGGACCTTGCGGCTGCGGGCGATCTTACGCAGATTGCGCTCCATACCCACGAAACCGTCGCCCGCCCTCGACTCCGCGTCCTTCACCACATCCTCGGGCAAGCCCATCTTCCTCGCCATTTCAAAGGCGAAAGAGTTGCCGGGAAGACCAATTTCCAACTTGAACAGAGGCTGTATCTTCTGGCCGTCAAAGGCCATGGCCCCGTTTACCACCAGGGATTCGGGACGGGACGCATACATTTTCAGATTGGTATAATGCGTGGTTATCACTCCATATACCCCGGAGGACCCGAGACGGGCAAGAAGTGCTTCAGCGATTGCGCCCCCGGGCGCAGGGTCCGTTC
>JAZLKN010000020.1:0-8224 GCA_045597605.1 Candidatus Cryptobacteroides sp. | reverse complement strand
TAGTCCAATTCTGCGTATCGTGTCAATTCCGGTACAGCCTGCAGAATGGTCTCGATGGAGACTTTTCCGGCATCGTATCCTATATCATTGCTCGTACCGGCAATTGTCCCTCCGGTCGCTATTATGTGGACTTTCGGTAAAGGTCTGTCGGACGTTTCATCTTGGCTCCACGACATTGTGGGCAGCAGAACCGCCAATGTCAGAAATGCAAAAATATGCAGTCTGTGTTTCATCGCTTGATAATTTTATCAACTATTTGTTTGACATTCTCCCAGACTTCGTCGCTTGTAAGTACTCCGGATTCTCGTTTGGCATTGTTCAGGTAGTCATCAACACTCAGGTTGTCGCTTACGATTTTCACAGCCGCAACCACTTCGAGATGGGGTGAGAAGGATGCTATGTAGTTGAGCTCCATATCATAGAGCGTGGGGTCGGTCCTGTCCGATTCAGTAAAAAAACTGTTTCCAGTATAACACGGAAGCCCTTCGTCCGAGAGGTGAAGCGGGTTGGCGTGGTCGTCGAACTTATAATTCCCGTCAGTGTATCTGAACGAATCGCTCACCAGAGATACTGTGCCAATTTCGAGATTGTTGCTGCCGGCATAGCCGATGTTGATGATGCGGGTACCTTTGGGAAGATTGCAGCAGGCCTTGATGACATTGCCTGCGCCAACGCCGGTCCTTATGCATTCTATCTCGGGAAAAACCTCCCGGCATTTGTTATACTCGGCCTCTTCTGCAGCAAGTATTACGAGTTTGCTCCCTTTGTTGCAAGAGCACAGGCTTGCAACAATCACGGCTGTTATAATGAAAAGCTTTTTCATAATACACTGACAAAGGTAACGATTTTCCTTTACCTATACATTTCCCGACCATAAGAATATGTATTTCTGAAATCCTTTGCGGATACTCAGTGGTTAAAAAAAAGTGACGCGGTTGGAGATTATCGGAAGTCAGTGGAAGAAAATCAAGGACACATTTCCGGGCGGGAAGAAATTCCGCAGTTACCCATCAGTCAAAATAGGACGTTTTGCCGTCGCCAAAGAATACCAGAGCCAACATATAGGAGCTCAGCTGATGTCCATCATCAAAGCTCTGTTAAGCGATGATAGTATCTATTCGGCATTCCGTTTCATTACAGTCGATGCATGCTGTTGTGCTCTGATTACGATGCGGATTTGTTTTTTGGGCATTCCTCTAGCCAAATAAGTTTGAAAATTACATTCCGATAATTTGGATACCATTTTGGTGTTTTTTATATTTGCGAAAAATATAAAACTATGACAGTAGTAAGCATTCGAGATTTCAGATCAAACCAGGGGAAATACCTCGGTCTTGCGGCCAACGGGGAAAGCGTTATTCTCACTTCCCGTGCCGGAAGTTTTAAGATTGTGCCTGTCTCTGAGGATGATAGCCTTATCAGCAAGAAAGAGTTTTTCGCCCGTGTGGATCAGGCAAGAAAAGATATTGCAGACGGTAAAGGTCTTGCAGTTAACGGAAAGGAGGCGCTTGCCTCATTATTGGAGAGCATTTAGATGTATACTCTTACTTTTGCACCGCAGGCTCTTGAAGATCTTGCAAAATTGAAAAAATCGGAACCTGCCGCATTCAAGAAGGCAGGCAAATTACTTGGCGAACTTCAAGAGCATCCAAAAACCGGCACCGGTAGGCCGGAGGCATTAAGCGGTGACCGCTCAGGGCAGTGGTCTCGCCGTATTTCTCAGAAGCACCGACTTATATATGAGATTAAAGAAGAAATTGTCAATGTAGCGGTATTGTCATCATATGGCCATTACGATGATAAGTAATATCAGCCTTGATAAATTGCAATTTGTATATGAAACCGCTTATTAAAGAAATCGGACCAATATTTTACTCTATCTTCCATATACACAAAGTGCGCTCGTTTGCAAATATAAGTTTTTTTTGTTGACAAGGTCTTTTTTCGTATAGTCGCCACGATTTAACCTCGCTGTTGTCGTCCAACCGGCCCGGATTTTTCCAGAGCCACACGGATTTTTCGGTAAAAGCCTATAATTTCGCTGTTTCGATGACTTTTACAAAATAGACACGCTTACGTTCTTCCGAAGCCGTTGACTTTGTTTGGCGGGGGAATTTTCTTGATTTTTCCCCCGATTTTACATCAAACAGTCTTTTCGGGGGAGTTTGAGGCTTAAATTCCCCCAAAACAAACATCGTTTACGCCGCTTACTCTTTTCCGGCCAGTTTCTTTTCCCAGGCCCAGGCTGACGCCAGAGTTTCTTCCAGGGTTCTGGTGGCTTTCCATCCCAATTCCCTGTTGGCCATGTCGGTGTCTGCCCATATTGCGGTGATGTCGCCGGCGCGCCGGGGGGCAATCCTGTAGTTGAGTTTGAGGCCGTTGACCTTCTCGAAAGTGGTGACCAGTTCCATTACGGACACGGGCTTGCCGGTGCCTACGTTGAAGATTTCGTACCCTTCTTTCATCTTTGCGTCAACCATCCTTGTCACTGCGGCAACGTGTGCGCGTGCAAGGTCCACGATGTCGATGTAATCCCTCAGACAGGTGCCGTCGGGTGTGGGGTAGTCGTTGCCGAAAATGCTGAGGCATTCGCGTTTGCCTATCGCCGTCTGCGTGATGTAGGGGACAAGGTTGGCGGGGACACCGCGCGGCAGTTCGCCGATGAGCGCGGTGGGATGCGCTCCTATGGGGTTGAAGTAGCGCAGCGCTATTCCGTGGAGCCCTTCATAGGCTTTGACACAGTCCCGGAGAATATCCTCGCATATCTGCTTGGTGTTGCCGTAAGGCGAGGTTGCAGGCTGCCTCCCGGACTGTTCCGTCACGGGGAGTTTGTCGGTTTCGCCGTAAACGGTGGCCGAAGATGAAAACAGTATGTTGCCGCATCCGTGCTTTCTGGCCGCATTTATCACGTTCACGAAAGATTCCAGATTGTTGCCGTAGTATTTCAGGGGGTCGGCTACACTTTCTCCCACCGCCTTGAAGGCGGCGAAGTGTATCACGGCGTCTATGTTGTATTTTGTAAAGAGACGGTCTGCGGCCTGGGCATCGCAGAAGTCGATTTCTTCCAGAGGCAGGGTACGGCCCAGTATTTTGCCGACGCCCTCGAAGCAGGTTCTGTCGCAATTTGAGAAATTGTCCGCGACCACGACGTCGTAACCGCTCTGAACCAGTTCCACCGTCACGTGAGACCCGATGTATCCGGCTCCTCCTGATACAAGTACAGTTTTCATATTATTCGGTTTTTATGCTCAAAAATACTCAATAAACTCCAATTATTGAAAAAATATCACTGGATTTCCTGGAGTACTGCCAGGCTGCGTATGTTGAGAGCGCTTTCCAGATGGAATTCCAGATATTTCAGGAGCCTGGCGCACAGTTCGCTGCGCTCCCTGCCGCTGAGCGGAATCAGCATCGAATCGGCCGTGTCGCAGGACAGGAATCTGCCGACCGCCGCGCTGCTGTTCTCCAAAAAGGGCAGAAGCGCCTCCATTGAAGGACTGAACCCCAAGGCGGCGGCAAAATCCAGCAGAAAACGTATGTGGAAGTTGGCGTAATTCCCGTCCAATGCATCCAGCAGCAGTATCTCCCTTTCCATCCATTCGAACAGCCCGTTTTCCTCAACACCTTCCCTGACGGCCCTGAACAGGACCTCGGCCATGAACATCGAGATGGCGTTCTTCCCGTACGATGAGCGTATCCCCGCCAGAGGATGTGCGCCCGTAAAGCCGGAAGCTCTGGCAAGAGAAGATTTGGAATTGCTGGAAATTTCGCAGTCCAGTATGTTCAGGGGCTGGAAAAACGCCATGGAGCGGGATACGTTGCCGACAAGGAAGCCACGACGTCCGTATTGCCGGGACAGACAGTGTATCACCAGCGATTTCTCGGAAAATGCCGTACTGTGCAACACTATGATTCTGTCTGCCTCCTTCATCGCTGATGCAAGCTGCCATATCACTGCAAATTTAAGAAAATTGAGTAACTTTGCAGAATATGGAACTGATTTTTGCAACAGGAAATACCGGAAAGCTGCGCGAAGCCCAGCAGATATGCGACCTTATAGGCCCGAAATACGGTCTGACGGTGAAGGTGCTGCCTATGCCCGACAAGGTCGATATTCCCGAAACGGGATCCTCGTATCGAGAGAATTCCCTTCAGAAAGCCGAGTATGTATGGAACAGGTATCACAGGCCCTGCATTGCGGATGATTCGGGAATGGAGGTGGAAGCCCTCGGCGGGGGTCCGGGCATATACACGGCACGCTATTGCGACCGTGATTTTTCCAAGGGCATAGGGAAACTGCTGAATGAGCTTGATGCTCTTGGCGCCTGCACGCCGCAGCTCAGACGCGGCAGCTTCGTGTGCTGTATGACTCTGATTGCCGACGGCGTGAGCTACCAGTTCCAGAAAAGCTGTCCCGGTACGATTGCCGACCGCCCCTGCGGGAATGCCGGTTTCGGTTTTGACCCTGTATTCATCGCCGACTCCGCTCCGGGCAGATGCATGGCCGAGCTGGATGATGAGATGAAGAACAGGATATCGCATCGCGCCCTGGCCATGGAGGCTATGTTCCGTTTCCTTGCAACCGATGGCAGAAATTTGATAGAAAGGTTCCAATTATGATACTTTATATGCGCAGAATAGCTCTTTCAGTATGTTCGCTGGCCCTCTGTCTGGTTCTGCAGGGTCAGTCCCAGAGTTTCAAGCTCGGGCAATGGATGGAAATACAGACCTCCGTCATGGGCAATCTGTCCAAATATTACGTGGACAGCATACCCGTGGACAGGATGTATGAGGCCGGAATATCCAGTATGCTGGAAACTCTGGACCCCTATACCGTATATGTTCCCGAATCCGGCCAGGACGATTTCGAGATGATGATTTCCAACAGTTACGGAGGCATAGGAGCAATCATCTACAAGCCTTCCAGGGAGATGAACGTGATAATCAACGAACCGTACGAGAATTCTCCGGCGGCGAGGGCCGGTCTGCGCTGCGGGGACGAGATACTTTCCATAGACGGCCAGTCTCCGGTCGGGCTGGAAGTCGGTGAGGCCAGCGCGAAGATGAAGGGCAAGCCGGGCACTGTCGTGACGTTTCAGGTCAAGAAGGTCCGTACAGGGGAAATATGTGAGGTGAAGATAATCAGGGAGAAGATACACCTGCCGAATGTGGAGTATTTCGGGATGCTGGAAGACGGAGTCACCGGGTATATTTACCAGACGGGGTTCACTGTCGGAACGGCAGATGAGGTACGTTCCGCTGTCGCGCAGCTCAAGAAGCAGGGAATGAAGAAACTGGTGCTGGACCTTCGCGGGAATGGTGGAGGATCTATGGAGGAGGCCATCAGGGAAGTCGGGATTTTCGTACCTAAAGGTACGCTGGTGGTAACTACCAGAGGTGCTGTTGAACAGGAGAGAGGCTATGTTACAAAGGATGAGCCTGAGGATACGGAACTGCCTTTGATGGTGATGGTGGACTCAGGCTCGGCTTCGGCTTCGGAGATAGTGTCGGGTGCCGTCCAGGATTTGGACCGTGGTATAATCGCCGGCAAGAGGACATTCGGCAAGGGTCTGGTCCAGAAGATATTGCCTATTGCATACAACGGGCAGTTGAAGGTGACGACAGCCAAATATTACACTCCGTCCGGCCGTTGCGTGCAGGCCAAGGATTATTCCAACAGGGCAGAGGACGGCAGTGTCGGCAATATCCCGGATTCTCTCATCAGGGAATTCAAGACGGTCTCCGGACGCATTGTCCGTGACGGTGGCGGCATCTCTCCCGACGTAGTCGTGGAATCCGACTCCTATAATAGGGTGACCTATGCTGCCGTGCTCGGAGGATTGACGAACAACTGGCCCGTGGAGTTCGTGAAGACCCACGAATCGATAGCTCCTGTTGAGGATTTCCATCTTTCTGACGAGGACTATGACGCCTTCGTGCAATGGGCTGCGGACCAGACATTCGACAACCGCAGCGAAAGCGAGACCTATCTGGATCTGCTGGTGAAACAGCTGAAGAAGGACGGGGAATACGACGATGTCAGTGCCCAGCTCGCAGAAGTGGAGAAATTGGTGAAGATGGACAAGAAGGCCGCGCTGATGCGCTCGCGCGAGCAACTCAGGTCCATACTGGAGGAAGAGATAGCCGTACGCTATTATTTCCAGAAAGCCGGACCTCAGATACGTCTTCGCACGGACAACCAGCTGAAGACCGCACTAGCGTCCTTCACTGTCCTTCCATAGGTAAATCCTGTCACCCCTGCGGGGATATGAGTCCTCCCCGTTCGACAGGGGAACGGGAATGGAAATCAGCGAACCTTTGACGGCGGTTTCCACCGGTTCCAGCTCATATCGTATTTCCTTGACGGAGAATTGGTTTACTCCTGATGTGGGACCTATTATCATCACCTGGTCGCCTACGCTCAGGTCACTGCTTTCCAACTGGACTTCGGCAACACCGAGCTTGCTGAACCAGTTCGTGACCCGGCCGCAGTTGGCTTTTGTCTTCGTGGCGTGCGACCCGTACAGATTGCTCCATTCCCCGAGCCTTGCACCCTGATAGTATCCGTCCCAGAAACCCCGGTTGAACACTTCGGCGAGCCTTTCCTTAAGTTCGGTACCCATTGCGGCGGAATAGGTTCGGGCGGTCACCGCATCTGCGGCTTTGCGGTAGCACTCCACCGTGCGCCATACGTATTCCGCGCTGCGGGCCCGTCCCTCTATCTTGAATACCGTTACGCCCGCAGCGATGATTTTATCCATGAACTCGATGGTACACAGGTCCTTGGGAGACATTATGTACTTGTTGTCTATTTCCAGTTCGTTGCCGGTCTCCAGGTCTGTCACCCTGTAGCCCCGCCTGCATATCTGGTAGCAGGAACCCCTGTTGGCCGATGCCCCGTATTCGTGCAGGGACAGGTAGCATTTGCCGGAAATGGCCATGCACAGGGCTCCGTGAGCGAACATCTCTATGCGCACCCGGTTTCCTGAAGGACCGCAGATGTCCTCCCTTTCTATGGCATCGTGTATTTCCTTCACCTGACCCAGGTTGAGTTCCCTGGCCAGCACTATAACGTCGGCCCATTGGGCGTAGAACCTCAGCGCTTCTACGTTGGATATGCTGAGCTGGGTGGAAATGTGCACTTCCAGGCCTATGGACCTGGCATATATTATGGCAGCCATATCTGAGGCTATCACTGCGCTTATTCCGGCCCTGGCTGCGGCGTCCAGCGTGCTCCTCATTGCTTCCAAATCCTCCTGGTACAGGGCTATGTTGAGGGTCAGGTAGCTTTTTATACCGGCTTCTCTGCATATCCCGCAGACCTGTTCAAGATCCGCCATAGTGAAATTGTTGGCGGAATGGCTGCGCATATTGAGCTTCTCGACACCGAAATACACGCTGTCGGCACCTGCCTGTATCGCCGCCTTCAAGCATTCGAAATTGCCGGCGGGAGCCATTATTTCCAGTTTGTCAGCCATAAGAACCTGTTTTGGAGCAATTGACTTTATTTCGTACGTCCCACCAGCTTGTCGGCGTATCGTGCCAGCATTTCGGTCTTGACCCTCGAGAGGCCTATTCCGGAGGCATATTCCATCGCCTTGCCGTGGTAGTGGAGTATCTCGTATTTGGCATCTTCGTCTATGTCCAGTTCGCGGTACAGTGCCGTAACCTTCGCAATTCGCGCGGCGTTGAGTTCAGGCGTGCCTACAGGCAGGGAAATGGCCGCCATCATTGCCGTCTCGTCCTTTTCCATCGCCTTTGTCAGCAGCCAGGTCTTCTTGTCATTGAGGATATCACCGCCTATTGTCTTGCCGAAGGTATTCACATCACCGAAGGTGTCAAGGTAGTCGTCAGCAATCTGGAAAGCCACACCCAGATCGAAGCCGAAACGGTACAGAAGATCACAATCTCTCTGCGGCGCACCTGCCACGATCGCACCCATTTTGGCCGCACAGGCAATCAGGACCGCGGTTTTGAGCTCTATCATCCTGATATACTGGGACATTTCCACCTTGGGAAGATTCTCGAATTCCATATCCAGCTGCTGTCCGTCACACACTCCAGCGGCTGTGGCCGAAAAGAGTTTCAGAGCTTCCGGCAGGGCTGCGGGATTGACCTGCGCGATGCGGCGGTAGCTGTCTATGCTCATCACATCGCCGCTGAGGATGGCTGTGTTGGCATCCCACTTTTTCCACACCGTATCCACGCCACGCCTGATCGGGGC